>CALCFD010000055.1 GCA_937900695.1 uncultured Eubacterium sp. | reverse complement strand
ATCGTGGCAATTTCCTTTTCGAGACATACTCTGAAATATTCGCTCATCTTTAAGGTGATGAGAGTATGCTTTCATTTGATATGCCCAACCCTGATCCAAATGAAAAGTTCTTTGCTTTAGGCATACTTGTACATGAGAGAAGGTCTTTTAATTCTAATTCTTTAACATATTCTGCACTTGTATTTATGAATTTATTGTCTTTGCAGAATTTTCGTTAGTTTTTAATTTACTATCCTTCTTATGTGTACTCAAAGTTTTCTTACGAGGTCTCAAACCATCAGGACCAGCTACACGATAACATCGAACTCAATTTGCAATCAATGAACTGTTAGTTATGCCTTCTTGAATAGCTAATTCCTGATATGAGACTTCATTTGTTAAGTGCAACTCTACCACATGAAGTTTGTATTCGAAAGTGTATTTTTTGTTTTGCCGAGAACGTGCTAAACCATTCACACCAAATTCTTTAAAATTTCTAACTCACTGCTCAATAACAGAATGATGATTATTATGTTTTTAGATAGATATATCATTCAATAATAACTTTCATTTTAAATTCAAAGGTATATTTAACCATAAAAATACCGACCTCCTAATCGTTAGATTTTTTTGTCTAACTTTTTTTTGGGGGGATCGGTACAGTAGATACGTTTTTTTATTTTGATAAATTAAAAACCGGCCTGAGACAAGCGCCGGTTTTTTTCTTTTGTTGTGTATTTAACTTATACACGGGTGGGGACGGATGAGATTTAAGCGTTAGCTTTGTTGAATCTCTGGTTTAGTCTTGACACTTTTCTAGAAGCAGTCTTCTTGTGAAGAGTACCTTTAGCAACAGCCTGCATTAATTTCTTTTCACAAAGTACAAGCTTTTCTTTAGCAAGAGTCATATCACCAGCTTCGATAGCTTTGTCGAAGTCTTTTAGAGCTTCTTTGATATGATTTTTAACTCTTTTGTTTCTTGCTGTTTTTTTGTCAATAACACTGATTCTTTTTTTAGCGGATTTAATATTTGCCATTTAATTTTCACCCCACTTTTTTTAAATTTTTTTGTAATTAGCAAATTCGCTTTAGGTATTATATAACATTTTTTGATTGAAATCAAGAGGATTTTAATGTAAAATATATACGTTATTGAGAAATATTATCTATTAAAATAAATTTAAATATAAGTGAGGAAAATATGAATTCATATCAGAACAATATAAGAAATTTTAGTATTATAGCTCATATCGACCACGGTAAGTCCACATTGGCTGATCGTATCTTAGAACAGACAGGTTGTGTTGCTAAAAGAGACATGAAGGAACAGTATCTTGACAATATGGATCTTGAAAGAGAAAGAGGTATTACTATCAAGCTACAGACTAGCAGACTATTATATAAAGCTCAAGATGGCAATGAGTATATTTTCAACTTAATAGATACTCCAGGCCATGTTGACTTTACATATGAAGTATCTAGATCTCTTGCAGCTTGTGAAGGTGCGGTACTTGTAGTAGATGCAACGCAGGGAGTTGAAGCTCAAACTCTTGCAAATGTTTATTTGGCACTTGATGAAGATTTAGAAATTTTGCCATGTTTAAATAAAATAGATTTACCTAGTTCAAGACCAGACGAGGTAAAAGAAGAAATAGAAGATATTATTGGAATTGAAGCATCAGAAGCACCATTAGTATCTGCTAAAGAGGGCACAGGTATTACAGATTTGTTAGAAGCTATTGTACATACTGTACCTGCACCATCAGGAGATGTAAACGGTAAGCTTAAGGCTCTTATCTTTGACTCATATTATGATAACTACAAGGGGGTAGTTATATATTCTCGTATTTTTGATGGTAAGGTTAAAGCAGGCGATATCATAAGACTTATGAATACAAAGAAGAAATATGAGGTAACAGAAGTAGGAACTTACTCACCAGGCCCAGTACCGTGCAATGAGCTTAGAGCAGGTGAAGTAGGATATATTTGTGCTAGTATTAAGCAAGTTAGAGATGCTAGAGTAGGTGATACTATTACATTAGATAGTGATCCAACAGAAGAGCCATTGCCAGGATATAAAAAAGCACAATCAATGGTGTACTGTGGTATTTATCCAGCTGAAGGCGAAAAATATGAAAATGTTAAAGATGCCTTAGAAAAGTTACAGGTTAATGATGCAGCTTTTAACTTTGAGCCAGAAACATCTCAAGCTCTTGGATTTGGGTTTAGATGTGGATTTTTAGGTTTACTTCATATGGAAATCATCGTTGAAAGATTAGAAAGAGAATTTAATCTTGCAGTTATAACAACATCTCCGAGCGTAATTTACAAGGTAGTTAAAAACGATGGTTCTGAAATTATGGTTCAAAATCCAAGTAATTTACCAGATTTAACATTGATACATCATATTGAAGAGCCTATTGTTAAGGCAGATATTATGATTCCAAAAGAATATGTTGGTAATATCATGGAAATTTGTCAGGAGAGAAGAGGTAAGCTCCTTCATATGGAATATATTAATGAAACTAGAGTTCAGCTTCATTATGAGATGCCACTAAATGAGGTTATCTATGATTTCTTTGATGCATTAAAATCTAAGACAAGAGGGTATGGCTCTCTTGACTATGAATTTTTAAGATATGAACCATCAAAGCTTGTAAAGATGGATATTTTATTGAACAAAGATTTAGTAGATGCATTTTCTATGATTGTACACGAATCAAAAGCTTATGCTAGAGGTAAGTTTGTATGTGAAAAGCTAAAGGAAGTTATCCCTATGCATCAGTTTGAAGTGCCAATTCAGGCATCTATTGGGCAGAAGATTATTGCTAGATCAACTGTTAGAGCTTATCGTAAAGACGTAATTGCAAAGTGTTATGGTGGTGATATTTCTCGTAAGAAGAAATTACTAGAAAAGCAAAAGGAAGGTAAAAAACGTATGAGAAAGTTTGGTAAAGTTGAGGTACCTCAGGAAGCATTTACTGCTGTATTAAAATACGATGATAACAAATAAAACATGGAAAAAAATAGAGACGATTATTTTATTATATATACCCATGTGGCTCTTTGGGGTGCAGTAGGCGCAGCGGCTAGATACTATATAAGCACCCTTTTTAATCATATGGGAAATTTTCCAATCGGGACATTTTTAGTAAATTCAGTAGGATGTTTCCTTCTAGCCTCTATATATAATTACTTAGGAAAAATGTGGCACCATGAGCACAGAATAGTAGTTGGACTTGGAACCGGTTTTATTGGAGCATTTACAACTTTTGCGACATTTTCGACAGAGGTGATAAAGTATGCAATATCAGGAAAAGTTATCAAAGCACTAGTCTATTGGATGGGTGGCGCAGTTTGTGGAATACTATCAGCATTTTTAGCTCTTTACCTTACGGATAAACTCTTTGAGAAATACGGAGGTGAGGACTGATGATTACAGAATTGGTTATGGTTGGTGTTGGTGGTGGCATCGGTGCTCTTATAAGACTTAGTATAACAAATTATTGCAAAGGCAAATATTATGGTTCGTATATACCATTTTGGACTATGCTTATAAACTTTATAGGTGCTTGGAGTTTAGCGTTATTTGTAAAAATAAACCTTGAAAATAGTTTGTATTTGTTTTTAGGAATGGGTGGATTAGGTGGCTTTACGACATTTTCTACCTTTAATTACGAGTTAGCTTGTATGTTAAGAGATAGAGAGTATAAACGAATGGCTATATACTTTTTAATAACTTATGGTCTAGCCTTAGGTGGTGGCCTTTTAATAATTGGAGTATAAATGAAAAAATTAGGATTATATATACATATACCATTTTGTGAAAGAAAGTGCAGCTATTGCGGCTTTCTTTCTTTTCCGTTGATGGGAGAAAATATAAAAGAATATGTTAACAATCTATGCTTGGAGATAAAAAATGAAGGCAAAAGATATAAAGAAAAATATATAGTAGATACTGTATTTATAGGAGGAGGTACGCCAAGTTTACTTACTACTGATATGATAAAACAAATTATGAACACTTTAAAAGAAAGTTTTAACATTGATGAAAATGCTGAGATTTCAATAGAATCAAATCCTAATTCATTAAGTTTTGAGAAATTAAAATGTTATAAGGAGTATGGTATAAATAGGCTAAGCATGGGTGTTCAGTCATTTGATGATAAAATATTAAAAAAACTTGGAAGAGTTCATGATAAGAGTACAGCGATAAATGCATTTAAATTGGCAAGAAAATCTGGTTTTGATAATATTAATATTGATATTATGTTTGCAGTTGAAGACCAAAACGAGAAAATTTGGGCTGAGACTTTAGGAGAGGTATTATTATTAGAACCTGAGCATATATCATTTTATAGTCTTCAAATAGAAGAGGGTACTGAATATTACGACAGGTATAAAAACGAAAACCTAAATGTTCCAAGTGATGAAGTTATGAACAGGATGTATGAATATGCTGTAAATACAATAAAAAATGCCAAATATGACCATTATGAAATATCAAATTGCTCTAAAATAGGTTATAATTGTAGACATAACTTAAAATATTGGAATATGAATGATTACCTTGCTTTAGGCCTTGGTGCATCTGGGTATATAGATGGATGTAGATATAAAAATCCAGATGATTTAAAAATCTATGAAGCTATGGTAAAAGAAAACTGGGAGATATATCGTAAACCAGAATTCGAAAAGGAAAGTTTAGAAGATTCTATGAGTATATATTGTTTTACTAGTCTTCGTACTAATAAAGGTATTGATTTCAAATATTTTAAAGAGCGATATGGCAAAGATTTTATGGAGGTCTATAAAAATAAAAGGGTATTTATCTATAGAGAAATAGAAAATGGTAACTTTATTATGACAAAAGATCATTTGAAACTGAGTGAAAAAGGAATTTTAGTTTCAAATGATTTAATGTGTGAATTTGTATAAATATGAGGTGTAAAAATGAAGAAATACGTTATGGCGCTAGACCAAGGAACAACAAGCTCTAGATGTATTATATACAATAAACAGGGCGAAATTGTTAGCATAGCGCAAAAAGAGTTTAAACAGATTTATCCTGAAAATGGATGGGTAGAGCATGACCCCATGGAAATCTGGTCGGTTCAGCTTGGTGTAGCCCAGGAAGCTATGTATAAAATAAACTGTACATACGAAAACATAGAAGCAATAGGTATAACAAATCAGAGAGAAACTACTATAGTTTGGGATAAAAAAACAGGTGAGCCAATTTACAATGCTATTGTATGGCAATGTAGAAGAACTGCAGGATATTGTGATGAATTAAAAAAAGACTCAAAATTAGTTGAAACAATTAGAAATAAAACAGGGCTTTTGATTGATTCATACTTCTCTGGTACAAAACTAAAATGGATACTGGATAATGTAGAAGGCGCTAAAGAGAGAGCTGAAAAAGGTGAATTATTATTTGGTACTATTGAAACATGGCTTATTTGGAAATTAACATTGGGTAGAATTCATATTACAGATTACAGTAATGCATCAAGGACTATGATGTTTAATATCAATACATTACAGTGGGATGATGAAATATTAAGATTACTTGATATTCCTAAACAAATGCTTCCAACACCTAAAGCTTCATCAGAAATATACGGATATACTGATGCACATATATTTGGTGGAGAAATTCCTATTGCAGGAGCAGCAGGAGATCAACAGGCGTCATTATTTGGTTTAACCTGTTTTGATACAGGCGAATGTAAGATGACATATGGTACAGGCGGATTTATGCTAATGAATACAGGAGAAAAACCTGTATTTAGTGAGAATGGACTTTTGACTACTATTGCTTGGGGTAAAGATGGCAAGGTTAAATATGCTCTTGAGGGTTCTGTGTTTGTAGCAGGTGCAGCTATTCAGTGGTTGAGAGATGAAATGGGACTAATTAAAAATACAGCTGACAGTGAAAAATGCGCTATGAGTGTTGAAGATACAAATGGTGTATATTTTGTGCCAGCATTTGTTGGACTTGGAGCACCTTATTGGGATCCTTATGCAAGAGGAAATATTATAGGTATAACTAGAGGTGCTAATAAAAATCATATTATTAGAGCAACTCTTGAAGCTTTAGCGTACCAGACCAAAGATTTAGCAGATGCTATGGCATGCGATTGTTTAGCATGTTTAAAATCTTTAAAAGTTGATGGTGGTGCTTCAGCAAATAATTTTATTATGCAGTTTCAGTCCGATATTTTAAATTGTCAAGTTATTAGACCAGTTTGTATAGAAACTACTTCTTTAGGAGCTGCTTATCTTGCAGGTCTTGCAACTGGTTATTGGAAGGATGAAAATGATATTATATCTAACTTTGCTATTGATAAGACCTTTGATCCAACAATGGATGACTATAAGAGAGTAGAGCTTATTTCAAACTGGAAAAAAGCTGTTAATCGTGCTCAAAATTGGATAGAATAACCCAAAATTTTGGAGATATATAATGAATAAGAAGAAGAGAGGCATAGGTGTTCTTTTACTTGTAGTAGCTACACTTATTTCAACTGTTATTGCATTTAAGATTGGTATCAATCCACCAATTACGAATATTTTTGGAGCATTTGGAGCTATTATATTTTTGATAGTTGTGGCTAAAATTTTAAAGATAGATGATGGGCTATTTTATTTAGGATTATTATTTATTTTTATAGCATCTCCTATGGGATCAATAATCAATCTTTATAGAACTTTTGATCCTTATGATAAGATTGTACATTTTATTAGTGGATGTTTATTGGCAGCATTTGGAAAGTTTATTATTGAATTTTTATTAAAAAAGTTTTCAAATGTAACGGATTTAAGTAGTTTTTTTATTCCGATGATATTTGCTACATTTATGTTTTCAAGTGCATGTGCAGGTATCTGGGAAATCTTTGAATTTACAGCGGATAATCTAGCTGGTGGTGGTATGCAGCGAGGTATGGTAGATACTGTAACAGATATGATTGCAGGTAATATTGGTGCTATTATTTATGTTTCGGTTGTAGCAATTAAAGAAAAGTTAAAGAATTCAAATAAGTAATTAACAAACGTTTACTAACATTTTCTATTTTGTTAGTAAACGTTTTTATATAGTTTTTATTGTTAAGCTATATATAAATATAAATAAAAATAGCGACTCATTTTGAGTCGCTATTTCTATTTGTTATTAAGCGTTTCGTTTGGCAGAAATCTTGTTGATTACGAATAATAGTACTAATAGTGCTACTAAACCTGATCCTAGAGTAGTGAAAACGTTGAAGTTTGTCACTGCTGATACTAGGTAACCAATCGCACAAGCCAATGCCACTGTAAGAGCGTATGGAATTTGAGTTGATACGTGCTGGATGTGATTACAATCTGCACCAGTTGAAGATAAAATAGTTGTATCTGAAATAGGTGATACATGGTCACCGAATACTGATCCACCAAGTGTTGCAGCAAGTGTTACTGTCATAAGAGATGGTGAAGTTGCTAGTGCAGGTTCGCAAATGATAATTACGATTGGTATTAAGATACCAAATGTTCCCCATGCAGTACCCATTGAGAATGATAAAAATCCTGCAACGATGAAAATTACAAATGGTAAAATTGCTAGTGGGAAGTTGCTTGACTGTACTAGTCCACCGATATATTGGCCTGTTGATAGAAGGTCTCTACATACTCCTGAAATTGTCCATGCTAGAACTAGGATTGTGATTGCAGGAACCATCATCTTGATACCTTCAGTTACACTATCCATAAATTCTCTAAATCCTAATACCTTTCTTGGGATATATAGGATAAATGTTACGATAATTGCACCAAATCCACCTAAAGCAAGTGAAGTAGAAGAATCACAGTTACCAAATGCTTCAACTAGGTTCTTTGATTCGCCTGAGAATAGGCCGCCTGTGTAAAGCATAGCTAAAATTGATAAAATAATAAGTGCTAGGATTGGAATAATTAAGTCCATAACCTTTCCGTCTGTTTCTTCTAAATCCATAGATTCAGTTAGAGCACCAAGCTCGTTGTTTAGCTGAGCTTCTCTTTCTAGCTTCTTCATTGGACCATAGCTGACATTAGTTGTAGCAACGATTATAACCATTACAATTGTTAATACAGCATATAGATTAAATGGGATAGTAGATACAAATGCTAAAATATCGCTTTCAAATACATTTGCAGCTGCTAAAGTAGATCCTACAGCTGCTGCCCATGATGAAATAGGAGCGATAATACAAACTGGAGCTGCAGTTGAGTCGATTAAGTAAGCAAGCTTTACACGAGCTATTCTGTACTTATCTGTAACAGGCTTCATAACTGTACCAACTGTTAAGCAGTTGAAATAGTCATCAACAAAGATAATAAAACCTAATAGTGAAGTAGCTAATTGAGCCATCTTCTTGTTCTTAATCTTAGTTGCTGCCCAAACACCATATGCTTGGGAACCTCCGGCTGCTGTAACCAATACTACCAAAACACCAAGTAATGATAAGAATAATATCATTGTTGCATTGTCACCGATCTTTTGACCCATCAACGCTAGTGTAGTATTAAGACCACCCATAAATCCAGCATCGCTACTAAATGCATAAGTGAATGTACCTACGAAGATACCAATTAATAAAGATGAAATAACTTCCTTTGTGATTAACGCCAACCCGATGGCGATAATAGGGGGTAAGATCGATAATAATCCTACATTGATTGCTTCCATTTCCATGATTTAAACTCTCCTTTCAATTTGAAACGCTTTTTTTATCGTCATGTACTTTATTCCTGACGATAAAAAAGCCACTTCTTTTACAGAAGTGGCTATACTTACATAAATATAAAGTTAATAACATTTATATAAATTGACTTACCAGGTCTGTAAAAGGTATATCTAATCTAATTTTGTTGTGTTTAGATTTTTTGCATTTCAAAGTAGCAACAGCTTTAACTGTTGCGAAAGGTTTGGCAATATTCATGATGTTTGAAGTTGTATTTGTTGTTAAGTTGAACATTTTTAAACCTCTCTTAATCTTTAAAATGAAATAACATATATCTTTTACTTCCTCATGAAGTAATCTACGTGTATTACTATACAGTATATATATTAATAATGCAACCCCCTTTTTTTAAAAAATTATAATTGTGTAAAAAACATGGGAAATTAAAGGGTTTAGATATATAAATAATACGTATAACATAAAGTTATAATAAGCTGTTTGTATATTTATAAGTATAGTGTGTATAATGTAATAATTATTATATTTTTATATAAAAGAAAAACAAGCACTGAAAAATGCTTGTTTAACTAAATCATTTATGTTTACTTATTTTGAACAAAATTTATTTAGTCATTCTTGAGAAGATGACATTATTGATGTTGTTTGATCTTGATAGAGCAGAATTTAATTCGTTTGTTGATGCTCCAACTGAAGAACATAGTGCTCTAATTTCATTTTCTTTTAAGTAACCGATAACTCCATTATTTGTAATTTTAGCGTAGCTTGCCATTAATCTCTTTGTCATAGTAAATACTTCCTTTCTGTTAATTATTTATCTTTAATTATATATTTTTCTTTATTTTGTTTACACTAATATATATAGCAATAAACGTGCCAACATTTAAGAAATAAATAAATACTTTTTTTTAAAATTTAAAAAGGTTGAAATTTAAAGGTTTTTAGTTAAAAAGATTTTTAAAGGATAGGAAATATTGAAATACTATCAAGTTAAATTTCGAAACGATAACGTATCGATAATGACAGCAGGTGAATTGAAAACGTATCTATTGTTATAAAAATAACAGTATAATGAGGAAAAATTATGCCATTACACTATAAAAACAATAAAAATTTGAAAATATAAATAAAAACTTTAAAAAAGCTATTACTTTTGCTATAATAAAGCTGATACGAAATCGTATCATTGATACTAATTAGAAAAAGAGAGAATAAAAATGAATAAATTTAGAGATGATTTTGGATATTCAAGAGTTATAGAATCAAAAGGCACAGCCCCTGTTACAGCGTGGAGACTTGACAACTCAAAAGAAGTTGCACTAAACGAGTGCCGCATAGCTTTAGATGTTATACATATAGAAGGGGACTCATTTCAGCAATTTTGCTCAGAGTGCGGATTTGATGACAGACTTATAAAAGCAAAAATCTTTGATATATTAAATAAAAGAGGCAAACTACATAATCCATATACTAAAACAGGTGGCATTTGCTGCGGCACCATTGAAGAAATGGGAAAAGAGTACAAAGAGTTTAGCGACTTTAAAGAGGGAGATTACATCTTGTGCCAGGGAACACTTACTGGCCTTCCTATGCATATAGATAAAATACATGAAATCAATTACGACTACGGACAGATCAAAGTTACAGGTTATGTAATTGCATTTATGCAGACTATTTTTTACGAAATGCCTAAGGCGCTAAAAAAACCGTACTATTTAGAAGCATTTGACGATGCAGGAAGTATCTACAATATATATAAACATGCAAAAGAGTCTTCTAATATACTAATTATTGCAAGAGACTTGATTTCAGCTCAGTTTTTTGCAGGCACAGTTAGAAGAGCGAAAAAAAGCGCAAAAGTTACAGTAGTATTAGATAAAAGCGCTTTAGGCAGACTTACAGAAGACCAAGCTGTAAACGCTCTAAAAGACACTTGTAACGATGTGCATATAATCGATATTTCAAGACCTGTTGAGGCATTTCAAGACATATTTCAAAATAATGAGCTATTTGACTTTACTATTAACTGCGAAGATATGCGAGGCAGCGAGGTATTGTGCGTTTTAGCTACGCAGGAAGGCGGCAATGTCTATTTCGCTACGGCAAAGAGTTGTTATGTAAGTGCAGTACACGTAGCAGAAAGCATGTGTAAGGTACTTGCGACCCATTCCTTTGACCAATATGATGAAGATAAACATGAATTTACAACGCTTTTACTAAAAGATATGGCAGAAGAGCTAAAAAGAATTGATGACTTATATAAAACTGTAAGTGTTGAAGGCCATTATAAAGTAAATGAAAATACCAGCTATGTACATGACAATGGCAAGACTGGTGATTTTATATTTGGTTCTAAAGCTTCAGAAAAGCTAGTTGATGAAGTTATAAATGTGGCAGCTTATGATTGTAACGTGATTATCCAAGGGGAAACTGGTACAGGTAAGGAAATGGTATTAAGTCTTCTTCATAAAAATAGCGAAAGAAAATCTAAGCCATGTGTAAAGATTAACTGTGCGACTATCCAGGAAAACTTAGCTGAAGCTGAGTTCTTTGGATATGAAGAAGGATCATTTACAGGAGCTCAGGCCGGCGGTAAAAAAGGTTACTTTGAGTTAGCCAATGGCGGCGTGCTATTTTTAGACGAAGTAGGGCAGCTAAGTCCGTCTCTTCAGTCAAAGTTGCTTAGAGTTTTACAAGAAAGCCAGTTCTATAGAGTGGGTGGCATAAAACCTATTAATGTAGATGTTAGGGTCGTTTGTGCCAATAATATCCCACTTAAGCAACTTGTAGAAGAGGGTAAATTTAGAGAAGACTTGTACTACAGATTTAATATATGCACTATAAACATACCAGCACTTAGGGATAGAATAGACGACGTGGGAGCCTTAGCGCCATTTTTCTTGCAAAAGTACTGCAGACGTTATGGAGTAGAAAAAGAGCTGGCACCGTCTGCATTTCAGGAGCTATTTAAGTATGATTGGCCGGGAAATGTAAGAGAGCTTGAAAATACTATTCAGAGAATTATTATAAACACAAAGGATTATGTAATTACAGGCAAGGACGTAAATGCGATTATTTTAAGGGATGAGGAAGAGAATCTTATGTTAGGATTAAATGTTCCGGATATAGGTTATGAAGATATTGATTTTAATAAAAATGTGCAAATGTATGAGAGCAAGTTGATTTCTTACGCTTTAGCTAAGGAGGGCAGCACTAGAAAAGCGGCGGCATTTTTAAATATGACCCAGGCTCAACTTATGCGTAAAAAACAGAAATATGACTTATAAATATCAGCCACAAAAAAACCAAAACACCTTTACCAAAAAACACACAGGTAAGGGTGTTTTTTTACGCATCAAAAATGTTATAAAAATTGTGAAGATGGCTGATTTATGGTATTATAGCATAGGATAAGTATAAAAATTGGAGGACAAAAGTAAGTGAAATTTAATGATACATATAAAGCTACTTTAACTCGCGAACAATTTAGATTTTATGAAATGAGAATAGTATCAAGATTGTTGCTAGAAGGTAAGACAGACGAAGAAATAATCAAAGAAGTTTACGAAAACAATCTATTTCAGTACCCAACTGAAAAGATGACAAATAATATATGCAGAGTGTGCTTAAATAGAATACACCGTTTAGAAGATAAAAGATTAGTAGATATAATTGCAAACAGCTCATCAGATTGCGCTATGCAAGTGTGCCTAGTGGCTATTATGCTGCAGCACAAACTTATGTATGAGTTTATGACTACAGTAATCGCTGAAAAATACAGGATCAGAGATTATTCATTTTCAAGAAAAGACGTTAACGACTTTTTCACAAGATTGCAAGAACAAAACGATGAAGTGGCAGCTTGGAAGGACAGCACAGTAAAAAGAATAAAAAGTCTACTAGTCAAAATCTTAGTAGACACAGAATATTTAGATGACAACAAATCAGAAGTATTAAACATTGTATTAATAGATTTCGATTTAAAAAATATATTATTAGAAGAGAAGCGATTTGATATTTTACAAGTATTTAATTGTTTTGAAGGGGAGTAATGATGGAAAACATAAACAAAAGATTAGATCAGCTAAAGGAATTAATCCAGCAGCAAGATTTTCTTGAAGGCAAGGGCCTTAGTAACGAAGTAAACATACGTATATTTTGCTACGATCCAAGAGAAGAGATGAATATTAGATATTTCGTAAATCAATTAAAAGAAGAAAACCTTAGCTGCAATATAATTCATCACGATCTATATGAGCTATTTTTAAAAATCTGTGAAGATAAAAGACTTACAGATAGAATTCCTGCGCTAGAAGAAAGAAAAGGCAAAGAAGCCTTGCAAAAACAGCTAGAAAAGACTTTTGATGCTAAAACATTTGCAAGTAAAATGCAGTATGAAAACCATCAGCTAGGAGATATTATGGTTCTTTCAGGTGTAGGCAAAGTATTTCCGTTTATGAGAGTCCACAGCCTTTTAGAAGCTATGCAGCCACTTTTCAACGATATTCCGGTAGTGGTATTTTATCCAGGGGATTTTGATGGGCACTACGTTAAGTTATTTAACAAATTAAAAGCCAACGAATACTATCGTGCTTTTAAAACAGTTTAGAGGGGAGTTTGAAAAATGATTATTAGAGATATGTTTCAAAAGGATATTAACCGTACAATTAACGGTGTTATCCAGGTAGAGCAAGAAAACCTAGAAGTAATTAAACAGGAAGTTTCAGAGTACGTAGTTACTTCAGAGTTAAAAAAGCATTTTGATGCATTTTTTAAAGAATACAGCAAATCTTTTGATGAGCCTACAAATAATATAGGTGTTTGGATCACAGGTTTCTTTGGAAGTGGTAAATCTCACTTCCTTAAGATGCTTTCATACTTGCTTGAAAACAAAGAGATAGAAGGCAAAAGCACAGTTGAATATTTCAGAGAAAAATACGATGACGAGTTGTCATTTATGAACATTGAAAAATCAACACAGGCGCCTACTGAAACAATTTTGTTTAACATAGACGTAGAAGGATCCATAAACAAGGACAACACAGCAGTCTTAAAAGTTTTCGCTAGAACATTTTACGATCATTTGGGCTTTTGTGGTTCTGACTTAAAAGTTGCTAAAATGGAGCAGCATTTAACGAAACGTGGCAAGATGCAAGAGTTCATAAAGGCATTTAATGAGCTTACTTGTGACGACTGGTTTGAGTGTCGCAGCAGCTTTGCTTTTTATGAAGACGACGTTATAAATGCTTTGCAGCAATCTCTAGGCATGTCAGAGGAGTCTGCCAGAAATTGGGTCGATAGTCCAGAAAACATTGAGTTTTCCATAAAGCAGTTAGTGGAAGATATTAAGGCATATGTAGATACTAAGCCAGAAGGCTTTAGACTTTTATTTATGATAGACGAAGTTGGTCAGTATGTAGGAACTGAGCGCAGTCTTTTATTAAACTTACAGTCAATTACTGAAGAAATCGGATCTGTTTGTAGAGGCAAAGTTTGGATCGTCGCTACAGGTCAGGAAGCCTTAGATGAAATAATCAAAGTTCGTACAGACGAGTTTTCACGAATCATGGCTCGTTTTAACATTAAGCTAAGTCTAACATCATCATCAGTAGGGGAAGTAATAGAAAAACGTCTATTAAACAAGACTGATGAGGCATATGAAAACCTAAGTATGGTATACGACAACAATGCAAACGTTCTAAGCAACCTATATTCTCTTCAGGTGCAGAAAAAAGACTTAAAGGGCTTTACTTCACCAGATCAGTTTGCAAGGATGTTCCCATTTGTACCATACCAGTTTATCATTATGAAAGATGTATTTAACCAGATTCGTAAAAAAGGTCATGCAGGTAAGCATCATTCTAGTGGTGAACGTTCTATGTTAAATGGTTTCCAGGAATCAGCACAAAAAATTCAGAAAAGAGACGAGTTTTCTGTTGTTCCTATGTACTATTTTTACGATACAATTCACGGATCTTTAGATACTTCTATCCGTAGCGTTATGGAAAGAGCAGAACGTGCAGCAGAAAACAACGAAGGTCTGACAGTTGCCGATGTTAATTTATTAAAGGTTTTATACTTAATTAGATATGTCGACGATATTCCATCAAACGTTGAAAATCTAACTATTTTGATGGCTGACGATATTCGCACAGACAAAAAGATTTTAAGAGAAGATATTAACAAGTCTTTAGACCGTTTGGATAATCAAAACTATATATCAAGGAATGGCGATCAGTATATGTTCTTAACTGATGAGGAGCAAGACATCGCTCGTGACATCAGAAACACTGATGTTGATACATCTGCTATTGTAGATTCTTTAGGTAAAATAATCTTTAACGACATATATACAAGTAAAAAGTTTAAGTATGGCAAATATGATTTTGAATTTAATCAGAGTATAGATGATAAAAATATCGGAAATACTTATGGTGATGCTATGAAGCTTCGCTTTATGACTGTAGCTGCAGATCCGCAAGAGCTTCAGGATATGCACCTTATTACTACTTCAAAAAACAATGAGGCTATATGCCTTTTAGCAGATGAGTTTACATATTTTAGCTCACTTGAAACTGCTGAAAAAATAAGAAAATATGCAAAGGGCGGTTATAGCGATAAACCTGAGTCAGTTCAAAAAATCATACAAGAAAAATTAAACGAAGCTAGAAGACTAGAAAAGGACGTTAAAGATCTTTTAGAAAAAGCTATAGTCAATGGTAAATTCTATATTGGTGGTGAAATTGTTCAGCCAGCAGGTAGCAAAGCAACAGATAAAATCAACAACGCTTTAGAAAAGTTAGTTGGACATACTTACCGTGAACTATATAAAATCAATGAGCATTATTCTAGTGATGCGGATATTGAAACTATTTTAAAACAAAACAATGTAGTTATGGATGGTTTTAAGCCAAACCAAGACGCTATAGACGATATTAAAAATTATTTAATCATGCAAAAGGAAAGAAATCTTCGTACTTCAACTTATGATATTAACGAAAGATATAGTAAAGTTCCATATGGATGGAGAAATATAGATATTGCCGGCGTACTTGCTACTATGGTTGTAGACGGAAATATTGTAATTAAGTATGCTGGTGAAATTAAAAGCGTAGATCATCCAAAGATGGTTGCATTTTTAAGAAATAAAAGTGCAGATGGCAATGTTATAGTTGATCTTAAAGAAGTGGTTGATGAACGTAAGTTAAAAGAAGCAAGAAACTTTGCTAAAGAATACTTTAACGTAATGGATGTTCCTTCTGAAGAAGATGAAGCAGTAAAATTCCTTTTATCTAAATTTGAAGAGGAAAAGAAGCAACTTGATTTATATAAGTCATATAACCAAAAGCGTAATTATCCAGGATTAAATATTATCAATGAAGGCTTAGAATTGTTAGATGAGGTCTTTACTGCTAGAAGAGATAACAAGGCTCTTATTGATACTATTTTAAAACTTGAAGACGACTTACTAGATAATAAGGAAGATTTAAAGAGGGTAGAAGAGTTTTATAATTCTCAGTTTACTTTATATAAAAATGCTGATGATGTTAGAAGAGAGTTCTTTGACAACTTAGCTTACTATGAAGACAACTCAGATGCCATGGAAGCTTATAATTTAATTAGAGATATTGTAAAATATGACGATAATTACAATTATTCTCGTATTCCTAAGTTAAATGATGCTATTTCAGTTATAAATGATGTAAAACTTGAACTTCTAAAGAATAAAAAGCAGGAGCTATTTGAGCTTATAGATGGATGTTTAGAAGCACTTAATGATAAGGCTAAGGAAGATGAAGAAAAATTAGCTGATATCTTAAATAGCGCTAAAGATGAATTTGATAGTAAGAGAGCTGATATTGAAAATTCAAGCAGCTTATTAAATCTTGGTGCATATGAAGTGATGATCATAAAGGTCAAAGACAAATTTATCACCCAGATAGAAGAAGCCTTAAAGCCTGTAGAAGAAGCCATTGCGCAAGAGGATGTACAGCAGTCTAACATAGAGGAAAAGAAAGAGGTTGAAGTAAAACCAGCTCCATTAAAGATTAGAAGCTTAAATAGACAAGTTGTTTTTGATACTGCAAGATTAGAGTCTGAAGAGGATATCGATAGATATTTAAGAGACGTTAGAGAAAGATTAGTAAATGCTCTTAAAGGAAATGATGGCGTAATTATTAAATAATCCTATTAAAAGGAGGCATATCCATGGATATAAATCTATTTAAAAACTATATAAATGAATCTGAGCCTGTGAAAAGAGACAAAGGGTATGCACTGGCATACTGCAATCGGTTTGCAAGCAGTTGACGGATTAAAAACATCACAATATTTAATTGATATTGCTATTAGAAATATTGAAGGTGATCTTTCTATGGATGAAGCTGATAAATTATTGAATAACTATTATAAATCAAATTCTAAAATAGATATTGAAGATAGAACCAAAGAAGCAGATAAAGTTTCACTTCAAATTGCTAAGATTTTATTGGAGAAAAATCTTTAGTTTTTCTCCAAATGAATATATTAGAATACATAAAAGACTATTTGGTGATATATATAATCATGCAGGTAAAATACGTGACTATAATATGATTTATGAAAAATGAGAAAAAATCTGATTCTTTCATCTTTAACAAATCTTAATATAGGATTATAGATTAAGTTATACACGATTTTGCTTTTGCAATAAGGAGGCTTATGAAAATGGATAATAATTCAAAAATGATTATTTATACAACTGAAGATGGATTAGTTAAAATTGAAACAACTTTTAATTCTGAAACAGTATGGTTATCGCTAGAACAAATGTCATCCTTGTTTCAAAGAGATAAATCTACTATATCAAGACATATCAAAAATATTTTTGATGAAGGAGAATTGATTCGTGAGGCAACTGTTGCAAATTTTGCAACAGTTCAAACTGAAGGAGATAGACAAGTAGAAAGAAATATTGAATACTATAATCTTGATGTTATTATTTCTGTTGGTTACCGTGTGAAATCAAAACGAGGAGTTCAATTTAGAATATGGGCAACAAATCTCATAAAGGAATATATGAAAAAAGGATTTGTGCTTGATGATGAACGCTTAAAAGAATTAGGTGGTGGCGGATACTTTAAGGAATTACTTGAAAGAATTCGTGATATCCGTGCATCTGAAAAAGTGTTCTATAGACAAATTCTTGAAATATATGCTACAAGTATTGATTATGATCCAACCGCTGACGTATCTATTCAATTCTTTAAAAAAGTACAAAATAAAATTCATTATGCAATTCATGGCGAAACGGCTGCAGAAGTGATTTATCATAGAGCAGACGCTGAAAAAGAATTCATGGGATTAACAACCTTTTCTGGGAATCAACCAACATTAAAAGAAGCAAAGATTGCAAAGAATTACTTAAATGAAAAAGAGTTAAAAGCAATGGGACAACTTGTGTCAGGGTATCTTGATTTTGCCGAAAGACAAGCAGAGCGAGAACAAGTAATGACAATGGAAGATTGGGTAAAACACCTAGATAACATCTTAACAGTTACTGGAGAAGAATTATTAATTGGTAATGGTTCAATTTCTCATACACAAGCAATGAAAAAGGCGGAAACAGAATATAAAAAATATAAGGCAAAAACATTAAGTGATGTTGAGAGAGATTATTTAGATGCAATAAAAGAATTAGAAAATTTAAAGTAATTAATAATTCAAGTATGTGAGGTGGATGTATGGAATTTCCAAAACAATTAAAGGACAATATATGAATTATTGAGAGAACCAACACTTGAAAAGTTGAGAGAATTTTTATATTCTCAAACAGGAGAACATAATTCAATTGATTTTAAAGGGCAGTAGATTGAAAATGCAGCATTAGCAAAAGAAATATTAGCTCTGTCAAATTCTCATGGTAGAATCATAGTGTTTGGTGTATCAGAAAATGATGATAAAACAATATTAATTTCATTAAATATTTAAAATCCTTAGGGTTTAATACTATTAATGATACTTTTGCAGAAAATGCTTTGTATTTTAGAAATTCATTGGTAAGAGCCAATTATATTGATTTAAAAAGGGAAATATATGAAACCACAGAATATTCAGAATTATTTCTTAGAAATTTACTTTTGAATGAAAACAATCAATTGCATAATCGTTTTATGTATATAAATTGTTGATTTAATGTGGACATAGAGATAACATAAAACAAAATTAGAAGAAAGTAGCAGTCATGACAAGAGAAGAGGCGCTTTTAAAATCCTTTGGAATCTTTATTAAAGATCCCTTTGAAAATGAGTATGAGATTAAAAAAAACTTTTGAAGAACTGTTAAAAATCAATCTTAAACTAGCTATTAAAACGTGGGAAATATTAATAAAGAAAAACTACAAAGAAATGATGGGCAATACTGAAGGAAAAGGGAATGATAATGTAGCAAGGGTATTTATTGATGATCTTGAAAGGATTACTTTTCATGGTGACGAAATCTATAAAGATGTAGATATTTTTCTAAAAAATGATTTTTTAGTAGAAAACGTATATAAAAAATATGGCCCATCAATGCAAGATGGCGTCTATAAGCTTTTGGCCTATTTAATTTGGCATGAAAGATTTGAAGATGCAGATAATATAATATCTAGTGTTTATGAATTTTTAGATGGAAGTAAAATGCTAGACTTTTTGGAGAAGAATTTTTGAATACTTTGCAGAGGGTTCAAAGATCTTAGAAGATAGTGATGTAGAGTTTCCTAAAGTACTAAACAGAAAAAAGAGGAACTATTGTGATAAATGGGTCAAAAAAATTGACAGAAAAAGAGATACTACAAAAGGTTTAATCAGAAGAGATTTAGAAAAAATAAGTGTGTAAAATCGAGAGGGAATTTTAATGAACAAAACAGCCATTAAAAATTATGCCGTATGGTCTAGAAACGAGTTAATAGAACGTGTTACTCGTAAAGCCTACGAATACGGTGTTAAAAACAATGATATCGTTGATGATAACTGCGCCGAAATGATAAACGGCAGACTTCTTACAGAAGAAGAAAAAACTCAGCGTAAGCAGCTAATAGATGAAATAAATAAAAAAGGCTTTGATCAGGTAATCGAAGAAGTTTCATACACTTGGTTTAACAGATTTATAGCCCTTCGTTTTATGGAAGTAAATAACTATATCCCTCAAAAGGTAAGAGTTTTTACTAACTCAGAAAACGAGTTTAAGCCTGAGCTTTTAGACGAAGCTATCCACTTAGATATTGAAGGCATAGATAAAGAAACAGTATTTGAGCTTATTGATACAAACCAAAGAGATGAGCTATACAAAATGCTACTTTTAGCAATTTGTAACGATATGGGAAACTACCTACCAGGCATGTTTACTACTATCGCAGACTACACTATGCTTCTGTTTCCTGATAATCTTCTTAAAGAAGACAGCGTTTTAGGTAAGCTTATTTCAGATATCGAAGCAGATAATTTCGATATCGAAAAAGAAGGTCAAGTTGAAATTATTGGCTGGTTTTATCAGTTCTATAATATAGAGCCTAAGGACAAGGTGTTTAGTAGAAAAAGCGGCACTAAAATTAAAAAGGAAGAAATTCCTGCCGCAACTCAGCTTTTTACTCCTGACTGGATAGTTAGATATATGGTTGAAAACTCTCTTGGTAGATTTTGGCTCGAAGGCCATCCAAATGATCAGCTTAAGGAAAACTGGAAATACTACCTTGACGAAGCAGCTCAAGAACCAGAAGTTGAAAGCAAGTTAGAAGACATACGCAATCAGTATAAGTCTTACAAACCTGAAGATATCAAGCTAATTGATACATGTATGGGCAGCGGCCATATAATTATATACGCTTTTGATGTGTTTATGCAGATTTACGAAAGCTATGGCTACACAAAGCGTGATGCGGCTCAGTTAATTATTGAAAACAACCTGTACGGTATAGATTTAGACGAGCGTGCTTACCAGCTATCATATTTTGCTATTATGATGAAGGCACGACAGTACAGCAGAAGAATTTTATCAAAAAATATTAAACCAAATGTATATTATGTAGCTTCAAGTAAGGAAGTTCATGAAAACATTTGGGAATATTTTGGTGAGCAAAAAGAGGTAGCTATGAAGCTATGGCAATCTTTTGAAAATGCAAGTGAGCTTGGTAGCTTACTAGAGCTTGATATTACTTTAGATGAGCTAAATAGTCTTGAAGATAAGCTTGAAGAAATAAAAAATTCAACAGATAATGATCTATTAGCACAAGCTTACACTTCTGAGGCTTACGATGCCATAGCACCACTTATGAAGGTGGCTAAAGTGCTAGTTCAAAAATATGAAGTGGTTGTTACAAATCCGCCGTACCTACCAGTAAGTAACTGCGAAACTACATTGCAGAAGTTTATTAAAAAGAACTATCCTGACAGCAAGACTGATCTGTTTGCTGTATTTATGGAAAAGTGCAAAGCGATGCTTATCCGCAACGGTCTTCAAGCTATGATAAACATGCACTCATGGATGTTTTTATCTAGTTATGAAAAGTTAAGAGAAAAGTTACTATCTACTACAACTATTGTAAATATGGCTCATTTAGGTGCTAGAGCTTTTGAGGAAATAGGAGGCGAAGTAGTCCAAACTACAGCATTTGTATTAAGGAATGGCACAGAGCATAGCTACGTTTCTTCTTTTAAAAGACTTGTTGATTTTGCAGGGCAGGATGTTAAAAGGGATGCTTACTTAGCTGATGGAAGCTTGTATCAGGTTAAGTGTGATAACTTTGAAAAAATACCTGGAAGTCCGATTGCGTATTGGATATCAAAAAATGTAAGCTTAATTTTTGATAATGAGTCATTAGGTGAAATATTACCTGTAAAAAAAGGAATGGACACAGGCAATAATGATTATTTTATTAAGCTTTGGCATGAAGTTGACTTTTTGAAAATATCTTTAGACAAAAAAAATAAGAAATGGATTCCATATGATAAAGGCGGAGAATATCGCAAATGGTATGGAAATAACAATTACGTTTTAAATTATGAAAATGATGGACTTGAATTAAAGAATTCTACAGCTAATTTGAGAAGTAAACATTTATATTTTAAAAAATCAATTACTTGGAATGCTTTATCATCTGCTGACACGTGTTTTAGATTTAGCACATATTTAGGAGCATTTGATAGTGCGGGTTCTTCCCTTTTTCCAAATGAAGATCAAATAATTTATTATTTAGGATTATTAAATTCAAAGCAATCACAATATTTTTTAAATCTAATCAATCCAACATTAAATTATGGCGCTGGCTCAATGGCCAATATTCCTATTATATATACACCTTTAAAAACTATTGATGATATATCAAGAATTAATGTCGATTTATCCAAGCAAGACTGGGACTCATTCGAAACATCATGGGATTTTACAGTGCATCCACTAGTAAAAAATCATACATCAACAGCAAGTGAAGCTTATGATCTATGGAAGGCTGAGTGTGAAGATAGATTTACACAGCTTAAAGCCAACGAAGAAGAACTAAACCGCATATTCATTGATATTTATGGACTTGCAGATGAACTAACACCTGAGGTAGACGAAAAGGATGTGACAGTATGCAGAGTCTTTGATAACAAAGAAGACATTCCTGAGGCTATGGGTAAGAGCAAATATGCACTTACAAAAGAAGATGTTATCAAGTCATTTATCTCCTATGCAGTAGGATGCATGGTAGGCCGCTACTCTTTAGACGAAGAAGGCTTAGCTTACGCAGGAGGAGACTGGGATCCTAGCAAATACAAGACATTTGTGCCTGACGAAGACAACATCATCCCTATATGCGACGACGAATACTTTAGCGATGATATCGTAGGCAGATTCGTAGAGTTTGTAAAAGTTATTTACGGCGAAGAAACATTAGAAGAAAACTTACAGTTTATCGCAGAGGCTCTTGGCGGCAAGGGCATGCCAAAAGAAGTGATTCGAAACTACTTCTTAAACGATTTTTACAAGGATCACTGCAAAACATACCAGAAACGTCCAATTTACTGGATGTTTGACAGCGGCAAGAAAAACGGATTTAAGGCTCTTATGTACCTTCATAGATATAAATCTGACACTGTTGCTCGTCTTAGAACTAAGTATGTGTTTGACCAGCAAACTAGGTACGACGATCAGGTGAGTATTTTAAACAATCACTTGCAAGACAGCGCCAGCCAGAGAGAAAAAACTCGCTTAAACAAGGAGCTCAAAAAGCTTTCAGCACAGGCTGAGGAGCTTAGAACTTACGAGGAAACTGTTCATCACTTTGCAGATCAGATGGTTGAGATTGATTTAGATGATGGTGTAAAGGTTAATTATGAGAAGTTTGATGGGCTTCTTGCGAAGATTAAATAATAAAGGAGACCACGATGAAAGCTAACAAAGGATATATTTATATATTGACTAACCCATCTTTTCCTGACTGGGTTAAGATAGGATATGCAGACGACCCTATAAAAAGAGTAGAACAATTAAATAGAACAGAGTGTACTCCTTTTGCATTTCGTATTTATGCTACTTACGAAGTTAAAAATAGGCTTCAAGATAAAAAGGTTCATGATATTATAGACTCTCTAAATCCTAATTTAAGATCTAGAGATTCATTAAGCGATGGTAAAGTGAGAATTAGAGAGTTTTATAATATGTCACCTGAAGAAGCATATAAAATATTTGAAGCAATTGCTCAAATAAACGGACTTGAAGAAAATTTAGTGAGATATCAAGCTAGTGAAGAAGAGCAAGAAGAAGAACAAGAAGCTAAAAAAGCACGTTTAAGTTCATTTAGATTTTCTATGTGTGATATAAAGCCAGGAGAAAAAGTAGTTTCTTTAGAAAAACCTGAAGTTGTATGTACTGTAGTAGATGATAGACATATTTCATACAACGGAGAAGAGTATTCTTTAAGTTCTTTAGCTGCAATATTACTAAACGTTAAATCAATAGCTGGACCACAACATTTTACTTATAATGGTAAAATATTGTCTAAATTAAGGGCAGAGTTAAATCCAGAAGAATAAATGTATTAGGAGAAAAATCATGGCAATCGAAGATATAAAAAAGACCTTAGAGCAGCAGTTTCAAGAACCACTGCCTGAGTATCACAACAGAAGGATCATCTTTTGGAATGATGAAGCCAAAGAGTTTTCAGATGAAATAAAAGACCTTACGTTTGAAAAAGCAAAAGTGGTGATCTTAACAGAAAACAATAATTTCCAAGTGAAAAAGCTATTAAATCACGACGATTTAACAAGCAATTTTTTAGTGTACAATCCATTTATAACTAACATGGAAGATGACTGGCTATTTGACGTAAAACTATACAGCCAGGAATTTAGAGCAGACCAGATGTCCATGTGGATGCAAGAAATGAATATAGCAAATATTCCTGCTGTTTTTAATAACTTAAAAATATATAAAGGATTTTTAAAAGCTGCTAAAAGAAGAGAAAAACTATCAAAATTTAGCGATCAGATAGTTTCATCAAATACATTACATACAGCTATTTTAGCATCCATTTGTAACGTAGATGAGCTAGATTACAAACAGATTATAAAAGCTGTTATGGCAGATGGAGACAATAATAACAACAATCTATTGCTAGAGCTATTAAGATACAACGCAAGCGAAATCTTTTGGAACCTGGTAAAAAACACTACAGGATACAATAAACCAAAAGCACCTAATATTGATGAGTTAAATACTCACGTTGTGCTAAATGCTTTATCTAGAACTATAAAAGAAGAGCATCTAACAGGTTTAGAGGACAAATTTAAATCTGGCAAGAGCGGATTTTCTTATGATCTAATTAACGAATGGCTAAATAGCCCAGATAAAGATGATTTAGTTTACATATTACGTATTATTGAAAATCAGCTAAATCTAGTAGAACGCTTTAGCAAACTAGACATAAACGACCTAATAGACACTACAATACTTCCATGTATTGATGAAATTATCATAAACAAACTGATGGAAAAATTCATAAACCGCACAGCCAATGCTGACGAAGTAATTTCCATCGTAGAAAAGAGAAGAGGTACCGTTTGGTATGAAGACAATGAAGCCTATTACACAGGTATACTTCAAACTGCCAACATGCAAAAGTTTTGCGAAGATCATATTGATGGCTACCACCATACCTCTGCAACAGACCTTTGGAAACAATATACAAACGAATATTACCTTATGGACAAATATTATAGACATTTCCATGTTGCATTTTCAAAGAGTTTAAACATCGCTCATACGGCATTAGATGATAACTACAGAAATCTACTAGACCATGTAGAAGGTTTATATAAAGTTGCATTTTTAGATAAACTGGCAGAAAACTGGACAAATCTAATAAAAGAAGATCTTAAAGATACAGGTCGCATACCACATATCGTCCAGCAAACAGACTTTTATCAGAGAGAAGTTCAATCAAAGGACAACAAAATATTTGTTATAATTTCTGACGCTTTAAGATATGAAGTGGCCCAAGAACTTGCTGAAAAACTAAAAAGAGATACTAAGGCTGATGTTAAATTGGGCAGCCAGCAGTCAGTATTCCCATCAAAAACAGATTTCGGTATGGCGGCGCTTTTGCCTCACAGGAAACTATCTTTAGAAAACCTAAAAGTACTTGCCGACGGGCAAAACACCGACGCAAGTAGCAGACAGGACATTCTGCAAAAGGAAAATCCTAAGAGCGTAGCCGTAACTTACAGCGATTTTATAATGATGAAAATTTCAGACCAAAAGGAGCTAGTTAAAGGACAAGAAGTAGTATATATCTACCACGACAAAATTGACAAAACTGGCCACAACGACGAAATGGACGTGTTCCCAGCTTGCCAAGATGCCATCGAGGAAATCTTTAGCCTAGTAAAAATCATTACAGGCAGACTAAACGGCATCAACATAGCCATAACTTCAGACCACGGCTTCCTTTACACATATAATCCGCTACATCCTAGTGACAAAATGGGCAAGAGCCAGTTTAAAGATGATATCTTAAAGCTAGGACGAAGATATGTAATAGCAGACAAAGAAATCGATGCCGAAGGCCTAATTGAGGTAAAAGGATTTTATAACAGGGATAACTACACTGCCTACACACCTTGCGAAAATATAAGAATCAAGAGTAGCGGTGCTCAGAAATTTGTCCATGGCGGTGTCAGCCTTCAGGAAATGGTAGTGCCTGTAATAAACTACAAATTTGTAAGATCAGGATATAAATCTTATGAAGCTAATAGAGAAAAGTACGAATCTAAACCTGTTACTTTAACTTTACTAACTTCCAGCAGGAAGATAAGTAACAAGATTTTCAAGTTAAGCTTCTACCAAAAGGAAGCTGTAAAGGACAATTTTGTTCCTTGCACTTATAATATCTATCTTTCAGATGCTGACGGCAAACCTATAAGTGATATTCAAAAAATCGTAGCAGATAAGACTAGTACTTCTAGCGTAGATAGAGAATACAGCTGCAAGTTTATTTTAAAAGAGCAGGCTTACAGCAATATAGATACTTATTACCTTGTGATACAAGATGAACAGGGCCAAAGAGATCCTATTAAAGAGGAGATGACTATTGATATTCCTATGGCCGTAGATGATTTTGATTTTTTCAGTTAGGAGGGGCAAAAGTTGACTGAGGCTTTATCAGATAGAGAAATTTTAAAAGAAAAACTGCGAGAAAATTTTAGCGGTAAAATAGTTAGAAAAGACCTTACCAAAAAAATTAAGGAAGGGGCCAACGTGCCTGTTTACGTTCTTGAGTTTTTATTAGGTCAGTACTGCGGCAGTGACGATGATGAGGTTATAGAAGAAGGCGTTAAAAAGGTAAAGACCATTTTATCAAATAACTTTGTTAGACCTGACGAAGCTCAAAAGATTTTGGCAAAGCTAAAAGCCAAAGGCAGTTATTCTATTATCGATAGGCTGACTGTAAGATTAGACGTTCATAAAAACACTTATTTTGCCGAGTTTTCAAACCTGGGCATAAATGGCGTTGAAATAGACGAGTCTTATCCTACTAAGTACGACCGCCTTCTTTGCGGCGGCATTTGGTGTATTTTAAACTTGGCTTACGAGCCTTCAAGCGACACTAAGACTAATCCTGTGAAAATCAGAAATCTTACGCCTATTCAGATGCCTCGCGTCAGCATCAGAGAATATAAGTCTAAGAGATCTTTGTTTACAGCAGAAGAGTGGAAAGATGTAATCCTTCGTTCAGCCGGTTATGAGCCAGATGAAATGTCAGATCGTGAGAAATGGCTTCTTTTATTGAGAATGGCTCCTTTAGTTGAAAATAATTTTAATCTTTGCGAGCTTGGTCCTCGTAGCACAGGTAAATCTCATTTATATAAAGAGGTTTCACCTAACAGCATTTTAGTTTCTGGAGGTCAAACTACTGTTGCCAATTTGTTTTACAATATGAACAGTCGCTCTATTGGTCTTGTTGGCCTTTGGGATTGCGTTGCTTTTGACGAGGTTGCAGGTATTAAATTTAAGGACAATGACGGCATCCAGATTATGAAAGACTACATGGCCAGCGGCTCTTTTTCTCGAGGCAAAGAGGAGAAATCAGCTAGCGCTTCTATGGTCTTTGTTGGTAACATAAACCAAAGTGTAGACGTGCTACTAAAGACAGCATCACTCTTTGAGCCATTCCCGCCGGAAATGGGGACGGATACTGCATTTTTAGATCGTATGCACTGCTACTTGCCTGGATGGGAAGTGCCAAAGTTTAGGCCAAACCATTTTACTGATGATTACGGATTTATTACTGACTATATGTCTGAGGTATTTCGTGGGCTTCGCAAAGATCAGCAGACGGACGCTCTTGATAGAGATTTTAAGCTGGGCCTTAACTTAAATCAGAGAGATACTATTGCAGTTCGAAAAATAGTTTCAGGCTTAATTAAGCTTGTTTACCCTGACGGCAATTACGACAAAAATCAGCTTGAGGAGATTTTAAGGATTGCCTTGGAGATGAGAAGAAGAGTCAAAGAGCAGCTTAAAAAGTTAGGCGGCATGGAGTTTTATGACGTAAACTTCTCATATATAGATAATGAAACTTTTGAGGAAAAGTATGTTTCTGTGCCAGAGCAGGGTGGCTCGACTCTTATTCCTGAAGGCATGGGAAAACCTGGACAGGTGTATACTGTTAGCCGCGGTAAAAATGGCATCATCGGTCTATTTAGACTTGAAAGCGAAATGCTTCCCGGCAATGGCAAGTTTGACAAGACAGGTCTTGACTCAGATAGTAAGTGTAAGGAAGCTGCAAACACAGCATTTAACTATCTAAAGGCCAATGGCAACCAGATTAGCGCTTCCATAAGCACTACTACAAAGGACTATATTGTAAATTATCAGGATATGCAGGGTCTTGGCATGACTAATACACTTTCTCTTGCTACTTTGGTGGCTTTGTGTTCTATTGCTTTAGGTAAGCCAGTTATAAGCAGTACTGCTATTTTAGGTGAAATCAGCATTGCAGGCTCTATGATTAAGGTGGAGGAGCTAGCTAATACTCTTCAGGTATGCCTTGACAGCGGTGCTAAAAAGGTTCTTTTACCTATTACCTCTGCAGCCGATTTACATACTGTGCCGGCTGATTTGTTTAGCAAGTTTAATATTATCTTTTATCAAAGTGCTGAAGATGCTGTGTTTAAGGCTCTTGGGGCGGAATAATATGGAGAAAATATATGAATACTAATGATTTAATATGGAAAAATTTCTATAAAGAATTTGCAAGTAAACTTCTTGCATACAAAGATGACCGAAAAAGACTTTTATCAAAACTAAGTGAAGTATATAAAAGGTTAGGTAAGAAGCTGCCTAAATTAGAAAAGGACAATTCTGTAATCGATGTGGATCCTTTTACAGTTTTTGCATTTTTCAATAGAACTCAAATTGATGATTATCGAGTTAATTTATTAGAAGAGTTGGCAAAGGAATTTCAAGTTGACAGCCAAGTTCCAGAAACTTTTGATGATATTCCTTTTTTAAGCGCTCAGAGTGCAACTTTTTTTGCAGACCATAAGAATCGCGAAGAAGACGCCATAGACAACTTATGGGAATTATTTGAAATCGCATTGAATTATGCAGCTAAGAAAACAAGCGCCAATAAACTGGCTCTAATAAATTCTTTTGATAAAGTTACAAACCAAAAGCAAGTTAAATGGAGCATTACAATGGGTCTTCACTGGATATGTCCAGATACCTTTGTAAGTTTAAATCCTGCCTATAGAGATTCAGTTAAAAATAAGCTTTCATCAGAAGAGGACAAAAAAGAAGTTGATAATTTAGACGCTATGATAAGCGGCAGCAAATATCTAAACCTTTGCCAAAAGGTATTTAAAACTTCTACAGATGTTAACAAAAATACTATTTTATACGGCCCGCCAGGTACAGGCAAGACTTACCATACGGCCATATATGCTGTAGCTATTATTGAAAAGAGAAACTTAAAAGATGTTATGGATGAAGAGTACGACGAGGTTATGTCAAGATATAGAGAGTACAAAGAAAAAGGCTTAATCGAGTTTATAACATTTCATCAGTCATATAGCTACGAAGAATTTATCGAAGGCATCAAGCCGGTGATGAACTCACAAGAGGAAAAAGCAGACATCCAGTATGAAATTTCATCAGGTATTTTCAAAAGCTTTTGTGAAAAAGCCAGAAGCGACCAATGGAAAAATGAAAACTTGGTATTTATCATCGATGAAATAAACAGAGGCAACATTTCCAAAATCTTCGGTGAGCTTATTACACTTATTGAGCCTAACAAGCGCCTTGGCCAAAAGGAAAGCATGGAAATAAAACTGCCATATTCACAAAAACACTTTGCCATTCCTGACAATATCTACTTAGTGGGAACTATGAACACAGCTGACAGATCCATTGCGACCATGGACACAGCCCTAAGAAGAAGATTTACTTTTAGGGAAATGATGCCAAATCCAGATGTCCTTGCTGACATCTTTGTAGAAGGAGTGTCCATCAAAGACATATTTGTGAAAATCAACAAGCGCATTTCAGTTTTATACGACAGAGAGCACGTAATAGGCCACGCGTACTTTATGCCACTTAAACAATGCCCAGATTTACCTACTTTGGCAAGGATTTTCAAAGACAGCATCATACCGCTTTTGCAGGAGTATTTTTACGAGGACTACGACAAAATCAGACTTGTTCTTGGAGATAACAGCAAGCCTTCCGCGAAATGTCAGTTTATTTCTGAATTACCTTTTGATGAGGCTGACATTTTTGGCGATGTAAACTATGATTTTGACGACTATAGGATGTATGAAATAAACAATGATGCACTTTACAATATGGATTCTTACAAATTCATATAGCTTTGAGGTGCATTATGAATAAAACTTATAAAATCCTAGAATACGGATCTTTTGTGAGAGATAAAAATGTGCCTGGCTGTGTATCTTTGCCTAAAAGTACTTTTGACTCTTTGGAAAATTTCATACTGTCTAACAGAAGTAAAAGTGTGGACGCCTTGGAGCTTTTAAGACTTGGCGCCCGCAAAGGGGTAGGCAAGGTTATTGGCGCTAAAAATTATGTTGGCGTTATTACTATGGATGACGGCACTACTATTGAGATTTTGCCTAAGGTTTACTCAAGCGAGCAGTTTAGCGAAGCTCAGGTGAAAAAGCTTTTAGTTAGTATGATACAAACCTTGAAAAATACCCCTTTTAAATGTCTACAAAGGGCTAATTTGGATACGGAAAAGATGGATATCTTTGAAATATTTATCACCATGTTTATAGAAGAGGTGTTTTATATTGTAAAGTGCGGCCTTAAAAGTAGCTATGAAAGGGTAGCTTCCAACGAAAATGCCTTCAAAGGCAAACTTCTTTTTAAGGATCATATAAAAGCTAACTTAGCCCATAAGGAGCGCTGCTTTGTTGAACATGACCAGTTTAATGTTAACTGCGCCGAAAACAAAATACTCAAGGCAACACTGCTATATTTATATAAGTATTCTAAGTCATCTAAAAATAGAAATGATATTAGAACCCTTTTAAACAGTTTTGCAAATATTTCTCCTTCTACTGATTATGAAGGTGATTTTAGTAAAATTGTTAGCGACAGAAACAACGCTAATTACCACAAGGCGCTTATGTGGAGCAAAATATTTTTAAAGGGCAAGAGTTTTACGGCTTTTGCTGGCTCAAATGTCGCTTTTGCTCTTTTGTTTCCAATGGAAAAGCTTTTTGAAAGGTATATTGAAGTCCAGCTTCGAAAGGTCCTTGATAAATCAAGATATACTCTTTTAGCTCAGGACAGTATATATCATCTTTTTAGTGAGCCTAAGAAGAGCTTTTTAATGAAGCCTGACCTGGTAATTAGAGATAAAGTAGAGAACAATGTCTACGTTTTAGACACTAAATGGAAGATTTTATCAAGCAAAAAATCCAATTACGACATAAATCAAGGCGATATGTACCAAATGTATGCTTATCAAAAGAAGTACAATGCCAAGAATATCACCCTTATTTATCCTAACTCAGATCCTCTTATTACAAGTAAAAATATTGAGTATAATTCAGGTGACGGCGTTACTATAAAGGTAAAATTTGTTGATTTGTTTAACATTAACAAGAGTTTAAAGGAATTGCTTGATGATGTATTGTAAAGGAAATAACAAGGGAAATGAAATATATGCTAAGCTTTTTCATAAGCTTGACAATTTAGATAAATCTAAGCCATACATAATCGCTATAGATGGCGGCAGTGCCAGCGGCAAATCCACTTTAAGCCAATTAATAAGTCAGCGTTATGATTGCAATATTTTTCATATGGATGATTTTTTCTTAAGGCCGCAGCAGAGGACAGAAGAACGCCTTAAAACTCCTGGCGGCAATGTGGATCTTGAGCGCTTTATTGAGGAGGTGGCATCGCCATTGAAATCAGCTTTGCCTATCACTTATCGTAAATTTAGCTGCAAAACTATGGAGCTTTCTTCTCCAATTAATGTTGCATTTAAAAATTTAGTTGTAATAGAGGGTGCTTATTCAATGCATGAGAAGTTATCAGACCTTTATGACTTCAGCGTCTTTTTAGACATCTCAAAGGATCTTCAAAAGGAACGCATCTTAAAGCGCAATGACCCTGAGTCTGCTCAAATGTTCTTCGATAGGTGGATCCCTTTGGAGCAATACTACTTCCGCGAAATGAATGTCAAAAGCCGCTGTGATATGGTAATCTCGATTGATTAGGTAGGAGGCAAAATATGAAAGGTACATATCCAGTTTTTTTTACAAAAGTAGATAATGATACAATACTGATTGAAGTTCCAGATTTAGACATACTTACTGAAGGAAGAGATATGGCAGATGCGATAAAAATGGCAAGAGATGCTATAGAACTAAATATAGTATGTTTGGAAGATGAAGAAGAGGTAATACCAAAACCAACAGTTTTCTCAGCGTTAGATATAACTAAGGGAACGTTTTACGGAGAAGGAGAAAGTGTCAAGTTAGTTGTAGATTTTGATAGTGATACATACAGAAAAAATTGAAATGTAACAACACAGTAAAAACATTTTCTAGAAAGAGTAATAGGAACTGGTGTAGATAAATCTAGATAAAGGATTATTAATTCAATGTAATCCTGGAAAGTAATAAAGTTATGGAAAAATATAAATTAACTAAAGAACAGTACAAACTTTTAAAATCCTTAGATTTAGAAGAGATGGAAGGAAAAATAAAATTCAATGATGAATTGTTTGAATTTGAAACTAATGATGTTAGATTATTGTTAATAATTTTAAACGAGATTATTGCTTGTGATGGGATGGATAAAGAACAAGAAAATTGTACAGAATATGGTCGTAAGTTATATGATTTACACGATACAATTTTATATAGTTAGAAAGAACACCCTAGTTTATTTGTAAAATTATTGAAATGGAGAATTATCTGTTGGAAAAAACAAGTTAAAAAATAAAGTATTGAAGTTAAGTAAATAAAAGAAAATTATCTGATGATATGTTTAAAAATACCACCCATTCTTCGAAGTGAGTGGTATTTTTGTGTCTATAAGCATAAGTTAAAAATTAAACTTCTGCAAAGTCAAAGTTTAAATGAAGCCTAGTTAAGCTAAGCTCGCAAACGCCACAATTCCTAGAGTGCAGCCATTTCATAAGCCCCACAATCCCATAGACCGCAAATATTGCTATTTTGTAATAAAAAAAATACCAAAGACTGTTGACATACGTATAAAAAGGCGTATACTAAATATTGTAGTTAGCACTCATAAGTAGTGAGTGCTAATAAAGAGGAGATGAGATTATGGATTTAACAGAAAGAAAATTAAAAATACTGCAAGCCATAATCGGTGACTTCATCAGTACTGCTGAGCCAGTAGGCTCAAGAACACTTTCAAAGAAGTATGACTTAGGTATAAGCCCTGCTACTATAAGAAACGAGATGTCAGACTTAGAAGAGATGGGGCTTTTGACACACCCACATACCTCTGCAGGAAGAGTTCCTTCAGAAAAAGCCTACAGATTATATGTAGACGAAATCATGAAGAAACGAGAGCTTAGCAAAAGTCAAAAGGAAGTTATAGCAAAGGAACTTTGCTCAAACATAAGTGAGCTAGATAGAACAATTAAACATGCGGCTAAGATATTATCGCATATAACAAACTTAACGTCTTTTGCGGTAACACCTAAAGCTGATGATGATATATTAAAAGCTATAAACTTACTTCCGATAGATGATGAAACGGTTGTACTTATGATTGTTGCCGAATCAGGTAAAGTATCAAATACAGCGTTGAAACCAAGATGTCAGTTTACAGATGAAATGCTAAGAGTCCTATCTAAGTCTATGACATACAACTATAAAGGTAAGACAATTAGCCAAGCCCTAAAAAGCGACATAATTCAGTCATTTGCAAATGATGTCGAGGCCATGAGCGGACTAGCTCGAAACATCATACCAAACTTTGTTAAAACTTTAGAAGAGATGTTAAATGTAAACCTTTATATGGACGGTTTAACAAATATATTCTCATTGCCTGAGTATAACGATATAGATAAGGCTAAAAGTTTTATGGAGGCTATGAATCAAAAAGAAGATTTAGCTAAAAAGATTACAAGTAGAGATGATGGCGTGATTATAACAATCGGAACAGAAAACGAAGATGATTTGTTAAATGATTGCAGCCTTATAACGGCTACATATCACATAGATGGTAGACTAGTTGGAAAACTAGGAGTTATAGGACCGACTCGTATGAAATACGGAGAGATCACATCGGTTATTGAGTTTTTAACTGATAATATAACTAATACCTTTAGAATTACAGGAGGCGAAGATGGCGGATCAGAAGATTGATAAAAACGAAGAGCTAACTAATGAAGCTCAGGAAGAAATAAAAGAAGAGACTCAAGATGAGCCTGTTTCAGAAGCTGCTGAAAATACAGAAGAAAAAACTGAAGAAGAAAAAGCAGAAGATGAAGATTTAAATACAAAATACGTTAGACTTATGGCAGATTTTCAGAACTTCAAAAAGAGAACTGAAAAACAAAAGAGTGACATTCACGCTTATGCCAACGAAAAAATCGTATCAAAGCTACTAGAAGTTATGGACAACTTCGAAAGAGCACTTCAGATTGAAGATGAAAACATCAAGAGCTTTAAAGAAGGTATGGAACTTATTTTTAAACAGCTAAAAGATGTTTTAACAGATGCTGGTGTAGCTGAAATCGAAGCTGAAAATGCAATGTTTGATCCAAATTATCATAATGCAGTTATGATGGAAGATACAGACAAAGTTGAAAGCGGAATGGTTTCAGAAGTTCTTCAAAAGGGCTACACTCTAAACGGCAAAGTTGTAAGACCATCAATGGTTAAAGTTGCTAATTAATCATGTTAGCATAGATTAAGTAAATATTGTTAAAAAATTTAATTTGAAATAAGAAGGAGATAATCAAAATGGGAAAAGTAATAGGAATTGACTTAGGAACAACAAACTCTTGCGTATCAGTACTAGAAGGAGGAGATCCTACAGTAATCGCTAACGCAGAAGGAAATAGAACTACTCCATCAGTAGTAGGTTTTGCTAAAAATGGAGAAAGATTAGTTGGTGAAACAGCTAAGAGACAGGCAGTAACAAACCCAGACAGAACAATTGCTTCTATCAAAAGACATATGGGTGAAGATTACAAAGTAGAAATCGATGGAAAAAACTACACACCACAGGACATTTCAGCAATGGTACTAGCTAAGCTAAAACAGGATGCTGAAAGCTACTTAGGAGAAAAAGTAACAGAAGCTGTAATCACAGTACCTGCTTACTTTACAGATAGCCAGAAGCAGGCAACTAAAGATGCTGGTAAAATCGCTGGTCTAGATGTAAGAAGAATCATCAACGAACCAACAGCTGCAGCTTTAGCATATGGTCTTGACAAAGAAGATGGACATCACAAAATCCTAGTTTATGACTTAGGTGGCGGTACATTTGACGTATCTATCCTAGAACTAGGTGATGGAGTATTTGAAGTACTAGCTACATCAGGTAACAACAAGCTAGGTGGAGATGACTTCGATAACGCTGTACTAAACTTCATGGCTGATTCATTTGCAAAAGAAAACGGCATCGACCTAAGAAATGACACTATGGCTATGCAGAGACTAAAGGAAGCTGCTGAAAAAGCTAAGAAAGAGCTTTCAAGTGCACAGACAACAAATGTAAACCTACCATTTATCACTGTAAATGAAAATGGGCCTCTACATTTAAATATGGATATTACAAGAGCTAAGTTTGATCAGTTAACATCACACCTAGTAGATGCTACAATCGAACCAATGAAAAAAGCTATGAATGATGCTGGCGTAACTACAGCTGATTTAGAAAAAATCATCCTAGTTGGTGGTTCAACAAGAATCCCAGCAGTTCAGGATGCTGTTAAGAGAATCACAGGAAAAGAACCATTTAAGGGCGTAAACCCAGACGAATGCGTAGCAGTTGGTGCAGCTATTCAGGCTGGTGTATTAACAGGTGAAGTAAACGACGTACTACTACTAGACGTAACTCCACTATCACTATCAATCGAAACACTAGGCGGAGTAGCTACAAAGCTAATCGAAAGAAATACAACAATCCCAACAAAGAAGAGCCAGATCTTCTCAACTGCTGCTGACAACCAGAGCGCAGTAGACATCCATGTAATGCAGGGTGAAAGAGAAATGGCTTCAGGAAATATCACACTAGGTAGATTCCAGCTAACTGGTATTCCTGCAGCACCTCGTGGAGTTCCACAGATCGAAGTTACATTTGATATAGACGCTAACGGCATCGTAAATGTAAGTGCTAAGGATCTAGGAACTGGTAAGGAACAGAGCATCACAATCACTTCTTCAACTAAGCTTTCAGATGAAGAAATCAATGCTAAGGTTAAGGAAGCTGAAGAATATGCTGAAGAAGATAAGAAGAGAAAAGAAGAAGTTGAAGTTAGAAACCAAGCTGAAACTTTAGTATACGAAACAGAAAAGAACCTAAAGGAACTAGAAGGTAAGTTAGACGAAAACGAAGTAACAGAAATCAATGCAGCTAAGGATGAATTAAAGAAAGCTATGGAAACTGGCACAATTGATGAAATCAAAGCTGGTATTGAAAAACTAACAGAACAGTTCCACAAAATGTCTACAAAGATGTATGAAGCTGCACAGGCTGCTCAGAACGCTCAGGCTGATCCTAACATGGGAGCTGGCGCAGATGCAGGTGCAACACACAATGATGATAATGTTGTAGACGCAGACTATGAAGTTGTAGATGAGGATGATAAATAATGGCAGATAAAAGAGATTTTTACGAAGTCTTAGGTCTAAAAAAAGGTGCGTCAGATGATGAAATAAAAAGAGCTTTTAGAAAGCTTGCTATGAAGTATCATCCTGACAGAAACCCAGACAATAAAGAGGCTGAAGAAAAATTCAAAGAAATAAATGAAGCATATAGTATTCTCAGCGACCCTGAAAAGAAAGAAAGATATGATAAATTCGGCCATGCCGGCGTTGATCCAAATGCTGGCTTTGGCGCCGGAGGCGGTGGCTTTAGTGGAGGCTTTGGCGGCTTTGATGATATCTTCGATATGTTTGGAGGTATGTTTGGAGGTCGTGGCGGCGGCTTTGGGGGCGGTCAGAGAAAAAATGGCCCAAGAAAAGGCGCAGATATTCAAAAGCGTATAACTATTACATTTAAAGAAGCGGCTTTTGGTGTAAAAAAAGAAATCAAGCTTACAAAGTATGTGAAATGTGAAAAATGTAATGGCAGTGGAGCTGCACCGGGAACTGAGAAGAGAACTTGCCCAACTTGTAACGGAACAGGTGAAATATATAAGAGTCAGCAGACACCATTTGGTACATTCCAAAGTTCTGCACCATGTCCTGACTGTAAGGGGACTGGTAGCATCATCGATACACCGTGCCCTGATTGTAAAGGAACTGGCAGCGTAAGAAAAACTGTAACAATAGCAGTAAACATTCCTGCGGGAGTAGATAATGACTCTGTAATTCCTTTAAGAGGACAAGGTGAACCTGGCGAAAATGGTGGTCCAGCAGGTGATTTATATATCATCATAGCTGTTAAACCTCATGAAATGTACAAGAGAGCAGGCCAGGATATTCAGATCGAAATTCCTATTACATTTGAACAGGCGGCACTTGGCGATGAAATCGTAGTACCTACACTAGAGGAAAAGGTTAAATACAAGATTCCTGCAGGTACTCAGCCAGGTACAGTGTTCAGATTAAAAGGCAAAGGTATCGTAAGCCCAAGAAACGGTAGAAAAGGCGACTTGTATGTAAAAGTTAACCTAGAAGTACCTACAAAGCTAACTTCAAAACAGAAGAAAGCTATTAAGAAAATGGGCGAAGAAGTGGATATTAACTGCTACACTAAAAGACATGGCTTTATTGAATCTTTGAAAGACTTATTTAAATAAAAAAGCTATAGGAATTAATATAAAAAAAGGGTAACATTTATTTAAATGTGCCCCTTTTTTTGTTATAATATAGTGTGAGGTAGTACAAAATGGATAATTATGAATATATACATAAAGAAACGATGACAGATGAAAAGTTTTCAGATAATGTTTTAGCCATCTGCGCTATAAATGCAGCTCTTAGAACTAAGGGAGTTTTAGGCGTTGTAGGTGGGCTAACTGATAGTTTATCTGAGAATTTACTAAAAAAAGAAACTCTATCTAAAGGTGTAAAAGTAAACCAAGAAGATGAAGGAGTTGTTTTAGATGTCTATGTTATTTTAAAGTACGGTACTAAAATACCGGCAGTAGCATGGGACATCCAGGAAAATGTTAAAAAAGAAGTAGAATCTATGACTGATAAAAAAGTGAAAGCAGTCAATATTCATGTGCAAAAAATACAACTTACAGATGAGAGAGGAAAATAAATTATGACAAGAAAAGACGCAAGAGAGCTTTTAATGCAGGCAGTATTTCAGATGGACATTCAAGATGACCATAGTAACGAACTACTAGAGCTATTTTTATCTGACAAAAAGGTAGATAAGAAAAATGGAGATTTTATCAGAAGCACATTTGAATCTATCAGAAGAAATATCTTACATATTGACGATACAATTGATAAATATGCTACTAATTGGAACGTAAAAAGGATGCCTAAAACTGACTTGGCTATTTTAAGAGTTGCTATTGGCGAAATGTTTTATTCTGACGAAATCGCTGATGCTATTGCTATTAACGAAGCAGTTGAGATGGCTAAAAAGTATTGTGGCGAAGAATCAAGCAAGTTTATAAACGGCGTATTAGGAAGCGTTTCAAGAAGTCAAGATGCATAAATACTATTTGGGTATAGACACAAGTAATTACACTACTTCTGTAGCTATAGTAGATTGCAATGGAAATGTTATTGCAGACCAAAGACGCCTTTTGACAGTTAAAAAAGGCAACCGAGGCTTAAGGCAGTCGGAAGCATTTTTTCAGCACATTTCAAATATGCCAGAGCTTTATAGCAAGGCAATTTCTATTGTAGATCCAAATGAAATACAAGCCGTGTGTGTTTCAACTAGACCAAGAAGCGTAGAAGGCTCATATATGCCTGTTTTTAAAGCAGGAGAAAGCTTTACAAAGGTTATTTCAGACACACTAAAGATTCCTTTATATGAGTGCTCCCATCAAGAAGGGCATATTGAAGCTATTAGATCCTTTAATGATGTGGGCGACAACTTTATATGCTATCATCTTTCCGGCGGCACCAGCGAGATTTTAGATGTTACATGCGATGATAAGCTAGGCTATTATAGGGCGGAGATTATCGGAGGCACTAAAGATATTTCAGTGGGTCAGCTAATTGATAGACTAGGAGTCGCTATGGGAATGTCTTTTCCGGCAGGCAAAAGTATGGATGATGCAGCACTAAAATGCCATTTATCAACTTTGCAGGTAAAGCACATAAAAGTAGATGATAACTACTTTAATCTATCAGGTATAGAGACACAACTTACAAGAAAACTCGAAGAATATTCATGTGAAAACATAAGTTGTACATTGTTTACCGAAATATTATTATGTATACAAAAAACTGTAGATAACTTAAGAAAACATAATAAGCCTATTGTGTTTGCAGGCGGAGTTTCACAGAGTAGATTTATTAGAGAAAATATAAGCAAAGATGTAATCTTTGGAGCTTACGGCTCAGACAATGCAGTTGGGACTGCATTGATTGGAGGAAAAAAACATGGCCATAAAGCCAATAAGTATTAGCCAATTAAATAACTACATAGGCAGAGTAATTTCGACAGATCCACTAATTGGCAATGTCACTGTAATAGGTGAAATATCCAATTTAAAATATCATGGTACTGGACATATATATTTTTCCTTAAAGGATGAAACAAGTACTATTCGCTGTTTTTTACATGCTAACTATGCACAGACATTAAGATATGAACTGGCAGAAGGCATGGAGATAACGGCAGCAGGCTATGTATCAGTCTTTGAACGTGGAGGCTATTATTCTTTTAACGTAAAAGATTTAGAAGTTTCAGGCCAGGGAAGTATGGCTATGGCTTTTGAACAAATAAAGCTAAAGCTTGAAAAAGAAGGGCTTTTTGATATGAGCCACAAAAAAGAGCTACCGTATTTTCCAAATAAGATTGCAATTGTTACATCCGAAACAGGTGCAGCAGTGCAGGATATGCTTAAAATTATAAGAAGCAGAAATAATATTACTGATATTTTAATTTATCCAGTAATAGTCCAAGGCCCTATGGCAGCACCTGAAATTTCAAGTGCCATAAAGGATCTAAATGAAAACTTTACAGATATAGATCTTATAATTGTAGGTAGAGGTGGAGGCTCCATGGAGGATTTGTGGGCCTTTAACGAAGAGCAAGTTGCAAGGGCAATATATGACTCTAAAATAGCGATTATATCAGCAGTAGGCCACGAAATAGATTTTACTATTTCAGATTTTGTGGCAGACAAAAGAGCAGAAACCCCTACTGCGGCGGCAGCAATGGCAGTGCCTGATGTTGCGCAGCTTAAAATCCAGCTAGAGATTTTAAAAGAAAGAAGTTATCAGTATCTTGATAACTATATAGAAAGAAATAGAAATAAAATAAAGCTTTTAAAAGCTAAATTAGATAGTTTAAATCCTCATAGAATAGTAGATATAGGATATGGGGCTATTTTAGATAATCAAAGAAAACTAATTAAATCTATAAAAGATATTTCCCAAAATGAGACTTTAACTATTATGTTAAAAGATGGTGAAATAGAAGTTGAAGTTAAAAAAATAACTGGAGCAGATAATGAGTAAAAATAAAATGTCTTTTAAAGAAGCGATGCAAGATTTTGAAAGCACAGTAAACAAACTTATGGATAGCGACCTTTCTATAGACGAGGCTATTGCCATTCATGAGGAAGGACTTAAAAAATGCAAAATATGCGAAGATATCTTAGATGATGCTTCGCAAAAAATAGAAATATATAAAAAAGAACAAGAAGTTAAATACGAGGAGAATTAGGATGGCTAACAGTAAATATGATGAATTTAAAGCATTAGTTGATGAACATCTTTTAGATTTTATACCTGATATAGACCCTAAAAGCGAAACTATATATGAAGCTATGGTATATAGCGTAAAAGCTGGTGGCAAAAGGTTAAGACCTATTCTAGTCCTTGCTGCATGTGAGTTTTGCGGCGGTGATGTAAAAAGCGCATTGCCTTATGCACTAGCAATTGAATATATCCATACTTACTCATTAATTCATGATGATTTACCCTGTGTAGACAATGATGATTTAAGAAGGGGCCTTCCTACTAATCATGTAGTATTTGGTGAAGCTATGGCAACGTTGGCTGGAGATGGACTTTTAAATTCGGCTTTTGAAGCTATGCTTAAGGATATGCTTATGGATTTTGATAATCCAAACACTTTAAAATGCAAAGTTAGAGCGGCAAATGCTATTGGCAAGGCTGCAGGATGTAAAGGCATGATTGCAGGACAGGTTGCTGATATTGAAGCTGAAGGCAAACCTTGTTCTAAAGAAATGCTAGATTATATCCATACTAATAAAACTGGTGCTATGATTATCGGCGCTGTTCAGGCAGGTGCATATATTGGTAATGCATCTAAAGAAGTTTTAGAAGATTTAACTGATTATGCTCAAAATCTTGGTTTAGCATTTCAGATCTGCGACGATATTTTAGATGTAGTAGGTACTACAGAAGAGCTAGGTAAAAAAGTGGGCCACGATGAGGAAACTAACAAGTCAACTTATCCTGCTTTATATGGACTTGAAAAATCAGAAGAAAGATTTAAGGAATTAAATCAAAAAGCATTAGATAACTTAGAAAAATATGGACAGGAAGCAGACTTTTTCAGAGACCTGGTATATAAACTAGAAAAGAGAAGAAAGTAGAGTATATTATGAAACAAAATATATTAGATTATGATTTTCCGTCTGATCTGAAAAATATGTCTTTAGAAGAGCTTAATTTACTAGCGGTTCAAATTCGTGAATTTTTAGTGGATAATGTTTCTAAGACAGGTGGACATCTTGCTTCAAATTTAGGAGCTGTTGAATTGACATTGGCTCTTTTCAAATACTTTAATCCACCAAAAGATAAATTTATTTGGGATGTAGGACATCAGTCATACGTTCATAAGATTTTAAGCGGACGAGCAGATCAATTTGATACACTTAGAAAATTCAATGGTTTAAGTGGATTTCCTAAGACTTGTGAAAGTGAATATGACGTATATGATACAGGTCACAGCAGTAACTCCATTTCTCTTGCAGCTGGTTTTGCGGCAACAAGAGATTTGGCCGGAGAAGACAATGAGATTATAGCAATAATAGGTGATGGAGCCTTAACTGGTGGTCTTTCTTATGAGGGATTAAACAATTTAGGCTACTTAAAATCTAAAGCTATAATCATTTTAAATGACAATGGCATGTCTATAGGTCAAAATACAGGTGGTTTATCAAGACATTTAAGTAAAGTGAGAGTTTCTAAAGGTTATACAGAATTTAAATCTGGCCTTGCTCATGTACTTAAAAAAGTTCCAGCTGTAGGCGATAACTTATATAAAGGAGTTACTAAGGTGAGAGATCATTTAAAGTATTCTCTTGTAGATGGAGTTATGTTTGAGCAGCTTGGGTTTACATATATGGGACCTATTGATGGTCACAATATAGGCGAGCTTTTATATAATTTTCAGCTAGCTAAGGCATCAAAGGATTCTGTTATTATGCACGTAGTTACTAAAAAGGGTAAAGGATATTTAAATGCCGAAAAAAATCCTAGTAAGTTTCACGGCATAGGAGCTTTTGATAAGACAAGTGGATCTATTTTAAATAAATCAGAACATAAAAGCTACTCAAATGTCTTTGGATATAAGCTAATTGAGCTGGCAAAAAAAGATAAAAAAATACTTGCCATTTCTGCAGCTATGGTTGAAGGAACTGGACTAAAGGATTTTGCCAAAGAATTTCCAAATAGAACTTTTGATGTAGGTATTGCAGAAGAACACGCTGTAGCCTTTGCTGGAGCAGCGGCTAAAAATGGATTTAAACCTGTAGTTGCAATATATTCGACATTTTTACAAAGAGCATATGACAATATTATCATAGATGTTTGTCTTCAAAATGCTCCTGTAATCTTTGCTATTGACAGAGCAGGGAATGTTGGAGCAGACGGTGAAACTCATCATGGACTATTTGATATTTCATACTTAAAAAATATTCCAAACCTTAAAGTTTTATCACCTGCAAACACAAGTGAGCTAGAAAAAATGCTTGAATATGCAGTAAATTGTAATGGGCCTATTGCCATTCGCTACCCGAGAGGTGATGACGGCGGCTTAACATTACCTGACGAGCCTCTTGAAAATGGAGCTTTAAAGGTAAGTGATGGAGCTGACCTTTCAATTTGGGCTGTTGGCAATATGCTAACAGAAGGCATAAAAGCTAAGGAAATTTTAGAAAAAGAAGGCATCAGCGTAGAAGTAATAAACAGCAGATGGATTTCTCCTATGGATGAAACTAAGATAAAAGCCTCTGCAAATAGTCATAAATACATAGTGACAATTGAAGATGGCATGAAAAATGGCGGATTTGGAGAATCATTGGCTGCATTTATTTCAAATAATAATTTAGATACAAAGGTGCTAAATATCGGCTGGCCAAGTCAGTTTATTGAGCATGGTTCTTCAAAAGAACTTATGGCAAAATACAAAATTGATGCAGCTGGTATAGCAGAAAGGATAAAGGAATTCATTGAAAGATAGATTAGACGTTTTATTGGTAAATAAAGGATTGTTTACCTCAAGAGAAAAAGCTAAGGCTGCTATTATGGCTGGCATAGTTTATGTAGATGGACAAAAGGTTGATAAAGCCGGCACTTCTATCGACGTTGAAAGCGAGATTTTTGTAAAAGAAAATCTTTGTCCTTACGTAAGCCGCGGCGGACTTAAGCTTGAAAAAGCCATGGAGCTTTTTAATTTTCAATTAGATAATACTGTTTGCGTCGATATGGGGGCCTCAACTGGTGGTTTTACAGACTGCATGCTTCAAAAGGGAGCTTCAAAAGTTTATGCCATAGACGTTGGCTACGGCCAGCTTGATTATAAGCTTCGTATCGATGAGCGTGTTGTTAACATGGAAAAGACTAATATAAGATATATGGATACAGATTTAATTAAAGAGCCGGCAGACTTTATAAGTATTGATGTATCATTTATATCTTTAAATCTTATTTTACCAGTTGCATCAAAAGTACTTTCTGATAATGGATCTGTGGTTTGCTTAGTTAAGCCTCAGTTTGAAGCAGGAAGAGAGCAAGTTGGTAAAAAAGGTATAGTACGAGATAAAAATGTTCATAAAGAAGTTATAGAAAAAGTTATAGGATATGCAAATGTAGTAGGCTTATATCCAGCAGGACTTACATTTTCACCTGTAACTGGAGCTAAGGGGAACATCGAATATCTTCTCTACTTAACTAAGGAAAAAAGAGATTTTGATGAAAGCTCAATTAAACACATTGTCGACGACTCTCATAGAGAGCTAGATAAATAAATCACTTATTACATTAAAAGGAGACAAAAAATGAAACTATCAAACAAAGTAGAATCAATGCAGTTCTCACCAATCAGAAAATTTAATCCAATTGCACAAAAAGCAAAAGACAATGGAAAAAAAGTTTATCATTTAAACATTGGTCAGCCTGATGTTGAAACTCCAGAATGCTTTATGGAAGCTATCAGAAATTACGATAGCAAAGTAATCGCTTACGCTGAATCTCAGGGTATTCCTGAATTACAGGATGCAATTATCGATTACTTTAAGCAGTATGATATGAATTACACTAGAGATAACATCATCGTTACAGCTGGTGGTTCAGAAGCTTTAACTCTTATTTTTACAGCTATCTTAAACGAAGGCGACGAAGTTTTAATTCCTGAGCCATTTTATACAAATTATCACACATTTGCTACTGCTGCAGGTGGTAAGGTTGTACCTATTACAACAAAAGCTGAAGATGGATATCACTACGCTAAAAGAGAACAGATCGAAGCTGCAATTACACCTAATACTAAGGCTATTTGCTGCATTTCACCAGGAAACCCAACAGGTGCTGTTTTAACTCTTGATGAAATCAAACTAATTGGTGAAATCGCTAAAGAACATAATCTATATATCATTGCAGACGAAGTATACAGAGAATTTGCTTATGATGATAGAGAAGTTACTTCTTTTGGTATGGTTGATGAAATTGCAGATAACGTAGTTATCGTTGACTCAGTATCAAAGAGATTTTCTGCTTGCGGAGCTAGAATCGGATGTATCGTAACTAAAAATGCTGAATTATATGATGGCATCATGAAGATCTGTCAGGGTAGACTTTGCGTTTCTACTGTTGACCAGGTTGGTGCTGCTGCATTATACAGATTACCAGCTTCATACTACGATGAAGTAAAAGCTGAATACTGCGCTAGAAGAGACGTTGTATACGAAGAATTAATGAAGATTCCTGGAGTAGTTTGTCAGAAACCAGGCGGAGCATTTTATATGACTGCTAAACTTCCAGTTGATAACATTGAAAACTTCTTAATGTTTATGTTAGAAGAATTTGAAGACAATGGCGAAACTGCTATGTTTGCACCTGCTGAAGGATTTTATGCTACACCAGGCCTAGGTAAGGACGAAATGAGAATCGCATACGTTCTAAAACCTGAAGATATGAGAAGAGCTGTTGAGCTAATCAGACTTGGTATTGAAGCTTACAACAAAAAATAAATTATAGTTAATTATAGGAGGATTTAATTTATGGCATTATCACCAATGATGCAACAATATATGGACATAAAAGAGGATTACAAGGATTGCATTTTGTTTTTTAGACTCGGAGATTTTTACGAGATGTTTTTTGATGATGCTATAACTGCCTCAAGAGAATTAGAATTAACATTGACAGGCAAAAACTGCGGGATGGAAGAGAGGGCTCCTATGTGTGGAGTTCCTTTCCATTCCTCAGATGCTTATGTAACAAAGTTAGTTGAAAAAGGATACAAAGTGGCTATATGTGAACAGGTAGAAGATCCATCGGCTTCAAAAGGTATTGTTAAAAGAGAAGTTGTGCAGGTGGTAACTCCTGGAACTATAACTAGCAGCGCAAGTTTAAAGGAGGCTGAAAATAATTTTTTAGCTTCTGTTTACGTGTCTAAAGATACTATCGGCTTTTCATATTGCGATATAACTACAGGTGAAATAAATGTTAGTGAATTTATGGATGACAATAACTACAGCACCCTATTAAATGAACTTGTAAGAGTATCACCTAAGGAAATTATCGTAAACGAAGGTTCCGACAATTATTTAGATATAGGCCAGATAAAAGTTTACCTTGATAGTTTTATAACTGTTTTAAATGAAAGCTATTACGGCAAGACTTCTTTAAAAAACACTATTTTAAGACAATTTGAAACATCTTCTTTAATCGGTCTTGGTATCGATGAAAAAGAAGGAATTATTTGTGCTTTAGGAGGACAGCTTTCATATTTATTTGAAACTCAAAAGCAAACTCTAGCAAATATTAACAATTTAAACGTATACTCAGTAGGTAGCAGTATGGCTTTAGATAAGGCCACTATTAAAAACCTTGAAATTACTGAGACATTGTTTGAAAAGAAAACTCAAGGATCACTTTTAGGTGTTCTTGATAAAACTCACACTGCCATGGGAGGCAGAAAAATTAAACAATGGTTAAGAGAGCCTCTTAATCAATTAGATGAAATAAACATGCGTCTTGATTGTGTAGAATACCTTGTTGACGAATACATGGTAAGAAATAATATTAAAGAAAGTCTTAAAGCTATATATGACTTTGAAAGACTTGCAGGACGTATTTGCTATGGCAATGCTAATGGAAAGGATTTAATAGCATTAAAAAATTCTCTTTTTGTATTGCCAGAAATTAAACTTGATATTGAAAATACAGGCATTAAGCTTCTTGATGATTTAAATGAGCAGCTTGATGTTTTAGATGATATATACCAAATAATAGAAAAAGCCATAGTAGATGATCCGCCATTTTCAATTAAAGAAGGAGGAATTATCAAACATGGCTACAGCAATGAGCTTGACGAGCTTAAAGACTCTATAAAGGATGCACAACAATGGATTTCGAACCTAGATGTCATCGAGAGAGAAAAAACAGGCATTCCTAACTTAAAGGTGGGCTACAACAAAGTATTTGGATATTACCTAGATGTTACAAAATCCCACTTAGATAAGGTTCCTGAAAACTACATAAGAAAACAGACACTTACAAATTCTGAGCGATACATTACGCCGGAACTTAAAGAAACTGAAGCTTTAGTTTTAAACGCAGAAGGCAAGATTAACAACAAAGAATATGAACTATTTGTCTCTTTGCGCGATGAAATTAAAAAGCATATAAGACGTATACAAAATACTTCTAAGGCCGTATCAACTTTAGATGTTTTAACGTCTTTTGCAGAGGTAAGTTACAATTACGGATATGTTAAACCGGAAATGTCAACTGGCGATAAAATTATAATAGAAAAAGGCAGACATCCAGTTATAGAGCAGATGGTTAAAGACGGGGTCTTTGTAGCTAACGATGTTTACTTAAACCGCGATGATGCTTCTATGCTTCTTATAACTGGTCCAAACATGTCAGGTAAATCAACTTATATGAGACAGACAGCTCTTATCGTTTTAATGGCTCAGTCTGGTTGCTTTGTTCCTTGCGAATCTGCGAAAATCGGCTTAGTGGACAGAATTTTTACAAGAATCGGTGCCAGCGATAACCTAGCAGGAGGCCAGAGTACTTTTTACGTTGAAATGAGCGAGCTTGCATATATTTTAAACAATGCCACTTCAAAGAGCCTTGTTATATTAGATGAAATCGGCCGCGGTACTAGTACTTATGACGGCTTATCCATTGCATGGTCGGTTGCCGAATACTTATGTAGATCAGATAAGCGAATTAGAACATTGTTTGCTTCCCACTATCACGAGCTTACAGCTCTTGAAGATACACTTACATGCTTTAAAAATTTAAATGTAGATGTTGCAGAGGAGAATGGCAATATTGTTTTCTTACACAAGATCGTTGAAGGCAGCGCTTCAAGAAGCTATGGTATTCACGTTGCAAAGATTGCTGGAGTACCAAAAGAGCTACTTGATAGAGCAGAAGAAAAGTTAAACGAACTTGAAAATAATGATAAAAAGAAGTTTAATCTAATGGAAGAACAGATTTCTTTTAATTTTTAGGTGAAATATGATAAATATATTAGATAAAAGTATAGCAGATAAAATTGCAGCAGGAGAAGTAGTCGAAAGACCTTTATCCATAGTTAAAGAACTTATAGAAAACGCTATAGATGCAGGCGCAAAGAAAATCGTAGTGGAAATTAAAAACGGAGGTAAATCCTACATAAGAATAACAGATGATGGTTGCGGGATTTTACCTGAAGATTGTGAAAAAGCATTTATGCGTCATGCCACATCTAAGATTACTACTGTTAGTGACTTAGATAGTATAGGAACTTTAGGTTTTAGAGGAGAAGCTCTTGCAAGTATTTGTGCAGTTTCTAGAACTGAGCTTTTAACTAAAGTTAGAGGTTTAAAAACAGGCAGAAAAGTAGTAGTTGAAGGTGGACAAATAGCAGAAAACCAAATGTTTGGCTGCCCTGATGGGACTACCTTTATAGTTAGAGATTTGTTTTATAACACTCCAGCTAGACTTAAGTTTTTAAAATCCGACAATGCCGAAAGTAGCGCAGTTATTGAGTTTGTAACTCATATAGCTTTAGCTTATCCGGATATTAAAATCAGGATGATAAACAACGATAAAATACTCTTTTCAACCAACGGTAAAGGAAACAGGCTAAAAACCATAGAAACTTTAACTAGCAAAGTTCATACATCTTCACTTATACCTTTTTCATATGAAGAAAATGGCATAAATATAGAAGGTTACGTTTCAGGTCCAGGCGAAAGCCGAAACTCAAGAAAGAGCCAAATATTCTTTGTCAATGGCAGAGTTATAAATAGCAAAGTTATAGAAAAGGGCATAAAGCTTGCTTATAGTGAACGTTTGTTTGAAGGCAGATTTCCAATTTGTTATCTGTTTATAAACGTGGATCCTAAAACTATGGATGTTAATATTCATCCAAATAAAAGGGAAGTTCGCTTCTATGACGAATCAGTAATTACACAGGTAGTTAGAAGTGGTACAATAACAGCATTAAATTCAAAAGATGCAGTGCCAGAGGTTAAAGAAAAGCCTGTAAAGGAAGAAATTTTCAAAAAACCTTTGGAAGAAAATAAAAACCAGGTGCAGATTACTGCAGAAGAAATATCTGCGAAAAAAGAAAGAGACATTCCTGAAGGAATAAGTAGTATAAAGGAATCGGTTGACATAAATTATATACTGTCAACCTTTGACAAATCAAAAGAAATTCCTAAAAAACAAGCTGTTAAAGAAGAAATTGAAATTAAAAAGTTTGAAATTGAGAAAAGAGAGCCTTTTGACTTTACTAGTCTAAAAATCATAGGCCAGTTCTTTAACACTTACATACAGCTTTGCGATGATGATAGCATATATTTTGTAGATCAGCACGCAGCTCACGAGCGAATTTTTTATGAAAAATTTATAAACCAATATAACGACAAAGAAAAAGCCTTACAGACTATTTTGCTTCCAATAGTTATAAACGTGCAACACGGTGATAAGCAAAAGGAAGATACATGGCTTGGCCCATTAAGAGAGTTTGGATTTGCTATTGAAGAGTTTGGACCATTGGCCTACAGGATCACTGAAATTCCTATGTATTTTTCTATGGAAGAAGCGGAGAACTTTTTAAATGATTTTATAGATAATCTAGATGATTATAAGGATTTTAGAGATATTAAAACTTTAGATAAAATAGCTACTAAGGCTTGTAAGGCGGCTGTTAAAGCCAACGACAAATTGACTTTTGATGAAATTAAAGCTCTTTTAAAGGATATGACTAATTGTAACAATCCATATTCATGTCCTCATGGAAGACCTGTTTTCATCAAAATTACTAAATCAGATATGGAGAAGAGATTTAAAAGAACATGAGTAAAATTATAGTAGTTGCAGGTCCAACAGCTGTTGGAAAAACTGAATATGCCATAAAAATTGCAAAACATTTTAACGGTGAAATCGTTTCTTGTGATTCTATGCAGTTATATAAATATATGGATATAGGCTCAGCAAAGCCTACAGCAGAAGAACAAAGCCAAGTGAAGCATTATCTTGTAGACGAAATAGATCCAAAGGAAGAATTTTCAGTAGCCATTTACCAAAAGCTTGCGAAAAAAGCTATAAAAGAAATTACTGATAAGGGCAAAGTACCTGTAATTGCAGGAGGCACTGGTCTTTACTTAAATTCTATTTTATATAATATGGATTTTGGAAACACAGATTCTAATAAAGAGCTTCGAGAAGAATATGAAAAAATAGCTAAAGAAAAAGGGCCAGATAAACTTTATGAAATCCTTTTAGAACTTGATCCTAAGGCGGCTGAAAGAATTCATAAAAACAATGTTAAAAGAGTTATTCGCGCTATTGAAGCTATTAAAACTTCAGGCAAAGGCTTAAATGATTTTAAGACTGATATAACTTTAAATAAAGAATTTGACCCTGTAATGGTTTGTTTAAATAGAGATAGAACTGAGCTTTATGAGCGCATCAACAAAAGAGTTGATATTTTAGTTGATATGGGACTTTTAGAAGAAGTTAAAGGTCTTATGGATATGGGATTTACAGCAGATGACATAGCTATGAAAGGTATTGGCTACAAGGAAATTATAGGATATTTTGAAGGTCAGTACGACTTAAATGAGGCTATTGAATTAGTTAAAAGAAATACTAGAAGATATGCCAAGCGTCAGATTACTTGGTTTAAAAGATATGAAAATATGCAGTGGTTTAATTTATCCACTGATAGTTTAGAGGATATTATTTCATGGATAGAGACAAAAATGTAATTATTCACAATAAAAGTGATAAACCAGATAACATAGTTCATAAGGAATATGAAATAATCTCTCAGTGCGAAGAGCTTCAAAACCAGCTTCCTAGCTTTATGAGAGGCTTCTTTGCATACTTAAAGGGCAATGTTTTACCTATGACTAGGCTGGCTTATCTTCACGATATTACATTTTTCTTTAACTATCTTATAAATGAGACCGATTTAACTACTGCAGGTGTACCTAAGGAAATCACTTTAAAGGAATTAAATCAGGTTAAGGCAGTAGATGTAAATATCTTTATAGATTACTGCAGAAAATACCAAGTTGAAGGTAAGGATACCATTTATATTTATGAAAATAACAATAAGACTCTTGCTCGCAAGAAATCTTCAATTTCAGTTATGTTTAAGCAGCTTTATAGAGATGAGCTTATAGATAACAATATAACAGACGGCTTTAACCCTATTAGATTGCCTAAAGCTCATGAGCGTGAAATCAAAGCACTTGAAGATGATGAAGTTATGATTATGCTCGATGCTGTTTCTACGGGAATGGGTCTTACGAAAAAAGAACATCAGTACTGGGAAAAAACTAAGAGGCGCGACAAGGCCATTCTCATATTATTTGTAACTTATGGCCTAAGATTATCTGAGCTGCAACAGCTAAACATCTCTTCATTTAACTTTAGACGAGGAGAGTTTAAGATTTACAGAAAAAGGGATAAAGAGTCCATCATGCCTCTAAATGATTCAGTGACTTCTGTGGTATTAGATTATATAGAAAATGAGAGAAAAGAAATAGAAGGCGAGGATGCTTTGTTTTTATCGTTGCAAGGAAACCGCATGACTGATAGACAAATTCGCCAACTTGTTAAAAAATACACATCTATAGGGCTTAATACATCAAGAAAAAACGGATATAGTCCTCATAAACTTAGAGCTACTACGGCCACAAGCCTTATTGCAAGAGGAAATTCCATCTTTGATGTGCAGGCTTTACTAGATCACGAACAGGTGACAACTACTCAGCTTTACGCTTCCCACAAGAAAAATGTAAAGCGTGATTTGGTTAAGGATATGGAGTGGGAAAAAGAACGTTTAGAAAATAATAATAAGGAGTAAATACGAATGCAAAATAATACTTTTAACTTACTTAAAGATTCATTTAATATTGATGAAAAGGTTTTACAACTAGTAGATGAGGCAGAAAAAGAAATTGAAGAACAATTTCTTGCCATAGACGACATTACTGCTTACAATCAGTACAAGGTTTTAGCAGCATTCCAGAAAAATAGAATTTCAGATATGCATTTTGCTTGGAATACTGGATATGGTTACGATGATGCTGGACGTGATGCTATTGAAAGAATTTATGCAGATGTATTTAACTGTGAAGCAGCACTTGTAAGAACTCAAATTGTAAATGGTACTCATGCTCTTAGTCTTACTCTTTCAGGAATTTTAAGACCTGGCGACGAGATGATTTATATTTCAGGAGGTCCATATGATACCTTAGAAGAGGTTATTGGCATTCGTGGAGAAGGTATGGGCTCCTTAAAAGAATTTGGAATCATATATAATCAAGTAGAACTAAAGGATGGTAAGCTTGATTATGATGCCATAAAAAATGCTATTTCAGATAAAACTAAAATGATATGCTTGCAAAGAGCAACAGGATACGCATGGAGAAATGCAATTACTATTGAAGAAATTGAAAAGTGCGCAAAAATTGTTAAAGAAGCTAAGCCAGATATTGTTTTCATGGCAGATAATTGTTATGGAGAATTTTTAGATACTAAAGAACCTACTGATGTTGGTGTTGATATTATGGCAGGTTCTCTTATAAAAAATCCAGGTGGCGGTCTTGCTTTATCTGGTGGTTATGTAGTAGGTAAAAAAGAACTAATAGATAAAATTGCCTATAGACTTACTTGTCCAGGCATAGGAGGTGAATGCGGTTTAACTTTTGGTCAAAGCAGAACTATGATGCAAGGGTTGTTTTTGGCACCCAAAATTGTAAATGGTGCAATTAAGGGCGCTTTACTTTGCGGAAAAGTTTATGAAAAATTGGGATATGAAATTTGTCCAAAAGTAGAAGATAAAAGAAGCGATATTATACAAGCAGTTAAGCTTGGTTCTAGTGATGCTGTAGTTGCTTTTTGTCAGGGAATTCAAGCGGCAGCACCAATCGATGCCCATGTTTCACCTGAACCATGGGAAATGCCAGGTTATGAAGATCCTGTAGTAATGGCAGCAGGAGCATTTATCCAAGGCTCATCTATAGAGCTTAGTGCAGATGCACCTATAAGACCACCTTACATAGTTTACTTCCAAGGTGGACTAACTTATGAACATTCTAAATTTGGTGTAATCAAATCTTTACAAGAACTTTATAAAAGAAACTTAGTGGAAATATGAATAAGATAAGAGAAATAAAAAACAACAAAAAGTTCCAAGTGTTTATGGCATTGTTGAAATTTGGATTACTTCTAGGTATTTTAGTTGGAATTCCATTATATATCTATTTCTTCCACAAAGAAGTTATAGAGACTATGTCAAGTCTTGAAAGTGTTAAAGCATATTTTAACGAACATAAGGGAACTATGGCCCTTACATATATGGGGGCTCAATGTATTCAGATAATTATATGTCTAATCCCAGGACAATGGCTTCAAATTGCTGCAGGGTATTTTTATGGTGTACCTGTAAGTTTTGCCATGTCTATTGCTGGTGCATTAGTCGGTTCTGTAGTTACTTATTATTTGGCCAAATTACTAGGCCACGATGCTATCCATCTATTCTTTGGTGAAGAAAAAATAAGAGAGATGATCAGTAGATTGAATAGTAAAAAGGCAACAATCATCATATTTTTGATATTTTTAATTCCTGGTGTACCAAAAGATTTATGTAATTACGCAGCAGGTTTATCAGAAATGAAATTAAAACCTTTTTTATTTGTGTCTTTACTTGGTAGATCTCCAGGAATGTTGGGTAGTATTATAATAGGAAGACAATTAGCAACTGGTAGTTATGGCGCTGCAATTGCAGTAGGTGTCATCGCTATAGTATGCTTTATTTTAGGAATAAAATATAGACATAAATTAAATGAATTTATGGACGATATGTACGATAAATATATAGGTGAAGAAAATGAAGAAATATCAATTAAAAATCAACAATAATTTATTGGTTAATATTGCAAAAGAAAGATTTGCTAAGATTTCAAATCAAGAAGAGAAGTGGGATGAAATCTACAATAAGATAAAAGATAAGTTAGATCCAAAATGTGAATATGTTATTTTTAATGATATAAAAATCGATGGAAATAACATGTCAATAGGTGATCAAGTAATCAGTGCAGAGTATTTTTCAACTATTCCAAAAGAAATTATTGGAGATGCTGCAGTTTCATTACTTACAATTGGAGATATAACTGTTTTAGAGGATAGTGTTTTAAATAATACTCTAATAGATATGGCACTTACTGCTTTTGTCGATGCTCTAAGAGAGCTTTTACGTATGGAACTTCAAGAAGATTATATTGTAAGCGGCTCTATTGCTCCAGGTCTAGAAGGTATGAATATTGAAGAAATTATTAAATTTGCTAAACTAATCGATTTTGATAGCTTAGGTATAAAACTAAATGATTCACTAGTAATGATTCCTGAAAAGTCTGTAGTTGGATTATACTTATTCTTCAACGAAGAACATCCAATAAGTACAAACAGCTGTTCTACTTGTATGGCAAGAGGTTATGGATGTAACTTCTGTTCAGTGGAAGGAGAAAATGATGTTTAATTGCAATGGCAATTGCAGTCAATGTGGTAAATGTCGTAATATACATGGTGATAAAATTTTAAAGGAAATATTTTTACCAGACGACTTTAAAAGCGATAGTAGAAAAGGAGAGTATGGCGTAGCTTTTGATATAGGTACAACAACAGTTGTAGCTGCTATGTGGTCTCTTGAAACTGGTCAACTTTTAGGACAAAAGGGAGCTAATAATCCACAGAGACAATTTGGTGCCGACGTCATTTCACGTATCTCATACTGTATTGGTAACCATGAGAGAATTTATGGTATGCAGCATCCCCTTCGTATGACTATTCGTTCAATGATCTTAGAACTTTGCGAAGATGCTAAAATCGATTTAGCAGATGTATCTAGGGTAACATTTTGTGGAAATACTACTATGATGCTTTTATTTGCAGGAATGCCTGTAGATGGTATTGCAGCATATCCTTTTTCACCAGATCATATTCCTGGCATGGTTGTTAAAAGTAAATTTGATATATACAACATTGATGGTTACATGCTTCCAAATATAGGAGGACATATCGGTGGTGATATTTCAGCAGGTATTATAAGTACGCGTCTTGCTGATTTTGATGGTAATGCATTACTTCTTGATATTGGTACCAATGGAGAAATTGTTATAAAAGCAAACGATATGCTTTATGGTTTTTCAACTGCTGCAGGTCCAGCATTTGAAGGTGCTAATATTAAATTTGGTATGTCGGGCACTATAGGTGCTATTGAAGAATTTCATTTCACCAATGATGATGTAAAATATAAAACTATTGGTGATAGTGAACCTATAGGTATCTGTGGTTCAGGTATTATGTCTGCTATATGTGAAATGCTTGATAAAAACATTATAGATAAAGATGGAAAAATACAATCATATGAAATGTTCCAAAGATTTAATCCGTTTTCGTCTTTAAAAAACAGAATAAGAGATAATGAATTTGTTTTAGTATATAGAGATGATAAGCCTGATATAGTAATTACTCAAAATGATATAAGAGAATTTCAGTTAGCTAAGGCTGCTATTAAAGCTGGTATAACATTATTATTAGAAGAGACTGCTTGCAACATTGATGACTTAGATCAGCTATATTTAGCAGGTGGCTTTGGTATAAATACACCTGTAGATATTCTTATAAAAACAGGGGTTTTGCCAGAACTTTCAAAAGAAAAAATTAAATTAGTTGGAAATTCTGCACTAGCAGGTGCTTCTATGGTATTGCTTAGTGCTGATGAAAAAGATCATTGTGAAACATTATCAACAAAGGTGCATAGAATAGAGCTTAGCACTTTAGATAACTTTCAAGATGAGTTTCTAAACTCACTTGGATTTGATGATTAGCAGTAATTATAGATATAACATATAAAGAAGAGAACAAGAGAATGTACCGACCCCCAAAAGTTAGACCAAAAAAATCTAACAATTAGGAGGTCGGTATTTTTATGGCTAAATATACCTTTAAATTTAAAATGAAAGTTGTTACTATAATTTAAATAGTGAACAAAAAAAGAATATCTTACAAACAAATGTTCTTTTTTTATTGACTACGAACATACATTCTGTTATTATACTTATAACGAACAAATGTTCTATTATGGAGGTAGTCAAATGAACAATAAAAGATTAGTAATAAAATCAAGAAGAAGATTTACAATATTTATAGCTGTTATTATGTTTGTAGCAATTTCTATTTTTAACACTGCCATCGGTATAAATGATGCTGCTGGCTCTACTGAAAAAAAATATCTTAGAGTAGAAGTATGTCAAGGTGATACACTATGGTATATTGCTCAAACTTATGTTGATAATGTTGATGATTATAATGATATTAGAGAAGCAGTTTATAATATTTGTGATATTAATAATATAAAAGCATCTGACTTACGAGAAGGCATGAAACTTAAAGTTCCTGCACAATTGTAAATAGTATATTGTTTTTATAAGTTATAATTATATGCCTTGCTTTATAAAAAGCTCTTAAAAGGGCATTTTGAAGGTCATTTTTTCAAGTACTAAAATTGTTCACCAATTATATAAACCTAAACATATAACTATAATATAAAAAGCACACAGATGTGTAAAAATGTCTGTGTGCTTTTTATTTAAATAGATATATATTGATTATCAGAAGAGTTGATAATAATTAGATATATAACTATTCCTAAAATCATAATTTTAGGAATAGTTATGTCGTATATTTAAGAATTGTCATTATGACTCTTTACTTATGTTTGAATTATTGTCTAAGGTGTATAATATACATAAGATAAAAAATGGAGGTAAAGAAAATGAATAAGAAAAAAAGAAATATTATTATTGTAGTAGTTATAATTGCACTTATTGCTTGTGCTGGTATTATATATAAAGTTATAAGTCGTAATAACTCTCCAAAGCTAACTGAACAAGAAGTTCAAAAAATCGCTTTAGAAGATGCTTCTATAAAAAATAATGAGGTGGCTACTATATCAGTTAAATATGATGCTGACGATAATGAATATGAAGTTGATTTTATAACTAATGATGGAACTAAACAATATGAATATACTATTGATGGTAATAGTGGACAAATTGAAGAACGTGACTATGAATCAATAACTATTAATAATAAATCAAATACTGGTGAAATCAAAACAAGTAACTCTCCTATAAACCTTGATAAGGCTAAAGAAATTGCAGTTACTGATGCAGGATTTACGATTTCACAAGTAAAATTTGTTTCAGAAAAATATGAAAAGGAAGATAAAGAATTTGATATTGAATTTATAGGAACTGATAAATCTGATTCAAAAGAATACAAATATGAATATAATATAAAAGACAATGGTAAAATTATAAGTAAAGATAAAGATCGTGATTTAAATTAATCCTTATATAATAATAAAAACCACCCTTCGCGGTGGTTTTTATATATTATAAAGTTGATAAATATCTTTGTAAAATAATAACTGCAGCTTGCTTGTCTATAACTTTTTTACGTTTGTCTCTTCTCATATCTGCCTGTATAAGTATCTTTTCAGCTTCTACTGTAGATAATCTTTCATCTTGAAAAACAATTGGGATATGTGCCATCTTAGAGCTTCTCATCTTATTTTCAAGCATTTTTTTAAATTCATAAACTTTTTCTGTTTGTGGTGTATCTGTACCATCAAGTCTTTTGTTTAATCCGATTACAACTGTATCACAATCATACTCTTTAATGTATTGCATAACTTTATCACAGTCTTTTCTAATACCAATTCTTTCAATTGTTGTTATGCCTTGTGCAGTAATACAAAGCGGATCTGAAACTGCAACTCCTATAGTTTTATCACCTACATCTAATGCAATTTTTCTCATACTCTACTCCCTAAAAAACGGACCTTTCTTTATAAAGGTCCGTTAAATTTATTTATCCAAATAACTTCTTACTAAAGCCTCTGCTAAATCATCTCTATCAATTTGTCTAATCATGTTTCTAGCATTGTTATAACTTGTAATGTATGAAGGGTCACCTGATAAAATAAAACCAACTATCTGATCTATAGGGTTATATCCTCTCTCTTCGAGAGCATCATATACAATATTCAAAATTTCTTTTAAAGTTCTCTTTTCTGCTGGTAATGGTGTATTGAACATAATAGTATTTTTATCTTTCATCTTAATACCCTCCTTATATAGATATAGTTTGATTGTACTCCTAACTATATCAAATTACAAGATTATTTTACAAAACTTCATCAAATGTTTACAATAGTGATTCTGCTACTTTAAACGCTTCTGGAATTTTAGCTGGATCTTTTGCTCCTGCTTGTGCCATATCTGGTTTACCACCACCACCGCCGCCTGCAGCTTTTGCAATTTCTTTAATCATATTTCCAGCATGATATCCCTTAGCAACTACATCTTTAGTTAAAGATACTAACAATGTTACCTTAGGACCATTTTCTGTAGAAAATACTAATGCTAAATTATCATTGTTTGCTTTTAATTCATCTGAAATGCCTCTTAAATCGTTGATGCTCACATCTTTAAATGCTTTAGTTATCAGTCTTACACCATTGATTTCTTTAGCTTCGTTAATAAGTAACTTTGATTCTTCATTTAAGCTCTGTTGTTTTAAAGAATCAAGTTCTTTTTTCATTTCTTTGTTTTCAGCTACCATTGATGAAACTTTTTCATTTAGTAACTCAGGTTTAGTCTTAAGTGTTGCTGCAGCTTCAGCAATTACTACTTCTTTAGAAACTAGGCTGTTTAATAGAGCCATTCCTGTAACGGCTTCAATTCTTCTAACTCCTGCTGCAATACCACTTTCTGAAACAATCTTAAATGCACCAATCTGTCCAGAGTTTGCTACATGGATACCGCCACAAAGCTCCTTACTGTAATCTCCAATTGATACAACTCGTACAGTGTCGCCATATTTATCTTCAAACAAACCAATAGCTCCTGACTCTTCTGCATCTTTAATAGCCATTTGTTTGCAAGTAACAGGTAAGAATTCACAGATTTTTTCATTTACGATTTTCTGCACTTCTGCTAACTGTTCAGCGCTTAGACCCTCATAATGGGAAAAGTCAAATCTTAAAACATTGTCATCTACATTTGATCCTGCCTGATGAACGTGTTCTCCTAATACACTTCTCAATGCCTGGTGTAATAAGTGTGTACAAGTGTGATTTCTTGCGCTATTATTTCTATGGATTTCATCAATCTTTAGATGGCAAGTTTCATCAGCAGTAATAGCTCCTTCTACTACTTTAACTTTATGAGCATATACATCTTTGATCTTTGTAACATCTAAGACTTTAGCTTCAAAACCATCGCCTTTGATAGTTCCAATATCGCTAGCTTGGCCACCGCCTTTTGCATAAAATGGTGTCTTATCTAAGATAACCATTGCAGTCTGGCCTTTTTCAATAATCCTAAGTTCTTCCTGGTCTTTGAACATAGCTTTTATAACACCTGTATCTTCTGTGTTTTCATAGCCAGTAAATACCGTAGTATTATTGTTAAATAGGTAATCGATTTCGCTTTCTTTCCATGCTTCATCAGATTTTGCAGCATCGATCTTACCTTTATTTTTCTGCTCTGCCATGAAGTTGTCAAAGTCTTCTCTATCTACTTTGTATCCTTTTTCCTGGATAATTTCTTCAGTAATTTCAAATGGGAAGCCGTAAGTATCATGTAGCTTAAATGCTCTTTTCCCACTTAATACATCTGTACCTTCTTTTTCCATAGCTTCAATATATTCATCGATAATATTTAAACCCTGGCTTAAAGTTTTAGAAAATCTTTCCTCTTCCTGAGCGATGATCTTTTTTATTAAGATTTTCTGATCAACTAGTTCAGGGTAAGCTCCACCAGAAGTTTCAACTACTTTATCTACTAATTCTGATAAAAATGCTCCCTTTATACCTAGCTTTTTACCATGTCTAACTGCTCTTCTAATTAATCTTCTTAGAACGTATCCTCTACCCTCATTTGAAGGCATGATTGTATCACCAATCATAAATGTAGCAGATCTAATATGGTCAGTTATAATTCTAATAGAAACATCTTCTGGTTTTTCACCATCGTGATATTTTACTCCTGCAACTTTACATACTTCATCTAAAACAAATCTAATAGTATCAACATCAAAGATGCTATCTACTCCCTGCATAATGCAAGCGATTCTTTCAAGTCCCATACCTGTATCGATATTTGGATGAGCTAAATCTTCATAAGTTCCATCTTCCTGTTTTGAAAACTGTGTAAATACGTGATTCCAAAATTCTATATATCTGTCGCAATCGCAGCCTGGTTTGCAATCTGGATTATCACATCCATATTTTTCGCCTCTATCAAAATAAATTTCAGAACAAGGGCCACATGGACCTGTACCAATTTCCCAGAAGTTATCTTCCTTACCTAATCTTACGATTTTTTCTTCAGGAAATCCGATTTTGTTTTTCCAAATATTATATGCTTCATCATCGTCCTGATATACAGTAACCCATAATTTATCTTCAGGCATATTCATAACTTCAGTTAGAAATTCCCATCCCCATGTAATAGATTCTTCTTTAAAATAATCACCGAATGAGAATGAACCTAGCATTTCAAAAAAAGTACCATGTCTTGAAGTAATGCCCACATTTTCAATATCAGCAGTTCTAATACATTTCTGACAAGTAACCATTCTTGGTGCAGGTGGTGTTTCTAATCCTGCGAAATATGGTTTTAAAGGTGCCATACCTGAGTTTATAATCAATAAACTTTTATCATTTTGAGGAATCAATGGAAAAGAACCTCTTCTAAAATGTTCTTTTGATGAATAAAAGTCTAAGAATTTTTCTCTAATTTCATTTAAACCTAATTTTTTCATATTTATATTTCCTCCTACTTACAAATACTTAAAAATTATAACATATTTAGGCACTTATGTGTTAATATTTAAGTGAATAAAGGAGAAAAAAATGAAGAAAAAACAATTAGGAAATACAGATTTATATGTTAGTGAAATAGGATTTGGTGTTTTAACTATGGGAAATACACAGCTTAATTTATCAATTGAAGAAGGCGCCAATTTAATCAGGTATGCCATTTCAAAGGGGATTAACTTTTTTGATACTGCTCAGTATTATGAAACCTATCCATACATGAAAGAAGCTTTTAAAGATATAGATATTATGCCTATTATTTGTTCTAAGTGTTTAGGTCATGGATTTTTTGAAATGAGATATGCAATAAATGAAGCCTTAAAAGAACTGGATCGCGATTATATAGATATTTTTTTAATGCACGAAGTTAGACCTGGTGAAGATAGATCAGGCGCATGGAAATGTTTGATAGAAGCTAAAGAAAAAGGTCTTGTTAAAGCAATTGGAATATCAACTCACCACATTGATGTTGTTAAAGAATATACAGATTATAATGATATAGATGTAATCTTCCCTCTTATAAATTATGATGGCCTTGGCATACGCAAAGGAGATGGTCCAGGCACTAGTGAAGAAATGGCTTTGGCCATAGAGAAAGCTTCTGAAAAAGGAATTGGCGTATTTGCCATGAAAGTATTTGGTGGTGGCCATTTGACTTGTAATTATCAAACTGCTCTTAATTATGTTAACAATTTAAAAGGTATAGATTCTATGATGATCGGCTTTGGCAAAAAATCAGAGGTTGATAATGCAGTAGACTATATTGAAGGCAACCTTGATAAAAACTACCAACCTGATGTTTCTCTTAAGAAAACATATATAGAATCTGGTAATTGTGAAGGTTGTGGGGCTTGTATTAAAAGGTGTCCAAACAATGCTATTAATTCCAATAATGAAGGTTTTGCTCAAGTTGATGATGATATTTGTCTAACATGTGGATACTGTGCACCTGTCTGTCCTGTAAGAGCTATAATACTATTATAAATAATATAAAAATAAGGATATATCAGCTATATATCCTTATTTATTTACATAATTATTTTATTGTAGACTTAATAAAACCTCCACCAATCACTTCATTTTCAAAATATAAAACTAATGATTGACCTGGTGTTGCAGCTCTTTGCTTTTCTGTAAATTCTACTATAATACCCTCATCTAAAACTTCAATAATTCTAGCTTCTGATGCTTTAGCAGAATATCTTATTTTACCAGATAAAACCTTTGATAAAGCAAAATTAGGTATATTGTTAGAATCAGTAGCCGTAAAATATAAATCATCTATAAGTATTTTATTGAAGAACAAATCTTCATTATCTCCAAGTGTAACTGTATTTTCTGTTACGTTAATATCAGTAACAAAAGCAGGCTTACCTAGAGCTATACCTAGACCTTTTCTTTGGCCATAAGTATAATTCATAATACCACTATGCTCCCCTAATATCTTACCATCATTATCTATAAAATTGCCTTTTTTAGACTCAATTCCATTTTCTTTTAGATAATCGATATATGATTTATTATCATCTATAAAGCAAATCTCCTGACTGTCTTTATCCTCAGCATTAGAAAGATTCATATTTCGTGCTATATCTCTTATTTCATCCTTACTTTCAAATTCACCTAATGGAAATATAATTTTTTCAATTATTTCTTCAGGCAATCTATAAAGCATATATGATTGATCCTTTTTAATGTTAATTGCATTTTTTATAACATGACATTTTTGAATTTCGCTATATCCTGTTTTAGCATAATGTCCTGTAGCTATGTGCGCTGCTCCAATTTCATTTGCAGCATCTAGCAACACTTTAAATTTAATTAAGGGATTGCATATTATACAAGGGTTTGGTGTTCTTCCTTGTCCATATTCTGAAATAAAGTTTGAAATAATGCATTTTTCAAATGTATCAGACATATTTTTATATATTAAATCAATACCTAACTCGTCTGCAACTTTTTGTGCTTTTTTTAATCCAAGTATATTATCATTTTTAATGTCAAAATATAATCCAATTACATCATAACCTTTTTCTTTTAATAATAAAGCGGTAGCTGTGCTATCCACGCCACCGCTTAAACCTAAAACAACTTTATTGTTTTTCAAGCTTTTCATTATTCTGCATCCTCAATATCATCATGATGATCTTCATCTGCATCAGGATCAAATCCTTCTAAACCAACATAAGTCTTACCTGTCTTTTGTGCATAATCATAAATAGCACATTTAATAGCATGATCTGCTAATACTGAGCAATGAACTTTAACCGGAGGAAGACCACCTAATTCATCAACAATCTGCTTATTTGTTATTGCTAAAGCTTCATCAATTGTCTTACCAATAATCATTTCAGTAGCCATTGAAGAAGAAGCAATTGCAGATCCGCAACCAAAGGTCTTAAATTTAGCATCAACGATAGTTTCATCTTCAACTTTAATCATAATCTGCATCATGTCGCCACAAACAGGGCTTCCATAAGTTCCTACTCCATCAGGATTTTCAATTTCTCCAACATTTCTTGGATTTGTGAAATGTTCCATTACTGTACTATTATACATTGCCATAATCTATTACCAACCTTTCTCATCTGAAATTGGAGATAGCTTTCTTAACTTTTCAACAATTTCAACTAATTTTTCAACTACATAATCTACATCTTCTTTAGTAGTAAAATCTCCTATTGTAAATCTTAAAGTTCCATGAATATTTTCAACTGGGATACCTAATGCAGATAATACATGTGATGGTGTCAATGACTTAGAAGAACATGCTGACCCTGTTGAAACAGCAATACCATTCATATCTAATAATATCAACATTGATTCGCCTTCAATAAATTCAAATGAAATATTTGCATTACCTGGATGTCTATATTCCATAGATCCATTAACTTTAGTATATGGAATCTTAGATGTAACTTGATCGATAAAGTAATTTCTTAATTCAGAAACCTTATTGATATGTTCATCTAAATGTTCATAAGCTAGTTCAGCTGCTTTACCAAAACCTACAATACCTGGTAAGTTTTCAGTTCCAGCTCTTTTCTTACTTTCCTGGGCGCCACCATGTATTAAGTTGCTAATTTTAGTTCCTCTCTTAATATACATAGCACCAATACCCTTAGGTCCATAAATCTTATGACTTGACATTGACATAAGATCAATACCTTGCTCTTTTACATCAATATGTACATTACCTAAAGCCTGTACTGCATCTGTGTGGAATGTTATACTATGCTTTTTGGCAATATCAGAAATTTCTTTAATAGGCTGAATTGTACCAATTTCATTGTTTACATACATAACAGAAATTAAAACTGTCTTATCTGTAATCGCAGCTTCTATTTCCGCAGGATCCACGCGACCATCTTCGCCAATACCAACATATGTAACATCGATACCATGCTTTTCTAAGAATTCCGCAGTATGTAATATAGCATGATGCTCAATTTTTGTAGTTATAATATGGTTACCTTTTTCTTTTAAGGCATCAACTACACCTTCTAGTGCCCAGTTATCTGATTCTGAACCACCTGCTGTAAAAAATACTTCATTTACATCTGCATTAATTAGCTTAGCTACTCTTGCTCTAGCTTTTTCAAGTGCTTCTTTTGATTCCTGAGCTATTGAATATAAGCTTGATGGATTTCCATAATGTTCTGTAAAATATGGAATCATTTCATCTAAAACTTCTTTTTTAACTGGCGTAGTTGCCGAATAATCAAGATATACTTGTCTCATAGTCCTTACTCCTTATCCTTTCCACGAGATATATATACCTAATTTACATATTTTTCAAACATGAAATTAGTTATTATTTCTTTAAATATTCTGCTTTTTCTTCTTCTGTAAGATCCTCAACAAACTTCACTCTAGATAAGTGATCTTTAACTTGACCTCTTATAGACTGAATATATTCTTTTCTAAGTTTTTCTCGTTCATCAAGTTCTTCTTTAGTAAGACCTTCGCTTTTATGCTTAGCAGCAAGCTCGTTAATTCTATCTATTGTCTCCTTGCTTACCATATAATTTCTCCTTATATTATTTGTTTCTACAACTTCTTATTATAACTTTAAATTTAAGCATTTTCAACAATATTTCGATAAAAAGTACAATTCTATGATCTTAAATATGCAATTATCATAAACATTTTGCTAAACGGAAATATAATTTAAAATTAACTTATTTTTTATATAACATGATAATCGCTTATTATTTTATTATGACTTGATTTTATATTCATAATATATATGCAATATTTGCCTATATATCTTTATTAGGTGATAATTTATGTTAATTCTTGTTTTATTATGACAATATATGTTTATTTGCACAAAATAATGCAAAAATACTTAACGAATCCTGTATACTTGCGCCGCCTTTTAATTAAATATAGTAAGATTCATTATAATATCTAATCAAAGCTAAGTTATAATTACATTATTTGATTCAAAATATATTTCTTGTATCTATTTTCTCTAATTTTTTATCTTTTCATACCCTAATTGACACATATTTCATCTTTGAATTTTTCTAAAGTTTTTTCACCAATACCATTTACTTTAGTTATATCTTCAATTTTTTTGAAATTGCCATGAGCTTCTCTATGTTGAATAATTTTTTCTGCTGTTGCAGGACCCACACCGTTCAAAGTCCGTAACTCTTCACTAGTAGCAGTATTAATGTTAACTTTTGAATTAGCAACATCTGACTGCTTTGCTATTGAATCATCTGAGCCAGCAGTTGGACTTTTTGTTTTTGTGGATGGAATAAATATTTTTTGACCATCCTCTAATAAAGATGCTCTATTGATATTAGAAATATCAGCCTCCTTTGTTAATCCTCCAGCAACATTGATAGCATCATCTACTCTAGATCCTGGAGGAAGTTCTGCGACCATAGGACTATTTACTTCGCCACTTACATCTACAACTATTTTTGTTTGCACCTCCTCTTCTATATATTCTTCATTAGATGTCTGACTATTTTCTGTTATCACCTCATTTTTAGTCGTGTCATTTTTTATAATAAAAGTAGATGATATTCCTATGATAACAATCAAAACAATCAATACTCTAATAGAATTCCTTTTATTATTTTTAATATAATCAATTAATGATTTAAATTTTATTTTCTCTATCCTTTCTCTTAAAAATTCTGATAATTTATTCATAAAAAAACCTCCTGAAATGTTCTTAAATATATGATACATTCCAGGAGAGTATATTGTCAATATTTTACAGGTATTTATTTCCATTTAATTATATTTCAAATAATTTCGCTGAATTTCAACATTTTCAGAAGGTATTTCGATGTCCAAATATAAAGAAAGAGCCTTTATTATAAGATCTGGATTTAAGTTAGAACTACTTCCGCAGTCAATTTTGGTTGTCATAATTAATTTATTGCAATCTGATATTTTGTATTTAAAGCTTCTTATTTTAGGTTTAATATCAATTTCTTTTAACTCTTTTTTCTTTTTTTGCTTCTTTAAAACTTTAATTTCTTTTAAATTAATAAATTCATCTATTTTTTTTACATTATTTTTATCAAAATTATCTATTTCAATAACATATTCTGCTTCTATAACTCTACCAGCAACACCTTTATTTTTATCATTTATAACTTCACAACCTATAATCATAATACCATCTGGCATAGTTTCCTGTAGCTTTTTTTTCACTTCTAAAGGCTCAAAATCCATTTTAGTTTCAATTTCAAGCAATTCACCAATAGAAGTATATCCTAAGGATAATGGTTGTGCAAATGTCATTTTAGGATGAGGGTTAAAACCTTGACTATGTTCTAGGTGTAATCCAGATTTTTTAAATGCTCTTTTAAATAGTCTAATCATATCCAAATGTGATATGTATTTTAAATATCCTTCTTTAGAAAACTTTATTAAATATCTCATTTTTTATAAATTCCCTCCAAAGCGCAAGTGGTTTTTCTATTAATTCCACAACCCTTACAGCCTTCTCTACAATCTTGCGTAATTTCAGATTTTTCATTTTCTGAAATCAAAAACTCTTTTAGAATATAGCTATCTATAATATCCCAAGGCAATACTTCATCATATTTTCTTGTTCTGGATGCATAAAAATCAGCTGAAATACCTGTGTCATCAAATGCTTTATTCCATCCATCTATATTAAAGGATTCACTCCAAGCATCAAAAGTACATCCATTTTCATAAGCTTTTTTTAATAATTTCCCACATTTTCTATCACCTCTAGCAAAAACTGCTTCTAAAACACTAACTGGACTATCGTGATAGTTAAATGTCACATTTTTCATTTTTAACTTTTCTCTTAAATAATTATGCTTTTCAATAAATTCATTATACGTATTTTGACCATGCCACTGAAAAGGTGTATGTGCTTTAGGGACAAAGTTACTTACACTTACTGTAACATTAAATCTACCACCTTTTCTGCCGTTTATTTCATAATTTATATCTAAAATATTTTTTGCGATTTCAGCTATTCCATCTAAATCCTCATAAGTCTCTGTTGGAAGACCTATCATAAAATACAGTTTAATTTGTTTCCATCCAAGTTCTATAGCTTGTCTTACAGCACCGTAAATGTCTTCTTCTGTAATGGATTTATTAATAACATTTCTAAGTCTTTGTGTGCCTGCTTCTGGCGCAAAAGTTAACCCTGATTTTCTATATTTTTGAATTTCATTTAAAACCTTAAACGAAAAACTATCTAGTCTAAGAGATGGAAGAGATAAGCTCACATCGTTTCTACTACACTCATCAATTAGTGACATAACAAGCGGCTCAAAAGCAGAATAATCAGAAGTTGATAAACTTAATAATGATAATTCTTCATGACCAGTATTTTGAAGCTGCTTTTTTGCAAGATCAATAATAGTTTCAGGTTTTCTTTCTCTAACTGGTCTATAAATCATGCCAGCCTGACAAAATCTGCAACCTCTAGTACACCCTCTAAATGTTTCTACAACAGCTCTATCGTGAACTACTCCAATATAAGGAACTAAATTTTCTGTTGGAAATTCAATTTCTTCAATATCATCTATTAAGTTTCTTTCAACCTTTAAAGGAGCTTTTTCATAGTTTTTAACATATTTTTTTATAGTCCCATCTTCATTATATAAAACATCATAAAAAGACGGAACATAAACTCCGTGTAACTGACATGCTTTTTCTAAAAACTCTTGTTTACTTAAACAATTTTTATAAAGCTCTGTTATCTCTGGTAATATTTTTTCTCCATCTCCAATTAAAAATATATCAAAAAAATCTGCTAAAGGTTCAGGATTATATGCACATGGGCCTCCGCCTATAATCAAAGGATATGCTTCTCCTCTTTCTGATGCAAGAAGAGGAATACCCGCTAAATCTAACATATTTAAAATGTTAGTAAATGCCATTTCATATTGAAGAGTAAAACCTAAAATGTCAAAATCTTTAATGGGAGTTTTTGTTTCCAATGAAAACAGTTCTACCCCCTCTTTACGCATAATATCTTCCATGTCTTGAGCTGGTGCAAATACTCTTTCACAAAATGTACCATCCTGTTTATTTAAAATATTATATAAAATCTGCAATCCCATATATGACATCCCTATTTCATATGTATCAGGAAATGCAAATGCAAATCTTAAATTAACTTTGTCTAAAGGTTTATTAATGCTATTAATCTCGTTACCTATATAACGAGCGGGCTTTTCAACCTGCTTTAAAATCTTATCTAATTTACTCATATTTTCCTTTCATCAGATTATCTAAAGTAATGCCTATCTTTTCTTCTATATCACTAATATATTTCTTTAATTGAGCTTTACCTTCTTCTATACCAGATGTTAATTGTGTTTTACCTAGCCTAATTGCTTTTTGACGAATATATTCCATCCTTTCATCAACACCTACATACTGGTCTTCCTTAACAGTACGATCACCTATACATAAAAGGTCTATTTCTTGTATTTCATTTAATTTATTAAATTTTGCATACTTAGTATGCAAAGCTACAATGTTTGCAACCTCAATATAACCTATACTTCTTAGATACTCTGCACCTACGATCTCATGGTGCTCATGCACTCTTGCAACGTCATGAAGTAATGCAGACGCTCTAAGAAGTGGGATATTAATATTGTATCCCACTTCATTTAATTTCAATGCCAATTTAGTTGAAACAGCACATACAGCTTGACAATGCGCTACTACATGTTTTGGTGTACCATATTCCTTTAATATCAACTTACATTGTTGTTCATTTGGTATTTTTATATTCATCGGATTAAAATTCATCAAAATATTCAAATTCAAAGTCTTCTATACGGATTGTATCTCCCTCATCAAGACCAAGTTCTTTTAGTTTATCAATAGCCCCACTTTTTTCAATATACTTATATAGATATCTAATAGATCCCATATCATTGAAATTTGTTGAGTTGAATATTTTAGTTAACTGCTTACCTTCAAGTAGGAAAATTTCATTTTCTCGTCTAGCAGTAACCTTTCTATAATCTGGATCATAATCTTCTTTTTCAAAATCAAAGATTTCCATAGTTTCTTCAATTGGTTCAGCTTCAACTGAAGCTAATAGCTTAGCTGCTTGTGCCATAAGTTCAGGAACTCCAATATTAATAGGTGCTGAAATTGGGAACACCTTATACCCCTTATTTTCAACATATTCCTTAAACTCTAGATATTTAGGATCATCTTCATCGATTAAATCTATTTTATTTGCAGCTACAATCTGTGGCTTCTTACTTAAGTGTTCCGAATACTGAGTAAGTTCATTATTAATCTTATCAAAATCCTCAATAGGATCTCTGCCTTCGCTACCAGCAACATCTACAACATGAATTAGCACTTTTGTTCTTTCAATATGCTTAAGGAAATGGAAACCCATACCTGCACCTTGATGTGCACCTTCAATAATTCCAGCGATATCAGCCATTACAAAGCTTGTATTTGAAACTTCTACAACACCTAAGTTAGGTTCAATTGTTGTAAAATGATAATTTGCTATTTTAGGTTTTGCTTTTGAGGATACGCTTAATAATGATGATTTTCCTACATTTGGGAAACCAACTAATCCTACATCTGCAATTAATTTAAGTTCTAATATAACATTTCTTTCTTTTGCGAAACCACCTGCTTCTGCAAAATTTGGAGCCTGTCTAACAGAACTTTTAAAGTGTACATTTCCTTTTCCACCTTTTCCTCCCTTTGCAGCTATAAAACTATCTCCAGGATTTAATAAATCCTTCATCAAATGCCCAGTTTCTTCATCTATAACCATTGTACCAGGTGGTACTTTTATAATAAGATCCTCACCCTTTTTACCAAATCTTTTCTTTTTCATACCATTTTGTCCATTTTCAGCCTGGTATTTTCTTTTATATCTAAAGTCCATAAGTGTTCTTAAGCTGGAATCAGCCATGAAAACCACATCGCCACCTTTGCCTCCATCTCCACCATCTGGACCGCCTTCAGGTACAAAAGGCTCTCTACGAAATGTCACTGCACCGTCTCCACCTTTACCTGACTTTATATATATTTTGGCTCTATCTACAAACATAATCTATCTCCTCGTTTGTTAAAAAATAAAGCCCCTACAAAATAGGGGCTCATACTTTTTACGCTTCTTTTGGATATACGCTTACCTGCTTTTTAGTTTTGCCAGCTCTTTCGAACTTAACAGCACCGTCAATCTTAGCAAATAATGTATCATCTCCGCCGATACCTACGTTGTTACCAGGGTGGATTTTAGTTCCTCTCTGTCTAACGATAATGCTACCTGCGCTTACATACTGACCGTCACCAGTCTTAACTCCAAGACGTTTACTCTCACTATCTCTACCGTTCTTAGAGCTACCTACTCCCTTTTTACTTGCCATGATTCCACCTCCTTCAATATCTATAAGGTAATTACTTTAAGTTTTCGTTAATTGTATCTACAATAACCTGCTTTGTTGCTTTTGCATCGATTTCTACGCCGTGTTCTTCAGCGAATGCAATAAGTTCGTCTTTTTTCATAGACATTGAAGCAGTTTTCTTTGCAGAAGTATCAGCTGCTGGAGCTTCTTCCTTAACTGGAGCTGTTTCTCCACCAACACTCTTAATTTCGATCATTGTATATGGCTGTCTGTGACCCTGTTTCTTTCTGTAGTCTTTCTTTGCCTTGTATTTGAAAACAATAACTTTTTTACCTTTACCATTTTCAACTACTTCACCTTCAACCTTTGTATCTACATAAGGTTTACCAATTTTTAGATCTTTTCCATCACCTGACATAAGAACTTTGTCAAAAGTGATTTTTTCACCAACTTCTACGTTTAGTTTTTCAACAGTGATAATATCTCCAGCTTTTACTCTGTACTGTTTACCACCAGTTTCAATTACTGCGTACATTATATTCTTTTCCTCCTCGTACCAGTCTCGCCATTAAGGTAATTTATCCCTATGATAAATTTTACTGTACCTAATCTGTGCGGCTTACAGACATAGATATTATCATATAACTATTGAAAAGTCAATGATTTAAATCAACTTATTTGATTTTTTGAATTATTTTTTTATAATACCCTCATCTAATAACCACTGATGAGCCACTTGTTCAGGCTTTTTGCCTAATTCATCTACTTGATAGTTAAGATTTTGCATAACATCATTAGTTAATTTTTCACTAAGTTCATTACAAACATCTTCTAATTCAGGATGTTCTTTTAATATACCATCTCTTAAAGTTGGTATGGCATGATATGGTGGGAAAAAGTTTTTATCATCTTCAATTAATTTTAACTTAAATTTCTTTAAAAGTCCATCTGTTGCAAACGCGTCTATAACATTTACTTCATCATTATCTAAAGCAGTATATCTAGCGGAACTATCCATACCTTTATTTGATTTAAATTCTAATCCATAAAATTCACAAAGCTTATTGTATCCATCTTTTCTATTTAAAAATTCAAGAGTTGTACCTGTCACAAGCTTAGGTGCACATTTTTTTAAATCACTTGTATTGTTTATACCATACTTATCAGCAAGTTCCTGTTTCATAGCTAAGATATATGTATTATTAAAATTTGTCTGACCTAAAATATCAAATCCATATTTGTCTTTCATCTCTTTTTTGCATATATCATACACTTGGTTAGTGTCATTGTTAGTATCATGTTTTAAAATGCTCATATACTGAGTTCCTGTATAGTCAATATACATATCAACTTCACCTTTTTTCATAGCTTCAACACAAACTTGAGTTCCACCAAGATTTTCTTTTCTTTCTACTTTTAGATCTGTTTTGTCTTCAATCACATCCGCATAAAGATTCATCAAAACTATCTGTTCAGTATAATCTTTACTTGCAATAACAATTTTCTCATCATTTTTATTTAATGCACCACCAATAGTATTGAATAACAAAATCACAATAATAACTACTGCAAAAGCCCCAAGGATAATCTTTTTTCTCTTTTTAGATTTAATTAATGCTGCACCGTTACCCTCTGCATACTCCTTTTGTAAGCTAATAGGTGTAACTATTTTTTCAATCATTCCAATAATCCAGTCAACTAGCAATGCCAATAAACATGCAGGGATAGCACCTGCTAAAATCTGAGCATTACTTACAGTTCTTATACCTGAGAAAATTAAATAACCTAAACCACCTGCACCAATAAATGCAGCCATTGTCATAAGACCTACTGCAGTTACTGCTGAAATTCTAACACCAGCCATAATAACTGGTAATGCTAAAGGAAGCTGAACCTTAAACAGTCTTTGAGTCTTTGTAAGCCCTATTCCACGGGCAGCCTCCATTGTAAGAGGATCAATATTATTCAAACCTATAAAAGTATTCTTTATAATAGGAAGTAGAGAATAAATAACCACCATTACAACTGATGGAACTTCGCCTATGCCAAGTAACGGAATAGATAAACCAAGTAAAGCTAAACTAGGTATAGCTTGTATGATGTTAGCAACACTTAAAATCGGTTTACTTAAAGGTTTTACATAACTTATTAAAATACCTAAAGGAACTCCCACTACAATTGATAGTCCTACCGCAATACATGTCAACTGGATATGCTCAAGTGTAAGGGATGCAATTTGCCCAATATTTTCTGAGATAAAATTAAAAAAATTACTCATTATTATAAAACCTCCATTTCTTCAGTCTGTTCGCTACCATCAAGATATGGAGAACTTAGTACATTTATCAAGCTACTGCTTGTAATTAATCCACATAACTTATTATCATCATCCACTACTGGAATATTGGTCGTATCATATTCTTCAATCGTTTGCAACAATTCAAGTATTGATTCATCAGGCTTTGCTGTTATAACTTCTTTTCTAACCATTTCACTAGCCTTTATCCAATTCCATTTAGCTGCATAAAGTCCTTTTCTATTAACAATTCCCTTAAAATCTCTGTTTTCATCCATTACTACCAAAGTATCTATATGGTGTTTTACCATTTTTTTTATGCAACTATTTCTATCAAGATCTGGAACACACGTAATAGGATTATCTATCATAATATCTCTAACTTTTATAAATTCAGGTGAATCCCAAATTTTATTTTTGCCTATGAAGCTTTCTACAAAATCATTTTTAGGGTTTTTGAGAATTTCTTCAGGAGTGTCAAATTGTACTATATCTCCATCCTTCATTATGCAAATTCTATCGGCTATTTTAATTGCCTCATCCATATCATGAGTTACAAAAACTATTGTAGTATCCATTTTATGATGAAGAGCAACTAACTCATCTTGTAAATTACCTCTTGTTATAGGGTCTAAGGCCGAAAATGGCTCATCCATAAGTATAATTTTAGGATTATTAGCAAGAGCTCTTGCTACACCAACTCTTTGCTGTTGTCCACCACTTAAGTTAGTAGGATACTTATTTAAATATGCATCATCTAAATCCATAAGCTTCATTAAATTTAAAGTGTTTTTTTCAATTTCTTTTGGATCTTTTTTATCTAACTTCTGAATAAGCTCAATGTTTTCTTTTATTGTCATATGAGGAAATAACCCCATTTGTTGAATAACATACCCTATACTTCTTCTTAATTCTGTCTTATTAAATTCCTCAATATTTTTGCCATCAATAAGAATTTTACCTGATGTAGGTTTTATAAGTCTATTTATCATCTTAAGTGTAGTTGTTTTACCACATCCACTTGCACCAATAATAGCAACTAATTCTTTGTCATTTATTGATAAATTTATGCCGGATAAGACTTTTTTATCTTTAAATTCTTTTGTAACATTGATAAACTCAATCATATTACACCTTCTTTCTCTATCACACTCTTATATATCCAATTATATCATTTATCAATATTTTCTTAGTTACATATTTGTAACACTAAACTATCAATATTGTAACAATACATAAAAAGGTCAGCTAATATTTGCTGACCTTTTATTGCTTATAAAATTTTATTTTTTCTCATTATAATTTACATGTAACAATCTATGATGATTATCTTTTATAATTTTGTCGTAGGCTCTATTTACAAATGGATTTGCATCACTATGTCTAATTCTTGACATTTTATCGTTAGCATATAAGTCTTCACTTCTTCTTTCAACGATTTTTCTGCTACTACGAGGCTGACCTCCACCAGCTATGCAACCAGATGGACATGCCATTACTTCTACAAAATCATAATATGCCTCACCATTTTTAATCTTCTTTATTAAATTTTCAGTATTAGCAAGACCACTTACCATAGCTATTTTCAAAATATCATCCTTATATGGTATTTCTACTTCTTTAACTCCTTCTAATCCTCTTACACCACTAAAACTTATATTAGTAAATGTAGAAGTATCTTTACTATCAACAAGCCTTCTTATAACTGCTTCCGTTACGCCACCTGTAACACCAAAAATTACACCTGCCCCTGAGAACACACCATAATTAATATCTGGTGCATCTGGATCTAGTTTTTCTAAATCCAATCCAGCCTGCTTAATCATAGTTACTAACTCTTGAGTAGTTAATACTAAATCTGTTCTGCTTTCTCCATTGATTTTAAATTCTTCTCTACTAGCTTCATATTTCTTTGCAGTACAAGGCATAATTGCTACTACAAATGGATCTCTTGCATCTGCAAGTTCTTGCTTATTAACGATAGTTTCTTCCTTAACTATAGCTGAAAACATTTCCATAGGTGATTTACAAGTTGAAATCTGCGGTAATAAATCAGGATGCTTATTTTCTGCATACTTAATCCATCCAGGACAACAACTAGTAAACATTGGTAATTTATCACCATTTTCAAGTTTTTCTAATAATTCATTTGATTCTTCTATAACTGTTAAATCAGCTCCAAATGATGTGTCATATACTTCATCAAATCCGATTTTTCTAAGAGCTGCAACTAATATAGGATTAAATCTATCATTTTCCTTAAATCCAAATCTTTCGCCTAATGCTACTCTTACAGCTGGAGCAACTTGAACAATAACTCTTTTTTTCTTGTCATTTATAGCTTTCCATACACCATCAATATCAGATTTAATATCAATAGCCGCTGTTGGGCAAATCGCTGCGCACTGACCGCAGTTTACACAATTTGTAGCTGCAATTGAATCTCCATATGCAGTAGTTACCTGAATATTACTTCCTCTAAAAGCAAAATCTATAGCTCCTACATTTTGAATTTCGTTACACATACGTACACAATCACCACAGCTGATGCACTTATTAGGATCTCTAATAATAGATTTACTAGATACGTCTATTGGATACTTATCCTTATAAGCCTTCTGACTTTTATCAAATTGTACTTCTGAAATTGCAAATCTCTTTGCAAGATCTTGCAACATACAGTCACCACTTTTAGGACAAGTTGTACACTCTCTGCAATGACTTGATAAAAGCATTTTTAAGATAAGTCTCCTATGTTTAAATAGCTTTGGAGTATTGGTAAAAATTTTCATTCCATTTTTAGGTGGTGTAGAGCATGATGTCATAATATTACCTTTTTCATCTTCAACAATACACATTCTACATGCACCAAAAATTGAAAGTTCTGAGTAGTAGCATAACGTTGGAATGTCTATTCCTGCTTTACGAATAATTTCTAATATATTTTTTTCATTATCAAAAGGAGTCATCTCTCCGTTGATTTCAATAAATTTATCTGCTTTCATTAGATGTATCTCCTTTCTTTAAATTATATGAATAGCATCAAGACGACAAGTACCTATACAAGCTTGACATTTCACACATTTATCATTGTCAATAACATGAGGCTGTTTGTAAGAACCTCCAGTAATAGCACCCACTGGACATACTCTTTTACATAAACCACAGCCAACACATTTTTCTTCATCAATGATAATTCTCTTATATGCCAAACACTGACCTGTTGGACAAACCCCGTCTATTACATGAGCATCATATTCATCTCTAAACTGTGTAATAGTACTAATCACAGGGTTAGGAGCTGTTTTACCTAATCCACATAATGCACAATCCTTAATCGTATCTGCCAAATCAAGTAATGTATCGACTGTATTTTCATCGGCTCTATTTTGAACAATGTCATTTAATAAGTCTAACATAATATGAGTACCTTCTCTACATGGTACGCACTTGCCACAAGATTCATTTTGTGTAAAATTCATGAAAAATCTTGCCACTTCAACCATACATGTATCTTCATCCATTACTACAAGACCACCAGAACCAATCATTGCCCCAACCTTTTTTAAGGAGTCAAAATCAAGTGGTAAATCTAAATGTTTTTCAGTTAAGCAACCACCAGATGGACCACCAACCTGAACAGCTTTAAACTTTTTGCCTTCTTTTGGTCCACCACCTATATTAAATATAATTTCTCTTAAAGTAGTGCCCATAGGAACTTCAATTAGTCCTGTGTTACTAATATTACCTGTTAAAGCAAACGCTTTAGTTCCAGGACTATCTGGTTCTCCAATATTCAAGTACCACTCAACTCCATTGTTTATAATCATAGGTACATTGGCAAATGTTTCAACATTATTTAGTACTGTTGGTTTACCATATAATCCTTTTTCCACTGTTCTTGGTGGTTTAACTCTAGGCATACCTCTTTCACCTTCTATTGAAATTGTCAATGCTGACCCTTCACCACAAACAAAGGCACCTGCTCCTTTAGCAATTATAATATCAAATGAAAAATCTGTTCCTAAAATATTTTCACCCAAAATTCCTACTCTTTTACAATCTTCTATGGCTTTTTCTAACCTAGATACTGCTAGAGGATATTCAGCTCTTACATAAATATATCCTTCCCGAGCTCCTGTAGCACATCCGGCAATCATCATACCCTCTAACATCTTATGTGGATCACCTTCCATGATACTTCTATCCATAAATGCGCCAGGATCTCCTTCATCACCATTACATACTACATATTTTATAGGCTCTTTTTGATTTTTAACTTGCAACCATTTTCTTCCTGCAGGAAATCCACCGCCTCCTCTACCTCTCAACTTAGAATCCACAATCATATTGACAATTGTTTCACCATCATATTCAAACAATGCTTTTTCCAAAGCTTCATATCCGCCATAAGCTATGTATTCTTCTATTGAATTGGCATCTATATGACCACAATTTTCCAAAACTATACGAGTCTGTCCTTTATAAAAAGGAATTTCTTCCTGAACTGGATATGATTGATCACCATCTTTATATATTAGTCTTTCTATAACTTCATCATTTACAATTGATCTAGATACAATTTCTTCACAGTCATCTACAGTAACCTTCAGATATAATATTTTAGCCGGTTCAATTCTTAGGATAGGACCCATTTCACAAAAACCATGACAGCCACTGTGTTTTAACCCGATATGTTCTCCTTCCTTATGAACTTCTAACTCAACTTCTGTTTTTAATCCTCTTTCTTCAATAAGTTCCTTTAATCTTTCATAAATATCCAAAGAACCACCTGCAACACATCCAGTGCCACCACATACATATATTTTTTTAGTTTGACGTTCTAGCTGCTTTATATATATATTTCTTGCTTTTTTTAAGTCTTCTCTATTCTTAAAAATCATAACAATATTACCTTTCTATAGCTGTGCTTTTACTTCTTCATCCTTAATGGCTCTCTCTCTTAGCTCATTTAACAAATCTATAGCTTTTTCAGGAGTCATAGATGGATAAACCTTATCATTTACAGTTATAACTGGTGCAAGACCACAAGCCCCTATGCATGATACTGTCTCAACAGTAAATAATAAATCATCTGTTGTATTTTTATCTTCAAAGAGATTTAATTCTCTTTTTATAGCTTCTATAATGGGGATAGATTTTCTTACATGACAAGCAGTACCATCACAACATTTAATTACATATTTGCCCTTTGGATTCAAAGAAAAATTTTCATAAAATGTTGCAACACCGTATAATCTTGCCATACTGATATCAAGTTTTTCAGAAATAATTTCAAATGCCTCTCTTGGCAAATATCTTAGTTCTTCTTGTACATCTTGTAACACTGCTATTACAGATAATTTACTGTCTTTATGTTCGTTGAGAATTCTTTCAACGACACCTCTAACATTGTTATCCATTTTAGTCCTCCTTTATAAATGTCCTTTTGTTTTGTATACGTTATTATTTTAACGAATTAGTTGTTATCTGTCTACACTTTAGTAAAATAATTCTGAATTTTTAAATGATTTTTTTTATTCTTACAAAATTGTAGTAAAATCATATAATAAAAAAGAGTCTATTTTATAGTACTAATAACTATAAAATAGACTCTTAACTTACTAATCTAAAATTACACCGTCTTCATCAATGATAGGGCTATCTTCATTTATCTTATCTTCTTCTATTTCAACTTCTTCCTTATTTAAAGAATCAAGTAATAGACTCTCAACCTTGCTTAAAACTTCATCATTTTCAGATAAAAATCTCTTAACGTTTTCTCTGCCTTGACCAATTCTATTACCATCAAAACTATACCATGAACCAGCCTTATCGATAATGCCCATCTCTACAGCACTATCCATAATATCTCCACATTTAGAAATACCTTCTCCATACATGATATCAAATTCTGCTTGCTTAAATGGTGGTGCAACTTTATTTTTTACAATCTTTACTCTTACTCTATTTCCAAGCATCTGATCACCTTGCTTGATAGTTTCTACCCTTCTAACATCAAAACGCATTGAAGAATAAAACTTTAAGGCTCTACCACCAGTAGTTACTTCTGGGTTACCATACATAACTCCTACTTTTTCTCTTAATTGGTTTATAAATACTACAGCAGTCTTAGATTTATTTATAACACCTGCTAATTTTCTAAGAGCCTGTGACATAAGTCTAGCCTGTAAACCTACATGGCTATCTCCCATATCCCCTTCAATTTCACTCTTAGGTACTAATGCAGCAACAGAGTCAATAACTACAATATCTAAAGCTCCTGATCTTACAAGCATTTCACAAATTTCTAAAGCTTGCTCACCAGTATCTGGCTGTGAAACTAACAATTCATCAATATTAACACCTAGATTATGAGCATATTCAGGGTCAAGTGCATGCTCAGCATCAATAAAAGCCGCTTTGCCACCAGTCTTTTGAGCCTCAGCAATCATATGCAAAGTAAGAGTGGTTTTACCTGAAGATTCAGGGCCATAAACCTCAATAATACGTCCCTTAGGAATACCTCCAATACCAGTTGCTAAATCTAAACTGATAGATCCAGTAGAAATAGCTTCTATATTTAATTGCATTTTATCATCACCAAGCTTCATGATAGCACCTTGACCAAATTGCTTTTGAATTTGAGATAATGCAGCCTCTAAAGCTTGTTCTTTTCCTTCTTTAGTAGAATTTTTTACCGCCATATTTTCCTCCATAAATAAAATATAAATTAAATAATACTTATATCCCCATAATTATTCTTACAAATCTATTATAACATTTGTTCTTATAATTGCAAGAACAAATGTTCTATTTAATAAAAAGCCTTAAAAAAACTTAGTTCTTTAAGACTTTTTATTTCATTTATTCGTTTATATCGTTGCCTTGACTAATTCCACTCTGATATATAATCTTCTGTGAAATCTCCTTTGCACGATTACTTGGCTCATAATCAGCCTGATTAAATAATTTCTTGTGTAAAATTTTAACGTTATCTTCTAATGTCGTTGGTACTGCCAACCACTTACCATTTAAGATACCACCCCAATAATTAAATGGATATCCTATGCTTTTTTCTATTTTTAGTCCTACAACCTTTGGCAATATAGACATAAAATCAGATGTTGTCATATTTGTTCTTATTTCAGGTAAAACCTTATCTGTCATCTTTGTAATATTACCAGGATGTTTTTTAGCTTCTACAAGTAAAGCAGTCATAACCTTTTTCATACGGTTAGTTCTTCCTGGATCACCACCTGATGTTTTTCTAATACGACAATAAGTAGCAGCTTGAGCGCCATCTATTTTCTGTTTTCCTGTATCAGTGATAGGTTTCCATTTTCTATTTGTATTTCTTGCCGTTTCAGGGCCCCATTTATTTAAATCTCTAAGTTCATTAGCTTTTACGTCAACAGTAATACCACCCATAGCATCAACTGTATCTGCAACCGAATCCCAATCCATTACTACAAACTCATCTATATCTAAATCTAAGCTTTGATTTAACATCTTAACTGTATTAATAGGTCCGCCAAAAGCATGAGCATGTGTTGCCTTATCAAGAATTGAATTACCACTTCTATCATCCATTAGCATATATGAGTCACGCATAATAGATGTCATAGTAATACCACCTGTTTTATTATTAATAGTAACTATGATAATAGCATCTGTTCTGCAATTTTTAGGATCTTCACCTGCTCTTGCATCAATACCTAATACAGCAATATTTCTATATCCCTTAAGATTTTTAGCAACATCTTTATCGATTGCAAAATCCTTTTTACTAGTTTCTACAAAATCAAATTTATCAACTTGGCTATCTAAAAAGAAATACGCTCCTGCCACACCTGTTGCTAAAAGCAATAATAGAATGACAAAAACTTTAGGCCAAACTTTTCTTTTCTTTTTCTTAGGCTTTTTTTTCTTTTGTTTAGATTTTACATTATTTTTTTTAGCTTTTGAATTCTGTTTTGGACGTCTTTTATATTCATCTTCATTGAGACTGTCATATGAATTGTAATCATAAGAACTATGATCACTATAGCTATTTTGCTCTTCCATATTTCTGAATTCTGCTAAAAAATCCTCACTCATTGTATTTTTACTTATTTTTTTAGAGGGTTTACCTCTATCATGTCTATCGCTTCTCATCTATTCCTCCAATCATATTATAAATCATCTCAAGCATTTTCATAACACTGCGTCTTCTAATTGAATTTCGTCCTGTGTTTCTGAAACGATTTTCCTTACATATAATCTGGTCTTTATATTTTAAAGCAGTATATACTAAACCAACTGGTTTTTCAATAGTTCCACCATCAGGCCCTGCAATCCCAGTGACACTTATACATATATCAGAACTACTAGCCTTTGATAGTCCTTCGACCATTTCCCTAGCAGTCTGTTCACTTACAGCACCATAAGTATCTAAAGTTTCTTTGCTTACTCCAAGTTCCTCAATTTTAGCTTTATTGCTATATGTAACTAAAGCTCTATCAAAGATGCTTGATGTTCCTGAAATAGAAATTATTGAATCCGCAAAAAGTCCACCTGTACATGATTCTGCAGAGGAAATTGTCAAATTATTATCTTTTAATAAATCAACTACAACCTCAGCTAACTGCTTATCACCAATAGCATAAATATATTGTCCAACTCTATCACGTACTTTATCAATTATATCATCAACTGCTTTTTTAGCTTCATCATAAGTTTCGCGTTTTGACGTTATTCTAAGATATGATTCGCCTTCATTAGCATAAGTGGCTATAGTAGGATCTACTTGACCATCTATCAAGTCAAGTAATTCGGTTTCAAGAATTGATTCACCTATACCTATAGTTTTCACAAATTCATAATAAATTACACAATCAGTGAACTGTTTTAAATAATTTTCTGCATAATTTACAAACATTGGCTCCATTTCTCTTGGTGGACCTGGCAAGCACATAATTATTTTATCGTCAACTTTTGATACGAAACCCGGTGCACTACCATAATCGTTCATTAAAACCTTAGCCTTTGAAGGTAAATATGCCTGCTTTATATTATTTTCAGTCATAGGTTTACCTATCTTAACAAAGAAATCCTTAATTCTCCTTAAACTCTCATTATGAGTTATAAGTTTATCTCCCATTACCTTAGCAACAATATTCTTTGTAAGATCATCTTGTGTTGGCCCTAAACCACCTGTAGTTATTATAAGATCACATTCTTGAAAAATTTCTTTGATCAACGCCTCAAGTCTATCTTCATTATCACCTACGGTATAGTGATACATAACATCTATACCAAGATCATTTAATCTTTTAGAAATAAATGCGGCATTAGTATTTACAATTTGACCAAATAGTATCTCAGTTCCTACCGTTAAAATTGCAGCTTTCATATTATAAACCACCCTTTAAAAATACTTCCTTATTTTTAATAACATATTCAAGACCACTGATTACTGTTAAAATAACACATAACCATAACATAATTTGATCTAGTGGAAAGTTTATATATTTACATGGCCAATTATGTAACAATAATAATGGCACTGCGATCATTTGAGTTACAGTTTTTAGCTTACCTGAAAATCCAGCAGCGATTACTAAACCATCTGCTGCAGCTACAGTTCGTAAGCCTGAAACTATAAACTCTCTTGCTAATACAACAATAAGCATCCATCCAGGTACTTGACCAAGCTGAACCATAACTACAAAAGCTGAAATAACCAAAATCTTATCAGCTAATGGATCCATTATTTTACCAAAATTCGTAACAAGTCCTCTACTTCTTGCAATATGCCCATCAAACGCATCAGTTGCAGAAGCAACTATAAAAATCACAGTTGCAGCATAAATATGATCCATTAAATACATTACTATAAAAAATGGAACTGCTATAATTCTTAAAACAGTAAGCTTATTAGGTAAATTCATTTTAAATCTCCCTTCCTACAATGTCATAATCATATGCATCATAAATTTCTACCATTATGAAATCACCTGGATTATGTTCCTTATTACTTTTAATAATAACTTGATTATCTATTTCGGGTGCATCATATTGACTTCTTCCAATATAAACACCATCTTCATCTTTACCCTCAATTAAAACTTCTATAGTATTTCCTATTAAAGATTCATTGTACTCTCTTGAAATTTCCATCTGCCTACGCATAATAGCATCTTTTCGCTCTTCCTTAATATCCTCATCAATCTGATTATCCATTTCAGCAGCGACTGTTCCCTCTTCTTGTGAATATGCAAAGACACCTAGTCTTTGAAATTTAGTTTCATCAACAAAATCGTAAAGTTCATCAAAATCAGCTTCAGTTTCACCAGGAAAACCAACAATTAAAGTAGTTCTTATAGCAATATCAGGTATTGCTTTTCTTAATCTTATAATCGTATTATCGATGGAGTCTCTAGTAGATCTACGCTTCATCGCCTTTAGGACATTATCTGAACCATGTTGTATAGGGATGTCTAAATAGTTACATACCTTAGCTTCTGTAGCCATAACTTCTATCAATTCATCGGTTATTCTATCCTCATAACAATACATTAATCTAATCCAATGAATTCCATCAATCTTACATAACTCTTTTACAAGTTCATGAAGATTATATTTACCATAAATATCAATACCATATGTTGTAACATCCTGAGCAATTAAAATTAGTTCTTTAACTCCTTTATCAGCTAAACTCTTAGCCTCTTTTATAATATTTTCCATAGGACGAGAACGATAAGGGCCTCTTATTTTAGGAATTACACAATATGCACATTTATTATCACAACCTTCAGAAATCTTTATAGTAGCAGTATAATGATTATCTGCTAGTCTTCTTTTATCTGTTTCAAGCTCATTTTCATATTGACTTAGATATTTTTCTCTTTTGCCTTCTTGATGATTTTTCAAAATCTCAGGTAATTTATCATATTCATTTACTCCTAAAAAAATATCAACTTCAGGCATTTCGTTAAATAATTCGTCTCCATATCTTTGACTTAAGCAACCGCTTACAATTAAAAGTTTATCTTCAAACTGTGCATAATCAAAAATTGTCGCTATAGATTCAGTTTTTGCATCATTTATAAATCCACATGTATTTACAATTACAGCATCTGCCTGCATAAGATCATCTGTAATATTAAAACCTTCTGCTTCAAGTATACCTGCTGCAACCTCCGAATCATTAAAATTCTTAGGACACCCCAATGTCTCTATAAATATCTTCATGACTCCTCCGTTTTCTTATTCATTTCTAACCATTCTTCTTCAGTTATTAAAACTGAGCGCTTACCTCCATCAGAAGGTCCAATAATACCTCTACTTTCCATATCTTCGATAATTCTAGCAGCTCTATTAAATCCAATTCGAAATCTTCTCTGTAACATTGATATAGATGCTTGTTGAGCGCTTACAACCGTCAAAATTGCATCATCCATTAGATCATCTTCCTTATCATTGCCACTATTAATATTACCTTTTTCTACTTTATTAATTACTTCATCACTATAATTAGCTTCTTCTCCTTGTGATTTAACGTATTCTATTATATTTTTAACCTCATCATCTGAAATAAATGGCCCTTGCACTCTCAAAGGTTTATCTAGATCTTGAGGTTTATAAAGCATATCACCATTCCCAACAAGTTTTTCAGCTCCTGGCATATCAATGATAGTTCTAGAGTCAACTTGTGAAGAAACCATAAAAGCAATTCTTGAAGGAATATTAGCCTTAATAAGACCAGTAACTACATCAACCGAAGGTCTCTGAGTTGCAACTATCAAATGCATACCAGCAGCTCTAGCAAGCTGTGCCAGCCTACATATAGCATCTTCAACCTGAGAACTTGCAACCATCATAAGATCAGCTAACTCATCAATTATAATTACTATCAAAGGAAGTACTTCATCTTCTTTTCCTTCTTTTTTCATAAGTGCGTTATAAGACTTTATATCTCTAACCCCATTAGCTGCAAACTTTTTATACCTATCTGTCATCTCTGCAACTGCCCAATTTAATGCAGAAGCTGCTTTTGCGCTATCTGTAACTACTGGAATCAATAAATGAGGTATTCCATTATAATTACCAAGCTCAACCATTTTAGGGTCGATTAATAATAACTTGACTTCATCTGGTTTAGCTCTATATAAAATACTTGCAATAATTGTATTAATACAAACACTTTTACCTGAACCAGTTGCACCCGCGATTAACAAATGTGGCATTTTAGCTAAATTTGCAATAACAGGTACACCACCTATATCTCTTCCTACTGCAAAAGCCAGTTTTGAAGGGTCTTGCTTAAATTCCTTTGAGTCAATGATTTCACCAATAGTAACCATTTCCCTACTTTCATTTTCAACCTCAATACCTACTGCCGCCTTACCGGGTATTGGAGCCTCCAATCTTATACTCTTTGCTCTTAAGTTTAATGCAATATCATCAGCAAGTCTAACTATACTAGCAACCTTTACACCAATCGCTGGCTGAATTTCATATCTAGTTACAGAAGAACCTTTAGTAACATTTATAACTTTTGCTTCTACATTAAAACTTTTTAGAGTCTTTTCAAGAAGTTTTGCACTTTCAAGAAGTTCTTTTTCTCCACCCTTATTAGCTCTTTTGCGCTTTGGAGGATTTAGCAAATTAATAGGAGGTAAAACGTAGTTTGAATTACCATCATTACTAGCCTGCTTAAAGAACATTTCTTCTTCAGCCTTTTCTTTCTTTAAAGCTGCAATTTTTTCCTTATCCTTTGTCACAAATCCCTCGTCAGTTACAGCAGATTTTATTTCAGGAATTTCTTCTTGTTTTTGCACTTCAACAATATCACTGCCATCATCACTTTTTATTCCAAATTGTTCATCGTTTTTAAGTAAATTAATAATAGATTTTTTATTGCTTCTAGTTTTAAAATTGTCTTTTTTAGCATAAGGATCATCATTTTCTGATGTATCTAAGTAATTTTTTATATATCCATCTGTTAATTCAAATTGTTCTTCCTTTTTACTTCCTTTATTGTTAGTAGGTTTATCTAAAGCAATCTTTTCTTTTTCTTCTCTATTTTTCTTTCGCTCTTCTTTTTTTATTTTAGCTGTATAATATGCTTTTGAAATTGGTGTATTTATAGTTAATATTAAACAAATGATTATTACAGTAACAGAAATAAGATATAATCCCGTACTACCAAGTGCCTTATGAATGTAGTAACTTAAAAACATACCTACTATTCCACCATTTTCTAATTCGACACCAGATTCATATATACTCATCATACCGTCATTAAAAGAAAAACCATCTAAAAATCTTTCACTATTTAATATTACTATCATCAAAAAAATCAAAAATAAGTATATAAGCTTCTTAGCTTTAAATGGTCTATTCATCTTTGCAAAAATCATAGCACTATATAAAACTATAATATAAGGTAATATATATCCTCCCAGTCCAAAAAGTCCTTTTATTGCTGAACTTATAATTTCACCAAAAGCACCCGCTAAGTGAGTATGCATAGATATCGCAAAAAAGATACCAAAAGTAAGCAGCAATATAGCTGCTATTTCGTCATACATTCTTTTTTTATTTTCTTGCTCTACTCTTATAGCCTCTCTCTTCTTAGCTGCTTGAGACCTTGCCTTTGTAGGCTTTTTTTTAGTTTTGGCCATTACCTTCCTCTACTATCCAATAAATATAGAATAAATAATTACAAAAGCACCTAAAATCCATGTGTAATATGAAAATACAGATAACTTTTTATTTGAAACAAGCTTAATCATCGTCTTAATGGCAATCAAGCCTGAAATTGCAGCGACTAGCATTCCTACAATAATAGGTAAAATCAAGGACATATCAATTCCTTGTGCTATAGCTTTAGGTGTCTCTAGTACTACAGATCCTAAGATTGAAGGAATTGAAATCAAAAATGCAAATTTTACTGCAAATTCTCGATTTAATCTAGTAGTTAAACCACCAAATAAAGTTGAACCAGAACGTGATATGCCTGGTGTTATTGCAATACCCTGCATAATACCAACAAAAACTGCACTTCTAAATGGCATTTCTGTTGCAGTTCTTTTGCCACCTTTCATTCTTTCAGCGATAAACAAAATAGTACCTGTAAAAATAAGTCCTATGCCGATAGCAATTAATGAATTATAAAAACCTGTAAATAAATCATTAAAACATAATCCTATAATTGCTGTAGGTATAGAAGCAACAATAATTAAAAAGCCTAATTTTCTTGTAGGATTAGCATTAACTCTTAATCCCTTACCTGTGAAAATATCTTTTATAACAGCTATAAGTTCCTTAAATAATTCAACAATATCCTTCCAATATACAATAAATACAGAAATTAAAGTACCTAGATGTAGCATTACTGCAAAAAACAATACACTTTCACCTTCTATTCCGAAAAAGTTTTGTAAAAGTGCCAAATGCCCTGAACTACTTATAGGTAAAAATTCACCTAAACCTTGTACTAATCCTAATATGATTGACTGAAACATTGTAAGCGTTTCCATAATTTTATACTCCTCCTAAATTTATATCTAACCTTATCAATTATACCATACAAGTATCTATATTGCATTAAAAAATAGTCACATTAAATTGTCAATATCAATAGGACTTATAATATTAAATAAACTGTTTTTTAATACAATAAATAATTAACAATATTATACTTCAGATGAATAATAAAAGAAGAGCGGGTAGCAAATCCGCTCTTCAAAATACTAAGTACCGATCTTCGAAATATTTATAACTAAGTTTTTTAATTATTTGTATTCTGCCATAACCTTTTCAAATGCAGGTAGAGCGCCCTGTACTTTTTCTACTGGGCAGCAGTAAGCTAATCTTACATATGAAGGAGTTCCAAATCCAACACCAGGAACTACTAAAACGTCATATTTCTTTAGCTTTTCAGCAAATGCAACTGAATCTCCATCTGGAGCTTCAATGTACATGTAGAATGCACCTGATGGTTTAGCAACATTGTATCCCATTTCAACTAATGCATCATATAGAGCAATTCTGCATTCGTCATATGGTTTAACATCTGGCATTACATCAATACAGTCTCTAACAACCTGCTGCATTAGAGATGGAGCATTTACATAACCTAATGCTCTTCCAGCTCCGTTGATTGTTGGGATAAATTCTTCATATCCATCTAACTTCTTAGGAACTGCGATGTATCCAATTCTTTCTCCAGGTAGAGAAAGTGATTTTGACCATGAGTAGCAAACAACTGTGTTATCGTATAGAGCTGGGATGAAAGCAACCTTTTCATCAGTGTAAACTAATTCTCTGTAAGGTTCGTCAGCGATAATATAGATTGGGTGTCCATATTCTTCTGATTTAGCTTTTAATACATCTGCAGCAGCTTTAATGTTTGCTTCTGGATAAATAACGCCTGATGGGTTATTTGGAGTATTAAGGATTACAGCCTTTGTGTTAGGAGTAATAGCAGCAGCTAACTTTTCAGTATCGATTGTTAAATCTTCAGCTGGATCTACTAGTACTGGAACACCACCCTGAGCCTTTATGAAGCAAGTGTATTCAGGGAAGAATGGGATTACGCAAATAACTTCGTCTGTTGGTTCACAGATTAGAGATTTTAGTGTGATGCTTAATGAAGCAGCAGCACCAACTGTCATATAGATATCATCCATAGTGAATTCAACGCCAAATCTCTTTGTTAGGTTTTCAGCAACAGCTGCTCTTGTATCAGGAGCACCAGGACCTGGTGTGTAGCTATGGTATCCAGTAGGATCCTGTTCGTTGATAATTTTTAGCATAGCTTCCTGTACTTCTGCTGGTGCTGGTACTGATGGGTTACCAATTGAAAAGTCATAAACGTTTTCTGGTCCAACAACTTCTGCTCTTGCCCATGCGAAGTTAGCGATTTCTCTGATTACTGATGGTGCAGCACCTAGGCCGTACATTTCTTTATTGAATTTCATATTAATACCCTCTTTTCTTTTATGAGCTGCTGCATAATATTTATATGCAGCAGCGATTAAATTAAGTTAGTTTTGTACTAAATTGTATTATTGTTTGTTCTGTTTTAATAATTTTGTAATTATTTAAAATTACATATCGTCTCTAGTCTTTCCAACCTTAGCGATAGCACTGATAGCTGTGAATAGAACCATACCTACGATAGCAGGAATAATCCAGTTGAAGTCTAGTGAAGCTAGAGGAATCTTATTTAGAAGTCCAATGTAGCTTTCTAGGAATCCAGGAGCTGCGATTTCATTCATAGCACAGTACTGGAAGATTCCCTTAGGGATAGATACGATAGCTACTGCAATTACAGCACCTGTGTAAGTCCAGTTGTACTTGATCCATTTGTCAAATAGAGTTACAACAAATAGAGTCATGTAAATTGGATAAATTGCTGCAAGAATTGGTACTGCGAAGAAGATTAGCTTAGCTACTCCAAATAGAGATAGTAGGAAAGCAATTACTACGCAAATAGTAACAATAATCTTGTAGAATTTATCATCATCTTCCTTATGGAAAATTCTTGTGAAGAAGTTACCAGCTGTACCAGTTAGACCAATTGATGTAGTTAAGCAAGCTAAAGCTACAGCAATACCGATTGCCCATTTACCTGCTGCACCAAACATTGTTGTAAATAGTCCAACTAAGATACCAGTTCTGTTGTCTGCTGGAAGCATTTCGTTAGCGAATTCAGGAATGCTTGATAGAGTAGCACCAACATATGTTAAACCACCGTAAACGATAGCTAATAGGATAGCAGCTACTAGACCAACTCCGCAAGCAGCCTTGAACTGTTCTTTTTCTTCAGTGTAACCTTTATTGATAAGGTCAGTAACAACGATACCTGACATTAGAGCAGCTCCAAGAGCGTCCATTGTCTGATAACCTTCAGTGAATCCCTTTAAGAATAGGCTCTGTTCACCTAGCATTCCGTTAACTGCGCCAGGAGCTTCAGGAGCGATTTCTCCAGCAGGGTTGAAGATTGCAACGATAATTGTTCCTACAAGGATGATAATTAGGATTGGAGTTAAGAACTTACCAATGATATCAATTACCTTTGTAGGGTTAATTACTAGGATTAATGTAATTGCAAAGAAAATTACAGATGTAATCCAAGCCGGAACAGATTCGATAGTTCCATCTCCGAATACCTGAACTGTGAATACTTCATGAGTAGTAGCAGCAGTTCTTGGTACTGCGAAGAAAGGTCCTATTGTTAAAATAGAAACTGTACCAATTAAAACAGAGAATTTGTGTGAAACTCTCTTACCTAAGTCATCAGCCATACCACCTACCATAGCAGTAGCAATAACACCGATGATTGGGAATACAGGGTCAGTGATTAGGAAACCAATAGCAGATTTAGTCCATTCACCACCTGCAAGAATACCTAGGTATGGAGGGAAAATTAGGTTTCCAGCTCCAAAGAAGATTGCGAATAACGCAAATCCTACGACAATAATGTCTTTAGTCTTGTTCTTTTGCATTTTAAAAACCTCTCTTAAATTGTGATTTAGTTAATATTACTAGACTTTATAGTCCATTAACTACGTTGTTTGGCTTTTCACCAGCAACTACTTTTCTCATATTGTCATATGACCACTGTACCATTCTGATGAATGCATCATCAGTTGTACCAGCAATATGAGGAGTAATTGTTAGTCTTGAGTTACCTTCCTCAGTTAGGTTTAGTAGAGGATGATCTTCAGCAGGTGGTTCTGGAGCGATTACGTCTAGACCAGCATATACTCTGCCGTTATTTAATGCATCTCTTAGATCTTCATTATTTACGATTTCTCCTCTAGCTACGTTAATAATGATAACATCCTGCTTCATCTTAGCAATAGTATCTTTATTAACCATTCCTCTAGTTGAATCTAGTACTGGAACATGGTATGAAAGGATATCACATTCAGCATATAGTTCTTCTAGAGTACAGAATCTCATATCATACTGTTTTTCTAATTCTTCTGGAGCTCTAAATACATCATAGTAAAGAATCTTAGCTCCGAAAGCATGTAAGAATGCAGCAGCTTTCTTACCAATAGCTCCCATACCTACAAGACCAACTGTTCTTGTTCCTAATTCAACATGACCGTTTTTCTTGTATTCTGCGAAACATTCATGGAATCCACCTTTTTTGATACGAGCATCTGTAGTAGCAGTTTTCTTTAAGCATGCTAGCATTAGGCCTACAGCATGTTCAGCAACTGATGCAGCGTTTACTGCTCTGTTGTTACAAACATAAATTCCCTTTTCTTTAGTTAGTTCTAGATCGATTTTGTCAAATCCTACTCCTAAAGACTGGATTAATTTTAGTTTTGGACAAGCTTCGATAATGTTCTTACCGATAACATCTACAGGACCACACCATAGAATATCAGCATCTTTAGTTGCTTCGATTAATTCTTCGTCAGAACAAGGATAGTTGATAAAATCAAATTCCATTCCTTCTGGTTTTTCTACTCCGAATCTCTGAACACCCTTAGGTTCTCTTAAAGCTATTACTTTAGTCATTGTTTTCCTCCTTAACAATTAACATTTGCATACTATAGTTTTGTTTTATTCTAACTCGGTTGAGTTATTATTAATGTTACGCAATAAATTTACTTATTTAAGTACATCCTTAGCGATAACCATTCTCTGTACTTCAGAAGTACCTTCGTAGATTGAAGTTACTCTGATATCTCTGTACATTCTTTCTACTGGATATTCCTTAATGTAACCATATCCACCGTGTAACTGTAGAGCTCTATCTACAATCCACTTACCTTCTTCAGAAGCAAATAGCTTAGCCATTGAAGCTTCCTTATCAGCAGGCTTTCCTAAATCCATCTGGTAAGCTGCATCATATACTAGGTGTCTCATAGCACATAGCTTAGTTTCCATGTCAGCAATTGTAAACTGAGTGTTCTGGAACTGTGATAGCTTTCTACCAAACTGTTTTCTAGCCTTAATGTAGCTCTTAGCTTCTTCCATAGCTCCTGTAGCAATACCTAGAGCCTGAGCAGAAATACCAAGTCTACCTAGAGAAAGAGTCTGCATAGCATTTACGAATCCGTTATCAACTTCACCTAAAATGTTTTTAGCAGGAACTCTAACGTCTTCAAGAACAACGTCAGAAGTAGCACAACCGATCATACCCATCTTATCTTCTGGTTTACCAAATGATACACCTTCAGATTTTGAATCTACGATAAATGCTGTGATACCTTTAACTCCCTTTGCAGGGTTTGTCTTAGCAAAGACAATTACATAATCAGAGAAAGGCGCTGCAGTAATAAATGTCTTTCTTCCGTTTAAGATGTAATCGTCACCGTCTTTTACAGCAGTTGTTAAAATTGAAGCTGCGTCTGAACCAGCACCAGGTTCTGTTAAACCAAATGCAAGTACGATTTCACCTTTACTTAGCTTAGGTAAATATTCCTTCTTCTGTTCTTCGTTACCGAATTTTAGAAGTGGAGCTGCGTAAAGTGAGTTGTTACCTGAAATATAAATTGAAGCAACACCTGAAACCTTAGCGATTTCTTCCATAACGATTGCATAAGATCTGTGGTCTCCACCTGATCCACCGTATTCTACAGGAGTCTTAACTCCTAAGAATCCAGCTGCTCCCATTTTTCTGTAAACCTCCATTGGGAAGTCTGCTGTCTTGTCAATATCTTCTGCGATTGGAGCTAGCTCATTTTCAGCAAAAGATTTTGCAAGCTGACGGACTAATTCATGTTCTTTTTCGAAAATCATATAAATCCTCCTTAAAAAATATATATATTATAGCATCTCTGCAAATGTCTGCAGTGATGTACGTGCCTGTTCGAAGTTAGTCATCTGCTGATCTAATTCGATCATTACTAACTTGATACCAGCTTTTTCCAATGCTTTCTTAAAGATAGGATAATCAAATTCTTCAGGGTCACAGAATTTTTCCTGTACATATAGTACACCATCTGCACCTGATTTCTTAACCTTATCGATAATCATATCTGATCTCTTCTTTTCAGCATCGTACATTACAGAGCATCCTTCAATATCTCCTAGATATTTAGCTAGCGCTCTTACTGGGTTGCCAGTTCCTTCATCTACTAGAGTTCTGAACTGTCTTGATTCCTGAGCAACTTCATCGTCTACTACAGCAATCTTGTATTCTTCAAGAATTTCGTTTAGGCTAGGTAGGCTTGTTAGGATACCAGTTGTAACAACTTTAACGCCATCCCATTCCTTAACTTCTTCTTTCTTTAATGCTTCATTTAATTCAGTTAGTAGTTCTGTATATTCTGCTCTATCCATGAAATGAGCACTTACTAGAACCATGCTTCTCTTAGCTGGAGTAATGATATGAGGATATTTAGCAGCTAATTCTACAAATTCCTGCATCTTAACTTTTGAAGCATTGTAAATCTTAATAGCATTTTCAATGTCATCATCAGTAATTTTCTTACCAGCAATTTCTTCTAACTGAGCTTTAACTTTATTGTACTGAACTTCGTTGAAGTCAATACCACATTCAATTTTTCTATTCTGAGCCATAGCTACATGGATATAAGGAATCTTATCTCCAACAGCAATTTTTAGGTTCTGTCCTAAAGCTTTTAATGAGTCACACTGAATTGAAACCATTAAACCTGATAAGCAGTCTAAAGTTCCATTTAAAGCCATTTCTAATGTTCTCTGAACTACTGAACAATAGAAAGCAGGTAGATATTCTTTAGCTGCTGCTACATCACCCTGGCTTCCCCATACTCCCATTGGAGCCATGCCAGCTGCGTAAACTAATTCAACTGGTACATGTACTGGTGAGCAACCGATAATTTTCTTTCCTTCAGCCTGGTATTTTTTAACCATTTCAGCTGGTGTTATATCAAATTTCTTTAAAATATCTAAAGTATTACTCATTATTACTTCGCCTCCTTGTTTGCAGCCATAACTTCAACCAAACCCTGAACTCTTGTATCATACTGAGCTTCTGAGAAGTTTCTTGGGTCAGCCTGGTCACCATCAAAGATTGCAGTTGGTACTCCAGTCTGTTTCTTAATTTCTCTTTCCATAGCATACATGATACCTGACCACTGCTTACAGCTTCTGTTAATATGAATTAAAGCACCATCGCAGTTATTTTCTTTAATAGCCTTAACTCTCATATCAACTGATCTTTCAAAGCTGATAGCATTTGGAGTTCTGCAGTAAGCCTGCATTAACTCATTAGTGTTTTCATAAATATAACCAAAAGCATCTGCATATACAGTACCTGTTACATTAACACCAGCCTGTTTTAGAGTTGTGAATGTGTGTCTTAAATGTGGCCAACAAGCGATACCTTCAAATAGGATTCTGTAGTTTTCTACACCCTTGTTGAACTTTGTAATTCCCTGATCTACACAATCCTGGAATTCTTTTAGTAATAATTCAAATGCTTCAGCAGATTCTTTCTTACCTCTAGCACATACAGCTACTGCCATATGGTTAAATACGTCAAATCCACTGAATGGAGATGGTTCATATCTTGTCATGCTTGTTGCAGCAAGCCAAGCTCTACCAGTTCTCTGAGAAATTTCCATTACTTCTTCGAACTTCTTATCATCCCACTTCTTACCTGTAATTTCTTCTAGCTGTTTGATAGCATAGTCAAACTGACCCCTTACATAGTCAATTCTGTCCTGCTCAGCATCATAATCATTATTGTATGGAATATCTACAAGGATCATTGGAATTTCAAGTTCCTTAGCGATATTTTCATACCATTTAATCATGCAGTTACAGATGTTGTTACAGCAAAGTACAAAATCAGGCTGAGGCATGTTTAGTTCTGGAGCATCTTTAACATCCATATATGCTAAACTGATTCTAGCATAAGCACAAATGTCATTTGAATATCCAGTGTCTTCAGCATGTTCACAAAGTCTTCCGCCGCCACCTTTAGCTGCAATAGCTGCTGCCTGGTTTTCAGGATAAACAACTTTGATTCCCATAGTTTCAAAAATTTCCTGTGGGAAGTTTGATGCACACCAACCTACTTTTTCACCAGCATTTTTAGCATCCCATGCTGATTTGTAATGTTCATCAACAATAGCATTTAATAAATCTTTTGCTCTTACTGGTTTAGCTTCTACATTGCTCATATTATTCTCCCTTCTTATGTTTTAAATAATATTCATAAGCATAAATTGCTGCTCCCAAAGCTCCTGCTAACTGAGAATCCTCAGAAACCGCAATAGACGTATTAAGTTCTTCTTCAAGTGCCCTTACGATACCTGAATTTCTTGATACACCGCCAGTCATAACAACTGGTGGTACTACTCCTACTCTTCTAGCCTGTCCAGAAACTCGACTAGCTACTGAATAGTGAATGCCTTTAATGATATTTTTAACATCTGCATTATGCGCTAGGCAAGAAATTACTTCTGATTCAGCAAATACTGTACAAGTTGAAGAAATTGATGTTCTTTCAGTTGCCTGTGCATCATAATCACCAAAATCATTTAAATCAACATGAAGCACATTTGCCATTACTTCTAAGAATCTTCCAGTTCCAGCTGCACATTTATCATTCATTACAAAATTTTGCATCTGTCCGTTTTCATCTAATTTAAGCACTTTAGCATCCTGCCCACCTATATCAATGATAGTTCTTACTTCATTATTGAAAAGATAAGCTCCGCCTCTAGCATGACAACTCAACTCACTCATTGTCTTGTCTGCTTTATCATAAGAATTTCTACCATATCCAGTAGATATAATTGCTTGCATATCTTCAAGAGCAAGACCTAGCTTACCTAGGGCCTGCTCAAGAACAATATCAACTCCATCTGTTCCAGCACCTTTTGCAACAATAGCACTAGACTCTAGATGTTTACCATCAGCTAGAATTACACATTTAGAAGAAGTAGATCCAATATCAATCCCTAATGTATAAATTTTATTCATTTTTTTACTGATCTCCAATATAAATTACGCCGTTTTCTTTGAATTCAGCAATCTGTTCGTCTGAGTATCCTAATTCTTTCATAACGTCTTCAGACTGTTCACCAATTAATGGTCCTCTCTTGTATTCTGGAGTACCCATTTCCTGGAACTTAACTGGTAGTCTTACTAGAGTTCTTTCTGCATCATTATCATAAGTCATCTTATAGAAACAGTCATTTGCCCAAGCCTGTTCATCTACTAGGATTTCTTCCCATGACTGAGCGATTGAGAATGCAAAATCAGCTTCTGTTAAAATTGGCTTCCATTCTGCAGCTGTCTTAGTTCTCATAGCATCCATGATTAGGTCATACATTTCTGTTCCTAATCCGTTAGCCTGAAGGTTAGTTACAGGGAAGTATTTTTCATTATCAATTAAATCTTCTCTTCCAATAACCTTCATCCATCTATTGTAGTATGTATTGTAGTCAGGCATACAAGTCTGGATGTATCTACCATCCTTTGTTTCCCATGCAGCATTGAATGGGTTAGCAGCTTCTCTAATAGCGATTGGGTATTTAACGCCATAATCTTCATACTGAGCAGCCTGTACCATCATACCCATATTGTGGATAGCTGTTTCAAATAGTGAAGTTTCTACTTTTTCACCTTCGCCAGTTTTTTCTGCATGATATAGTGCAGCTAAAACACCAGCAGCTAGATTCATACCTACGTTGTGATCACCTAGACCTGGACATACGTTCATTGGAACTGTTCCCTTCTGTCTTAGTGATTCTAAGTATCCACCTCTAGCAAAGAATGAAGTAAAGTCGAATCCAGGAAGATCTTTATCTGGACCATATTCACCATAACCAGTAATCATACCATATACTAGTTTAGGGAATTTTTCTTTTAATGAATCATAGTCTAAACCATTTTTCTGTAAAGACTGAACTCTGTTGTTTGTGATGAAGATGTCAGCTTCTTCTAATAACTTAAATAGAGCTTCTTTACCTTCTGGAGATTTAGTGTTTAGAGATAGACATCTCTTGTTACCATTTTCTAAATCCCAAGTTGTATTTTCATGGAATAAAGACCACTTATCTGCAGGTCTTCCTTCAGTTGGTGCAGTATATCTTAGTGGATCACCTTTTGCTGATTCGATTTTGATTACATCAGCACCTAGATCAGCTAAGAATCTGCCTGTTGTAGCTGCAGCGATAAAAGTAGCATATTCAACTACTTTAACGCCGTCTAATGGCTTTTTGTTACTCATTGTAGTTTGCCCTCCTTAGTTTTAACAAATACATTTAATTAACTATGTTTATATTAATATATTATTAATAATATAACAATATTTAGCATACAATCTTGTATACTAATTACTAACTATATTTTAACAAAAATACTTAAATAAGTAAAGCTATTAGCTATTTTTATTAGCTTTTCGCCTATTCATAGATAAATCTGCAATTATCTTATTTTTAAGTACTTTTTCATTTATTTTGCCTGTGCTGTTTCTAGGCATTTCTTCCATAAAGAAGATATATTTTGGAATCTTATAACCACTTATCTTCTCTTTAAGTTGTTCCATAATCATCTTACGTTTTTCATCATCTTCCTTGCCTTCGACACAAGCCACAATATCTTCTTGTAAAACAATTGTAGGAACACCAAACACTTTAACCTCGCATTGGCCGATTATAGATTTAATTGCCTTTTCAATTTCTATAGGAGAAATATTCTCTCCCCCTCTTATTATTAAGTTTTTAAATCGACCTGTTATAACAAGATTACCGTCATCTCTAACATAACCAAGGTCACCTGTTTTTAACCATCCATCACTGGTAAATGCCGATTTTGTTTCTTCTGGATTTGCAATATATCCAGCCATAACATTGTAACCTTTTACTTGAATTTCACCTTCAACATTATATCCACAAGGTTCTGTTGCATCTTTTTTCATTATACGCACCTTTACACCCTCAATAGTTTTACCAACAGTGTTAGCTTTAATGTCAATTGAATCATCCAAGCTACATAGCGAAACACATGGTGAAGTTTCAGTTTGACCATAAGATGGCTGCAAATTGATACCATCAAACATATTACATATGTCTATATAATCTTGTGGAAAAATTTGAGATCCCGCAATTATTCCTGATTTTAATGTAGATAAATCAAAATCCTTTCGATGTTCATTGCGAAGCATAGCTAAGAACATAGTTGGTACACCATTCATAACGGTACACTTATATTCTTCAATAACACTACATATATCTACACTTCTAGTACTCTGTAGCAGATACATCTGTCCACATGCATGTAACATAGACAGAACACATCCTGTTATGCCAAAGCTATGAAATAGTGGAACTGCAATGGCCATAATATCTTTTTCGTTCCAACCCATCGCTTCCACCATAGCTAACGAATTGTTCAATAAATTATAATGAGTAAGCTGTACACCCTTACTATTTCCTGTAGTTCCTGATGTAAAAAGAACATTTGCAATCGCTTTGTAGTCATCTGTTGGTTCAAAGTCCAATTCAGTGCTTTTCTTTGCAATTTCTTTCCATTGCTCATATGACTTTTCCATATCTACACAATATCTTACAGATGTATTTGGATACAATAGGTTTTCCATCAATGATTCATATGGCTTGTTTTCAAAGTTTCTAGAATAGAAAAAATGTTTTAGCTCTGTTAAGCCTATACATCTTTCAATCTCAGCCTGTGTGAATCTAGTATTAAATAGTACAGCAACCGCTCCTAATTTTACTGCTGCAAAATAATGAAATAACCAGCTATCGCTGTTTATACCCATTATACCAACATGGTCACCTTTGTGAACACCGCGCTCTTCCATTTGTAAACAAATATTATTTACTATACTATTTATGTCCTTCCAAGTGTAAACACCATCTTTAACAATTAATGCTGGTCTGTCCGGAGTGCAGTTAGCCCTAACTTCTAGCATCTGCCCAATGGTTTTTTCAAAGAACTTCAATTTTATGCTCCCTTCGAACTTTTTTACTATTATATTCACTAGTTTACTAGTATACCAGTTTTTATGCCTCTCTTTAGTTAGAATACTAGATTGTTAAAAAAAATGCAAGCATAAAATACAAAATATAGTTATTTAAAATAATATCTAAACTTATCATCCCATCTGTAGGCCCCATATATAGTTTTATCTATATGTTTATTCAAAACATCAACCAAACCTTCGATATCATCATCAATTAAACAATTTATTATACGTCTATGCTCTTTTAATATCATTCCTATAGTAACACCATTTAATACTGTCAAATTACGCCATCTACTAATGTGAAGCAAATGATAATGTACTAAATTAATCATATCATGATTCTTATAACCATTCATGATTGCCTTATGAAATTCTACATCTAAGGCTGCAAATTCTTTTATATAATCATCTTTATCACTAAATTCCTTTTGGCGGCTATATATTTCCTCTAGACGTTTAATTAGTGTATCTTTATCCTCATTTTCACGCATTATACGTGACAGTATTTCCTTTTCTACTCCAATTCTTAATAGAAGAGCTGATTTAATATAATGAAAATCAATTTTGGTAACAAAAGTGCCACTTTGAGGAAGAACTTCTAAAAAGCCTAATTGTTGTAATCTTAAAAAAGCACTTCGTACAACTGTTCGCGAAACACCATACTCCTCACCTGTTTTATTCTCACTTAATTTCTGACCTGGAAGCAAAACCAAATCTATTATTTTTTCTAATAAATCATTGAATATTTCTTCACTATTTTGCAATTTCATCTGTACACCTTCCCATAATTTCAATACATCCATTCAATCAAATCTATAATATGTCATAATACTTATTATGTAAATCTATTCGTTTGTTAAAAATCAAACAAAATCACTTTACTTTCTTAAAAGCTTTTATTCTTTTTGACACATTTTCATGGATATTTTCGTAATAAAAACCATAATCCATACTATGATATACTCCCTCTGGAAAAAAATCGAATGCCTGTTTAAAATCCGCAGGATTAACAGTAGAGCATTCTAATATACCGGTCTTTACATTAATTTTAGCATCTGCAATACCTGGTTTAACTAATTTACCTTTTACCAAAGATCCTTTATTTTCTTCTTTTGGCGCATAAGTTCCATCTCTTTTCCAATTAATAGGATTAATAACTAAAGGTTTACCTTTTATAATAGGATTATTTCCTTTCATATTTGGTTTTTCAGTATTCCAAGATACAATAACACCAACATCTGATTCACCTTTAGCAAATTTAACATGTGGATTTTCTTTAAGATACTCCTCAGTAACACTAAAACCAATCATATATCCAGCAATCATCTGTTTAAATATTTCCTTATGCTCCTTCAAGTATGTAGCCATCAGCTTCATTAATAATGTTGTTCCTTGAGAATGGCCTGCTAATATAAAAGGCTTACCCTTATTAAAATGCTTCATATAGTAACTAAAACTATCAATGGCATCTCTTAAAAGAACTTCATCCACTAAATCACTTCTGCCTGCTTCAACCATCTTAAATCCACATTGTGGATCAACTTGTCTATATAATGGCGCATAGACATTTGTATCAAAAGAAAAAACACTACCTTGTATATTTAAGCATTTAGACGCTATCCTAATCATCTTCTCATCCCTTATATCTGCAAATGGTTTCGTTTGATCTTTAGGACTGACATATGATGATGGATACAAGAAAAAAGTGTCTACATCTTTATTAGTCTCTGGTAATGATAACCAACTTATTTTTTTGCTATAATCTACGCCCATATTTACCTCCTTTATCTCATAAGTTTAACATAATATATCATTGTTGTCATGACACAAAAAAAATGTTATAATAATTTTATTCTATTAAAGTATACGACAGGAGGAAAAAGAGATGAGTAGAAAACCAAATGTAGCACTAGTTGGAGTTACTGGTGTTGTAGGTACAACTTTTTTAAAGGTTCTAGAAGAAAGAGATTTTCCATTTGAAAATTTATATATGTTAGCATCAGCTAAATCAGCTGGTAAAACAATCACCTTTAAAGGACAAGATTTTGTGGTAGAAGAACTAACTGAAAACAGTTTTGACAGAGATATAGATATTGCATTATTCTCAGCTGGTGGCGCAGTAAGTGAAAAATTCGCACCAATTGCTGCTTCTAAAGGTGTAACAGTTGTTGATAACAGCTCACAGTGGCGAATGGACCCTAAAGTGCCTTTGGTAGTTCCTGAAGTTAACCCAAAAGATGTCGAATGGAATAATGGCATCATTGCTAATCCTAACTGCTCAACAATTCAAGCAATGGTAGTACTTAAGCCATTACATGATAAATACAAAATCAAAAGAGTTATTTACTCTACTTACCAAGCTGTATCAGGTTCAGGTGTAAAAGGTATCATGGATTTAAAAAATGGTATGGAAGGCAATGATACAACAAATGCATATCCACATCCTATTGCTGGAAACTGCATCCCTCACATTGATTCATTTACTGAAAATGGCTACACTAAAGAAGAAATGAAGATGATTAATGAAACTCATAAGATTTTAGGCGATGAAAATATCAAAGTTACAGCTACAACTGTAAGAGTTCCTGTATTTGATAGTCACAGCGAATCAATAAATATTGAATTTGAAAATGAATTTGATTTAAACGAGTTACGTGAGGTTTTATCAAATGCGCCGGGAATCATTGTTCAAGACGATCCTGCTAATAATGTATATCCTCTTGCAAGAGATGCTGCAGGTACAGACGATGTATATGTAGGACGTATTAGACGTGACTTTTCAGTAGATAACGGTGTTAATTTATGGGTAGTATCAGATAATATCAGAAAAGGTGCTGCTACAAACACTGTACAGATTGCTGAAGAATTAGTTAAAAATTTATAGTTGATTAAATATATAATAAATAGTATAAAAAGCCCCCTAATTGCTGATTTTGTTTGCGATTAAGGGGCTTTTATTATCAATAATATATCAATTTAACTAAAAAAGCGATATTACATCGCTTTTTTGATTAAGTCGTTATTATATAGAGAGATTACTTTCTTTCTTATCACTTTATATTTTTAGTATACATTACAATAGTGACTCGTTTGTGACTTATATATTACTAAACCGTCACTCTTAGGTAAAATAAAAACCGACTCTTTTGAGTCGGTTTGAATTCGTAATTTTTGAAATTATTCAGCCATTACATCTTTACCATCATAGTAGTTGCAATTTGGACAAACTCTATGTGGAAGCTTTGGCTCATGGCACTGTGGACATTCTGCTAGACCAGGAGCTTTCATTTTCATGTTTGGAGCTCTTCTGCTGTCTCTCTTTGACTTTGAAGTTTTTCTCTTAGGTACTGCCATTTCTACACCTCCTTAACATTAAATTGTGTATATAAAATTTAGTTATATTCGCAACTATTAAAGTATATAATACTTATTTTAATTTGTCAACTATTTTTCTAACTTCTTAACGATTTCTAGTGTATCTCTAGCAATCATTAATTCTTCGTCAGTTGGAATTAGGATAATCTTAACTCTTGAGTCATCTCTTGAGATAATCATTTCTTTACCTCTTGTCTTGTTCTTAACAAGGTCAAGTTTGATTCCTAAGTTTCCTAAATCGTTACAGATGATGTCTCTCATAGCTATATCATTTTCACCAACACCAGCAGTAAATACGATAGCATCAACACCATTCATTTCAGCAATGTAAGCACCAATGTAGAATCTAACCTTATGGGCAAAAACCTTGATAGCTAACTGAGCTCTTTCATTTCCTTCTTCAGCAGCAGCTTCTAGATCTCTAAAGTCTGATGATACACCTGAAATACCTAATACACCTGATTTTTTATTTAGGATTTCATTAGCAACACCCTGATCTAAGTTTTCTTTCTGCCTAATATAAGTAACGATAGCTGGGTCAATATCGCCTGAACGAGTACCCATTACTAGACCTTCAAGAGGAGTAAATCCCATTGATGTATCAATACATTCACCTCTCTTAATAGCAGATACAGAAGCACCATTTCCTAGGTGACAAGTGATAATCTTTAAATCATCTAGATTGCAGTTCATGATATCCGCACATCTCTGAGCAACATATTTATGAGATGTTCCATGGAATCCATATCTTCTAATCTTATGCTTCTGGTAATATTCATAAGGAATAGCATAAATATATGATTCAGGAGGCATAGTCTGATGGAAAGCTGTATCAAATACACCTACCATTGGAGTATTTGGCATTAGTTCCTGACAAGCAGCAATACCTAATAGGTTTGGTGGATTATGAAGAGGTGCTAATTCAACACATTCTTCTAATGCAGCAATTACATCATCATCAATTAATACAGAATGAGCGTATTTTTCACCAGCATGTACAACTCTGTGTCCTACAGCTCCGATTTCACTCATGTCTTTAACTACACCATGTTCAGGATGAGCAACTGCATCTAATACTAGTGCAATAGCTTCTTTATGGCTTTCCATTGGTGTTTCATTAACAACCTTATCCATACCAATCTTCTCATGAGTGATTACAGAACCTTCCATACCGATTCTTTCTACTAAACCTTTAGCAAGTAAAATTTCACCATTCATATCAAGAACCTGATATTTAAGTGAAGAACTTCCGCAGTTAATTACTAAAATTTTCATTTGATCTCCTCCGTTTTTATTTGAAAATTAAAATTTACATCATAAATAATACTTGTTGTCACAAATACCGTATATATTATACACCATAAACATTGATAAATCAATGTTTATTTATCTAATTATTATTGGTTTATTGGTAAAATCACTATTACTGTATATATCAGAACCAGAAATTATATTATAAATATCAGTAGCTCTAATATCCAATGAAAAATCTAAGTCTTTATGCTTATTAATATTCGTAACAATAGGCATACTGTTTAATTTTTCCTTCTTAATATATTTAAGCAAAGATCCACCTCTATCGTTAAAACCCAAAACTCTAATATAATTTGGCTTATTATGATTTTTTTCAAAATTCACTAATATATGAATAAGCATTCTCTGTATTCTCGTTCTAGTATATCTTTTACTTTTAACTGCTTCTATTAGACTTTTTAAATCTTTTTGATTTCTAATTTCCTTAAGCAATTTATTTTCTAGACCTTCACCAATGGAAAAAATACGCTCTAGCTGATAACTATCTTTTGTTAATATTGTTGTTCTAATCATGTCAAATAGTTTTTGATTGTCATAAAATAGTATTTTATCTTTTTGACCATTGATTTCATTAAAGCTTGCTGTAGGAATAGCTATTTGTGTAATATCACAATCCTTCTTTAAAAAAGTCCTTATAGATGTACCACTTTGTATACCATCAACTTTCTCTTTTTGATGATACCCTGTTTTATAACGTTTAACAGTAACAGGGAATATCATACTTTCACGCAAAAACAACTGACGCAAATACTCTATAGCTAAGATATTGTTTGGAAGAGTAACCAAATCACTATTTTCGCCTAAAGCAAGTGTCCTAGCACGTGGATAACTCAATCCTTTAGACAAATGTATTTTGAGTTCATCTTGAAACTTCTCATCTTCACCATTTAATTTTTTTGCAATTCCAGATAATTTATTTATATCGCCATCTTCACTTCCAAATCCTACATGAGTAACAGCACCTAGAGAATCCAATATCTCAACTGCGCCTTTAGCAAAATACTCTGCCGAATTACAAGCATAATAAAATGGCAATTCAACTACCAGGTCTACACCTGATAATATTGCCATTTTCGCTCTAGTCCATTTATCAAGTAAAGCAATTTCACCTCGTTGAGTAAAATTCCCACTCATAACAGCTACAACGCATTCTGCATCACTTAATTCTTTGCATTTATTAAGTTGATACAAATGTCCGTTATGAAAAGGATTGTATTCAGCAACAATACCTAATACATTACTTCTTTTCATGTTCTTCATTTGTTGGATTTTCTTTATTCATTTGAGTTCTATAGGCCATCTCTTTAATTTCATCTCTATTATTAAGGATAATATTTTTCACCTTACTAAAGGTATTATCGATAGTTTCAAACATTTCTTGATACATCTTTTCAAGTTCTGCCATCTGTTCATCAAATCTATATAAAACACTATCTACATAATCATAAGTACTCATCTTAAGTCTTCTGACATTTTCTTCAGTTACCATCATAACTTCATCAGCTTGCTTTCTTGCTCTAGCTAATATTTCATTTTTAGCAACTAAGCTGTCAGCATGACGTTTAGCATCATTTACTACAGTTGCATATTCATTTTTTGCTTCAGTTAAAATTCTATCTCTTTCATTTTGAATCCATCTAGCTTGTTTTATTTCATCTGGCAAAACTCTATCTATTTCATCAATAATCTCTTTTATCTCTGCTGCTTCAACCATTACTTTGCCAGTCAACGGCACGCTAGAAGCTGTTTTAACTATTTCATCAAGTTCATTTAATAGTTCATCAATTCTCATTTTGCTTTCCTTTCCTCCATTGCACGTAAAACATTATCTGGAACCAATCCTTCGATACTTCCTCCTAAGCCATGTACTTCCTTTGCCATACTAGAGCTGATAAATGAATATCTCGGATCTGTCATAAGAAAAACTGTTTCAACTTTGTCTTGGTATAATCTTGCATTCATCTGAGCCATATGTATTTCATTATCAAAGTCTATCGTACCACGAAGACCTCTAATAACCATATCAAAGCCATTTTCATTAACGTATTCAGCTAACAACCCCTCAAAAGAGTCAACCTTTACGTTGTCTACATCCTTAATGGCTTCCCTAATCATCTCAACACGTTCCTCCACACTAAAATATGGTGTTTTCTGTGGATTTGCAATAACACCAACAACCAATTCATCACAAAGTTTTGCAGCTCTTTTAATTAAATTTCCATGACCACAAGTCAAAGGATCAAAAGATCCTGCATATAACGCTTTACTCATTAACTAGCCTCCCTATCAATTATATTAGTTTTACCTATAATAATTTATAGTATCACATATAAATTGACAATACAACTCTGCCATATTTTTTCTCTTTTATTTTTGTAAAGCCATGAATTTCATCAGGCAACTGATCATGTTTTTCATGCTCAACCACAATTTTACCATCCTCTGCAAGTAAATCATTTTCTCTAATCTTTTCCATAGCTTTAAGTTCTATCCCTTGTCCATAAGGCGGATCAACCAAAAATATATCCACCTTTTCTTTAATACGCATAAGAGCTCTTTGAAAATCTCCCTGAATTATTTCAGAACGTTGCTCAGCCTTACACATAGCTACATTTGTTTTAAGTAGTTTTATACTACTATTAGCTTGATCAATAAAATAACACTTCTTTGCACCTCTAGATAAACCTTCTAATCCAAGTCCACCACTTCCTGCAAACATATCACACATTACAGCATCATAAGTATCATTCATAAGTATTGAAAACATAGCTTCTTTAACCTTATCACTTGTAGGTCTAACCTTATCATCTAAAGGGGCTTCAAGTTTTCTTCCCTTAAAATCACCTGCTATTACTCTCATATTACCTCCATTACAACTGTATCGATAGATTTTCTCCATACAGTTTTTCTACTTTTTTCATCAATTTATTATCTATTAAATCTGCGTATTTTTCAGCATCTTTTTTTGCTCTATTTAGTATATCCATATGCTTAACTGCATTTATAAGATTTATATCAGGAATGCCATGTTGCCTTGTACCAAAGACTTCTCCAGGACCTCTAAGATTTAAATCTTCCTCAGAGATATAAAACCCATCTGTGCTCTGACACATAATTTGCGTTCTTTTTTTTGCTACATCACCTTTACTATTATTAATCAAATAACAGTAAGATTGTTTTTTACCTCTTCCTACTCTGCCTCTAAGCTGATGTAGCTGAGCCAAACCAAATCTTTCAGAGTTTTCAATAACCATAATCGTAGCATTAGGAACATTAATACCAACTTCAATTACTACTGTAGCAATAAGCATATCAATATGGCCATCATTGAACTCTTTCATTATATCATCCTTTTCCTTTTGTTTCATAGCTCCATGAAGAGTTTTTATTCTAATTCCAAAAGGCCTATAAAAATCTGATAATTCTTTATATAAACTTTTGACGGATCTAATATTTTCTAGACTTTCACTATCCTCTATCAAAGGTGCAACTACATAAGCCTGACTACCATCCTTAATTTCTTTTATCAAATGGTCATATAAAGCAAGTCTTTTATCTGGTTCTATACTTTTAGTTTCAATAGGCTTTCTTCCAGCTGGCAAAGTATCTATAACAGACATATTTAAATCACCATACAATATTACTGCTAAAGTTCGCGGAATAGGCGTTGCTGTCATAACAAGTACATGTGGATACTCCCCTTTATCACCTAGTTTAAATCTTTGATTTACACCAAATCTGTGTTGCTCATCTGTGATAACTAAACCTAGTTTATTAAATAAAACACCTTGCTGAATAAGTGCATGAGTTCCTATTACTACATCATACTGACCATTTTCAATAGACATAAGTGCTTCTCTTTTTTCCTTTGCCTTCATAGATCCAGTAAGTATACCAACACTTATATTAAATTTTTCAAACTGCTTCTTTAAACTATCAAAATGCTGTTTTGCTAATATTTCAGTAGGTGCCATAAATGCTGCCTGATACCCACTAACAACAGCTTTATACATTGCAATAGCAGCTACTGCTGTTTTACCAGAACCTACATCTCCTTGCAATAACCTATTCATAGGTTCATCTTTATTCATGTCATTTAAAATTTCACATGTTGCACTAGCTTGAGCTTTAGTAAGCTTAAAATCGAAACTATCTATAAACTTATCACAAGAACCATTCATTGGTATACCGTTATGATTTTTAGTTTTCATCATTTCAAGACCTAATTGCATTACAAATAAATCCTCGTATATCTGACGATACTTTGCTACTTTATAATGATTATTATCTATAGGAAAATGGATATTTCTAAGTTTATAATCTAGAGGGCAGATATTTCTACTTTCTAAAATTTCTTTTGGCAAGAAATCCTCTATATCATATTCTAGCAGTTCTTTTATATGTTTTCTTACTTCCTTTTGTGAAATCCCTTTAGGAGTGCTATAGATCGGAAGAATTTCACTTTTAAAATCCATATGATGATAAATTTCAGGCTGTTTCATCTGAAGTTTATCATTATTTAATTCGACTTTACCAAATAAGTATATTTTATCATCAACATGCAAAGTGTTCATTAAATATGGTGTATTAAAAAAGACAACCTCTAGTTTCCCAGTGTTGTCTCCTATTAACAGACGGAGAACTGATTTTTTATATCTTCTGTTGCCAGCATTATTACTATCAGAAATCACTAAAAGCACCTTACCCTTTATAAGAGAAGTTTCACCAGCTTTTAAAGAAGCAATTTCACTAACATTTCTCATATCTTGATAAGTTACAGGATAATAATTTAACAGATCCTCGGCTGTATATATTCCTATTTTATTATATAAACTCTGTTTTTTGGGGCCTATTCCCTTTAGCTGATTTATAAGCATATTACTCAGTATCATAAGTTTTTGTTACCTCAATATTACGTCTTGCAACCTTCTTTGACTTAACTCCAGTAACTACGATAGTGATAGCTTTAGGATTATGTCCAGTAGCCATCTTTATTTGACTTCTTATATTCTCCATGAGTTCATCTGTCGTTTTTTTGATACTCATACCAAATCTAACTATTAAATATATTTTAATCAATAGACTATCATTTTCATATTGTAGATCAATATTTGTAGCAGATGATCCCCCAACCGATTTATACACTTTAGATGTTCTTTTACCTTTGCTGTTAGTAATATATAAGTTACTATCATAATTCTTAATCTCAGAAACTACTAACTCTGCTATAGCATTATCACTTATAGTAATTTTTCCGAAATCATTTATTTCTTTATATGCACTTCCCATAAAACTCTCCTTAAATATCATATATATATTATACAATATTTTTTGATAAAATAAAAATTCTGCACAAAATGTGCAGAATTTTAATCGTCATAATTAGTTGGCGCGGTTAATCTTATTTGATCTAATGCATCTTGTGCATACATTAGCCTTTCTAACTCTGCCATTTTCTTCAATTCTTACAGTCTGGATATTTGCATTCCACTTTCTTCTTGTGTGTCTGTTTGAATGTGAAACGTTGTTTCCAGAAACCTGTCCCTTACCGCAAATTTCGCATTTTCTTGACATTTGCCGCACCTCCTTTTCATTACTTATCTTAAGCTTTATTTAGCATAATTCCACTCGAACAAAAGTTATTTTATCACACCATGTATTCATTTGCAAGTATTAATTTATTATATTTTCGAGTTTTATTCATATCTATAATTCTTTGATTTCTACTTCCTCTGAATTTAAGTGTTAAATCTCTATTTTCAATTTCAAATGGACCATCTATCAGCAAATCTGTGTACTCAAGCAATTCCAATACATCAGAATTACTTTCTTTAATTAATTGCTCATATCTATAGCCAGTAAATACAACTAAATCCAACTTTCTTTTCTTTATTTCCCTAGCTAGTTTTTTCAACTGCATACTTTGACAAATAGGCTCACCACCACTAAAAGTCACTCCTTTTAAAATTGGATCTTTATCTATTTCCTCCAAGAGTCTTTGAAGTGATATATCTTTTCCTCCATCAAAAGGCCATGTGCCTTCATTATGACATTGCTTACAATGATGAGGACAACCTTGAACAAAAATAGTAAATCTTATCCCTGGCCCATCTGTTATTGACTCTCTTACTATTCCTGCTAACCTTATACTTTCATTAGAGTTCTTCAATGTCCTCTCCAATCTTATGTTTTACTCTGTCTTTAACCTCTGCAGCCTTAGCATTATTAAATCTATCTACAGTGCCAACCAAATAACCAGTAATTCTTCTAATACGTTCAAAACCTTCATCATCACCTTCTACTCTACCGCAGCAAGGACATTGATTATCTATAATACCTGTGTACCCACAAACAGGATCTCTATCTACTGGATGATTTATAGATCCATAACCTATTCCACTTTCCTTCATGCATCTAACAACCTGTTCAAAAGCTTCTAAGTTCTTTAGTGGATCTCCATCAAGCTCCACATAAGAAATATGACCACCATTTGTTAAATCGTGATAAGGTGCTTCTAATTTAATCTTATCAAAAGCGCCAATGTTATAATAAACAGGGACATGAAATGAGTTTGTATAATATTCCCTATCAGTAACACCTTCTATCACACCATATTTTTCTCTATCAATCTTTACAAATCTACCTGAAAGTCCTTCTGCAGGAGTAGCTAAAAGCGAATAATTCAATCCAGTCTTCTTAGATTCATCATCCATCTTTTTACGCATAAAACCTATAATCTCAAGACCTAAATTTTGGGCCTCCTTGCTTTCACCATGATGAACTCCTAAAAGTGCTTTTAGAGTTTCGGCAAGGCCAATAAATCCAACAGATAAGGTACCATGCTTTAATACTTCTCCCACCTTATCTTCTGATTTTAAGTTTTCAGAATCAATCCAAATACCTTGTCCCATTAGGAATGGATAATTCTTAACCTTTTTTGCTGCCTGAATTTTAAAACGTTCGTTTAGCTGAGCTATACATAAATCTAGTTTTCTATCTAATTCTTCAAAGAACCAATCTAAATTGCCATGAGATTTAATGGCAATACGCGGTAAATTAATAGATGTAAAGCTTAAGTTACCTCTGCCTCCTACAATCTCACGCTCTTTATCATATTCATTTCCCATAACCCTTGTACGGCATCCCATATAAGCAATTTCTGAATCAGGATCCCCTTCCTTATAGTAAGGTAAATTAAATGGTGCATCAATAAATGAGAAGTTAGGAAATAATCTCTTAGCCGAAACTCTACATGCAAGCTTAAATAAATCATAATTCGGCTCACCAGGATTATAATTTACACCCTCTTTAATCTTAAAAATATGAATAGGGAAAATAGGTGTTTCTCCATTTCCAAGACCTGCTTCTGTAGCTAAAAGAACACATTCAGTTACTAGCCTACCCTCTGGTGATGTATCAGTACCATAATTGATAGAAGAAAATGGTATCTGAGCACCCGCTCTACTGTGCATAGTATTTAGATTATGCACAAAAGCTTCCATTGCTTGATATGTAGACCTCTTAATTTCTTTATGTGCATATTTCATACAACGCGTTTGTAGTCTTTTTATATCACTATCTGATTGATCAGGTAAAAGTTCCTTTAAGAAATTTTTTTCAACTTCTAAATACTCATTATTATTTGCCATTAATGGATATAAATCCTTTTCATCAACTAACCTTTTACCAAATTTTTTTATAACATCGATATTATCTTCACTATCAGTAATAATATCTATAAGTTTGCCCATATTAGTCCAATATAGTTTTCTAAATGTTTTTTTAACTCCCATAGCCATGGAGTAATCAAAATATGGTATAGACTGTCCACCATGCTGATCATTTTGATTAGACTGTATAGCAATACAAGCTAACGCTGAATAAGATGCGATATCATTAGGTTCTCTTAAAAAGCCATGGCCTGTACTAAAACCACCTTTAAATAATTTTCTTAAATCTATTTGACAACATGTAGTAGTAAGTGTTAAAAAGTCTAAATCATGAATATGAATATCACCCTCAATATGAGCTTTACTATGTGCAGGGTTTAAAACAAACATTTCATAAAACTGTTTTGCCCCTTCCGAACCATATTTAAGCATAGTTCCCATAGCAGTATCACCATCAATATTAGCATTTTCTCTTTTAATATCATTTTCAGCTGCATCCTTAAAAGTTAAATCTTCATATATTTTCATAAGTTTAGTATTCATATTTCTAACACGAGTTCGATCAGCACGATACAAAATATATTCCTTTGCTGTTCTGGCATGCCCGTTTTCAATTAGAATTTTTTCTACCGCATCTTGAATTTCTTCAACAGTAGGTGTTTCTTTATGACACATTTCTGTTAAATACAATTCAACTTGTTTTGCTAGATAGTCAGCCATTTCCTGGTCCTTGCCACCTAAAACTTGTGCAGCTTTAAATATCGCTTTAGCAATCTTATTTATGTCAAATGGCACTCGTCTGCCATCTCTTTTGATGATTTCTTTAATCTGTCCCATTTTTACTCCTTTTACACTATATATTGTTGCCTAAATTGGCAACTATCTAATTATACCCTATATGTGTATAATGTCAATAGATATAAAATGCCCGATTTTACTAATTAATCGGGCATAATAATTATTATTTTTCTTTTATATCTTCCTTTAAGTAGTCAATTAGTGCCATGCTGCACTCTTTTCCTTCTTCTACATTTACTCCTAAAGAAATCATATTTATATTTTTATTTTTTTGTTGGACAAAAGAACAACAATTTTCTTTAAATAAATATTTAACCTTTCGATCTATACCATTAGATTCTAAAGCTTTCTTTAGTTTGTTTTCTTTTACAATTCTATTATTTTCTAACGGTTTCCACAAAGGATATCTATTAGTTATCTTACAAGAATAATCTGATAAATTAGCTGTAGTCTTAAAAGTTACATCCATATTACTTGAAGTATCTTTATCAATATTTCTACCTATAACCTTAACATTTACACTATTATCTGTAAGCTTTATACTAGCAATTGTTGACATTCCTAAAATATCACCTTCATAGTCTTCTTCTGTAGTAGCAAATATACCATCTTCTAGTGTATATAAAAGTGATAGCAAATTAGAAGTTTGATCATAATTTAAAACTTTACTTGGAACTTTAGTTACAGCATATTCAAAAGTAGCATCAGGATCTCTTTTTCTATTTTTATCCTGAAAATCTTCCTTTTCGCCTTCCAATCTATTTTCCATCTTTGTTTCGCTGCTCTGATCTACAACTATTACTGCCTCTGCAGCCGTAGGATATTCTGTTAAAGAACCTTTTGATGTAAAACTAGCAATTTCTAAATTAAGTCCACTAGATTTTGCAGAAGACAACAAATCACTTATAAATATAATAGGATTAGTATGTTTGCTTGTTCTATCTCCACTATCAGTCTTAGCAAGATTTTTTATAGTAATTTTATAAGCTAATGTTCCCTTTGGTGAAGATTTATAAGACGAACTATTTATATCATAGGATTTAGTTTCTGCTGACCCATTAAACATTTCTGTCTTTTCCCAATCAATAAGATTAATTATATTGTCAGCCTTAAAATAAGATGTATTTAATTCTTTTACACCTACTGACATATTATTAATTTTTGGTGAAAATATTAATCTTAGTTTACCATGTTCTGTTGAATTTTTAGCTGTTGCCATAGCCATGGCTATAGCCTGACAACTCTCTTTATATTTAGATTTACTAAATTCAACTAAAATAATATTAGACTGTGTTTTTTCAAATCCCTTCGTTGCTTTTAGGTTGACAATAACATTGCCTTTATTTACAATTTCAGCTTTTAAACCAACCTCGTCACAATATTTTTTTAGCTTCTTTGCAAATTCAATATCATCTTTACTTTCAGTATAGTCGCTTTTTAAGTTTTCAGTCATGTCGTATACATCTGTCTTAACTTGATCTGCAAGATCGTGATGAGTAGTGTCACATGAGGTTAAACTCAAAGATACAGTTCCCACAATTAAAGTCAATGCTAGCAATAGAGCAAAAAACTTCTTCATAATGCCCTCCGGATTATTCTTCTTCAAATACTTCTTCTACTTTTTCTACTTCTTCTCTTACTATATCCTTTTTCATAGTAAAAGCTTTACCTTCGATTAAAATATTATATAAGATAGCAGCAATAATTGCACCTACAATTGGAGCGATTATGAAAACAGGCAATTGTTTAATATTTTCTCCAAGTAAAAGTAATGCTGGGCCAAAGCTTCTTGCTGGATTTAATGAAGCTCCTGTAAATGGAAGCGCCATTGCATATAAACCAGCTGTAGCAATACCTAAAACAATGCTCTTAGCAGCGGTATTTTCATTATTTGAATTTTTAACCTTTAAAAATACTAATACAAAAATCATAGTAATGATAATTTCAACAATAATAGCTGGAATCATGCCTATATACAAAGAACTTTGATCTCCATATCCATTTTGCCCTAAATATGTACGCTGACCAGTAATAAGCCATAAAGCGCAAGCACCTATAGCCGAACCTGCAAACTGCGCTATCACATATCCAACAAATGAACCTTTGCTTTCAAATCCTCCATTAATTAAAACAGCTATAGAAACTGCAGGATTTAAATGAGCTCCTGAAACTTCCTTAAGAAGATAATATAACATTGTTGTAGTCAAACCAAAGGCTAGTGCTATTGTAATTGTCGTAAAAGCAAGAGGAATTGGCATACCCATTGCTCCGATTAAAAAATTGGCCGCTAACATACTGCCACATCCACAAAATACTAATATAAAAGTACCTAAAAATTCTGATACATACTTTCTCATTTTTTCCTCCTTATTCTTTTCATAGATTAATTTATATTAACTCTCTTTTTCAAGTAGAGTTATAGCCTCTGCATGTTTAGTATTTGGAAAATTATCAAATGGCTTTAAGTATTTAACCTTGTATCCATGATATTCCATATAATATAGATTTTCTATCAAAGTTTTAGGGTTACATGAAACATAAACTATTTGATCAACTCCATATTTAATAATTTTATCTAAAGCTTTAGGTTCAATACCCATTCTTGGTGGATCCACAATAATCACATCAGGTTTACTTTCTATCTCATCTAAAACCTTAAATACATCACCTGCAATAAACTGACAGTTATCAAGATTATTAAGCTTTGCATTTTCTTTAGCTGCTTCTACCGCTTCTAAAACAAGTTCTACGCCAACAGCCTTCTTAGCTTTGGAGGCAACAGCCTGAGTGATAGTACCTGTACCACAAAATAGGTCGAATACTGTTTTACCTTCAAAGTCATCTATTAGATTTATTGCTTCTTTATACAAATTTTCAACTGCAGCAATATTTGTTTGGAAAAAAGAAAATGCACTAACTTTAAATTTAAGACCTAATATTTCATCCATATAATAGTCTCTACCATCTAAAACACGTAGTTCTTCACACTTAACTGCATCTGCAATATTATCGTTTATAGTTCTTAAAATTCCTACAATATTATTTTCAAGAGGTAGTTGCTTTAACATCTTAACGTAAGCTTCTTCATCAAAGCCCTCTTCACTAGAAGTCACTATATTAATAAGAAGCTCATTAGTTCGCACACCCATTCTTACAATAAGATGTCTAAGCATACCGCTATGGCTCTTTTTATGATAGTGGGAGTAACCTTTATCATTAGCAAAATCCAAAGTTCCTCTTAGTATTTTATTAAAATCATCATGTACTAGCTGACAATGGTCAACAGTAACTATTGACATGTAATGACCTTTTTTATGCATTCCAAGAGTCATAGGGCCATCCTTTACCATGTCGCCAAAAGTATATTCCATCTTATTTCTGTATCTATACTGTTTAGGACTTCCTTGTATTTTATCAATTCTATCAATCTTAAGCTTTTTAGCTTCAACTAGCTTATACAATTCCTTTTCTTTATTTATTAACTGCGTCTCATAATCTATTCCTTGGTGAATACAGCCTCCACAAAAGTCATTATGTACGCAGATATCCATCTGTTCATAATTGTTCTTCATTTACTTTATATACCCATACTTTCTATAAAATTCCATTTTGTATTCTAAAAATCTATCTTCTTCTATTGCTTTTCTTATATTTTTCATAGTATTTACTAGGAAATGTAAATTATGATTTGAAAGAAGCATAGAAGACATAATCTCATTTGACTTAAATAAATGTCTAATGTAAGCCTTCGAATAATTTCTACAAGTATAACAATCACACTCTGGATCTAAAGGTGTAAAATCTCTTTCGTATTTTGCATTTTTAATATTTACCTTACCGTGACTAGTCATAGCTGTGCCATTTCTCGCAATACGTGTAGGAAGAACACAATCAAACATGTCAATCCCACGCTCAACGCCTTCAAATAAATAATCAGGTGTTCCAACACCCATAAGATATCTTGGCTTATTTTCAGGTAAGTAATCTACACAGTAATCAAGTACTTCGCACATTTCTTCTTTAGGCTCACCTACGCTAAGCCCACCAATAGCATATCCTGGTAAATCAAGCTCAACTATTTCTTCTGCACTCTGCTTTCTTAAATCCTGATACATACCACCTTGCATAATACCAAATAATGCTTGTTTTTCTGTATTTTTATGAGCCTCTTTGCATCTCTTTAACCAACGTGTAGTACGTTCTAGTGAATTTTTAACATATTCTCTATCAGCAGGATAAGGAGCACACTCATCAAATGCCATCATAATATCTGATCCTAAAGCAGTCTGTACCTCAATAGATTTTTCAGGAGTTAACATATGCTTAGAACCATCAATAAATGATCTAAACTCTACGCCTTCTTCTGTAATCTTTCTTAAATCACCTAAACTAAATACCTGAAAACCACCACTATCAGTTAAAATCGGCTTATTCCAGTTCATAAACTTATGTAAGCCACCTGCCTCTTTAACAATTTCATGACCAGGTCTTAAGTATAAATGATATGTATTACTTAAGATTATTTCAGCTCCTAGCTCTTCTACCTGTTCTGGTCTCATAGCCTTAACTGTAGCAGCTGTTCCAACAGGCATAAATACAGGAGTCTGTATAGTTCCATGAGGGGTAGTCACAACACCTCTTCTTGCCTTACAATGGGCATCTTTTTTTATTAATTCGTATGTTACTGCTGGCATAATATACCCTTTCTATTTTTATATAAATAAACTTCCACGTTATGTAATTAACTAACAAATTATATATTAATATCTTTATATTTGCAAGATTTACATAAAAAAGGTGGCTTCGCCACGTTTGTGTGACTCATGATTTTTTGGTGAGTCAC
>CALCFD010000054.1 GCA_937900695.1 uncultured Eubacterium sp. | reverse complement strand
AGTTTACCAAAAAAGAATGTTATTGAGAAAAGAAAAATGTGACTCACAAAAAAATTATGAGTCACACAAACGTGGCGAAGCCACCTTTTTTATTATAAAAAATTAATATTATTGAAAATAGCTGATCTTTATAGTTTGTATTAGCAAGCTATAAAAATCAGCTTTATTTTATCTAAGATCTAATATTTTGTCTATAATTGCTTTGGCAACGTCATTTTTGGACATTAATGGTAATTCAGTTATCTCATCAGATGTGATAAATGTAACTACATTAGTATCTGTTCCAAATCCAGCGCCAGCAACCTTTAAATTATTGGCTACTATTAAATCTAGATTTTTATTTATGAGTTTCTTTTTTGAGTTTTCAATCATATTTTGTGTTTCCATTGAAAATCCACAAATGAACTGTTTTTCTTTTTTAGATTTACCTAGAGTTTTTAGTATATCTATAGTTCTCTCAAGAGGAATAGTCATGCTATCCCCATCTTTTTTCTTGACTTTTTCTGTTGATACATTACTTGGTCTATAGTCAGCAACAGCTGCAGCTTTAATAATTATGTCCATATTACCTGCTTTATTTGTTACAGCATCATACATATCTTGCGCGGACTTGACCGAAATAAAATCTACAAACATAGGTGGATTTAGAGTGGATTTTCCTGATACTAATGTTACATTTGCACCACGTAACATACATTCTTTTGCTATATTATATCCCATTTTTCCTGTTGAGTGGTTAGTGATATATCTTACTGGATCTATAGACTCTTGTGTTGAACCAGCAGTTACTAGTACATTTAATCCTTTCATATCTTTTTTATATGCACATGTTTTATATATATATTGCGCTATAGTTTCTGGCTCGGGCATTTTACCAGCTCCTTTATCTCCACAGGCTAACAGTCCATTAGCTGGTTCGATTATTTGAATCCCATATTTTTTTAAGCTAGATATATTATCTTGGGTTATAGGGTTTTCATACATTCCTGTATTCATTGCTGGTGCAATTATTTTTGGAGCTTTACTAGCTAGTACTGTAGTTGTTAGCATATCATCTGCAAGACCATGAGCTAGCTTTGCTATAACATTAGCTGTTGTAGGGGCGATTACAACAACATCAGCTTTTTGTGCAAGAGCAATATGTTCTACTTTAAATTCGAAGTTTCTATCAAAAGTGTCTGTTAGACATTTGTGTCCTGTCAATGTTTCAAAGGTTATTGGTGTGATAAAATTAGTAGCATTTTCTGTCATTATCACTCTTACTTCAGCGCCTGCTTTTACTAGTAGACTAGCTAGGGAAGCACTTTTATAAGCTGCAATACCTCCTGTTACTCCAAGCAGTACAGTTTTTCCTTTAAGCATAATAATTCCTTCCTATTTTACAAGATTTGTTTATAACAGATTAACTATAAAGGATTTTATACCATATTTCAATATTTAGATGAATTTACTGATTATTCTTGAAATTAGAAATAATAAAATATATACTATAAATACATGAGGAGGTAAATGATATGAAAAGAATTTTTTTCAATGGCTATAGCATTTTTTATGATTTTTGCTATGACGTCTTGTGCTGGCAAACCTACACCAACAGATGTAACTAAAGAATTCTTTGATGGTGCAAAAAATGAGGCAAAAAAATCAGTAGAGGAATTTTCAAAAGGTAGTGATGCGGAGATTTTAAAGGATTTAGGAATTAGTGCTGAAGATGCTAAAAAACTTGATAAAGAAACTACTGAAAGTATTAAAAAAGTATTTACAATGATGGCTGATTTTGAATATGAAGTTATGGGAGAGGAAATCAGTAAGGATAAAAAACATGCAGTTGTTACAGTAAATGTTAAAGCCTATAACTTAGGGTTGAACTTTACAGATGGTATAACAAATGTTATGAGTGAATTAACTGCTATGGCATTTAGTGGTAAAAGTGAAACTGAAATGATAAATCATACTATAGGCTCTCTTTTCAAGAAGATGGCTGACTCTAAAAAATCATATACTAAGGTTGTAAAGATTCATTTAGATTATGGAGAAGATGGATGGAAGGTAAATGAGAATAACAAAGACCTTCAAGATGCTATAACTGGTGGTATGTTAAGTGCTGTCGAAAATATGGGTAGTATGTTTAAATAATATATGGGTTTAAAATGAACCGACCTTAAGGTCGGTTTTTTTATTTACTTTATAAATTCTTAATAATTTCTTAAAGAGTTAGCTTGTTTAATTTTAAAATTCTATATGGCATAATAATAGTGGAGGTAGGAAATATGAAATATAACATATTAATATGTGACGATGAAAGAGATATAGTTTCAGCGCTAAAACTGTATCTAGATGATGAAAATTACAAGTTGTTTGAAGCCTACAATGGTAAAGAGGCTTTAGAAATTGTAGATAACAATGAGATACATTTATTGCTACTAGATATTATGATGCCGAAGATGAATGGTCTTGAGACATTAGCAACTTTGCGAAAGGATAAAAACATTCCTGTGATACTTCTTACTGCTAAAAGCGAAGATACTGATAAGGTATTAGGTCTAAATATAGGAGCTGATGATTATGTCACAAAGCCATTTAATCCCATAGAACTTTTAGCTAGAGTAAAATCACAAATAAGAAGATACACAAAGTTAGGTGCCCAGAATAATAATGAAAATATTTTAAAGGTCGGAGAAATTATATTAGATGATAGTAAAAAAGTTGTTTTAAATTTTGGCGAAGAGGTCAGTTTAACTCCTAAAGAATATGGAATTTTAAAGTTATTCATGGAAAATCCAGGTGTAGTTTTTTCTATTAAAGATATTTACAAAAGTGTATGGCAGGAGACTTTATATGGTTCAGAAAATACTGTGGCAGTTCATATTAGACATCTCAGAGAAAAGTTAGAAATAAATCCTGATGAACCAAGACATCTAAAGGTAGTTTGGGGACAAGGATATAAAATCGAGTGAGGTAGGTAAGTATGAAAGAGTTAAGAACAAAGATTGCAGCCAAAATATTTACAGTGATAATTATGGTTTTTATAGGTGGGATATTTATCGTATCAGGACTTATGTCCATCATACAAATAGATATAGGTTTATATAATGCTAACAAAGTGACTAAAGGTGAATTTAAACAAATAATGCTTGATGAGGCTGCAAATCATATAGCATACTCTATAGATCATGAATTGCTTTTAGACGATGCAAGCATAAATGACAAAATAGGATATGAAGTAAGAAATGTTCATGGTGAAAAAATCTTATCAAGTTCAAATTTAAAAATTAAAGATGAGGAATTTGTTAAAGGCAAAGCCTATGTTGGTATTGAAGGTAAGCAGTATGAGGCAATATTTTATTTTAAGGATATTAAAGATTGTGGTTTTAGCGATATCCATATGATGGCAACAGTTTTTGAGTATGCTTACAACAGCTTGTATATTGCACCAATAATTTGTATAATATCAGCAATTTTATTAGTTTTATTATTATCATTTTGGGTTTACTCGGCAGGAATGACACAAGAAGGTGTTAAAGGAGGTTTTGTTGAAAAAATACCCTTTGATCTTTTAACAGCAAGCTGTTTTATAATTGCTTTAATAGTGAGTATACTAGGAATGGAAATAATAAACAATCCTATGGCATTGGGAATTTGGTTTCAAATATTTGTGATGGTGATTTCTTACCTTGTAATATTGGGAGTAATACTTCTGTTTTTAAGGACACTTACAGTAAGAATTAGATTAAGGATATTGATTAAAAATACGTTGATATATAAAATAGCTATTATTATAAAAAGAATTTTTACAAAGTTGCTATCTAAATTTATGGGACTTGTTCGAGAAATACCATTTGTATGGAAATATGCTGTAGTTATTATAACAACTGCTTTAATTATGATTTTAATCATAAATACTTTTATGTATATGTATTTTGGAATTGCACTTTTATTAAGTATAATTATTATGTTAATAGCTATTACCATGTTAAAAGTAGTTATAGATTTAAATAAAATAAAGTATGCGGCTAATAAATTGGCATCAGGTGATATTTTATACAAGATGAATTTAAAAGGAATGAAAGGTGATATAAAAGTGTTAGCTGAAGACTTTTATAAAATAAGCGATGGCATGTCTAAAGCTATGGAAGAAAGGTTACAAAGTGAAAGATTTAAAACAGAGCTTATAACTAATGTTAGTCATGATATTAAAACGCCTCTTACATCTATAATAAATTATACTGATTTGTTAAGCAAAGTAGAGATTGATAATGAAAATGCCAAATCGTATATAGACGTTTTAAATAGGCAGTCGCTAAGACTAAAAAAACTTATAGAAGATCTAATAGAAGCTTCTAAGGCGGCAAGTGGTGCTATTAAAATTAATAAAACTCCATGTAATATTGCAACACTTATTAGACAAACTGTAGGTGAGTATGAAGAAAAATTAAGCAATGCTAATTTAGATGTTATTACTAATATCGATGATGATTTTATGATATTAGCTGATGGTAGAAGAATTTGGAGAGTATTTGAAAACTTATTAAATAATATTTGCAAATATAGCCAAGAAAATACTAGAGTTTATATAGATTTAAAAGATAAAGGAGATAAGGTTGCTGTAGTATTTAAAAATACATCTAATTATCAGTTAAATATGTCTGGAGACGAACTTATGAAAAGATTTGTTAGAGGTGATAAATCAAGACATACTGAAGGAAGTGGGCTAGGATTATCAATAGCAAAAAATTTAGTTGATTTGCAAGATGGAGATTTCAAAATAGAGATAGATGGAGATTTATTTAAGGCTATAATTGAATTTAATAAAGTATAAAGTTGTGATAAAAGCAGATGAAAAAATCATCTGCTTTTATTTATTGCCCCAATGTGTTATATTATATATTTAGATATAAAACTATTTAAAAATAATAATTTAGAATATAAGAGTGAGGAATTGTAGATGAGAAGAAAAGAGCAGGATTATACGGTTATAGTCGGTTGCGGTAGATTAGGTGCTACTATCGCAAATACCTTATCTGATCAGGATAAAAACGTAATGGTAGTTGATAAGGATGAGGATTCATTTAGAAAACTATCTGCATCATTTGCAGGTCAAACTTATGTTGGAGATGCTACAAACTATTCGGTTTTAGATGAGGTTAGTATTAAAGATGCTACAGTGGTAATTATTGTTACTCATGGTGATAATATAAATATCATGCTTGCACAGATTGTAAAAGAACTTTATGGTGTTAAAAGAGTTATTGCAAGATTATATGATCCTGAAAGAGATGTTGTATATAGAGAGCTTGGAATCAGGACTATATACCCAGCTTACCTAGAATCAGAACATCTGCTTGATTGGTATAAAAAGATGGAAGGAGAAGAAAGTAGCAATGAGGATTAATAGAAATATATTATTAGTCGGTGGATTTAATAAAGCTAGATCTATTGCAAATGTACTTACTAAAAAAGGACACAGTGTTACTATTATAAATAAAACTAAAGCAGACTGTATGAAACTAGCAGAACTTGAGGATGTGGAAGTTATCTATGGTGATGGCTCAAGGCCATTTGTTCTTGAGGATGCTAATGCTGGAGATATGGATATAGTCATTGCTCTTACAAAATTTGAAGCGGATAATTTGGTTATTTGTGAAATCTGTAAAAAACAGTTTGGAATTAAAAGAGCAGTAGCGCTATTACAGGATATTAAAAAGATTGATTTCTTTAAGAAGATGGGAGTGGACTCAGTAGTTTGTGAAATTGAGGTTATTACTCAGTTAATAGAACAAAACGTAGTTGCTGAAGCTTATGCAAATAGCATACCACTAGACAATAGAGATGTAAGTATTTTGGAAGTTCTTCTTCCGGTTGAAGCACCAGCAGCAGGTAAGCTGATTAGGGAACTTCATATGACAAAAGATGCTGTAATATGCTGCATAGTTAGAGGAAACGATAGTTTTATTCCTAGACCAGATACTCAGCTTTATAGTGGAGATAAGCTTATATTATCTTGCTATGAAAGGGACAGAAAAGCAGTGGCTAAGGAGTTAACAGGTAAAAGACAATGAGAAATAAATTGACATTGAAGGGAAAAAGTGATTTAGGGAAGTTAGTAATTACTGTAGGCATAATAACATTGGTGCCTTTATTAGTGCTTCCCTTTTATCCTAATGAAATCGATCAAGCGTGGACTTTTTTAGTACCAGGCTTAGGTTCAGTTTTATTAGGTCTTTTAATTTGTTTTTTTTCAAAGAAAAAATCTCAGAAGTTAACATGGAGAGAAAATCTACAAAGTAGTAGTTTAATGGTGCTTTTTGTTTGGTTTTATGGTTTTTTTATAAGTGCAGTGCCATTTTATTTATCTAAACAATTACCTTTTCTAAGGGCAATTTTTGAGTCTGTAAGCGGATGGACAACTACAGGACATTCGGTTGTTGATGTTACGATAACAAGTCATCTATTTTTGTTCCATAGAGCTTGGATACAGTTTATCGGTGGACTTGGGTTTGTAATGATGATGGTTATGATAGTTCAAAGTAAACAAGCTATGAGTTTGTTTCATGCTGAAGGACATACAGATAATATTGCACCGAATTTAAAGAGAACTGCAAGAACTATTTTTTTAATGTTTCTTGGTTTTTTGACAGGAGGCACTATACTTTATAGAATATTTGGCATGCCAGTATTTGATGGTATATGCCACAGTATGAGTGCATTATCTACTGCAGGATTTTCAACAAAAGCCGAAAGCATAGGCCATTATAATAGTCTACCTATAGAAATCATAACTATGGTTATGATGATTATTGGTATAATTAACTTTGCTGTTTTATTACTGATTTTAAAAGGTAAATTTAAAAAGGTTGCAAGGGTAACAGAAGTTAAGTTTGGATTTTTTATCTTGGCAGTGTTGACGCCTCTTATGGGATTTGGATTGGTTTCACAGTTACATATGTCTCTTGGAAAAGGCATGAGAGAAGCGATTTTTAATGGTATTTCAGCCATGTCTACAACCGGTTATGCAACAGCGGATTTTAGTACGTGGCCGGCATTTTCTATAGGGCTTATGATAATCCTTATGCTTATTGGTGGGGGTATTGGATCTACTGCAGGTGGAATTAAGTTAATTAGAGTCTATGTACTTCTCAAGACTCTTTGGATAGATTTGAAGAAGAGGGTTTCATCTAAACGTCGAATTTTTGTAACTAGTTATAAGAGGGCTCAAGGTGAAACTATTATTTCAAATGAGATAGGTAGAGAGGTTACAAGCTTTGTTTCGATGTATATATTAATATTTATACTAGGAAGTTTAACTTTATCATTGACTGCTCATTGTGATTTGACTACTGCTATGTTTGATTTTGCCTCATCACTTGGTGGTGTGGGATTAACTATGGGTATTACAGGACCACATTCTTCTAATGGTACTTTGATTGTTGAAATTATAGGAATGATTTTAGGACGTCTTGAAATATTTATAGTGTTTGTAGGCATTCATAGTGCATGTTCAAGAATAAAAAAGAAAATAGAAAAAATAATAAAAAATATGATATAATAAATAGATTAATGATTAGTAATAAAAAGGAGAATTAAAGCTGATGATTATGTCAATATTAAGATTCTTTATGGTGATACTTATTTGTTTGCCTATAGGATATTTACTCCTTTATTTAAATTTTAAGCTTAGAGAAAATCTAACAAAAACTACAGAGTTTAAGAGGAATTATAATGATGAAAAAAGGTCTGTTTATAACGATAGAGGGTCCAGACGGGGCAGGTAAATCAACACAGATTGAATTTATAAAAAAGTATTTTGAAGAAAAAAACATAGCTGCAATATTTACTAGGGAACCTGGTGGAACGACTATTAGTGAAAAAATAAGAAGCATTATTTTAGATAAATCAAACAGTTCTATGAGCTATATGACAGAAGCTCTACTATATGCTGCTTCAAGAGCTCAACTTGTGGAGGAGTTGATAATTCCTACTTTAAATCAAGGAGTTGTTGTTATATGTGATAGATTTGTGGATTCAAGTGTGGCTTACCAAGGCTATGGTAGAGCCTTAGGAGATAAGGTAGGAATTATAAATAGCTATGCTGTAAATGGGTGTATGCCAGATATGACATTGCTTTTAAGACTGGATTCGAAGAAGGGAATAAATAGAATAGAGACAGCTGGTGGTAAAAGAGAAGAAAAGGATAGGATGGAAAGCGAAAGTATTTCATTTCATCAAAGAGTCTTAGATGGATATTTAGAACTTGAAAAAAGATATCCAGATAGAATTAAAGGGATTGATGCTTCTCAGTCAATTGAAGAGGTTAGTAGTGATATTAAAATACAGCTAGATAAATTGGTTAAGGAATACTATGGCTTATAGTTTTAAGAATAATATTGAAAAAGGAACTTTACATCATGGATTTATAATTGAGGGTTCCTACAGCTTAGATAAGCTTAAATATGCTAAAAATGTAGCTAAACAAATTTTATGTCCTGTGGAAGTTGGTGTAGGTTGTAATAAATGCAGTACATGCCGTAAAATAGAAGATGATAATTATATGGATTTATTTATCGTTGAGGCGACAAAAGAAAAAGGACGTAAAACAAAAAGTGTTAAAGATAAACAAATAGAGCAATTACAAGATAGACTTTATAAGAAGCCTTATGAGGGTGATAGAAATATAGCTATTATTAAGGATGCAGACACTATGACTTTGAGAGCATTTAATCGTCTCTTAAAGACTATAGAAGAGCCTCCTGTAGGAACAGTTATTATGTTGCTTTCAGAAAATATAAAAAATATGCCTCAGACTATTAGATCTAGATGTATACATGTGAGACTTGATGATGACTTTACTAGTGATGATATAGTTAAAGGTAAGAGTAAGGCAGATGAGCTTATTATGTTGCTTATTGATGGAGATTATTTTTATACAGAAAAAAATCTTATAGAATCTTTTGTAAAAGAAAAGGAAGATGCATTTGTTTTGCTTGATGCTATGGAAATAGTCTATAGAGAAATTATTTTTGGTAATCATGAAGAATATAGAAGGTTTACAAAAGACTATATTTTCAAGGCTGTAGCATGTATTGAAGAAGCGAGAAGAGAAATTCAGCGCAATGTAAATGTTTTATATGCATTGAAAAAGATGGTACTAAATATTGGAGGATAGTTTATGGTAAATGTAGTAGGCGTGAAATTTAAGCATGCTGGTAAAATATATTATTTCGATCCTGCGGGCATCGATGTTCAGTTAGGTGATCATGTAATAGTTGAGACAGCAAGAGGTCTTGAGTTTGGTACAGTTGCTTTAGAAGAAGAGAGAGTTGATAAAAATAAAATTATAACTCCTCTTAAACCTATTATCAGAATTGCTAATGAAGAAGATGTTGAGGCAAATGAAGAAAATCAAAAGAAAAAGGCAGAAGCTATGAGGCTTTGTCAGGAAAAAGTGGATAAGCATAATCTTGAAATGAAGCTGATAGATGTTGAATATACTTTTGATAATAATAAGGTTGTGTTTTATTTTACTGCTGATGGACGAGTAGATTTTAGAGAACTTGTAAAGGATTTAGCAAGTGTATTTAAAATGCGTATTGAGTTAAGACAGATAGGTGTAAGAGATGAAGCAAAGATGCTTGGAGGTATAGGAAACTGTGGAAGAAGTTTATGTTGTCATCAGTGGCTTTCAGAATTTCAACCTGTATCGATTAAGATGGCTAAAACTCAAGGACTATCTTTAAATCCAACAAAGATTTCTGGAATTTGTGGCAGACTTATGTGTTGTCTTAAATATGAAAATGATACTTATGTAGAAGCTAAAAAAGGTATGCCAGAGGCAGGAGAAAAGATTAAGACTTCTCAGGGCATGGCTATAGTAACTGAAGCAAATGTTTTAGAAAATAAGATCAAAGCTAGGTTGATAGAGGAAGATAACAAAGAAGAAGGTATGAAATTATCTAGTGAAATTTTTAATTTTACAAAGGAAGAAATTAAGAGAATCAACAAGGGTAAGAAATCTCAGCAAGTTGAAGAAGAATTATCCGATGAGATGAAAGCCCTTTTAAAGGATTAGTATATGAGTGATAAAGCAATAGAGCGTATAGATGAAATTGGCTTTGGAAATTTAAAGCTAAAGCAAAGACCTAAAGAATTTTGTTATGGTGTAGATGCTGTTATATTAGCTGATTTTGCAGCTAAGCTTTGCAATAAATCTAAAATTGTATTTGATCTTGGTACAGGTACTGGTGTTATACCGTTAATATTATCTCATAAGTTAAAGGAGGGGAGTATTGTAGGAGTTGAAATCCAAAAACAATCAGCTAACCTTGCTAAAGAAAATGTTGCAATAAATAATCTTGAGGATAAAATAAAAATTCTTAACTGTAATATAAAGGACATTCCGGAAAAGTATTTTGATACGGCAAACTTAGTAGTTTCAAATCCACCATATATGCCTAAGCATGGAGCTCTTAAAAATACAAATAGTGCAAAGACGATAGCGCGCCATGAAATAGAAGCAGATTTAAAAGATTTTTTTCAAATAGCTTCAAGGCTTTTAAAGGATAGAGGTGAGCTTTTTATGGTTCATAGACCATCGAGAATGGTAGATTTATTAGCTTATGCAAGAGAGTTTAGGCTAGAGGCTAAGACTATGCAATTAGTGTGTCCTAAAAATGGCGAAGTACCTAATATAGTTTTAATACATTTTGTGAAAAATGGAGGAAAAGAGCTTAAGCTGTTAAAAAACTTGGATGTCCATAAAGAAGATGGCGGATATACTGAAGATATATTAAAAATATATGAAAAATTCTAGACTTTGTAAAAAATTGTTGAATATTTCCATTTTTTAATAGATAATGTTCATATAAGAATTTGGAGGTGTAAATAATGGTTTTTACTATATCCTTAAAAGAACTTGGCATAGCGTTACTGGTAATTGCTGCAGTGGTTATGCTAGTTTATTTAACAAAGTTGTTTAAAAAATTGATTGTAACAGCTGAAAAGAGCAATGAAATTTTAGACGATATAAAGGTTATGACAGAAATAGCTGAAAAGAGAAGCCAAGATTTAGATAACATAATTGATAATGTTTCTGGTTCAGTTGAAGGCATATCTGAAGCTATTAAAGGAAATGAAACATTGTTAAAGCAGTTAAGTGCTATTGCAGCTGCAGTAAGCTCAATAGTTGGTATTTTTAATGGCAAAAAAGACATTTAAATTATTTGTTATAATAGGGAAGGGAGATTGCAAATGAAAGCTACAGGTATTGTAAGAAAAGTTGATGAGTTAGGCAGAATCGTTTTACCGATTGAACTACGTAGAACACTTAATATTGAGATAAAGGATCCAGTTGAAATCTTTGTTGACGGTGAATTTATTTTACTTAAAAAGTATGAGCCTGCATGTGTTTTCTGTGGCAATGCTAAAGACGTAGAAACATTTAATGGAAAAAATGTTTGTAAGAAATGTCTTGAAGAAATAAAGAAATTATAGGTGTTGGAGGAAAAGATGGCAAAGTTTTTAGTTGAAAAAAGCGGTCCTTTGAGAGGAGAAGTAACGATAAGTGGAGCAAAAAATTCTGTTCTACCTATTTTGGCTGCTACTTTATTATCAAAGGAAACCTGTGAAATAGATGATGTACCTGATTTAAAGGACGTAACTATTTTATGTAGCTTGCTAGGTTCACTAGGGGTAAAAGTGGATAAAAATATAGAAAACAATTATGTTTCAATTAATGCTGATCAGATTATTAGAAGTCATGCTCCAGAAGAGCTTGTAAAGATGATGAGAGCATCTATTTTAGTCATGGGTCCACTTCTAGCTAGAACTGGTAAGGCAGTTATTAATCTTCCTGGAGGATGTGCTATTGGTGAAAGACCAGTAGAACTTCACTTTAAGGGATTTAAAGCTATGGGGGCTGAAATTGAGATTTCAGATGAAGGTATTGTTACAGCAGTTGCTGATAAATTAGTAGGAGCTAATATCTATTTGGATTTTCCAAGTGTTGGTGCAACTGAAAATATCATGACAGCAGCAGCTTTAGCTGAAGGTACAACTATTATTGAAAATGCAGCACAGGAACCTGAAATCGTAGATCTTGCTAACTTTATCAATCAGATGGGAGGACGCATTAAAGGCGCTGGTACTGATACTATTAAAATAGAAGGTGTCGAAAGTCTTCATGGAGCTACTCATGGCGTAATCCCAGATAGAATAGAGGCTGGTACATTTATGATTGCAGCAGCTATTACTAGAGGTAGTATTTTAATTAAAAATGTAGTTCCAGATCATGTTAAGCCTATTATTGCAAAGCTTAAAGAATGTGGCGTAGAAATATATATGACAGATGAAGGAATGGTTGTAAGAGGAGATGTTAGACCTCTTATTAGCACTGATATTAAAACATTGCCATACCCTGGATTTCCAACGGATATTCAGTCTCCATTTATGGCGTTTTTAACTACTGTACAGGGTAAAAGTATAGTTATTGAAACTGTTTTTGAAAATAGATATATGCATGTTCTTGAGCTAAATAGCATGGGAGCTCGTATTAAGACGGAAGGTAAGTGTGCTATTATTGAAGGTAATAAAAAGCTTCATGGTGCAGAGGTTTCAGCTACAGATTTAAGAGCAGGAGCAGCTTTAGTTCTTGCTGGATTTGTTGCAGAAGGAGAAACTGTTGTTTCAGATATTTACCATATTGAAAGAGGATATGAGAAGTTTATTGAAAAGTTTGCAGCTTTAGGTGGTAAAATCACAAGAATTGAAGAATAATGGGAAATAAGGGAGAATTTTATTTTAGTTCTCCCCTTTTTTTGCATTTAAAAGTTCATGTATAGTATAATTTATAAAGAAGATATTTTTGAGTATAGATGAAAGGACGACAGGATGGATAAGTTAAAATTTTTACAGTTGTTATCGAAAAAATATCCAAACAGAAGAGCGGCATCAGCTGAGATAATAAATTTAAACGCTATATTAGCATTACCAAAAGGTACTGAATATTATTTGAGTGATTTACATGGTGAATTCGAGGCATTTAAGCATATGATTCAAAGTGCTTCAGGTGTTATAAAGATGAAGATAAATGAGTTATTTTCAGGGGAGCTTAGCGGTAAAGAAAGATATCATCTTGCTGCTCTTATATACAATGCAGAAGCAGAAATTAAAAGAATTAAGCTTGATCCAAATGTTGATTTTAAAAAATGGTGTAAGGAAAACATTTTAAGGCTTATAATTGTTTGTAAATCAGTTTCTACAAAATACACTAGATCAAAAGTTAGAAAAAGACTTCCTAAATATTGGGATTATAGTATGGATGAGCTATTGCATGCTGACGATGAAGATAATAAAGGGACATACTATGATGCTATTATAGATAGTATTATTGAAACAGATATGGCGGAAATATATATTAAACAGTTAGCCGAATCTATAACAATTTTATGTGTAGATAGACTTCATATCATTGGGGATATATTTGATAGAGGAGCACATCCTGACTATATTATGGATTTTTTGATGCAGTATGATGATGTTGATTTTCAGTGGGGTAATCATGACATCGTTTGGATGGGTGCAGCTGCAGGAAGCTGGGCATGTACTGCTAATATCTTAAGAATGAACATCAGCTACAATAATTTTGATATGCTTGAAATTGGCTATGGTATAAACTTAAGACCATTGACATCATTTGCTAATAGGACTTATGGCGATGATCCATGCACAGCATTTATGCCTAAAATCTTAGAAGAAAATCAATTTGACCAGGTCTCTAAGGAAACTGCAGCTCGCATGCATAAGGCTATAGCTATAATACAGTTTAAAATTGAAGGTCAGAGAATAAAAGCAAATCCTGAATTTAATCTATCAAATAGATTGCTTCTTGATAAGATAAATTTTGAAGATGGAACTATTGATATTAAGGGCGTAACTTATCCACTAAAAGATACTAATTTACCTACAATTGATCCAAAAGATCCATATAAGCTTACAAGTGAAGAACAGAGAGTTATTGAAAATCTTCAGGCTTCAGTTTTAAGAAGTGATAAACTACATGACCATATTAAATTTATGTTTTCTCATGGTGCGTTGTATAAGGTTATGAATAATATGTTGATGTTCCATGGATGTATTCCTTTAGATGAAAATGGTAATTTTGCAACATGTACTTTTGATGGACAGTCATATAGTGGCAAGGCTTTATTTGATTATTTAGATAGTAGGGTTAGAGAAGAATATTTTAGTCCGCAAAATGATGTTGAGGATGGCACTGGTGGGGATATTATGTGGTATTTATGGCTAGGTGCAAAATCGCCATTATTTGGTAAAGATCAGATGACTACATTTGAGAGATTGTTTATTGAAGATAAGAAAACTCATAAAGAATATACTGTAGGATATTATACTCAGAGAGACAATAAAGCGTTTTGTGAACGAGTTTTAAAAGAGTTTGGTGTTGATCCACAAAAAGGTCATATTTTAAATGGTCATGTGCCTGTAAAAATAAAGGATGGTGAAAGCCCAATTAAGGGAGAAGGAAAGCTCTTTGTAATAGATGGTGGTATATCTAAGGCATATCAAAAAAAGACTGGTATAGCAGGTTATACATTTATTTATAATTCATGGATAATGGCTCTTGCTGAGCATAAGCCATATATGCCGTTACAGCCAGATGGAACTCAAGAATTTTATGCGCCAAGAGTATTTGCTGTTGAAGAGTTAGAAAAAAGAATTATGGTTAGGGATACTGATCAAGCAGCTGGTTTAAATGAGCAAATTGAAGGTTTAAGAGATTTGATAGAAGCTTTTAGGAAGGGTATTATTAAGGAAGTTTATTAAATACTATTTGTAGATATTTAATAAGGGTAAAGCGTATAATTACGATTTACCCTTATTTTAGTTTATATTTAAATGTATTTATTATTCATCTTCCTCGAAATGAGCTGCTATTGTTTTTAGATGTTCTACGATTGGTAGATGTTGAGGGCAACTTTTTTCGCACTGTTTGCAACCTATGCAATCAGAAGCTTTACCGTGCGTTGCAGCTGTATTTTCATAATACATTTGTTGAGTTGAGAACCCTTTATTTAAAGATTGTTTGTCAGCGTTATACAATGTGAAATATTTTGGTATTGGTATGTTTTTAGGGCAACCATCTACGCAGTATTGACAACCTGTACAAGGAATGATAATACTCTTTTTTATTATTTCAACTACATCGTCAATCAATTTAAATTCATGACTTGTCATAGGCTTAAAATCGCTCATATACGATGTATTGTCAATAAGTTGTTCTAAAGACGACATACCGCTTAAAACCATCATAATTCCTTCATGACTAGCAGCAAATCTAATTGCCCAAGATGCCATAGACATATTAGGTTGATCATTTTTTAGGATTTCTTGAGCCTCTTTTGGGATATCTATGAGGGAGCCACCTTTTATAGGCTCCATAACTATTACAGGCTTATTATGTTTTCTTGCGATCTCATAACACTTACGTGATTGAATACTTTCATTTTCCCAATCTATATAATTGATCTGAAGCTGCACAAATTCCATTTCAGGATGTTCAGTTAATATTTCGTTTAAAAGCTCAGCAGAATCATGGAATGAAAAACCAATGTGTTTCACTTTACCCTCTGCTTTTAGTTTTGATACAAATTCAAAACTTTTAAATCTTTTAGCCATATCGTAATGATCAACGCCTAAATTATGCAATAGATAATAGTCAAAGTAATCTACGCCGCATTTTTCAAGTTGCTCATCAAAAATTCGTTGATTGTCCTCTTCAGATTTTAAAAACATAATAGGTAGTTTTGTAGTAAGGGTATAGCTATGACGAGGATGTCTATCCACCAATACTTCTTTAGTAATTTTTTCACTTTTAAAAGAATGATACATATATGCTGTATCAAAATATGTAAAACCTCTTTCGAGGAATGTATCTACCATTTGGCATACATGATCGATATCTACAGTTTTTGGTTTATCAGGGTCTATTAGCGGCATACGCATAAGACCAAATCCTAACTTTTTAGTTTCCATAAATCCTCCTTATAGATTTTCAAGTATGATGGTTACAGGTCCATCATTTATCAGTGAAACTTGCATATCAGCACCAAATATACCAGTTTCTACATGATCTATTTGTTTTTTTGCTTCGTCTATAATATATTCATAAAGTTCATTTGCCATATCAGGCTTTCCTGCTTCTACAAAGCTAGGACGATTTCCTTTTTTACAGTTTCCATAAAGTGTAAATTGAGAAATTAATAATAGCTGACCATTAACATCTTTTAGCGATAAATTCATCTTATCGTCTTCATCGCTAAAAATTCGTAAATTTAACATTTTTTTTAGATATTTATCAGCATCTTCTTTTGTGTCTTCGTGACCAATGCCTATTAATACAACATAACCATGATTTATGGCACCACATATATTGCTGTTAACAGAAACAGTAGCTTCTTTAACTCTTTGAATTACAAATTTCAAGATTAATCCTCCCTTCTATGTAAAACATATTCTTTAAAGGCTTCAGCAATTGGTGAAAGATATATTTTCTTTCGATAAGCCATATAAAAGGTTCTATTGGTATCATATTCTTTTATTTTATAGCTTCTTATACCCATAGCGTAGTCCTTTTCACCTATAGCAGAACTTGAAACTACTGAAACACCAAGACCTGTAGCTACTGCCTTACGAATAACACCTATACTGTTTATACGAGCTACGATGTTTATACTGTTTTCTTTATATCCGTTTTTCTTTAAAAATCTCTCGAAAGCTTCTTTGGACGGGCTTGTTTCCCTCCATGCAGATCCTTGTTCACGCCATAGAAATGGTTCATTGATAAAATCAGCAATAGAAATAGTGTCGCCTTCAATTTTACCTGCTGGACGAGTGTTTGATACGATTAGACGTGGCTCATCTTCAAATACAGGTTCGTAAACAAGTTCATCACTTCCTATGCTACCTACAAAACCAATTTCTCCAATACCATTTATTAGATTTTCTCTTACCTGGCTACTATCAGATTGCTCAACTGTAAAATGAACTTCGTTGTGCAAATCATTAAATCCCTTTAACATCCAAGGCACAAAATCTTGCCCTGGAGTACTTGAAGTTTGTATTTCAAGTATGCCATTTAATTGCTCTTTGGTATCTGAAAACGCATTTTTAGCTTGATCTCTTGTTGCTAATATTTCAGTGGCATATCTATAAAATGTTTTGCCTTGAGGTGTTGGAGTAATACCCTTACCTTGTCTATCTAAAAGGGTAACACCAAGTTCATTTTCAAGGCTTCTAATATGCACACTAATTGTAGGTTGCGTCAGATAAGTTGCTTCTGCTGCTTTTGAGAAGCTTTTGTGTTTTACAACGTTTACAAAAGCCTCAATCTGTTTAAAATCCATAGTACACCTCTCAAATTAAATACATAAAATTCTAACAAATATATTATATATTAATAGAATCTATTATACCATAGTTAAAATTGAATTTGTTTATGTACAATTTGCTAGTTAAGTGAGTTTTTTTCCCTGTTTTATAGTTTAAAATAATGTTAAACTATATTTGAAATGTTAAGGAGTGGAGGAAAAAATGAAGGTTAGAAAAGTAATTTTGGCGTGTATATTATCATTTATGTTAGTTATGACTAGTTGTGCAAATGATAAGTCTGTTAACACAAATGATGATAAGACAAGTAATGCTACAAGTCCAAAGCAAGAAGAAAGGGTAGAAGTTGAAAGAGGTGAAAGCTTAGAAGCTAGCGATGTACCTAAATTTAATGGAGAAGCTTATACAGTTGTTAATGATAATAAACCGGATTTTAGCAAGGGTGATTTGACTTCTAAGAGTTATGAAAAGTATAGTCAGTTAGATAGCTTAGGTAGATGTGGTGTTGCAGAGGCAAATGTAGGTAAAGATATTATGCCTAAAGAAAAGAGAGGCGCTATAGGACAGGTTAAACCGACAGGCTGGCACACTGTGCGATACGACAGTGTCATTCCTGATAGATATTTATACAATAGATGCCACCTAATAGGATACCAGCTAACAGGGGAAAACGCTAACGAGGAGAACTTAATTACTGGTACTAGATTTTTAAATGTGGAAGGCATGCTTCCTTTTGAGGACCAGATTGCCGATTACGTTAAATCAACAGGAAACCACGTGCTATACAGAGTTACTCCTATTTTTGAAGGCGATAACTTAGTTGCTTCAGGTGTGCAGATGGAAGCTATGTCAGTTGAGGACAATGGCAAGGGTGTGTGCTTTAACATTTATGCTTATAATAACCAGCCAAGTGTGGTCATCGACTATGAAACAGGCGAAAGCCATCTAGATGGTAAAGCTGAAGCTAAAGAAAATGCCAAGTCAAAGAGCGAAGGCAAATTTATTTGCAATATTAATACTAAGAAGTATCACAGGGAAAATTGCCCAAGTGTAAGGGACATGAGTGGTAAAAATAAAAAGGTATATAAAGGTAAAGCTCAGAACTTAATTGACAATGGTTATTCACCTTGTAAAAATTGTAATCCATAAGGAGTTTGGAGGGTTTGTAAATGAAAATTTTAATTGTAGTAGACATGCAAAAGGATTTTATCGATGGATCTTTAGGAACCGAGGAGGCTCAGCTTATTGTAAAATCTGTTGAAAATAAGGTTAAGCGTTTAGATACAGATGATAAGCTTTATTTTACTTTGGATACTCATGGGGAGGACTATTTAAATACTCAAGAAGGCAGAAAACTTCCAGTTGTTCATTGTGTTAAAGATAGTGATGGCTGGCAGCTAGATGCAAGCCTTAAATCTTATGCTGAAAATAAGGCTGATGATGTGATCTGTAAGCCTTGCTTTGGATCTTTTGAGCTTGTGCATAAGCTTGCTAAGGTGCTTAATGAAAATAATGTAGATGAAATTGAGCTTGTGGGACTATGCACTGATATTTGTGTAATTTCAAATGCTATGATGATTAAATCTGCTTTTCCTGAAGTTACAGTTTCAGTTGATAGCAGCTGTTGTGCTGGCGTTACACCTGAGAGTCATAATAACGCTCTTGAGGCTATGAAGATGTGTCAAATTGAAATTAAGTAAGTATTAGAACGATGGCTCATCTTCGGATGGGTCTTTTGTTTAGTTGGCTTTAAAAAGTATTTTGAAATGAGGTGGTTAAAAATGGATGTTAGTTGGGTTAGAGAAGCAGAAGAGAAGTTTAAAGAATGGAATACATTACTTACAAAAGAGGGACAAAGATTATTTGATTTTGTACGTCGTGCTAATAGCTCTATGGATATTACAAAAGAAGAATATCTAGAAATGAGTAGAGATATTCAAATCTTTTTCAAAGATCCTGAAAATCCAGAAGAAGACAAGGAAAAAATAAGAGACGTGACGAGTGATTTATTTGGTTGGAGTTATAGGTTTGGAACAAATAGAAATTTAGAAGATGATTTACTATATGAAGAAGAGTTAAAAGAAGCAATTATAGCTAAAAGAAAAGAATTGAAAGCAAATGAATAGAGATAATAGCATTTGATGTATTTAAAAGAATTTTGATATCAAAAGAAAAACACCATCAATACATCCTAATTGTCAATACGGTACGGGTTCATATTCGGAGAGAAAAGAATATGAGTATTGGCTTGATTTTATATCAAATGGTGGCACAACAGAAGAATGGGAAAAAGTAAGTGGTAAGGGTTATGTAATAATTAATGGTAAACCACAATATGCCGAACTTCATGGTATGAAGTTGATGGGGAAATATACGAAATGAAAGTAAAGAGGTATTTAGATGAAAGTTAGATTTATAGGCGAAAGTTGCGTTATTCCCGCCAGCATTGTTTGAAATAGTTGAAGAATAAAAAACTATTGTTAGACGCAGGGGTTGAATAGGAGTTGTTATGAAGAACCAAGAGCAAGAATATAAAAGAATATGCAAAAAACTAGGTTTTATTCCATCAAAATATCGATATATAGGCACGTATGAAGAAGATGATAACTGGGTGAATCCGTTTTCTGTATTAACAAATGAAGAAAATGATTTTTTGTATTATAATGGATATTTGAATAAACATGAAAAGAAGTAAAGCACTTTGGAATAGACATAAATATTGGAAGTAAGGTGCTTTTTTAGTATCAAAATAAAAATCGATTAAATATTTCATAAATTGATAAGTAAATTCAAAAAAATTTTTGAAGTATATGCAGTTTAGAGATTTTGTTGTTGAAAGTTGGAGAAACAATAATGCTGAAAGCTTAACTGAAGAAATCAACAATAAAATTGAGCATTACAGAGAAAATGGAGTAGAGTTAACTGAAGAAGAAGCTATAGAAGAAATATTAGCTGATAGCACATGGGAATTAGTGCAGAATGAAGATATTATAAATGAGCTATGCAAGCAGAATAGAAGTCTTGCACAGTCTATTTTAGATGCAATTGAAAAAGTAATAGAAAAGCTAAAAGCTATTCTAACTGGCAATGTATCTTTATATGAACCTAGAATTGAAAAGAAGTTATATGAAGAATTAGGTATAGCAGAAGAAGTTGCCAAAATGTGGGTTGATGGTATTTCTAATCAAGTTAAAAATATAGAAAATAAAAATCTAACATACGACAAAGATATTAAGTTTTCTATTAAAGATAACTATGAAGGTCCTGATGGGAAGACATATGATCAGGTAGTAGTTCTTGACACTGACATATTTAAAATCAAAAAAAATAAGCACAAGAGTAGAAGTGCTGTTTTAAAGGATTTCGTGTATGAAAAATTAGCAGGTCATAAAGTCATAGCTTATGATGGCGATAAGCCAGTTGCAATAGAATTTGCAAGAGCAAACGAAAGAGTAATTAAAGATGGCATAGATAAGGACCATAAAGTTATAGATAAATTAGCAAGGAAAAAACATGATAGAGACAGGCACATAATTGCACACGCTAAAGAATTAGTAGAAGTGTCAAAAAATACAAACACAAGTAATAGTGAAAATTCACATCAGTGGTTAGATAAAAACGGTTGGGATTTTAGAAAAGTATATATTGTAAATCATAGAGGAGATATTTTAGAAGCAACGCTTAATATCGCAAATACCGAAGATGGTAGAAAAGTACTTTATGATATAAATAAAATAAGAACTATCTCACTAGCGGACGTGGCTACTAAGGCCTCACGCGGGAATGTTGATAGTTCTTATAATAAAAATATATCAGTAAAAGAACCAAAAAGCAAGTCATTTTCGTTAAAAGAACCAGTAGAAGTTGGCGACAAACTAATTGCAATGCACAATATCACTCCAGACAAATTATGGAAAGCATTAAAATTAGGTGGATTTCCTATGCCGTCACTTGCAGTTACAAAAGCTAAGATAGGCCACACAAACTTTGGTGATATTTCATTGCTATTTGATAAGTCTACAATAGATCCAGAAGCTGACAGCAGAAATAAGGTTTACGGTGCTGACGCGTGGACACCAGTATTTCCGCAGATTGATTATAAGCTTAATGAGAAAAAAGCTGATGAAGTTTATAATAGAGCGAATAAAGTCGGAGATTTAGCTTTTTTCAATCCGGTTAGCTTAGCAAGTACAAATTTAGAAAGCAAAGTAAAAGATGTTAATGGAGATAGTTTAGTTGAACATTTTAAAAATGACTACGGTTTAAAGAATATGTATCTTGCAGAAAAAGGCGAACCTGTAAAAATGTTATTTGAAGAAAAGGATAGAGGCGGAGATATTGGAAAGTGGTTTGCTGAAAACTGTAAAAATGAGGTTTTAGAATATAATAAAATCGAAAATGATCCTGAAGATGAAACTCAATATGTTCTTGATAATAAAGAAAAATTATCTGAAGTATATGCTAACTATTTAAGAAAAGTTAAAAAAGAAAATGAAGAGTATATAACTAAAAGAATCAATCATAGGCCAATGCTTCTTATAGGCGTAAAGAATGGATTGATGAAAGGAATGGACTTACTTGAAGGCAAAAAAGATATAGTTGAAGATATAGAAGCGACTGAAAAGTTGATTAACGATAAAGTAAATCAAGTTGATTATGAGAAGTGGCTTAAAGATTTATTTGCAGGCATAGTTGAAAAAGAAGGAGTGTATAATGGTAAAGATCCATACACAGTGTCAGGCAATAGAAGAAGTTTTGAAAAACTCCATTATGATGTAACGTTAGACAATATCGTGCAAGCAATGATTGGCCAAGCAGATAACGTAAGAAATGACAGTGCATTTTTCAATGGTTTAAAAACTATAAGGGCGGTTGCTACGGAAGATTTTGGTTCCTTAGAAGATATTAGAAATGGCAAAAATAAGCTAAGAACGATAGACAATGATAATTATGAGTTGCTATATAATAATCTAAGCGATGAACTTGCTGATATCATAAGTAAAATAGCAAGTAAAACATATGGAAGTAGTAATGACTTTATTAAACAAGACGCAATAGGAATGAATATAGCAGACGCTATACTTGAAGGAAATACAACAGCCGAAGGTTTAAAAAAGTACTTGAATAAATACGGTAGCAAAGTAAAAGTAGAAGATACTAAACCGCTAGAAAATCTAATAAAAGAAGTTGCTAATATGCCAGTAAACTTATTTGAAGCCAAACCAGAACGCTCAGTTAGATTTGATGAAGTTGTTGGAGCGGTAGTGCCTGCTGATATTGATACAGACTTAGTAAACGCCCTTGAAGAAGAAGGTATTGAGGTTAGCAAGTATGAAAGCGACGAAGATAGAATAGATACTGTAAATAGGCTTGCAGATAAAAAGAATATTATGTTTTCTATTAAAGACAGTATGACAGAAAAAGATTATTATCATTATGGGTGGGCGATAGTAAATAAAATTTTAGACAAAGAAGAAATAGCAAGTTTTTTAAAACAAATTGGTGATTTAAAGCGTGGGAATTATTATGTAAGAAATTATGAAGGTTTAATTATAATTCCTGTGTATAATAAAATGGGAATGGCGAATAAATTGGTATATACTGACGGTAGATATCAAAATCCTTCTATAGAAAAAATATTGAACATAGAAGGTGTAAAAAACGAAACTGAATTGGCAGTTATTAGAGAGGTAATATTAAATGAAGAACGAGTTAATAAGCTGGAGATTGAAAATGTACAAGGCGCTTTTGGAAACGGAATTAAGTGTACCGTGGTTGAAAGTGACTCGAAAAGTTATGAAGAATTACAGCGAAGAAGAACAGGAGAAGATAGCAAAGGAAATTTTGGAGAAAATAAGGGGGTTGAAAACGAAGGAAGAAATATTAGCAACGATAAAAAATATTCGCTAAAAACATTAAAGCAAGACAGAATGCTAAAAAAACTAAAAAAGAAACTTGAGGAAGGAGAAGCTAAGCTTAAAGAAGGTTTATCACCAGAAGAAAGAAATAGAATTTCTAATGAGAACCTAGAACTGTTAATGCAGATACAAGCACTTGAAACTAAAGAGCAACTAGCAAATGCTGAAGGGTTATCAAAAGAAGAAATTGAGAAATTTGAAAATGATTATAAACAGTTAGAAGAAGCTATGGGACAAATAGGAATAAAGCCTATGAAAGGTAATATTGTTGATGTTCCAGTCATTACAGATGAGTTAATTGAAGAATATAATCAAAAGGATGATATATCATTTGAAGAAGCACCAACATTTAAAGAGCGTGCTGTAAAAGCTAAACAAGTTAGAACTAAATCGGTAGCAGAACTAGAGGCACAAATTGAAAATTTAAAGAAAGAAAATGAACGACTAGCACAGGAAACAAAACTAACACATGGAAAGTTACCTGATATTAAAGATATCAAGAAAAGGGTAAATCAATATGTTAGAGAACTGATGGGTGGTAAGAAAACAAGCCTTGTATTAGTAGATAAAGCAACTAATAGAGTTGAACATATTTATAAACTAATCAAAGAGGGAAATTATGAAAAGGCAGCACTTGAAGCATATCATGCTGCGATAGAAGTTTTAGAAGAAGTAGATTTTACTCCAGCACACCCATTATATGATGAGTATTTAGCGCTTAATGAGTATCTAAGAACTACACCTATCGAAGTTAGTGAGCAAGACAAAAAGAACATTACTGATTTTAACTATATTAGAAAAGAAATGTTCGGCAAAATAAGAATAGTTAATGGTCCTGGTAATATAGATAGCGTTTATGAAGAAATGGCAGAACTATTTCCAGTGTTTATTAATAGCTCAGTAATTTCAGATTTAAATAATGAAGGTGCTATAAATTCAATAGATATGTTCCATGAGATTGTGGATTTGAGGCGTGGTTTTGAAAGTCTTGATTTTGTTTTAGAGGAAGAAGAGTTTTCTCAGCTTGCTAAAGAGTTTGGAAATGATCTAATCGAAATTGCTATGGATACAAAACCTAAAATGACTGTAGCAGATAAGATGAAGAATCGTTATGATAGCAAAGTTAAAAAGCTAAAAGAGAATTTCGATAAAGCAATAAAAGAAGCAAATGAAAAAATGGAAAAGAAATTCGGTGATAGCTATAAAAAGAAGATTGAAAAAGAATTACGCAAAGATATAAGAAAAGAAGAAAGAATTCGTGCTAATGAAAAAAGAGATAAAGAAATACAAAAATTAAAAGAAAAGCATGAAAAAAAGGAAAACAAAAAGAAGGACACAACAGAACATAAAAAGTTTGTGACTGAAATAGAGAAAAATCTTAAGTGGTTATCTGATAGATTAACAAGACCAACTGATGATAAACATATACCAGAAGAGTTTAGAAAACTTGTAGCAGAATTTTTATATGGCATTGATAGACAGACTACACGTAGTAAGAAGCTACAAGAAAACTCTGGTAAGATTTCACTTAAAACTTTAAACTTACAGAAATTGCAAGACGCTTATGAAAGTATAGCTAAAGAAGATGGCTCAGGCGAATTTGAATACGACGGCTATATTGCAGATATTATTAATGCTACTAAAATCAAGCTAGACGGCAAGAGTATTGATGAGGCGGACAATAAGACCTTAAAGGATATTAAAACGATTACAGACGCGCTTATATTCCAAATAAGACAAGCTGGCAAAAACTTTAACGATGAATTAAGACAGTCAAGAGAAGAAATAGCCAAAGAAATTGTAAGCGACCTAGATAAGGTTGACGCAAGTAGAAAGAAGAAAAAGAAAAATCCAGAAGATGGATATAAAGATTACACAGGGTTTATAGGTAGTCTTGATAAACTATTAAATGAAGATATGGTTACTCCTGGAGACTTCTTTGAATTACTTGGTGAAGGCATGAACAAGCTTTATAAACCATTGCGTAAAGGTTTTGATAAGCATGTTAGAAACAGACAGAACACCAGGGAAATGTTTGCTAAAACTTTTGAAAAGTACTACAACAAAAAGAAACCAGGTTCAGAGCTTGAAAAGATTAGACAGAAAAAAAGCGCGATTAGAATCGAGCTTGAAAATGGTTACGGCATTACAATGACACCAGCACAGATAATGTCACTTTATTGCTTGAATAAGCGTGAACAGGCAAGAGGGCATATATATGGTGCAGGTATTGTAGCTAGCGGTATTGAAGGTAGCAATATTATCTCAAAAAGCATTGGTGGCAGAAAAAAAGTGCAAGCTGAATCTATGCAAGTAACTCCAACAGATGTTAGTAACATTATATCTAAGCTAACTGATGAGCAAAAAGCTATTGCAGACGCTTTAATGGAATACATAAATACTACTTGTGCTGACTGGGGTAATGAAGCGTCAATGAAGCTGTTTGGATATAAGAAATTCACTGAAAAGAATTATTTCCCTATCCAGAGCTCAGATGTGTATTTAGATGACAAGCTAGAAACTAGACAGATTGACGAAGTAATTAAAAACTTTGGGTTTACAAAAGGCACAGTAGTTAAAGCTAGCAATCCTATTGTTATTGCAGATATCTTTGAAGTTGTAGCGGATCACGTTAACAAGATGTCATTATACAACGCGTTTGCGGTACCTATTGCTGATTTTCAGAGGATTTACAACTACAATATTAAAAACGAAGAGGGCTTAAGAACACAAACTGTAAGAAGTAAGCTAAAGAAAGTGTATGGAGAAAAACCAGAAAAGTACATAAAAAACTTTATGGTAGACCTTAATAACAACAACGCAACTAAGAATAGAGATACAGGTTTAACTAGACTTTACAACAAAGCCTTAGCTAACTATAAAAAGGCAGCTATTGGTTTTAACTTGAGAGTACTAGTGCAACAGCCTACAGCTATTATGCGTGCAATGCAGTATATAAGTCCTAAAAGATTTATCGGTATATCAAACCCTAGTAAGAACCTAAAAGAAATGAGGGAACACTGTCCTATAGCTATGTGGAAACACTGGGGATATGCACAGACAGATGTTGCTAGAGATGTTGAAGATATTATGATGAATAACGAATGGTCCAGATTAGATTTAATTACTATGAGACCATATGGATTTGCAGACGACGTTACATGGAGTATGATTTGGTCGGCGGTAAAACGTGATGTTAAAGCCAAGCATAAAGATGTAAAAGTTGGTAGTGATGAATTTTGGGAGCTATGTAATGAGCAAGCAAGCATGATATTTGATAAAACTCAGGTTGTAGACTCACCATTCCATAAGTCACAGATAATGAGAGATAAAGGCGTTATGCAGAAAACATTATCTTCCTTTATGGCAGAACCTACGCGTACTTTTAACATGGTAAGAACTGAAATGACGCTTGCTATGAGAGAGTATAAAGCTGGAGAAAAAGGCAAAGCTACAAAGCGTATGAGCAGAACTATAGGCGTGTTTGTTGCTAATGCAGCTTTAGTATCTGCGGCGGCAGTGGTAGATGCCTTAAGAGGCAAAAATCCAGACAAAGACGATAAAGAAGAAAAAGATAAGTTTGAATTGTGGATGGCCAACTTCTTTAGTAACTTTGATGACAACGCAAACCCACTTAATATGATTGTTGGTATAAAAGATATTTGGCAACTTAAAGATGGTTGGGGAACGTCAAACATGGCTTTAGAAGGTTTTGAAGCATTATGGAAGAATATTGACGGTTGGAAAAAGTTTGCCAACGGTGAAGGTAATAAGTCTCAGGAAGAGTTATTAAAAGACACTGCTGAAGCGTTAGGTCAGGTATTTGGTATTCCGTTCAAGAATGTACTAAGGGAATTGCAGGCATTTTTCCCTAGCGTGTTTGCGGCCGAACTATCTTCTGCTGAGCAGTCTGCTAGAGCATATGAAGCTAAAGATGAAAGCTTTATAGACAAGATTAAGTCTCTATTTACTAAAGAAGAATTATCACAAGAAGATAGAGAAACTGAAGCTTATAATGATAGAGTAGCGAATGTTAGAAAACAGCTAGAAGGATTAAGTGGAAAAGAAGCTGAAGAAAAAGCGTGGGATGTAGTTACTAAAGGATATACTGGATTGGCGGAAAAAGCGGATTTTGCTACGCTTGATAAAATGAAACAAACTTTATCTGATTTAGGATACGATAAATTAGCACAAGAGTTTGATAAAAAGATTGAAAGTAAAGCTAAAACAGGTTTTAAAAAGAGCATTGGTAGTGAATATGCTGAATACTACAATCCGTACAAAGAATATCTAATTAGAAACTATGATTATACTGACGCACAATTCAGTGACTTGCTTTTAAAATCTGATACCGCAAAGGATTTCTGTGAAGCAGTTGCAGAGGGCGACGAAGACAAGGCTGTGAAAGCATGCGAAGATTTATTACTAGCTGGAGCAACTGATTATGACTTGGATCTATTGTGGAGTAGAAGAACAAAAAGTCTTAAAGCTACAGATTATGCAGAGGGTAGTTTATCATTCCCAACAAGCGGAGAAATATCTAGTCCTTTTGGCAATAGAACAGCACCTACTGCTGGAGCTAGCACATACCACAAGGGTATTGATATAAGCGCGCCGTCTGGAACAGATGTAATCGCCGCCGACGGTGGTAAGGTATCAAATGTAGGCTTCAACAGAGGAGCTGGAAACTGGATTAAGATTTTACACGGTAATGGTAAATATACAGTTTACAAGCACCTTAACGACGGAGTAGTACTAAAAGGCGATATTATTAAAAAAGGCCAGGTAATAGGTCATGTTGGTTCAACTGGAATATCTACAGGACCGCACCTACACTTTGAATTGATACAAGACGGTCAGTATTTAGATCCTACGAAATATCTATAAAGAACAAAATTAATGAGAGGGCGAGAAATCGCCTTCTTTTTATTATGATTAAAAGAAAAGCCAAAAGGCGGAAAGGAAGATATTATGACTTTAGATTTTATTACTGAAATGTATATCCCGTTAGTAATGGTATTGTGCCTTGTTGTAGGATACATCGCTAAGAAATGGATAAAAGACGTTGATAATAAGTGGATACCTACTATTGTAACTGTAGTTGGTGTTATTGCTGCACTTGTTATCCAGGGCGTAAGTGTGGAAATTGGTATCGCTGGAGCGGTAACAGGTCTTGCGTCAACGGGGCTTCATCAGTTATTTACTAGATTAATGGATCTAGTTGGGATATCATTAAGGACTGTACAAGAATATGAGCAAGGAAATAGAGATATAAATAAATGCCAAGCAATAAAAGTATATAATATATGTAAGGTCCTAGATTGCGATATAAAAGATATTTTAGAATTTGATAGTTAAATTGAATGTAAAAGGCATACTTTAATGGGTATGTCTTTTTTGTATATTTATAAGTAATAAAAAATAATGAATATATAAAGGAAAGAAAAATAAATATCAAAACGAAGAATAAAAAAATAAATTTACGTCAAATTTACGTCAAACGTTTTAAATAAATAAAAAGAACGTTGAAAAATCAACGTTCTTAATGGTGCGCCATTAGGGATTCGAACCCCAGACCTTTGCATTCGTAGTGCACTACTCTATCCAGCTGAGCTAATGGCGCAAATATTTAATAATTAATACAACAATTATTATACTATATGCCAATACTAATTGTCAAAGAAAAGTTTCATAATTAATCAAATAAATAAGCAGCTAAAATAAATTGACATAAATTACCAAAAGATGTAAAATATAATTGCTAGATGGGAATATATGTAAATAAAGAGAGGGTAATATGAGTTGTATTAAGAAAAAAGCCATCAGTTATTTACTTATATTTTGTATTATATTTGCTGGTATTGGTATTAATACAGACACTGCCGATGCAGCAGTAAAATTAACTGATTCGATTAAAACAAAGTATTGGTGGGGAGAGGCTAAACATGAGATAAATATATTGCAGGTTAATGGTAAACATGCATACTGTTTAGAACCTCTTAAAATGATAACTACAAGAGAAGGGTACAAGGAGGTTAAATACAAATTCACAAAAAGTCAGTGGGAAAAGCTAGTATTAATTTCACATTTTGGATATAACACAGGTTATAAAACTAAGGCAGATTATGCAACAGCTCAGGTTATGATGTGGAGAGAAATTTTAAAATGGGATGGAGAAAAAGTAGACAGTCTTAGCAAGACTAATATTCCGGATTTATCAAAGAGAGTAAAGGCTATTGATGATAGGATCAATGATTACAAAAATATGATTAAAACAAAGCCTTCGTTTGATGGCAAAAGTAACATAAAAGTAACTGCAGGAAAAAAATATATATTAAAAGACAGCAATAAGGTTCTTGGAAAATACCCTTATAAAATTGCAAAAAAGCCAGAAGGAGTAGAGGTAAAGATAGACAAAGAAAGCCATTCCTTGGTGATAAATGCAGATAATCTAAAGGGCGTAGGTGGACAGATAGAGCTTGTTATTAAAGAAAATAATCCTGTATCTAAAAATAGATTTTACTATCACAAAAGCAGCCAAAATCTTGGAAATATAGGTTTTTTGAGTGATCTTAAGGTTGCAGCTGATATAGATATTGAAAATACAGGATTATTGAAGCTTTTGAAAAAATCCACATCCGGTGAGCCTGTGTCTGGGGTGGTTTTTAATATTAAGTCCGTTGATGGCACAAGATCTTTTGATAAAACTACAGATGCAAGTGGTCAAATAAATGTTAGTGACATTTCGGTAGGTGAGTATATTGTTACTGAAGTTAGCGTGCCTGAGCCGTATCTTTTGGATACTACAAGTAAAAAAGTAACTATCGAAACTGGTAAAACTGCGGAAGTTTCATTTACAAACGACGTACCAAAGGGCAAAGTTATTCTTCTAAAATTTGACGAAAATGGATATAAGCTTAAGGATGCAGAGTACCGTTTTTGGAAGGTGTCAAGCAATGCACAAGATCAAGGTAAAGTATATAAGACAGACGACAATGGCAAAATTGAGATTTCAGACCTTTCTTTAGGGTCATACAAGTACCAGGAGGTAAAAGCTCCTTATGGGTATGTGAGAGATCCTAAAATTTACAGCTTTGATATTTCATATAAAGATGACAAAACTCCTGTTATAGCAATTAGTATGGATCATAAAAATTTCAAGGCTAAGGGTGAATTTGAACTTGCTAAACGAAGTGAAAAGGGAAATATGCCACTTAAGGATGCGCAATTTCGCATATGGTCAGATAATGGATTTGATAAAACAATGAAAACCGATGAAAATGGAAAAATTGTATTAGAAAATCTAGATTTTGGCGAGTATAGCTATCAGGAAATTGAGGCGCCATTTGGATATGTGAGGGATGAAAATATATATAAATTCAATATTACATATAAGGATGATGTAACACCTGTTATTTCTGTTTCAAAGGAGAGAATTAACAAAGAAGCTAAGGGTAGATTTGAGCTTGTTAAGTTTAATGATGATAAGAGCCAAAAGTTAAAGGATGCTGTTTATCGCATATGGTCTGTAGCAGATAAAGACCATAAAGAAGGTGAAATTTTCGATAAGATAGTTAAAACCGATGAAAATGGAAAAATTATTATCGATGATTTAGAATTTGGTAAATACTATTACCAGGAAGTTAAGGCGCCATTTGGATATATTAGAGATAAAGAAAAATATGAATTTGAATTAAACTATGAAAACGACTTAACTCCAGTAGTTTCAGTAGGAAGAAAACAAACAAATAAAGAAGCTAAAGGCAGATTTGAACTTGTTAAATACAATAGTGATAAGAGTAAAACTTTAGAAGGTGCACAGTATCACATATGGTCTGCTGAAACAGAAGACCATAAGGCGGGTGAAATCTTAAATAAGACAGTTGAAACAAATCAAGAGGGAAAATTTGTTTTGGAAGATTTACATTTTGGCAAATATTATTACCAAGAAGTAAAAGCTCCCTATGGATATTTAGTTGATGATGGCATTTATGAATTTGAAATCACTTACATAAATGATGAAATTGCCGTAATAAATCAAACAAGAGAAGCTACCAACAGTGAGCCTACAGGAGAAATAAGCCTAATAAAGACTTTTGCAAAGCAAGATGACATTACTGTAAAAGACAGAAAAAATATCACTTTAAAGGGTGCAGAGTATCAGCTATGGGCTAAAGAAGATATTAAAAATGAGGCAGGAAATAAGATATATTTTAAAAAGGATGAAAAGATTGGAATATTTGTAACAAATGAAAAGGGACTAACAAATAAAATAGAAAACTTGCCACTAGGAAAATATATGATTAAAGAAATAAAGGCACCAGATGGATGCTATATAGATCCGACAATTTACGAAGTTGAACTATCATATAAGGATCAAAACACCAAGGTTATAAGTAAAGTTTTAGATGTTGAAGATAAGGTCATACCACCTCCTACAACTAAGACAAATGATGATACACCAATAGGAGCAATTTTAATATTGATGTTTATGGGTTTATGTGGCACAGTAGTTTTTGCAATTAAAAAAGACTAAATAGATATCATAAAACAATTATAAATCAACAATTATTAAACAATAAAAAACGGATGTCAAAAAATGACATCCGTTTTAAAGTTTTTTATTTTTGATGTTAAAACGCAATTATATCCAGTTTCTAATAGTAATTTTGTTATTGCACTTAGGGCATGTAACATTGAATTTACCACGTTTTCTTTCAAAACGAAGAACAGCGCCACAGTAAGGGCATTCGTGGAAACTATGAGTTCTACCTTCAAGTAATCTTCTCTTATTGATTTCGGAATTTGGATAAATTTTAGCTAAAATGCTACTGAATTTATCTGCTTCCTTACGTCTTTGTTCAACATTTTTAGAGAAGATACGGAATAAAGCTAAAACTAACAATATTAGCTGTGCATAATATAACCAAGGTGATTTAAAAATAAAGTTAAATCCGTATAATACTAGATATAGAACAAAGAAGAAATAAAATAGTGAATCTAAGCCATTTCTTCCTGCCATAAACATTTTAATTCTATCACGTAATCTCATCGAAGCATCTCCTTTTTTTGAAAAAATATTTTTCTCCCATTAACAAGTTATTGTACCCCATTTTATAGACATTGTAAATAAATTTATGTATAATTTAATAATGAAAGGATTAAAAAAATGAAGATTTTAGCAATTAGTGATACCCATGGTGAATTGGGTAAAGTTTATGAAGTATATAGAAATATTGGAGACGTAGACATGATACTACATATGGGGGATATGCTTAGAGACGCAGAAGACCTTGCTAGTAGACTTGACATTCCTGTAATAGGAGTGAAGGGAAATATGGACGGCGCAAGAACAAAGGAAGCATGTACTCATATAGAAGAAACGGAGGCTGGCCTCATTATGATGACTCACGGTCATGTAGATGGGGTTAATTATGATATTACAAATCTTGTATATCGAGGTATGGAGGAAGGAGCAAGAATAATTTTATTTGGCCACACACATATACCTTATCTTGAAAAGACAGATGAATTAATTATTATGAATCCTGGAAGCCTAACAAGACCAAGAGATGGTTCTGATGGAAGTTATGGAATTATTGATATAGATGGCAATGAGATTAATGCAGAAATTATATATTACAAAAAACCGTATAAGGCTAAGGGTGGGTACATTAGAGGCTTAATAAATTATAGTGATAGATTTTAAATAATATTTAGGAGAGGTTAATGAAATTAAAAATCGAAGGTAAATACTTGCGCGCGGGAATTGTTGCACTTTGTGTAATTATGTTATCAATAATTTTCTTTTTTGCTCTGTATAGAGCAGAAGGACTAGCTGCAGGTATTTCTACAATTACTGATATATTAACACCGTTTATTTATGGTTTAGTTATGGCATATTTATTATGCCCACTTTATAACCAGACATTTAAGATGATAAAAGATACTAAGCTGATGCATAAGGGAAGGGTTGATAGAAGCGTTATTTATTCAAAAATCATAGCTTCAACAGTTTCCATTGTATGTATGTTAGCTATTATAGTAGGACTTTTATGGATGGTAATACCAGGTCTTATAGATAGTGTTATTAGTATTTTAAAAATGCTACCAGAAAAAGTCACAGACTTTAGTTTGTGGTTAGAGGAAACAATTCAGAATATGCCAGATACTGCAGGTCCACTTGAAGGAATTATGGATAGTCTTGCTAAAAATATAGAGGAATGGCTACAAAATACTATCTTACCTGGTTCAGAGGCAATCATCGCTGGTGTTTCAAGCGGCGTTTTTGGCGTTGTGCTAGGAGTTAAAAACTTTGCAATTGGAACGATTATATGCGTATTTTTCTTAAATAGTAAAGAGAATTTTGCTGCTCAAAGCAGAAAATTAGTTTTTGCCATAGTAAATCAGGAAAAAGCATATAAATTTTTATACGGAGCACATTTTGTAAATAGGACATTTGGAAAATTTATAAATGGAAAACTGATAGATTCTTTAATTATTGGAATAATTTGCTTTATATGTATGAGTATATTTAAATGGCCATATGTTATGCTTATAAGCGTAATTGTTGGGGTAACAAATATTATACCATTTTTTGGTCCTTTTATAGGAGCTATACCTTCAACATTGTTGATATTTATGGTGGATCCATTGACGTCATTGTATTTCTTGATATTCATTTTGATACTTCAGCAGATTGATGGAAATATAATCGGTCCTAAAATCCTAGGAGGTAGCACAGGCTTACCATCATTTTGGGTTATGTTTGCTATATTAGTAGGTGGCGGACTGTTTGGATTTGTTGGAATGGTAATAGGTATTCCTGTGTTTGCTTGTATTTATGCATATATGGGTTATGCAGTAAATAAGAGACTAGATAAAAAAGGATTTTCTACAGATTTGAATTTGTATAAGAAATTAGATAATCACTTTGATGATGAGATGAAAAATAAATAAAGAAGGGAAAGTTTCATGAGTAGACTTATAGATAGATTAAAAGAAAAGATTTCAGAAAAATATATTGTTGAAAATGCTGACATGAGTAAGGAAGTATCATTTAAAGCCGGCGGAATGGCAGATTTGTTAGTCCAGCCTCAAAGCGTAGAAGAGCTTCAGCATCTGTTAAAAGTTTTAGATGATGAAAAAATTTCACATATTATTATGGGAAATGGATCTAACCTACTTATAAAAGACGGCGGATATAGAGGCGTTGTAGTAAAAATAGCTGCAGAGGCATTTAGCAAAATGGAAATTTTAGAGGATGGGCTAACCGTTAAAGTAGGAGCAGCTGCTCTTATGAGTACATTTGCTAGATTTTTAATGGAAAATGAACTTGCAGGGTTTGAATTTGCCAGCGGCATACCAGGAAGCATAGGCGGAGCGGTATTTATGAACGCAGGAGCATATGGCGGAGAAATAAAGGACATTCTTAAAGAAATAGTTGCAGTAAGTAAAGATGGCAAAGAAATAAAAACCATCGATGCAGCAGAACTAGATTTAGGATACAGACATAGCGATCTTCACGAAAGTGGATTTATCGTAGTTGAGGCAGTTTTTGAATTTGAAAAAGGCAAAAGAGATGAGATTTCTGAAAATATAAGAGAACTTAACAAAAAGAGAAATGAAAAACAGCCGGTTAATTATCCTAGTGCAGGAAGTTTCTTTAAAAGACCTGAAGGATATTTTGCAGGCAAGCTAGTGCAGGATGCAGGTCTTAAAGGATATACAGTAGGCGGAGCGCAGGTTTCAGAACTTCACAGCGGATTTGTTATTAATATTGGCGGCGCAACAGCCACAGATATTGTAACTTTGATGAAGCATTGCCAAAAAGAAGTATTTAATCAGTTTGACGTTAAGCTTGAGCCAGAAGTTAGAATTTTAGGAGAAGACTAATGAAGTATAAGATGACTTTTGATTTTCATACCCATACTACATTTTCTCATGGTAAAGGTTCTATTGAGGACAATGTACGTGAAGCTGTAAGAAAAGGTCTTAAAGCTATCGCCATTACCGATCATGGACCTGGGCATCTTACATATGGTATTAAAAGAAGTGCTGTGGCTGAAATGAGAACTGAAATTAACAGATTAAAACCTCTTTATCCTGAAATAGAAATTTATCTAGGTGTTGAAGCAAATACCATAGATAAGGATAATTATTTAGATGTTACAAAAGAAGAATATGACCAATATGATTTTGTAAACGCAGGTTATCATTTTGGGGTTACTCATGGGTACTGTATAGATAATTTTCTGTTTAGACACGGCATTATGAAAACTGAAAAACGTAAAGAGTTTTTATCTAAGAGAAATACTCAAATGATTATAAATGCCATAGAGAATAATAAAATTAAAATATTAACACATCCAGGTGACAAGGCACCAGTTAATATGGCTGAAATTGCCAAGGCGTGTGCTAAAAATAATGTGTTGATGGAGATTAGTACACATCATCCGCACCTTACTGTTGAAGAAATTAAAATTGCAGCAAGAGAGGATGTAAAATTTATTATAAGCAGTGATGCTCATAATCCTGAAAGAGTGGGGGATTTCCAGGGAGGTTTAGATAGAGCTATTGAGGCAGGTCTAGATCTAAAGAGAATCGTTAATATTGAGGAAGTTTAGAGAGGTACAAAATGGAATTCTTAATTGTTACTGGCTTATCAGGTGCAGGTAAATCACAGGCGATGAATTGTCTTGAAGATCAAGGTTATTATTGTATAGATAATATGCCACTATTATTAATGCGAAATTTTGTTGATTTAGCTTTATCAAGCAATTCAAATATTGAAAAAGCAGCATTTGTAATTGATGTTAGAAGTGTTAGATTTAAAATTGATATAAAAAAAATAATTGAAGAATTACAAGAACTTGATATTAGAACAAGAATCATTTTCCTTGAAGCATCTAATTCTGTTTTAGTTAGAAGATATAGTGAGACAAGAAGAATTCATCCAGTCACTGGTAATTCACCGACTATTGAGGATTTTGAAAGAGAAAGAGAATTACTTAAAGAAATAAGAGATGTGGCTGATTTTATAATAGATACATCAAATATGAAGACAGCTAAGCTAAAAAATGAGCTTATAAGTGTACTTTCAAAAGAAAATAGAGAAGAGACATTTGTAATAAATGTTATGTCATTTGGATTTAAGCATGGCATACCAATTACGGCGGATATGGTATTTGATATGAGATTTATCCCAAATCCTTATTATGTTCAAAGTTTAAAAAAAGCAACAGGAAATAGTAAGAAAGTTAGGCAATATGTTATGAAACATATTGAATCTCAAATGTTTGTAAAAAACTTATCAAAGCTAATTAATGGTATTATTCCGTGTTATGCAAAAGAAGGAAAATACAATATAAATTTGGCTTTTGGATGTACAGGTGGTCAGCATAGATCTGTTGCTATGGCTAACGAATTTGCTGAGCTGTTTACACGTCAAGGAAGACAGGTAACATTAGAACATAGAGATATAAAAAAGAGATAGAGAAATAAGGAAATAGACAATGTCATTTGCAAGTGAAACAAGAAATGAGTTAGCCCGTATGCAGCCTGAAAAAAAGTGCTGCATGCTGGCTGAAATAGCAGGTTTTATCAGAGTTTGCGGAAGCGTTGGTCTTGTGGGCGGCGGTAAATTTAAAATTGTTACAACAACTGAAAATCCGGCTATCGCAAGACACTTTAAAACTCTTTTAAAGCAATATTTTAATGTAGAGGCCATGCTTGAGGTAGGTCAGGGTAATACTTTAAAAAAGGGAAAATATTATATAATTACAATCGGCCCCGAAGAATTAAGCGAATTAATATTAAGAGAAACAGGAATCCTCATGATACGAGAAGGCATGAACTTTATAAGCGATGGGATTTACTCTGGACTTATAAGAAAAAAATGCTGTAAAAAAGCCTATCTAAGAGGATTATTTTTAGGTGCAGGAATAGTTTCCAATCCTGAAAAAGGTTATCACTTCGAAATAGTCTGTGCTACTGAAACACTAGCTAACGATGTGAAAAAACTTTTGAATAGCTTTGTTGACATTCACGCAAAAAAGGTGGCTCGCAAAAAAGAATACGTAGTATATATTAAGGAATCTGAACAAATTGTAGATATCTTAGCCATCATGGGAGCTACAAATCAGCTTTTTGCATACGAAGATATAATCATTAGAAAAGGCATAAGAAACAAGGCAAACCGCATAAACAACTGCGACCAGGCCAATATAGACAAATCCGTAGCGGCGGCAGAACGCCATATTGCCAATATTAAAAAAATCGACGAGGCAATAGGTATAGAAAATCTGCCAGACAAACTTAGAGTCGTTGCAAAGTTAAGGCTTGAGCATCCGGATGTTTCACTGGTTGAACTTGGGGAGCTTTTAGATCCGCCTATGAAAAAATCCGGTGTAAATAAAAGGCTTATGAAAATAGCAGAGCTAGCTAAAAACTATTAATTTAATATAGAGATGAAAAGGGAGTTTACAATGTTTGAAAAAGGACAAAATGTACAGATACAAATCGTAGATATAAGCGATCAGGGACAAGGTATTGGCAAGGCCGCAGGAATGGCTATTTTCGTTGCTGATACTGTTTTAGGTGACCAAGTAACTGTTGAGCTTACAAAAGTTAAGAAAAAATATGCTTTTGCAAAACTAATTTCAATCGATGTACCATCACCATACAGAGTTGATGCAGTTTGCCAGCGCCAAAAGCAGTGCGGCGGTTGCCCTCTTATGACTACTTCATACGAAGGCCAGTTAGTTTTAAAGGAAAAGCATGTAACAGATAGAATTACACGTCTTGCTGGCCTTGATAATCCAAAGATTAATCCAATTGTGGGAATGGATGAAGATAGCCAGCTATATTACAGAAACAAAGCCACAATGCCTATTAGTACTGGCGGAAATATTATGCGCAAAGGCGGAATTATTGAAAATCTAGGCGATCCTGCTATTGGATTTTACAAGGGCAAAAGTCATGAGGTAGTTGACTGCAAAGAGTGCTATATCCAAAGCCCAGCTGCTATTGCTGCTATGGAAGCTACTAGACAGTTTATGGGTGAAGATAATATCACCGCTTGGGATGACAAATGGGAACAGGGCCTAATGCGCTATATGATTGTGCGCACTTCTTTTGAAACTGGCCAGGTAATGGTTACATATATTATCAACGGCAAGGGCATCCCTAACGGTGAAAAGCTAATTGAAATGGTGGACGATGCTGTTTACGAAGCTGGTTTTAGCCTCGAAAGCGTTAATATTTCAACTAAAAAGGACAAGGTTGTCGGTGGCGAAATCTACGGCAAGGAAGTTAATTGCTACGCAGGAAAGCACGTGATCGTGGACTATATCGGGGATTTGAAGTTTGAAGTTTCACCTAGAAGCTTTTATCAGGTAAATCCTACTATGACTGAAAAGCTTTACGCTAAAGCTAAAGAATACGCTCAGTTAACAGGTAAGGAAAATGTACTAGACCTTTACTGCGGTGTTGGTTCAATTGGTTTATGTATGGCTGACCAGGCTAAGCAGGTTCTTGGTATTGAGGTAATTAAGGAAGCAGTTTTAGATGCTAACAGAAATGCTGTAATCAACGGTATTGTTAATGCTAGATTTTTAACAGGAAAGGCTGAAGAGGAGCTTCCTAAGCTTCTTGATGGCAAAGGAGATGCTGATTTAGTTAAGGTTGCTCAAAATGCAGATGTTGTAGTTTTAGATCCGCCAAGAGCTGGATGCGCTCCATGGCTTTTAGATGCTGTGTGCCAGGTTACACCTGAGCGCATCGTATATGTTAGCTGTGACCCTGCAACTTTGGCAAGGGATATTAAAATTTTATGCGACAATGGCTATGAGTTTGTAGAGGCTACTCCTTACGATTTATTCCCGATGACAAATCATGTTGAGACGGTAGTACTTTTGTCCAAACTTAATGTCAAGAAGCACATCAATGTAAAACTTGACTTAGATGAGTTTGATTTAACAAGTGTAGAAAGCAAAGCCACATATCAAGAAATTAAAAAATATATTTTAGATAAATATAACTTAAAGGTGTCTAGTTTGAATATTGCTCAAGTAAAGGATAAATATGGTATCAAAGAAAGAGCTAATTACAATAAATCTAAGAATAAAAATAGTAAACAACCAAGTTGTCCTAAAGAAAAAGAAGAAGTAATTAAAGAAGCATTGAAGCATTTTCAGATGATTTAAGAATTAGAAATATCAAAGAATATAAATTTTATGGATTGTTATTTCCAAAAAAAGGAGTTTAAGAAGATGAAGATTAAAATTGATAAGGATGTGATTGGAATATATAAAAAGACATCTAAGAACATTAATTCTTCATTAGAGTTTTTGTTGAATTCGATAGATATAGATTCATGCCTGTTTTTAATAAACAAACTAAAAGTAAATTTTGAAGAAACAGTTGTAATTGAAATTGATGAAAATAATATTGAACTTGCCAAAAAAATATATGGCAATATTGATGAAAATCTATTATCTGTTCTAGTTGTAATTGCTGCTTATTTTCCGGAGATATAATATGGAATTTTTAAATATGCGTGATGATATAACTTCTGCTTCTAGTTTTGAAAAAGAATTAAGTTTGATTATAGCTAAAAATAAAGAAGATTTAGAACATTTAATTGTCGAATCGAATTTGTCAGCTTGGGATTATTGTTTTGCTTTATCAATAGGTGTTGCTGGAATATCTATTACTACAAATAAAGATTTTGAGCATTATTTAAAAGAAATTCATGAGTGCGCAAGTGAAAAAAACGGAGAATATGATACTTTACAAGTTTTTTTAGGTAAGAAATTTCATCATAAAGGCGATAACATAGATATGATTGAAAGACCATTTAAAACAAGAAATGGTACTAATTCTGATCCTTTGTTTCATAGATTGCTATGGGGACATGACATTTTCTCTAATAAGAATGATAATCCTTTTGCATTGATGTTCAAATCGAGCGGATATAAAGGTATAATTCAAGCTTTGAGACATTTGCTTGGTGATACTTGCTCCAAGCAAGGGTTACCTATTCCTGGATCGAGCTATTTAGACTATGTTAATGATAATAACAAGACTTCAAATTATTTAATTGATATTTCATCAAAACTTTCTGAAGAAACTTTTGGTTTCAAGAATAAAAGAGAAGAACTCTATTCTCATCTATTTACAGTTAGAGCGCAGGATTTTACTGCTGGCATTGTGGTGAAGACTTTATGTGAAATATATTTCTTATTGAGTGGGATAAAGGATAAATTAAGAAAAAAACAGATTTTGTTCATAGCATATGCAATAAATTTTTTCGGTGAAGCATGCGTGGGGTGTTATCGTCAAAAAGGTGTGCCATATATTAATTATCCATTAGGTATATTGATGATAAGTAGTTTTTCTTCAATGATAATTCAAGAATATAAAATTGATAAGAAGCTAGATGATGAATACGAGAAAAGCTTATTGAAAACAAATAAATGTATTGAAGAAATGAAATCTATTTTGGAGGAAGACTATGAAGAATAATATCAAAGCATGGCTAATAGGAATATGTGGATTAGTCACAGGATTTTTTATAGGGTGGTTTATTAGGCAACCTAAAATCAATAAACTAAGAAAAGAAAAAGAAGTTCTTATAAATAACAATCAAAGACTAGGTGAATTTTCAGAGAAAGTTATTCGTAAATATGATGATTTAAAAAATAGGTACAATGAAAGCGGAATTCTTAATTTGAAGCTAAAAAAGAAATTGAAAGAAGAATTGAAATACAATTTATTTATTCAATATTGCTTATATGAGTTTAACCGCTGTATTGATGAAAGATTAAACAGTGGAGCTGAGCTAACTAAAGATGAATTAGTATTTTTGAATAGAATGAAAAAAATATTAAAAAAAGAAGATTACTTAACTAATGAAGATTCGTTCATTAAAGTTCAATCATATGTTTTTAATAAATACGGTAATAAAATAAATAAGCTTGAATTTGTAAACTGATTTATATGTTAATAGTATTATGGTTATATTTAATGAAAATAGATAAAATTTATTTCGTAGAAAATAGGTACAAATGAAGAAACTTCAATATTAAAAATGTAAAAACAATTAAGGAGTGAGTAAAGTTTATGGCAAAGATACAATCTATAGAGCAAATAGTAGCTGATAAAGTAAATGGTTGGCTAAAAGATTATGATTTAGATTATAAACTCGAACAATAAAGTTTGAATAAAGAAATATCCAATTTTAATCGAATATAAAGGATATGCTGATAAACTTGTTAAATTAAATGACAACGGACAAGTAGACAATAAAAATTAAAAGAATGAGTTAATCTTTAAGAATATCAATTCTTATGCAGTAAATGGTGCAGTACACTATGCCAATGCATTACTTCATTATACTAGTTATTAACATGTGGAAATACGAGCGTAATGACAGAAGCAGCCAGCATAAAATTTAATGTGCCGGGACTGTTTCTGGAGGAGGAAGCCTAATGAAGAAGATTGAAGGTTCGCCTAAGAACCTAAAACAATTATTGCAGAATACGAAATACTCTATTCACTATTACCAGCGTGAATATATGTGGCAGCGTAAGCACATAGAAGAATTGATTGATGACCTTACATCAGAATTCTTGGAATATTATAAAACAGATGACCCAAGACAAGCTGTAGCTGATTACGGTGCATATTTCATGGGTTCTATTGTTCTGGCTGGAAGAGAAAATGCAATCATTGATGGCCAGCAAAGGTTCTCTTCTTTGACATTATTGCTGATGTATCTTAATAACAGATTAAAGAGTATCGGTCAGAGTTATAACATGATTGAGACTATGATTTTCTCAGAATCCTTTGGTACAAAGTCTTTCAACATAAACGTTGATGACCGTCAGGATTGTATGAATGCAATTTTCAACGATACCGATTTTGATACTACGGGTGCAGGAGAATCAGTAAAAAATCTTTATGGCCGTTATCAAGATATTCAGGACGTTTTCCCAGCTGATATTACAGATGATATGTTGTTGCATTTCTGTGATTGGGTTGCGGAAAAAGTATTCTTTATAGAAATTGTAGCAACAACTGAGCAGGATGCTCATAAAGTATTTGTTACAATGAACGACCGTGGTTTGAGCCTTACATCTACAGAAATGTTAAAGGGTTATATTCTTTCAGAAATCAAATCTGATTCATCACGTGAAAAGATGAATGGTATTTGGAAGGATAAAGTTCTTACATTGAAAAAAGATGATGACAAGGGTGACGAGACATTTATTAAAGCTTGGCTTAGAGCTCACTATGCAGAAACAATCCGTGAGACAAAAGCCGGTGCAGTAAATAAGGATTTCGATATCATCGGTGGTTCCTTCCATAAATGGGTGCGAGATGAACGTGATAAGTTAGGGCTTAATGGTTCCGATGATTTTGAGCTGTTCATAAAGAAATTTGCAAAATTCGCAGAGGTTTATGAGTGCATTCGTCAGGCTGAAACAACCTTTGCTGAAGAAACAAAATATGTATATTACAACGCTCAGGTTAACTTCACATTACAGCCACAGCTTTTACTGGCCCCTGTATGCTATGAAGATTCGTGGCCAGTTATTATTGAGAAGATTAATCTGGTAGCAAGATTTATTGATGTGTTAATTGTATCCAGAGTAACAAATTACCGCTCTGTTGATTATAGTACAATCAAAAACTTTGTTTTCAATGTTACTAAGGATATCCGTATGACTGATATCCCTACATTGAAACAGAAGTTAGAACAGCAGTATATCAATCTTGCATTTGACCCTGCAGCAGCATTAACCGATTTAAGACTGAATAGCTTTACTAAGAAGTACATCAAAAATATCCTTGCTCGTATCACTGGATATATTGAAGAGCAGACAGGGGTTGCGTCAAACTATTGTAATTACATGAATACTCAAACAAAGAATCCGTTCGAGATTGAACATATTATTGCAGACCATTATGAATGGTTTACTGCAGAGTATTCTGACCAAGATGATTTTAGACGCTGGAGAAATAGTATCGGTGCATTACTGCTTCTTCATAAAAGCATCAATGCAAGCTTAAATGATGCAAAGTACGATTATAAGTTAAAGAAGTATTGCTCTAACGAAGGCAATATATATACTGAATCACTTGGTGAGTTGGCATACCAGAATAACCCTAAATTCAAGAAGTTTATTGCTGATAACAATCTTGGATTTAAAGCTTATACATCATTTGGCAAAAATGAGATTACTGAGAGAATAGCAGTACTCGTTGATTTGGTAAAACTCGTTTGGAATGATGATATGTTTATGTAATCCAGCGAAAGGAGGTAGGTTTCATGGTTTTTAATACCTTTATTAAATGCCAAGTTTGCGGCAGTATCACTAGAATCCGCTTGCAAGTTGGCTGGCAAGAAGAACATCCGATAGAAGTTGCGTGTGGTAAATGTGGAACCTCCTTGTCTGGTAGCGTTAAGATAGGACAGGAGCATCTGGGGTTAAGTTTTTCATTCGATAATGCAGATGATGTTCAAGATGCAGAAGCTGATTATATTGTTGAGTGCTCCGGAGAGTTTCCTACTGTAAAACAAGGAAAAGCAGCAGAATTAGAAGGGCTAGTGATTACACCGTTTATTCGATACATGAATTGTATGAAAACGGATGACTCTTATGAGGAATTTGGACAAGATGTGTCTAGAGTGAATGCAACAGCCCCAAAATGGAAGAGTCATAAGAGAATTCTAACATTAGCCAAAAACAATAGCGAATATCTAACTCAAGAAATTCAAAAGGAGTTTTCTGGTCAGTTCTTTCAATGTAGAGATGAATCTGAAACGCTAAGAGCTGTTCATATGATTGAGGTGCATGGTCTTTACTCATCATTAAGAAAAGATATCCTTAATGACCTTTCGTTTAGTGCCGGAATAATGAAAATGGATTCAGTGCAAATGAAGAGTTTGATTGATTTCCTTAATTCTCATGATGGCTTCCACCTCGAAGAATTGCAGGAATTAATTTACAAGGTCTATGATGAGTTTATGGCCGTATATCAAAGACTTATACCTGCGTTGGCATTACAATACTGTAAAGATAATTCTTTTGATTTTGAACACGAAGGCTCTACAACAAGCAGCTTTGATAGTGTAAAGCAGTTTTATCTGGATGTTTATGAAGCATTAGGTAATTTAATGATTATACCTGTGGCTCTCAATAATATTAAATACAGGTCTGACATCAATGCTATGAATCCGATAGAGAAGAATGTAAATTCTTTGGAGGACTATATTAAACTTACAAAAGCATCAAGATATCATTTCTGTTTGGACTCTGAAGTTTACACAGGCTTTTTGAAAATCCTAGTGAATGCGAAATTGAGAAATGCCATCGGTCATAATGATGTTGAATATAATTCAGTAGACCAGCTGATTACTTATATTCCTAATCCGAAAGACAGAACAAAAAAGAAAACTGAATACCTTCTTCAGTTTGAGAATGAAGCTATGCATATGTTCCAAGGTATATTAGGAATTTCGGAATATCTATACCGTTTGAGAGAACTTGCACTCATGTATGATGGTAAAATACCTCTCATGGTTCAAGAGCGGGCAAACTGGCCTAAGAAAATTGGACGCAATGAACCGTGTCCTTGCGGAAGTGGAAAGAAATACAAATTTTGCCACAGGAAGTCCTAAATATAAGGTTGAGACGATGCCTTCTATGTGGAAATAGTTCTACGATGACCAATTCCCTAAAAGGAGTTTCCCAAACAAAAGGATATTAAGGAATAACCTGTGTTTACCTGCTTGCAAAAATTATTAACATATAAAAGATTTGCACTTGAAATAGTGTGTTTTCACTCTATTATATAAAATTTTATTGAATAACAGAAAAAGAATGACATTTCATTTTCCGAATGATATAGTATAAAGTAATCATTGTTAAAGTTTATTTGATTTTAGAAAGCAG
>CALCFD010000053.1 GCA_937900695.1 uncultured Eubacterium sp. | reverse complement strand
ATTGAAAGACTAACTATTAATTGTCAATAGAAATATTAAAAATTTTTTAATATTTTTATATAAATAAAAAATTGCATACTTAATAACAGTTTTTAATTAAATTTTTAAAAACTGCTGAAAGTAAGTAATATCAGTAAATTAAAAATTATTGTTAACTTAGTTTAAATACAATGTTTTCGGTTAAAAGTTTAAAAATTATTCTAGTTAATTTTCCTGCAACATGACCTAAAGCATTCGTATGTGATTTACCTTGAGAACGCTTTGTGGTATAATATTTATGGATGACATCATTATTATAAACTAATAAGAATGATGCTCTATAAATAGCATATCGTAGGTGTGAAGAACCTCTTTTGGAGATTCTAGTAGTTGAAGCGTTAAAGTTGCCAGACTGTCTGACGCTTGGATCAATACCTGCATATGCTATTAATTTATGTGGATTAGAAAATTTTTTAATATCTCCAATTTCACTAATAATCATAGCACCTAAGACATATCCAATACCTGGAATTGTAAGAATAGGAGTATTTAAATTGTTCATTATTTCCTTAATATTATTATCAATACCATTTATTTGTTCTTTTAGTAAATCAAGTTGTTCAATTAAATATTTGATTTGAATTGAAATTGCAGGGTTATTTATGCCAATACTATTTTTAGCTAAGTCTTTAAGTTTCACAGCTTCATCATAAGAATAATGACCTCGTGAACTACTATGTAAGATATTGGTTAAAGCATCAATTCTAGTATGAGCAATAACTTGTGGAGAAGGATATTTTCTGAGTAATTCATAGCAAGTTTTAATATGTAGATTGCCCTTAAAGAAATGATATAGTTCTGGAAAGATTTGATCTAAGCAATTAACATATTGAACTTTAAGTTTTGTTTGATGAAATATAACATCTTCTCTAAAACGGCATAAAGTACGAAGTTTGATTATTTCAATATCTTTTTGCTTAATTAGAGAATAATTACCTAGTGAAATACATTTAGCGATTAAAAAAGTATCAACTTTGTCGTTTTTAGTTTTCCTAATATTAGTATTTCTTAAAGAATTGGTTTGAATAGCATTAATTAGTCCAATTTTATAATTTTCATTAAACAAAAAATAAATAAGATTATCACCATAATGCCCAGTAGATTCAAGACCAATCAAACAATTATCTTTATCAAAATCTTTAATTTTTGATAAAAATAAATCAAAACCTTTTCTTGAATTTTCAAAAGAAAAAGGCTTAATTAACACTTCACCATCTGAGTTAACAGCAGAAGCAAAGTGAGTAAATTTAGCAATATCAATACCAACATAAATCATAAAAAAGTCTCCTTTGCAAATAAATTTTTAACACTTGCGACAATTCCACATAGTTTTATTACTTGTAACCTTGCATAAATAAAGAGTCAAAGCCCTAACTAACTAATTAACAATTAATAATAAAACTGTGGCAGTATTCTTTCAAAAGTAGTCTAAGCTACAAGGAGTTAAAAAAAGTCCACAGTGTTAAATAAATTATACCATCAAATTGGTACAATTAATAGATTTAAGGTTTATGGGTAACCTTTTAAAAACCTAAATATATTATACAAGGA
>CALCFD010000052.1 GCA_937900695.1 uncultured Eubacterium sp. | reverse complement strand
CCTCCTTGTATAATGTATTTAGGTTTTTAGTTAATGGATTTATCTATAAGCCTATTGCCACTATAAGAATATTTTTATATACTTATAGTAACTTAGATAGAGTGTCGCTCTCGCCTCCTTGAAGTTTATCTTCGTGCTTGAAAGACTAGCGCCTCTTTCTTATTGGCTGTATATGAATGAGTTGGATGTTGATTTCCTTTTTAGGATTTTCTCCGTATTTATAACAAGGTTGTATCGCTTTTAAGAGTAGAGGATTTACACTATCTAAAATTTATTTTTGAGGTGTTTTATTATGTTTTATTTAGGTATTGATATTGCTAAGAATACTCATGTTGCATCTTTAATGGATGAAAAAGGAAAAACTATTTTTAAAGGATTTTCTTTTTCTAACTCTACTGATGGAGGTAAATCTCTTCTTGAAATAATAAAAAAACATTCTGAATTTACCGATGTTACAATAGGTATGGAAGCTACTGGTCATTATTGGCTTTCAATATATTCTTTTCTTTATGATTACGACTTTCATTGTATTCATGTTATCAATCCTATTCAAACTGATGGTTGGCGTAAAAGTGCTGAAATTCGTAAACGTAAGAATGATACCATTGATTCTGTTTTAATTGCAGATTTAATTCGTTATGGCGATTTTGTTGAAACAACTCTTTCTAATGAAGACTTATATTCTCTTAGAAATATTTGTCGTATGCGTAATTACCTTATTCAATCTGCTGGTGACTTAAAACGTAAAGTAATTTGTGTTCTTGACCAAGTGTTTCCTGAATATCAAACTATATTTTCTAATACATTTGGAACAACCTCTAAACAGCTACTTTTAGACTATTCTTCTCCATCTGATTTTGAAGAACTTTCGGTTGAAACTTTAACTGAATTTCTTGAAAATCTTAGTAGAAAAAAAGTTGGACAAAGTACTGCTGAAAAACTTATTAATTCTGCCAAAAATTCCTTTGGCGTAACTTTCTCAAAAGAAAGCTTTACTTTTCAATTAAAATTATTAATTAAACAAATTAAGTTCATTGATAATCAAGTTAAAGACTGTGAAACTGAAATTAAAAAATTGATGAAAAAAATCAATTCTCCAATTACTACAATTCCTGGAATTGGTCCTGTTCTTGGTGCTGTAATTATCAGTGAATTTGGCGATATTAGCCGTTTTGATAAACCATCTAAATTAGTTGCTTTTGCTGGTATTGATGCAACTGTTTCACAATCTGGTGAATTTGAAGGAACTCATAATGTAATGTCTAAACGTGGTTCACCTTATTTGAGAAAAGCTTTATTCCAAGCAGCTTTAGTTGCCTCTAATACGGATCCTGTTTTAAAAGAATACTATCAAAAGAAACGTGCAGAAGGTAAACATCATAAAACCTGTATCGGCGCTGTTGCAAGAAAGATGTGTAATATTATTTATGCTGTATTAAAGAACAACACAACTTATGAAGTACCTAAGCAATAGCATTTTTATTAACATTTATTTCCAACAATTTTTATATGCTAAAAATTGCTTATTTATGTTGTCTATTTTTCTCTAGAAAAATTTTTTTATTTTTTCAAAATATTACTTGACTTTTTATAGTTGGTCTTTCT
>CALCFD010000051.1 GCA_937900695.1 uncultured Eubacterium sp. | reverse complement strand
CGTCCGCAATTCTTATGCGACTAACTTTTTCTTAGCTACAACTTTGCTCTTGTTAATTGTATATATGGAAATAGTAGAAAAATGAATAAGATTAAGGAAGCATAGAAAATCGGCATTTTGAATTGGTGTGGGTAGGGCCGATCGGCGTTTTATTAGAGGGCGGTATGGATCGGGATTTCGGGAGATTCGCTATGAAGTTGCGCTATGGCCAAGTTGCTATGAAAATTTTGCGCTATGGTCCGATCGGTGAAATTCGGGCCGAGTCGCCCGCGACCGGCCCGCTGAATTGGATATTTAAATAAAAAAAGAGGGCTAAAGCCCTCTTTAATAACTCTCCTTACATTCAATTTCTCCAAGGGAGGAAAAGTCCATTCTAAAAGGAAGAATATCAATAGATTGATCATAGTCACTCACAGTGATACTTCCAAAATTATCGCAGTAGTTTTTAATAGCGTCAACAACAGCTTTCCACGCATATTCTTTTGCTTTTTGTTGCCTTTTATCTCTTTTTTCAATAAAAGCAGTAATATGCTCGGCAAGCTCCATATCAGACATGGAGTCAATATTAACTCTTAACACTTCTTAAACTTCCTTTCTTAATTAAAAATTTCGGTTGGGATTTCATTAAAAACTTGCTTAAATTGCTCCATAGTCAACTCTTTCGCCGCTCTTTCAACTCTCTCTTTTGACCAGTCGCAAACCATTTTGCAAGAAATAAACTTGATTTCATATCCAGTAATATCGTAGATTTTAGGAGACCGTTCAAATTTCTCACTATCTGCCATATTTCCAGTTAAAGTCATAAACTCGCCTTTTTGCTGTTGCGTTTCCATGAAATCAATATTTCTTTTGACAATGCGTTCTGCAATTTGCTTTCCGTTTTCAATCGCTTCCTTTTCAGTTCTCACATTGAAAGAGAAAGTGGTATTCATGATATCGTTGCGGAGCGATACAGTAAATTTATAAGGTTTTTTAGAAAAAATCCCTTTGCGGCCTTCGCACCAGTAGGTAACTTGGAAGTTAACTCGAAACTGTTTTAAACTTTCCATTCTCCCTACCTCCTTTCCATGATTAAATGATACCATAATTTCAGGAGAAAGTCAAGTCGTCAAATTGCACAAATTTTCTTAACAAAATTATTGAAAATGACAATAAAACAAAAATTCGGCGCGTAGCAACCGCAAACGCGCCGCCCAGGACTTTTGTGCAAAATGACGAAAAAATCCCGCTGGCTTTATGCCAGCGGGATAGTATAGGTTTTGCGAATGATAATTGTTACCATATCGGGCTTTTTCTCACAGAAAAATCTGTCGTTCCTGATGAAACGCCCAATTCCCATATCTTGCCATCTTGCCCGGTTTGCGTCCTCATATCTCAAAGTATTATACTTAGAAAGAGGACGCCACCAATCATAGACAAAACTGGAATTTTCCGGCATGGTAAACTCCCGGGTTTTCTTGTAATTCCTCGTATGCTCTGCGGCTCTGCGCTTTAGGTCGTTTGTTGTCCCTATCTTTAGGATATAACGGCCTTTTGTGTCCACATAATGCCCCACATACAGAAACTCTTTCTCACGACGGATAGTATCACTTCCTTTTTGGGAGGCGGGATAGACGGTATCCCGCCTATCCCGGTTATTTCTTCGGTTTACGCTTTTGCACAAGCGTCAACTCGAAACTGTCCTCACCAATAGAAAAGGCTATCTGCCGTTCCTTGTTGGTGACTTGCAGATTTACAATGGAAAACTGACTATTCTTTTCCAGAAACTCTGCAAGCTCTGCAATAATGCCCCCTTTAGTTGCGTTGGGCTTTCTCTGCCGGGGCGTAAACTTGTAGGCGGTGGGCGCTTTCCGTGTTCCCGCATGGGCGAATTTCTGCGCTACTTTTGCCTTATCCGGGGGGAGGTCATACTGCGTGCGCTCCCCCGCTTCAACGGCCTTATCATAGGCAAGTAAATCCTTTTCCTCTTGCGGGGACAGGTTCAAGCCTTTATACCTTGCGATACGCTCGGCATCCGTAATTCTGCTACTTATGGTATCACCCCTTTTCTTATTTAGTAGGGCGGGGATATTTCACCCCGCCCTATCGGGGTTAGGCCATACGGAACAGGGACTTGCCCTTTTTCTCCGTAGCCACGACACGGTCGGCCATCTTGAGCTGACGCACCAGAGCCGCTACTTTCTGATTGCTAAAATCAGCCAGAGCGGGGACAGACTTCAAAATCTCAGTGCAGGTCACACCATCGGTATCCTCGGGCAGACCGGCCAGGAACTCCATAATCTGCTCCTTGAGTGCCTCGTTCTCCTGCTGGGTCTGGGTCAACTTCTTATCGCCGCTACCAGAGTTCTTCTTCGCCAGAAGCTCCAGCTCATGGTCGATAACAGTGACCGCAATCTCCGGGGTCGTGCCATAGGTCACGGGGTCGCCATTCAGAAGGGCCTTAATGTCCTCGAAACGCTGCGCCTTGGTAATACGAACCTTCTTCTCACTCATAGTAATACTTCCTTTCTGATGTTGGTCATCACCCTTGATGTATTTATTATATCATACCGTTTTCCGTTTGTCAAGAACTTTTTTCTCAACCGGAGCGATATGTTATAACCTTTACTGTATCTCTATTGTACCATAACTTTAAGCGTTTGTCAAGAGGTTTTTCAAACTTTTTTGACTGTCACTACTCGCCGTTTCAAAACCGTTTCTCCCTCTGTATGCTTTATTATAGCACATTCAAGATACTTTGTCAAGCCCTTTTTTTCTTTACTTTTCAAGGTACATTGCCTTTCTTTCTGTACTTATTATAGCACATACTCAAGGCTTTGTCAAGAACTTTTTTTGAAAGATTTTTGAAAGTTTGCTGTCGCTGTCTGCCGTTCGTCTCTCTCACTTTCTGATAGTATTGTACCACAAGCGGAAACAGATTGCAAGCGTCAAATTGCACAAGAAATTAGAATTTTGGGAGAAAGTTTTTGTGCAAAATTCTGCACAAAAACGGGACGAAATTTTTGTGCAACATTACCATTGAAAAATTCGGCCCGCGTCAGCCATCCGCGGGCCGTCGACTTTTAAGGATATAAAAAAGGACCGGCTTATTTAAGCCAGTCCTTCAAAATCTCTGCGCATTCAACAGGGTCAATTCCTTCTTCCTTTTCTCTCCTTTCACAATCAAACATTAAAGGGCAACAAGCACAATCATTAAACCCATAAACTAAATCTTGTAAAAGCTCGGTTAAGCGGTGTTCATTGACTTCCATATTTTACCCCCCTTAAATATCAATCAGATAACTATAAACCATATCCCAGAGTGGCATATCAGTCAAAAGAATATTTACAGTCAAAAGTCCGGTTTCTGTCGGCCCATCAACAAACCATCCCAGCCGCTGCATAAGGTGAATAACCTCATAGACATAATCGGGGTCAAGATGGTTAGTGGTAAACTGTCTTGAAAACATTTCTTTTCCTTTCTACCGGGCGGGGCATTAAGCCCCAACCCGGATTGTCGGATTATTCTTCAAACTTGCGGAAAGCCGCCTCTGAAAGTCGGTCATGGGAGGAAATTCTTTCCTGTTCTCATAAAGTGCCTTTCTCATGGGCTTGTGCTGTCGCATACAATACCACATGATTTCCGCTTCAATCAGCACATCTTCCAGCCCTGTATGACTTTCCTCAAACTCATTATTGCCGGAGATGTACCGCCATACGATTTCCGCAGTCTTGCGGGGAATTCCGTTTGCCTGAACAAACCCGTTTTCCTGACACCACTTTTTGTATGTAGGCATTTTGCAGATAACATCTTGCGTCATCTTCATAATATCCCAAATCTCCACACTGTCAAACGGGAACCAATAACGCCACTTAGAGCAGGTCACATAACGCTGTGTAACTCTCAAGGCATTATCGTCAAATCTGGCATTATAAGCCGCAACCTCCTTAATGCCGTATCGCTCAATGGTATTGAGCATAGTCTGGCGAATTTCATAGGTAGTAGCCATCTTGCGGGTGCCTGCCCGCAGTTCCTCAATATAGCGGGGAATTTTCCAATTATAATAGGCAGTCCGCATAAGGTCGCGCTCATCATTGAAAATATCCCTATTGACATAGCTTGCGGTTTCGTAAATGTTGCCCTTGGTATCAACTACCGCCCACCCGCAATCATATACAAGCACATTACTCATATCCATGCGGGTTTTGCCGTTTTCGTCAGTTTCGGTCAGTGTGTTAGCAGTTTCAGTATCAACCACCAAAACATAGTGTCTACGCTTATCAATCATAATCTTTGACTTCCTTTCCTCTTGTTGTATTAAGTATAGCATATTTTATGCTTGGTGTCAAGAGGGTTTTAACACTTTTTTTCAGCTGTGCGCATCAGCCTAAACTGTGGGTACATTGTTTAAGGAGCCGTGACCATCGGTCCTCCCTCCTGACAAGAATAATATACCATAGTTTCAGGAGAATTGCAAGATGGCGATTTGCACAAAATTTGCAAGCCAAAATTGTGCAACATCTACAAAAACAAAAACTCGGCTCGCCGCGTGCGCCAGCGAGCCGCCCAAACGATATTAAAGAGTAAAAACAAGAGGGCCGAAGCCCTCTTAATATCCAAGATATTCCTTATTGACAATTTCATCAATGCCATACCCCAAATCTTCAAGGGAAACGGGGAGATCATCGTCAATTTCATTAACTTCCATGTTCTGGTTAATCTGACCAATGAGAATTGACGCATTTCTCAATACCTGCTTTTCTGCCGAATCAAGAATAAGTCTATTAACCTTTCTAATCTTCATTTACAAAACTTCCTTTCTTATTTTAAGATTGACTGGTGGATTACTCCACCAGTCGCCATAAGGCCGTAGGTAAATCTTCATGCGGTTCGATTGTTTCTCCTAAATGCCAGCCGTCCCGCACACTTTTATTATCATCAATCAAAATAAAATTGCTAACTCCCGGCTCAAAATATTTCCGCACACAATTTGCTTTTGTTGTGCCATATTCCACAAGGTGAACTTTATGAGCGGGAAAGTTGTATTTTGCAAGCCAACTGCGCTTTGCGTCACGAACAGCGACTTTATATGAGTTAGAACTGTCTTTTGCAAGCCAACTGATAACCCGAATTTCCCAGTCCTGCTCAATGAGTTTATTAAGAACGGTATTCAATTCTTCCATATCGCAAAGAGGTTTAGCGACTGTATATGGATAGGGGTTTTCATTCATTAAATCTTTCAGCCATCCATCTACTCCGTACAGGTCAGCGATTGTTCCATCCATATCAAAGCAGAGCATCTTTTTCATTTTGATTTACTTCCTTTCTTTAGGTTGATTAAAGTATATCAGATTTCGGGATAGAAGTCAATCATCAAACTGCATAAAATTTCGGTTGGAAAATTGTGCAACTTCTACAAAAGAGAAAATTCGGCGCGCCACGCCTGTCAGCGCGCCGCCGAAATCTAAGCTGGAAAATCCAGCTTAGAGATTTTTACTTTCGGCAACAAAATATTTTGCTTCATACTGTTTTGCAATAGCCTTTACTTTTGCGCTTTCTTTTTGTGTTTCACAATAGAAATTAAATAAAGTATGTTTTCCGACTGGGATATAAGAGTGCGGGACGCTCTTCAAATCGTGGTCAATTGCCTCTGTATATTTTGCTGGTACGGTCAACTCAACTTTCCAGAGCTTATCTTTACGGGTCTTTTCCTCACACCATTTCACAATAAAGACGCCCACAAAGTTACACAGTCCGACAATTACCACCTTCCACAGTAGCGGCAATTCACAAACCATATAAACAACAACCACAGTATAAAGGCCATAGGCAACGGCATTTACTACCGCGGCAACCAACTTCCCGCATTTAATAGTGCATAGACTTTTAATGGTTTGGATAACTACATTTACCGCATTTAATACGATAAATAAGAGTAGCAATTCAGTATTCACTTTTTATATAGGGCGGTAGGCTTTTACCTACCGCCCTTCCTCCTTTCCTTAAAGCGACTTCCGCAGTTCATCCAGCAGACGGCCCAAAGTTTCCATATCGCCACCCATTTCCAGCTTGACGCAGATTTGATTGGTCTGGTCAGCTACCCACTGATTAACCTCGGAAAGCTCACCGTTCATCTCAAGCTCCACCGGATTATAGAAACACTCGGTGTTGCTCTTTACGCAAGCGCTATCATAGTAGCGGCGGATTTTATATCCCTTGGCCTCGGCAGTTTTCATCATCTGCTGATTAAGGATTTTGCACTCTTTTTCGACACCCTCACGGAACGCCTTAAACTCGTTCATGCTATCGTTATACTTTGCCCGGATTGCCTCTCTCTTGATTTTTGCAATCTTGCTAACCTCGTCATGGATATAACCTTCAATTCTCTTGGTAACACGCATTTCTAAAACTTCCTTTCTGATTTTAATTTTTATTTATCAGGGCCGCCCTTCCATGGTTTTATTGTGCCACAGTCGGGGCGATTTGTCAACCCCTTTTTATGTTACAGCGAAAACTTTTCCGCCATCTCCCTATCGACCTCTTCGTCGAAAACAGCCTTAATAATATCGGCTACGTCCTCAGGAGTACAAGCGCCCTCCCGCAGGAACTTCCCCAAAGAATGAAGCATAGCTTGTGCAGCTTCTCCTGGCATAATTGCCGAAATAACCTTGTGCATAGTAATAACGCTCTGCTTCTCTTCCTCAGTCATCTTAGAAATCTTAAACATAATAAATACTTCCTTTCTGGTTTAGTGAGTTTTCCTTCTCTTTACATTATTGATTATACCACTGTTAAAGTGGTTTGTCAATACCTTACATCAAAGTTTTTGCAAGATATGCGAACATTAAGATTTCCGCCGCAAACATGATTTCAAGTCCTATGCAATCCCCTTCAATGGCGGCTACAAATTGCCATACCAGACACAGAACAAAAGCAATCAGAACTATCATGGTAAAAGTTGTCATATACTCACCCCGCGAAGGAAACTTCCACAAAGTTGATATTGAAACGCTCCCATTCACTTTCCATACCTAACATCATATCATGGAAAAGGTCATCACGATTTTCATATCCATCTTCTTCCAGAATAGCCTCCCATTCTCCATCGTCATATTGACTTTCCAGATATTCCAATGCAGACTTGTGGGCGGCGATGGTATTAGACGCTACACAGATAGGTTTATCGTCGTATCCATCCGTAACTAAAATCATTTTCTTTTCTTCCATGATTTTTCTTTCCTTTCTTTCGAGGTTTTCTGTCTCCCTCTTTCTGATAATAATATACCATAGGCAGAGCGGAAAGTCAAGCGATTTTAGGAAAAAATTCTTCGTCAGATTGCACAACAATTCGAGCCTAAAATTGTGCAAATTGCCTATTGATAAAAATTCCGGCTGCGCCTGTGGTGCACGGCCGGGCGATCGACCTTTAGAGAATTGGATAGAAAAACCTCCTGAATTTCAGGAGGCTCTCTTATTAATCAACATATTCAGCATTAAGAATATCGACAATGTCTTCCAGATTTAATCCACTTCTACACAAAGCGTTTTCAATGGAGTAACCAAAGATAATATCTCTTTCACCATTCCACAACAATACTTCAAATTCCCACATACCAACAACTCCCTTTCTTTTGATAGTTTAAGGATACTACAAATGAAGCAAGAAGTCAATCGGCATCTTCAACAACTTTTAATCCATTCGCTTGTACAATTTTCATAGCTTCTTCAAGTGAAGTATTTTCAACAGATCCACAGTCAATACAAATAAAGCGGCGCCCATCTTTTTCCATAACTGAGAAATAATATTCTCGGCCAGGAATTAAGCCCATCTAATCTCTTAGGCGGACAGGGATCATAATTCTCCCACTTGAATCTAATTTTCTTGAGAAAGTAGTTTCTGCCATTTTGATAAATAAATTCTAGTGACCTAGGTGCGTGCGAAAAACGACTCCAGCACGGGAATCGCCGATTTTAACAATCGGAAGGAACACTTACCATTCACATGGCATTTTCTGGCAAAACTGAGCCATTGGACAATTCTTATAAGAGTCCTAGTTCAAACAGAACTCAAGGATAATGGCCAGCGCCTTTAGCACTTCTAAGGTCATTAGAAAACTCCTTTCTTTAATTTTCTATAATTATTATAATATATTTTTTGGGAAAAATCAATAGGGCCGGCATTACGCCGGCCCTAATCTCTGTAACCAAACCAGATGGTATTTATCAATATGAAACAGAACTGTCCCATATCCTTTATCGGTCCAGACTGTAGAGCCGATAGGATATTTATGCGGAAGTCTCTCGATACTCATGGATAACTCCTTTCTCAAATAGGAACTTAACAATGCGGTCTGCAACTCCATTAGAAGGAATTTGCAACAGCCACCCTCCACTAAAATTTGCTATTTGATGGAGCTGCCACTCGTTGCCCATATTATTGATTAAGTTTAGGAAGTTGTCTCTATCCTCAACAGAATCAAAAGAAACGATAAAATATCTCATGCGGAAATCGACCTCCATAGAATTTTTCATCATGGGGAGTGGAAGTCATAGACCTCCACTCCCGCAATTTCTTAACCGTCCACGTAAATAATTAGATTATTGCCTCTTGCTTTCAGGCCAGTTACCGGCAATTCTAGCACCCACTTCTTAGACGCTTCGATAACATCACCGCCAAGAATCATGCGGCCATCAGGCAGTTCGCGGTAATGGCCTTCGGTATTTTCGTTGATAACCTCAATGCTGGAATCATCAAAAAACATAGTCTCTTCTGCATACAGAGAAATCACACCTGCAACCATTTTCAAAGTCATTTCTTTTACTTCCTTTCAAGTCTTTTTTTGTGTTCTGTCCCTCTGGACAAGTATAATATAACACATGGACGAAGGAATGTCAAGCGATTTCGGGAGAAAATCTTTCGTCGAATTGCACAAACTTTCGGTCATATAATTGTTGAAACTGCCGAATTATCAAAAATTCGGGCCGCGGCGCACGCTGGCGGCCCGGCGAAAGTCAATATGGCAAAGTGCATAAAAAAATTCGGCAATCTTTGTATAGACTGCCGAATTTTTATTTTGTGTAATTTATACAATGCCCATGCTTCTACACAAACGAGCCGTGGTCAGAGGCACCTGCCGCAGATTACTCGCCGTAATATTGAGATGATACTTCCTATTGATTTTATTAGCGGCGCTTACTTTGTTCCTGGCTTCCACAAGCACCACTTCGGAACATCTATGGAGGTTGGGCTTACTCAGTCCGTAGAACCCCATACGCTCACGCTTCCGCCCCATGCTGTCAATAAAAGTTCCTCTATACATTTTCTTTTCCTCCTATTATTTATTTAGTCATAAGAACAAACAGATTATATTCGCTGTGCTGTGGATTAGGTTCGCAGTTGTCTGCCACTATATCACACCAGCTAATGAACGCCCAGAGAAGGAAGGCGGCACAAAGGCCGCATCCTATTCTTCCGATTATCCGCATACTTTTGCCTCCTGTTCTTTTACCCATTCGCTATTGATTGTATCTTTCTTCATAGCCGCTTTATATTCTTCCTTGCTGGCTGGCCGTGTGTGCAGTTTGCTATTGATAAACTTGCTATTGATAAAAGCCCAATGTGGCATAAGAGCTTTAGATACACCGTTAAAAGCATCGACATCAAGAATGATACCATCATCCACAACGGCGCTTTCCACATTCATAGTATACCGCAAGAGTTTGACAAACTCTTTCTTATTAAACAGGTCACTGGTGAAATACTTAATATACATATCTTTTGTCCTTTCTCCCCGTATAGCCGTTAGGTCAGCTTCTTTGTTATTTTAAGGCTTCACCTGTTGACAGGTCTACAATCCAATAGTTAGGATTGACGAGTTCATGCTTGGCTTTCCACCTTGCCATATTAAGACTACAAGGGTCATAATAGCGCCACTTGCCATTGACGAGAACCTGTAACCTATACATACTATATACTTCCTTTCTTTTGTTCTTTATAGGGCTTGCCTTGCCTTGTGTCCTGCAAGGCAAGCCCTTATTTTGTTACCCGTTGATTTCTTCCTCTTGGGCTTTCGTTGCCCAATCAAGAGAAGTCCTTGGATTGCTTGGCTTGCGATAGGCTTCTGCTTGTTCCTCCGTTCCGCCTAACGCCATAGCGTATGCCTGCCAATCAATGGTTCCCTTGGCTGTGGTTTCCTTATACACCACCGGCTTGGCCTTACCCTGTACCTGTACTGTACCATACAGATAAGAGGTTTTATCGGTAGTCTTAAACTCTTTTCCTAACTTGGAAAATAGCTCTTTGGCCGCCGCTTTAGCGTCTTTTTCCTCTTTTTCAGCCTTAGCCTTATCAGCCCTAGCTTTAAGATACCGCATGATAACGGCTCTTTCCTCATTAGTGAAGTCTACCTTTTTACTCATTGTGTACCATCCTTCCTTTTGTCCTAAATGGTGTTCTCTGCTTGACTGTCTACATTGTACCAGATAGTCGCTTGCTTGTCAAGCACTTTTTTCAAAGTTTTTTATTTTTTTTGTTTTGTCGTTGTCGTGTCTTGCTTGACTGTCTGCATGATACCATAGCGGAAAAGCCTTGTCAACCTCTTTTTTCAAAAATTTTGGCTTTTTACATTTTGCACAAAACCAGATCTGTTCCATTGTATATTTTGCATAGTTCCTTGCGCGTGCGCGTATTCATTGAACGGGGGACTGTCTTTCTTTAGCTCTTTAGTGTGTGAAAGAGAGCAACTACCCTTTAGCACTTTAGTATGTGAAAGGGGGTGCAGGTTTCAGGAAAAAACTGTAAATTTTTTCGCAAATCGCTTTGGCACGCAACTATAAAAACCAAATCGACTTTTCATTCTCAATAACGAAAATGAGAGAGATTAATAATAATCTCTCTCATAATTTTCTAAAAACTCTCTAACTTTTACACTCGCATGATCTTGAATTTCTACAACTATAGCCCCACAGCTTTTAGCTAAAACTCTTAATGCATTAGAAATAGTTGTGTATTCTGACGCCCCAATAACAAGAAATATATCCCCTTCCCGCAATGAATCCACAGCGTTATAAGCCTTCTCATAGTTAGGGGCAGGATCTCCATATAGGACTGGAAGATTATATAGTTTATCACAATATTCTAACTATTCCTCTGTTGGTAAATCCCCATGTAAAGTTATAACATTTTTACTACCTGCCTTTTGATGTAATCCATCTACATTCATTGTAATGATTGGAATACCATATTCAGCAAGAGCAATATGTGCGTCGTTAGGTTTCTTATCTTTTATTCCATCTACAAATTCTCGCATTGTTTTCCTGTAATCTTCTGGATGGGCCTATGCATAAGATCTATATAATTTCTCTCTAACATCTGGCCTATCTTGAAAAGTTTCTATGCCAGATTCCTTACTAATGCCGGCTCCAGTAAATGCAATTATCATGTTTACTCCTTTTTTAAGGTATATAATACCCCATTCTTATCTTTATATCTTGGATATAGTTGCCCACTAATTATACCATATTCCATTTTCAAACCAAACAAAAACCTTATCCATTTGTATCATCCTCTATAAAATGAAATATCATATCATATCCATCTTCCGTTTCATATGACCTTCATTCAAAGTATATCCATCTTTTAATTCAATACGATTATTTGCAAAAGTCCAATAAGATAAATCTAGGCCAAGACTCTCCTACGCATCCAGTCAATAACAATAGAAGATTAATACAAATGATAATTTTTACCAATTTTGTCAATCTCTTCTGCCTCCATCGGTCTAAAACCAATACAAGTTAAAGTCCCATTTAGGCTTTCAGACTCTAGCTCTGTTCTACAAGCGTCATAAATAAGCCAGTAGTCTTTATTCTCTTCCATTCCTAACTCTTTTGCCATTTCAACAGCTTGCAGCAATCGCTCTTTATTTCTAGCTCCGCATACTACTTTAGTTTCTGATTCGGCAACCCAATTATGGAATAAGTCTCTGTCGAGACTTATTCCTATATGATACATAAGACCGTCTCTTTCTCTGATAATTTCTTTACTTCCCCAATATAGTTTCTCTATAAGAAAAGCAATAGAAGCATGAGAAACTTGCGCTGCGAGTTTTCCTGGAGACATATTTAAATCTTTCCTCGCGATAATTAACTATTTAAACATTCTTTTTGTAAAACCTCCAAGAAAGATTGAAAATTGCGGGAATTAAAATCCGGAATTGCAAAATAAATATTTGGAATATTATAATTGCGGGCTGCGCGTACGAGCAAGGTTGCGACCGTTTTCGGATCTTGCATAAAAACACCACAACCCCAGGCTCCCGCAATTAAATTTTCCACTCCCCTAGCCTCTGCAATCCGATACATGAAATTAATTCTTTCTTCCATTACCCTATTGTTTAGAGCAAGAGGAACTTGCTGGTAGGTATGCGCCGTTCTATAATTAGGAGAAGCACACGTGATTACATCTGCCAACTTTCTATTGTTGTTTTTTTCAAAGACTACATCATGAGTATAGATAGCTCTATCAAGATATAGTGCTCGATTTAGTCTCTGTCTATTCCATGCGTAATATGTATCATCAAAAGCAAGAAGAATAGGATAGAGGTTACTTTCATGGCAAAGAGCCTCTTCTTGCGCAGAACTACCTCCAAGGAAATCCCCGCCTGGATGTTTATAACTTGCGTAATTTAGAACTGCGGCCTTGCTCCGATCGGTTAGGCTAAATAGGCAGGATACACTATCTTGATCTTTGAGGTAAAAAGTATTATGATAGGTCTTTTCTTCCTTTTGCGAAAAAGGAAGATTTGGGCCAAAGATTTCAGAATTAATAATTGCGCGATTTGTCTCTTCTTTTAGGCGCACTTTAATATCCGCATAATGCGCTTGTGCGTGCTGTTTGAGCTCTTCTCTTTTCATGTTGTCTCCTTTCTTTCTTATGCGGTTGGGCAGAAGTGAATAATTTAATTATCCCAATCTTTAAATAAAGTGTGTAGACTAATATAAGAGCACATCTTACTCATATTTACATCCTCTCATTCTACATTCTATAGTGCATTGGCCAGACGAGCCTTCACAAGGAATCGCATCAGGATAATATTTGAAATAAGACGAGGTTGATAGAACTTCATACCCAAGCTCCCGCAATATTCTCTCTGCTACATATCTATCTCGTAGTTTTATCCATTCTTCTCTACTTACTCTTGTTTCTTTGTCTATTTTCTCTAATTCTTTTGTATCTGCAATAATAGTTCCATTTTCAGTTTCAAAAAATGTTTTCTCTAGTCTTTTAAACCAATCTTTAAAAGGATTATTAATATGCAAGACGTCTCTTGCATACTTGTCAAAATCCTCTGAAAATTTCATTATCTTTGCGCCTGTTTCGCTAACTATAAACAATTTTTCATCAACCCCAATCTAGTTAATAAACCTACTCCACCTGGGACAGGGGTAGACCATACATTATTTCTTTCTGCAATTTCATCAATCTCTATAAAGTCACCAAGAATTGTTCCAGCTTTGTTTCTACGAATACCGACATCTATAACAATAGCATGAGGACAAGCCTCTCTAGTAAGAGTGAAATTACCAACAGCAGATATAACTAAATCAGCCTGTCTGGCTAAATAGAGTTTAGTATTTATGTCGGTTTTACTATGACACATAGAGATTGTCATATCTTTATCGAGTAGCGCTTTAGCCATAGGTTTTCCTACAATATCACTTCTTCCTAAGATTAAAGCGGATTTACCACTATAATCAAATCCACAGTCGCCTAAATAATCTATAATTCCTCTTACAGTTGCAGGCGTAATATTGCTCATTGGATTTAAACCATCTGCATCTTTAGATACTGGGATTTGACTATAATTAAAATTAATCCCTTTTAAAACAGGCATCTAAACTATTACTGCGTCCCAGTTTTTCGCCTATTCTAAGAATAATCTTAATTCTACTGAGCTGTTTGCTCTAAAGACTTCTGCCTTCCAATCAAGAGCATTGAAATCTTTTATTTTATTGCGAATGTAGATTTGATTTGCGGAATCCTAGGTCGTTGCGTCGATAATCATGAGAGAAGGAACTATAGACCTATCCGCCCGCAATTTCTCTACCTCTTGTTTAAAATATTCTTTTATGTTAATCTATTTCATCTACACTAGGATCTAACCTCCATGGATCATCAGTATCATAGTCTATCATTTCATAGAAAGAAACTCCAAGTTTAGGGTCTACTTCCAATACCTAATGAGGCAGACACTATAATTCATATTCAAAATCTTTATTTATATGGTGAGTAGTATAAATATGTATTGCAAATGGTCTACCATCATTTACATTCTATATATCCCACATATCAATGATATTCTACTAAAATATCTCCTATGCGTATTCTGGAGATACAGCGATGCATACAATCAAAATATTAAAATAATACTAGGCATCTTTTGGGAGATGCAAGTAAGGTTCATCGAAGAACATAATTTCCATATTCCTCCTATTATTTTCTATTTATATTATACTATTTATAAGTAATTTGGTCAAATAAGATTTGACAATCTAGTTTTTTTTTGTTATTATATGAGTATAAAAGGAGATGACAGTGTGATAAAATTAGATTATACTATTGAGTCTCCCGAAGAGCGCAAGGCGCTCGTCGAAAAAATAATCGCAGAAAATCCGGACCTTAGTCCAAGTTATTTAGAAGTATTAGCAGATTATTTGGTTCTATGTATGGAGAAGCAAGAGAAGAAAGAAAAGAAAATATTAACTGATAATAGAATGGCTACGGTTAATAAACGTGAATGTTCTTTTGAAGGGCTTGCTTCATAGATGGAAAATGGCGAGGACGGCATTTATGGTTTAATATCAGAAAATAAGAATACTATATTTTAGCCTAAGATTTCTATTACGAAAAAAGATTTAGAAACAATTCCAGCATTGAGACAATTAAGAGAGGCCATTGATGCCTGGGAAGGCGCTTTAAAGCGCGCTGCCGGGACAAAACAAGCCTATATGATGAAAAAGGCTTTAATAGAAATGCGGAAAGACTAGTATATTATAAAGCAAGCATACTAGAAGCCAATGATTCCGTGTAAACTTACTAGATCTACTAAAACTTATATCCCTCTTGATGATAATAGTTACCTTGATGGATAGGAAGTTATAGTTAGTGGAATATCTTTGATGGATCCCGTCGTTATTTCTGCTATCTTGTGCAATTATTCAAAATTAAAAGAGGATAGTTATGACTAGTTCGAAGGAGACACTTGGTATCTCATTTAGTCGTTTGAAGACATATGCGATAAAGCTCTCGAAGACTTTCCAATCTATTTACGAATTGTAGAATTAAAGATTGATAAGAAGTAGAATAATGAAATACAAGAGATCTTAAAAGAAGAATTTGGCAAGACCTATAGCGTAGAATATATTTCTAGCTTATGGAGAAATAAAATTCCTAAATTAATTGCTGAGGAAGCTAAAGAAGATTTTTTACGTTGGTAGTATAAGTAGAAAGGCTACCCTATGAAAAAATGTTCTAAGTGTGGGCAATTAAAGCCAGCTCATAATCAATTTTTTTCAAAGAATAAGACAAGCAAAGATGGATTATATTCTATCTGTAAGCGCTGTCGTAACAAGAAAAGAGGTTGATTATAGATGAGTCATTATTGCAAAAAATGCGGTAAGACTATGGATGATACGTAGTTCTATACGTCAAAAAATATAGAAAAATATCCTCCTGATGGAAAGATGGATATTTGTAAAAAATGTCTTACTATGCACGTAGACAACTGGGATCCTGAGACATATAAATGGATTTTATAGGAGATTGATGTCCCATATATTAAAGAAGAGTGGGATGGTATCTTAGAGAAATATGGTAAAGACCCAAAGAAAGTTACTGGTTTAACTATTATTGGTCGCTATCTCTCTAAGATGAAGTTAAAACAATGGAATAAATACACTTGGGCAGATACAGAAGCCTTAGAAAAGGAATCTACTTAGAGGAAAATTTCTAATATGAAAGCTCAAGGATTTACGGATGATGAAATTTAGGAGCAGCTTTCTATTGATAGAACACCGCCTAAACCAAAAGAGTTGCAGGAAATACAAGCTCCAGTTGGTTCTCCAGAATATTATGATCCAGAAAACGAAGAAGATGAATTTAGCGACCAATTAACTGAAGAAGATAAGTTAATGCTTCGATTAAAATGGGGTCGAGGATATAGCTGGGAAGAACGAGTTCGCATGGAATAGCTCTATAATGATATGATGAGTTCATATGATATTCAAGGAGCTGGACATAAAGATACCCTTATTATGGTTTGTAAAGCTAGTTTAAAAGCTAATTAGCTTATTGATGCTGGAGATATTGATGGTTTCTAGAAGATGCAGAAAGCATATGATTCGCTAATGAAGTCAGGTAAATTTACTGCTGCGCAGAATAAAGGTGAGTCTGGAGAATTTGTTGATTCTATTGGTGAATTAGTTGCGCTTTGTGAGCGAGAGGGCTTTATACCTAGATATTATACTGATGGCCCACAAGATAAAGTGGATAGAACTCTTTAGGATTTATAGCAATACACTCATACTTTGGTTACAGAGGAAATGAATTTAGGTAATATGATTGAAGCTTCTCTTAGAGAGATTGTTAAAGATAAAGAACGTGAAGCGAATATTGATGTAGAAGATAGTGATGAAGATGAAGATTTATTTAACTATGAGCATCCAGAGTTAACAGAAGAAGATTATCAAGAGTATGAAGACATGAAAGAATCTGATAGAGATAAAGATGAAGAGATGTTAAATGATATATTGAAGGGGGTTTAATTAATGGCATTAGTAGATTTATTAAACCTTTCAAATAATAATAAAAAAATCGGTCTTTCTGAAGAAAGAGTTCGAGCTATCATACCAGCAGCAAGATAGTATATAGCATTTTGGAGAGAATATCCAGATATGTTTATTGATTTTTTGTAGACTGGCGGAGATGAAACAAGGAAAAAAGAAATCAATTTTTATTTTTATCAAAGAGTTTTCTTGCGGGCTGCTATGCGCTATAAATATGTATACATGGTATTCCCTCGTGCTTATTCTAAATCATTTTTATCTGTGATGGTGCTTATGTGCAGATGTATATTATATCCTGGATGTAAACTATTTATTACTTCTGGAGGAAAAGAGCAGGCTGCTGGTATCGCAAAAGAAAAAGTTCAAGAAATTTGTAATGCAATTCCTGCACTTTAGAGAGAAATTGATTGGCGAAGAGGAAAAACACAAGAGGGAAAAGACTACTGTAAATACATATTTAAAAATGGTTCTTATTTTGATAACGTAGCTGCGAGAGAATCTTCTCGTGGTAAGCGTAGGCATGGAGGACTAATAGAAGAATGTGTTGGCGTCGATGGAGATATTTTAAACGAAGTTTTAATTCCTTTAATGAACGTTGATAGACGTTGTCTAGACGGATCTGTGCATGAAGAGGAAACTCTTAATAAATCTTAGATTTATGTAACGACCGCAGGATGGAAAAATACTTTCCCTTATAATAAATTGATTACTCTTTTAGTTCGCATGATATTAGAACCAGAAAAGAGTATTGTTATGGGCGGTACATGGAGAATACCAGTGCTAGTAGGCTTACAATCCCGCAACTTTGTATAGGAATTAAAGCAAGATGGAACATTTAATGAAGCTTCTTTTGATAGAGAGTACGAGTCAAAATGGAGTGGAACCGTAGAAGATGCGTTCTTTAATGGAGAGGCTTTTGATAGAAGTCGAAAACTACTACAGCCTGAATATGAGGCCTCTGGAAGATCTTCAAATCAAGCCTATTATATTCTTTCTGTTGATGTAGGTAGAAAGAAATGCCAGTCTGTTGTTTGCGTATTTAAGGTAACACCATAGTCTTAGGGGCCAGCGATTAAATCACTGGTTAACATCTACACAATGGACGATGAGCACTTTGAAGATTAGGCCATTAAACTCAAAAGATTATTTTATAATTATAAAGCGAAAACCATTGTTATTGACGGCAATGGCCTTGGAGCCGGTTTGATGGACTATATGGTAAAACCATAGATAGTTGTAGATACTGGAGAGATTTTTCCTGATTTTGGAGTAATGAATGATGAAGATGGAGAATATAAAAGATTTAGAACTGATTCAACAGAGTTTGATGCAATTTATGAAATTAAGGCTAATGCTCCTATAAATACGGAAGCTCATAGTAATGTATAGACTTAGTTAAGAGCGGGCAAATTAAGATTTTTAATTGATGAAAAAGTTGCTAGAAATAAATTATTAGGAACTAAAAAAGGCTAGGCAATGAAACCCGAAGAAAGGGCAGAATACTTAAAACCATTTACTTTAACTTCTATATTAAGAGAAGAAATGCTTAACTTGCGTGAAGAAAATGAGGGCGTAAATATTATTTTAAAATAGGCAAATAAATCTGTCCCAAAAGATAAATTCTCTGCGCTTGAGTATGGATTATATTATATTAAACAAGAAGAAGATAGTAAGCGTAGACGTAGAAGTAGACGATTCTCTGATTTTATGTTTATGAGTGGGGTGTAAGTATGAAGGCTAGTCGTGGAGAAATAAAAATTCATGAGATATTAGAACAAAATGGCCTGAATTTTAAAGAAGAGTATGAGTTTCCTGGATTAAAGGCTCCAAGCGGTAGACCTCTTCGTTTTGACTTTGCTGTATTTGATGATGATGGAAATCTTGATTTTTTGATTGAATATCAAGGAAAATAGCATTATTAGGCAGTAAGTAAATTTGGTGGTAATAGAGGATTATATTAGCAAAAATATAATGATAACCAAAAGCGTAGATTTTGTGCTTTAAAAGGTATTACCCTTATAGAGGTTCCTTATACCGAGGAAAATATCGTCTCTTATGATTACTTAATGAGTAAGGCAGGTTATTAATTAAGGAGGTGATATTTTGCTAAAACGTAGACAAGAAGATATTAAAGCTAAAGGTTTTAATCTTTTAAGCCAGGGAGTTACGCGCTATTAGAAAGATGATAATGAAGAAGACATATTGGACTATGATACTGTTGACTATTCAAAAATGAGAATTGGATTGCGCACAGTGGATGATACGCTCGTTAATCTCGGTGTATATAAGAAAATAAATAGAAATTATGGAGATAAAAAGTTTGTTCTTAATGCAATATATAAGCATGATTATAAAACATTAAGAGAAATTTCTGACTATTTCTATGAAAGTAGTGGAATTTATTATCGTTTATGTAAATATTTAGCTTTTTTATATAGATTTGATTGGTATGTAACTCCATATATGGTGGATTCTAGCAAAGATAAAGATAAGCTACTTAAAGATTTTTCTAAAGTCTTATTATATCTTGATAAATCTGGCGTTAAAAGAATGTTCGGCAATATCGCGCTAGATATTATTAAGGAGGGAGCTTATTATGGAATTATTGTAGATTTTGGTGATAGATTTGCTATATAGAAATTACCAGCTACCTATTGCCGCAATAGATACTTCTAGGGACCTAATCCTATTGTTGAATTAAATCTTCAATTTTTTGACGCTTATTTCCCTAATCCTTAGTATAAAATCTAGATATTAAAGACTTTTCCTAAAGATGTGTAGAAGGCTTATGTTTTATATAAGTAGGGGAAATTAAAAGGGGACTATCCTGGAGATGTTACCGTATGGTATCCGCTTGACCCTAGTATTTCTGTTAAATTTAGCTTAAATGATAGTGAATATCCTTCTCTTGTTGGAGTTATTCCTTCTATTATAGACTTAGATTAGGCTCAAGAATTAGATAGACAAAAAACCATGCAATAGCTATTAAAAATTATTATTTAGAAGCTGCCATTGGATAAGAATGGTGATTTAATTTTCGATGTAGATGAAGCGAGAGATATTCATAATAATGCGGTAGCTATGCTTAAGAGAGCTATAGGTGTAGATGTATTAACTACTTTTGCAGACATTGAGAAGATTGATACTAAAGATAATAACTCTAATACAACAAGAGACGACTTAGAGAAAGTTGAACGTACTGTTTATAATAACTCTGGTGTAACTCATAATCTTTTTAATGCTGATGGTAATATTGCAGTAACTAATTCCATACTTGCGGACGAGGCTAGCGTTAGAGATATTCCGCTCTTATTTGAAGGATTATTAAATCGAGTAATCGAAAGATTTAATAGAAAGAACCATTATGAATTTAGAGCTGGAATGTTAGAAACTACTTAGTTTAATTATAAGGAATTAGCTAAGTTATATAAAGAACACGCATAGCTTGGTTATTCAAAAATGTTGCCATAGATTGCTCTTGGGCATTCTCAATCTAGTATTCTAGCTACTTTAACATTTGAAAATGAAGTATTAAATTTAGCAGACATTATGATTCCACCTATGAGTTCCAATACTAGAAGCGGAAAAGATTTGGGTAATAATAATTAGTCTACTAATATTAATTCTTAGAATAAGTAGACAAGTTCAATAGATACAAATAAAGCCGGCAGGCCGGAAAAAGAAGATAATGAAAAATCTGATAAAACGATAGCAAATCGAGAAAGCTCATCATAAAGGAGGGATTGAACTTGCATATTAGCATTCCTATCTCTAATACAATGGAATATATTAAAGGCACTTAGGTTTCTCCTTTAATCAGCAAAGGTGTCTGTAAAGTATGTTATGTAGGACAACAACCAAATCGCAATCATACAGTAATTACTAAAGAAGTAGCCACAGAAATGGGGCGTAAATTGCCTGGAAGTCCTATTGTAGGGTATTTTAATCAAGACTCTAAAGATTTTGAAGGCCATAACAGAGAAATTATAGTCAAAGATGGTAAGTTTGAAATTGTTGATGTAACAAGACCATATGGTTTTGTGCCCACAGATGCTAATGTATGGTTTTAGAAATATAATGATGAAGGTGTAGAAAGAGAATATCTTGTAACCGATGTGTATATTTGGACCGATATATATCCTGAGTCTAAAAGAATTTTAGAAAAAGGAAATAATCATTCAATGGAATTGAATGAAAAAAATCAAAAAGGTTTTTGGACAAATGATGATAAAACACATGGAAGAATCTTTATCTACAATGAGGCATTGATTGAGAAATTATGTGTACTTGGAGAAAATGTTGAACCTTGCTTTGAGGGAGCTCAATTTGGTTCTCAATTCTCCTTAGAGGATAATCAGGAGTTTTAGAATCTTAAAACTACGGTATACTCTATGATGAATCAATTATAGGAAACTTTAAATAAGGGAGGCTCTCAAGAACCTATGGAAGAGAATAAAAATAAGTTTACTCAGAATCCTGACGAGGGAGAAGAGAAAAAGAATCCCGCTCCCGAGGATAATAAGCCACAAGGAGAAGAGAAGCCTAAAGATGGAGAGAAGAAATATAATCTTGAAGAAGTGACTGAATATACAGAGCTTCTTGAGAAGTTTAATGATCTTAATGATAAATATTCTGCTCTCGAACAAGAAAAGGCTACTCTTGATACAGAAGTTGCTAATCTTAGAGAGTTCAGACTTAAAGCTGAACGTCAGAGTAAGCAGCAAATGATTGATGGTTTCTATATGCTGAGCGATGAAGATAAAAAAGATGTTGTTGAGCATATTGATACTTATTCTTTAGATGAAATTGAAGCTAAGTTATCTATTCTTTGTGTAAGAAACAAGGTTAATTTCAATCTTGAAGAGAAATACGAGGAAGAAGATGACAAAAATCCACAGGGACTTTTCAATCTTAACCAAAATGATATAAATGATAACGTTCCTGATTGGGTAAAAGCAATTCGTGAAACTGCTAAAAGCAGTATTTAAGGAGGATTAAATAATGGCTAAGAGTGCAACAAGATTGGGCAAAGCAACTTTTGTCCAGTATGGATATGGCCAAGTAGAGCCAAACCATCTCTCCGCTCCTAGAAATGGTCAGATTTATGCTCAGCTTCCTGCTGCTAGCACAATTGACCTTCTTGAGAATGGTCAGTTTGTAAAATATGACTATGCTGCAGGCGTATGTGATTTTAGCACAGAAGCTAAGTCTGGTGCATGGATGATGGTATTTAATGAAGTAAAGATTTATGAGGATCGCGAGACTGATGCGGACTTCGCTATGATTAAGAACAATTATAATGCTCGCGTTTATAGCCCTGTTGGCCAGACTACATCTGCTGTTTCTACAATCTCTGATTATAGCGCAGATGCTGTCCGTGAGGGTAGTGATGTAGGATATAAGAAAAACTTTGAAACATTCTCCTATCCTGCTATGATGCCAGAAGGAACAAAGATGGTTCCTCGTGTATTTTATATTAGTATTGGTGACCATTGGACCACAAATACTATTAAAGCCGATGCCGGAAGCCTTGCTGTTGGAGATACTCTAAAGATCGGTGCTGATGGCTATTTAACAAAGGATACTGATAGTTCTGCTAAAGGCGGAGATTTAGATCCTATCTTTGCAGTAGTAAAAGTTTATACTATGCCAGATCTTCAGCCTGGTGTAAAAGTACAGCGTGTAGCGTAATTGGAAGGAGTGAAATAGAATGTTAGATAAGGCTAATTTACTTAGTTTAATGAGAACTGTTGCCAATGCTAATCCTTCTGGTACCTACAGCTATCAAGGAGAGTCTTTCTCTTATGATGCTCTTAACACCACTCTTCGTAATGAGTTAAATGAATTAGTTGGCACAGAGGAACTTTACCAAGAGAATAAGAATACTCTATTCTCTCTGATTGCTCAGACAATGGACGAGGTTGTTCCTAATCGTCTACTTAGCTCTTATGGTAGCTTTGCTGAGATTAGAACCTTTGGTCAAGGTGATAAACCTGTATTTATCCGTAGAACTGGACGTACTCGTGCAAAACAGTTCATCACTCGTGTTGGACTTGCTGGCGTGTACGAGACCTTCAAACTTGGAGCTGAGAGCTTTGAGATTGGTACCAGCGCTATTGGCGGAGCTGCTCGCATTGGATTCGAGGAGTTCCTTGATGGTAGAGTAAACTTTGCTGAACTTACTCAGATTGTTACTGAGGGTATGCAGGAACTTATCTATAGAGAGATTGCTGCTGCTCTTATGAGTTCTATTAATCAGCTTCCTGCCGCAAACCGTTGTGCAGTTGCTGGTTTCGATGAGGCTACAATGGACTATCTTGTAAGCACAGCTAGCGCTTATGGTCAGCCTACTATTTATTGTACTCGTGAGTTCGCTGTAAAGATGCTTCCTGATAACGATGCTTGGGTTTCTGATAACATGAGAGACGAGAGATGGAATCGTGGTTATCTTGGAAACTATAAGGGCACTCAGGTAGTAATTCTTCCTCAGACTTTAGAGGACGAGACTAATGCTAGAAAGATGATTGATCCAGGTTATGCTTGGGTTATTCCTACTGGCGCTGATGGACGTCCTGTAAAGGTTGCTTTTGAGGGAACTACTCATGTACGCGAGCGCAATGATAACGACGATTGGTCTCGTGATATTCAGGTCTATCGTAAGGTTGGTGTTGGTGTTATGATGACCAATAACATCTTCTCTTATGTTGATACTGATCTTCAAGGCGAGCTTGATAACGTCAATCCTAATCCAAATAATGGTTAATTTATGAGGGGATAGGGAAATATCCCTATCCCCTTTTATTTATTGAGAAAAAGGAGATAAAATATTATGAAAGATAAGTGCACTGTTTATAACAAAAGCGCTGGACACGTAGTGTATAGACTTCCAGAATTGGGGTTACGTCGTCAGTTCTATCCAAGAGAAGCAAAGAAAGATATTTCTGTCAGTGAGCTTGAAAAGTTGGCGCAAACACCTGGCGGCCGCAAATTAATTCTTAATTATTTGATGGTTGATGATAAGGAAATTCTTGAGTATTTGATTAATGGTAGAGTAGAGCCAGAGTATTGGATTAAAGAAGAAGATATTAATAATTGGATGTCTACTTGCACATTAGAGGAATTTCAGGATGCTCTTGATTTTGCTCCAGAGGGCACTAAAGATTTAATTAAAGCTCATGCAGTTTCTCTTCCTTTAAATGATATGTCAAAGAGAGATGCTTTGAAAAAGCAACTTGGATTTGATGTTAATAAGGCTTTAGAACTAACTGCTAGCGAAGAAAAGAAAGAGGAAGTTAAACCAGTAAGAAGAGTTCAAACAGCAGAAAGTGACGCTCCTAAGCGTAGAATAACTATATCTGAATAATAAGCAAAGGAGGTTAAAGCCATGGATAACAATAAATATCCTATTCAGGGCGATCCCACTTCCTTTGAAGAGGTATATGATAGATTCTTCGGTAAAATCACAGATGATATGTATATGGAATGGACTAAGGAAGATACCGAGAAAGATTTGTATAATATTTTAATGGATGCTCTTCCCGGTTTTGAGTTTCCTCGTTTTCCACTTTGGAGTTTTACAGAAGTAGAAAAAACCGATGAAGAGACTGGAATAGTAACTACTATTCCAGCCTTTTCCGCACATTTAACAACCGAAGAAATTAATATATTAGCAATATTGATGTATAATACATGGTTATAGCGTCAAGTTGCATCAATCGAACAGACTAGAATGAAATATTCTGGCACTGATTTCAAAATGACTTCATAGGCAAATCATCTAGCTAAATTAATCGAATTAAAGAAAGAGGCAGAGCGCCAAGACCACCATATGCAACGCCTTTATAAAAGAAGAAAACTAATTGATAATAATGGCTCTTATAAATCTAACTGGTCTACTTTAAGAGAGACGAGCGTTTTTGATGGATAAATATGATATTAACTTTCCATTAGAAACAAAAGAGCAAGATTTAAAGAGACTTATTAATTAGTTGTGGAAATTAATTCCAATGAGAGAAAACGAAGAAGATTGGATAAATCATTTAAATACCATGATTGAAGAAATTAGTGGATTAGTTGAAATATATAAAAATAAAGTTGAAGGACTTATTTTATTATCTAAGTTAGAGGGCTTAACCTCGGAAGTATGTAATGATTTTATGATTTATCGCAAAACAGTCTTTAGATGTATTGATTTGCTGGCGCAGGTGATTAGAGATGAATAATCTTGAATTAATGCGAAAAAGGCTTGAATGGTAGGGTGGAGTCCGCCAAGAAGATAGAATGATTAAAGATAAATGGCGCACTCTATAGCGAGCTTTGTAGTATTCCTATTAGGCTTGCACAGTTTAGATGGTTTAGAAGTCATGTTAGGTATTAAATGCAGATCCTTCTGCTATTGATAAAGAGTTCGGTATTTTTCCAGTATGGCGAGCTCTTATTAATCCTGATAAAGTAAAGCAAGATTACGATGATAAAATAATTTCAATAGACCACATGGCTCAATATGAACCCGGGGATGTATTTGAGTGGAAAAGAACCGGAACGCATTGGATTATTTATCTTGAAGAAGTAACAGAAGATGCGTACTTTAGAGGAGAAATAAGGCGTTGTAGATATAAGATTAAATTTAAAGATTAGGATGGAAATTGGTGTGAAACTTATGCCGCTATTCGCGGTCCGGTTGAAACACAAATTGAATCTATTTAGAAGAATTAGGTAAGAATAGATAAACCTAATCTTAGTTTAAATATTCTTATGCCAAGAAATGATAAAACTATCCATGCTTTTGATAGATATAGCGAATTTCTATTTGCGGGCCGGTGCTGGAAAGTGTAGGCACCCGACGATATTAGTATGAGAAATGTGCTTGAAGTCAATGCGGAAGAAGATTATATAAATAGAGATACTGACGATATAGAGAATGAGATGAAAGATGGTTTAATAATTGAGCCAGAAGATCCTACTCCAGAAAGTGGAATTATTGGCGAAACTTTTATTAAACCAATGATACAAGAAACTTATTCTGTTGAAGAAACTAATGGAGATTGGTCAATTCTTGAAAAAAACATTCCTGTAACTATTTGTCCAAGCGGCAATAAGTCTATATAGATTACTTGGAATAAAACTACTCATGGTCAATTCACTCTAGTATGGAAGAAAGGTTAGACTATATTAGAGAAAGTTATTGTGGTAGAATCTTTATTTTAAGGAGTGAATTGAATGAAGAAGAATACTTATGAGTATCCTAAATCTAGTCTACTTGGCATGTAGAAAGATGCTGCTCTAATTATGGAGAGGATTCTTTCTAACTAGAATGTATTGAAGCTATTAGCTTACAATACAAGAGATTGGAAAAGTAAGCCAGCAGTTACAGGAGATATGATAAAAGAAATGTTTGAAACTTAGTAGATTTCTGCCGTGCCAAAAATTAAAGTTGATAAGCCAGAAAAGACTTATTTAAGATTAAATTATGGTACAATGGTTAGAAATTCTACTAATCAAGAGTATAGAGATAATACTTTTGGTATTGACATTATTTGTCATTATGATAATTGGGATTTAGGGGATTATGATTTACGCCCTTATAGAATTGCGGGCGAGATAGATTCAATGCTCGATAAAACTCACTTAACGGGTATAGGAGAGCTTGAATTCGTATCTGCCGTACCTTATATATATGATGAAGAATTTGCGGGGGTCTCTCTTACTTATCTTGCCGTTCGCGGTAATGAAGATAAGGTAAATCCTCTTGTCTGATTATAGATTGGCTTTAATGGCTGGGATCGATATTCCTATCCCTGAATTACAACTTATTATTCATGTTCCCACCATTAAAGAAATCGCTCTTATGGGAGAGACGAAATTTTTTATGGCAGTTCAATATCTTTGTTTAGACAAAGAATCATTAATATAGGACGAAACTCTTTTATCATCATTGACTAATTTTCAAGTATTGATGAAGGTGTTAGAACAATCACAGGATAAGGATAAGAAAAATGCAATTATCATGTTATTAACTTTATTATTTCCAGAGTATACGCCGATAATCACTAGAAACTCTATTATGCTAAACAAAATGGCAGATAAAGAGACTAGATTAATAGATAATGATAACTTTGATGTGTTTTAGGATGCGTTAAAAGAAATTTTGTGCGTGAATAGTATTTTTCAAGGCAATAACATTATTTATAATCCAGCTAATGATAGAGCAAAAGAGATTGCTGAAAAACTTATGCGAGGGCGTAAGAAAGTGGCAGAAATCAAAAGCAAAGGAAATAATGAAAGTGTTCTAACTCGTTATATATCTATCTTAACAATCGGAACTAATACTATGAGTTTGGAGGATTGCCTCAACCTCAATATGTTTTAGATATTTGATTTAATGGAGAGATATAGCGCATTTGTTGAATGGGATGTTGATTTGCGAGTTCATCTTGCAGGCGGCAAACCAGATAAACCAGTTGAATCATGGATGCGAGATATACATCCTAAAAATTAAGGAGGAAACGAACCTATGAGATTTGGTATTCGTGAAATTTGCGACGTAGTTCTTCGTGCTAAAAGCTATCAAACTCTGGGCAACCGCAAATTCTATAAGAATGAGCCAGTTCTTTATTTTGACACTTTAAGAACTTCTACTCTTGAAGGTGCGGCAACAACTGTATATGCCCAAGGTGGACGTGGATACACCAGACTGATTGCTTGGGAAGGTGAGCGTACTCTAACCTTTACAATGGAGGATGCTTTACTTTCTCCAGAGAGTTTCTCTATCCTTTCTGGTGCAGGATTGCTTGATGCAACAGAAGATAAACCTATTTATGTTCATCAAACTTCTCAAGTTGAAGTAAAAGAAGAAAATACTATTGTTGTTCCAGATTTGACTTGCTGGAATAATAAGGCAGGTATGGAAGTTAAAGGTGGAAGAGGTACAGTAGACGACTATTATGAGAGTGCCGCAGATATTTTTGTTATGACTCTTGATGGTAGTGGTCAAGTAAATGCTGAGCCTTGCATTCCTGTAAAAGCGGTTTATGACGAGACTGCTAAAACAACCACTTTAACTTGTTATTCCCATGCTGGAACTCTTCCCGCTGATAGCGTTGTTCTTATTGACTATTATGTAAAGCGTATTGGCGGAGCTCAGACCATTGAAATTACTGCTGATAAGTTTGGTGGAAACTATTATCTTGAAGCTTCTACCCTATTCCGTCGTGAGAGCGATGGTGTAGATATGCCTGCAGAATTTATTATTCCTAACTGTAAAGTCCAAAGTAACTTTACTTTCAGCATGGCAGCTAACGGAGATCCTTCTACCTTCACCTTTACTATGGATGCCTTCCCTGATTATACTAAGTTTGATAAAACCCATAAGGTTTTAGCTGCAATTCAAGTAATCAATGAAGAGGGCGAAGAAGCAGACGATACTCGTCAACCTTGTACACAGGGCCGCTCAACTTTTAATTATTCCAGTTATAACGGAGTTACGGGATTGGATATTATAAAGACTGGTACTGATACTAATGTTCAATTAGCTATAACTGGAGAATTAGCAGCGGATGCTGATAATCTATATGATACTGCTGAATTTGGTACACTATCAGTAGATGCAGTAGAAATGGATTTTGACCTACCCGTAAAGGCAGATAAGACTTATACAATTAAACAAGAAAATCCAGGATTAAATACTCTTTATCCAGGTAGTTTTCCAACTAATATAAAGGAAAAAGATTATACTGGACAGCTTTTACTTGACGAGCCTTATCAAATTGTATTAACAGAAGGGAAATCCCCTGTTAAAATTACTGTAACTCAAAAAGATACGCAAAAGGTTATTATGATTATTAACATTATAAATAGTGTAACATTTGCTTAATTTAATTAAGGGAGGACTAATGTCCTCCCTTTTTCTTTTTATAAGGAGGAAAAGGAGTATGGAAATAAATATTTATGATTATGTATAGCGTTGGGCTATCAACTATATAGTTTATCACAGCTCGCATTTAAGAGATTATGGAGATGCCGATGAGGCAAATAGTCTTTTTAGTGCGCAATATCAAGAGGCTATGAGTAAATTGCGGACCGCGGGAGTCGAGGTTAATATCTCCTCAATTCAAGCTTAGATGCAGTCATAGATCTCAGCAGCCGCGAAGGGTTTACATATTTTGAGCGATTTAGAGATTGGGACTTTACTTGATTCTACTCTTGATGAAATAGCCGCTGGGATAAATGAAGGAATTGAACTTGCAGGATAGATTGTAGGATTTGAAAATTATAATAATATAATTCAAGATGCTAGCGGATTTAGTAATCTATTGGCCAACGGACAAGCTGATGTTCAAAGAGTCAATGAGTTCTTTAGATTGATAGTAGATGGGCTTTTATAGGCTAATGCTATTGATATTAGTGTATTAGACGCTTTGACTTAGATAGGAAGATAGCTAGTTGGAACTAGCTTTTAGATAAATTAGGGTTAGTAGAATGCGGTTGTGGCCGCAAGTGATATTGATGTATAGACTGCTCAAAGAGTAATTGAGTCTTTGAATAGGGCGGTTTAGAAACTGGGAAGCGAAGGGTTTGTTAATTCTCGCTCTTTTGCTAATACTATATCTTATATTTTTAGACAAGCTATTGGTAATCGCATAAGTTAGCTTATTGTAGCAGAAGGTATTAACATCGGGGCTAATACCGCTGATAGTATCTTAGACAAGTTTATTGCTTAGTCCGGTGGAAAGATGCAATGGATTGATAGGGGACAAGGATAGAGCACTGTTTCTAGTACTAAAGGTACAGTAAATATATTTAATAATGATGCTTTTAATCTTAGAGTAACCAAGAATGGTTAGGTTTTTGATATAGAGATAGGTACTAATATAAATGCTAAATGGTAGAATAAAAGATAGTCTTAGAATAGAATATCAGTTTCCGCAAATATGAATGTAGGTAATTATTTTTTTGGATAGCCAGAGAAATATCTTGCTTACAATATGATTGCGCATAGGGCGACAGGAGTAGATTTTGAAGAAGCGTTTAATAATATTCGCGCTACTGTTGCTGCATCATTTTTTAATGAATGGGTATAGCAAGGAGAGTTTTCTTCTACTAGAGGACATATTGGTTAGTTACTTATAGTTAATGGGAAAGTATTTTCAGTTTAGAGAATTGTGAATAATATATGTGATGATATAATGCGTAATAATGCGCATGAAGTCATTTCCATTGGTGGAGATTCAGCAATAGGAAATAGATGGTAGGGTAATAGCGGACCTAATGTATTAGATGCTGTAACTCGTAGTAATATAGTGAATGGAGTTATAAATAAAATGGTTATTGCTGCTACTTTAAATAATAATATACTAATTAAATACGCATATTAAAACTTGACATTAGTTAAGTTTTCTAGTATAATTAAAATATAAATGAGTTAAAGGAGTTAATACCTATGAAAATGACTTTTACTAAGCTGGGACTAAAGGCTAAGAAAATTACTACTAACTGCCAGCTTAATGACGATATTACGCTTGAAATCCGCAATTATCTTCCTGTTGATGAAAAAGCGGAATTTATTCAGTTTATTGTTAATCATGCTCTTGATGACATGACAGGTTGTTTTAGTCCGGTAAGAATTGAGGTTTATTTCTCTATTGCTGTATGTAAGTGGTATGCAAATATTACCTTTACAGAGGAACAAATTACAGAAGTTTCTAAGATTTACGACCTTTTGGAAGAGAATGGCGTGATTGACCAGATTATTTCTACTATTCCAGAGGACGAAATCGAGTTTATGAAAGAACTCGTAAATGATACAGTTAGCGATATTGCTAGATATAATTCTTCTGCGGCTGGCATTATTCAGGCTATGACAGCAAATGCAGGTGGATTAGATTCACAGATTACTGAAATTTTAGACAAGATTAAGAATGGTGAGAATCTAGAGACTCTAGCCGTAATCAAAGATGTGGTTGGAAAAGATTAAGTAATCTAATTAAATTCTCAGATTAAGTAGAGAATTAAAAGGCTCTTGAGGATACTAATTCTCAAGAGCCTTTATTTTGTTTATATAGGTGTTAAAGGAGGAAAAGGACTATGGCAAAGCGTCTAAATTATACGATTGGCGTTAATGCGGATACTAGTAAATTTGAAGCATCTTTGCAAGAGGCTGTCACTAGTCTATAGACATTAGGAACTAAATCTCAAGTTGTTCCTACTCTATAGAAAGCTTCTACTGCTGCTTTAGATTTAGCTAAGAATCTATAGTCAGCAGTAAATACTAACACTGGTAAATTAGATTTATCTGTTTTTAATAAAAAATTAGAAGATAGTGGACAAAGTTTAAGGTCATATTATAATCAGATGGTCTAGCTCGGTCCAGCTGGTACAGAGGCGTTTTTGAAAGTAGCTTCATCTATTACTTAGGCTGAATTACCATTACGTAGAACCAATACCCTGATGAACGAATTATGGGTAACTATGAAGAACACAATGCGTTGGTAGTTAACATCTAGCGTGCTACATGGATTTGTTGGTTCTTTAGAGCAAGCCTATGGATATTCTAAAAATTTAGATAGGTCACTTAATGAAATTCGTATTGTAAGCGAAAAATCGGCAGAAGATATGGCTCGTTTTGCTGAATAGGCAAATAAAGCAGCTAAAGCATTAAGTACAACTACTACTAATTATACTGATGCTTCTCTGATTTACTATCAGCAAGGTTTAACAGATCAAGAGGTGCTTGATCGTACAGAAACCACGATTAAGATGGCTAATGTAACTGGCACAACCGCGGAAACCGCATCTCAGCAATTAACTGCAATTTGGAATAACTTTTATGATGGAAGTTAGAGTCTTGATCATTATGCAGATGTCATGGTTAAATTAGGCGCTGCTACTGCATCTAGTTCTGATGAAATCTCTGAGGGTATTGAGAAGTTTGCCGCTGTAGCTAATACAGTAGGATTAAGCTATGAATATGCAGCATCTGCTCTTGCTACTGTTACTGCACAAACACGTGAAAGTGCTAGCGTTGTTGGTACTGCATTTAGAACTTTATTTTCACGTATTCAAGGTCTGACACAAGGTGAGACTCTTGATGATGGAACTACTTTAAATAAATATTCTTAGGCTCTAGCGACTGTTGGTGTTCAAATTAAGGATACTGATGGAGAGCTTAAAGGTATGGATGAAATTCTTGACAATCTTGGTAGCAAATGGAATACTCTTGCTCAAGATCAAAAGATTGCATTAGCTGAAACAGTAGCAGGTGTGCGTCAATGGACCCAGCTGATTGCCTTGATGGATAACTGGGATTTCTTCAAAGAAAATCTAGCTATGGCACAAAATGCAGATGGCGCTTTAGAGCAACAGGCTGAGATTTATGCAGAATCTTGGGAAGCTGCTAGAGATAGAACCAAGGTTGCCGCAGAGGATATTTATGATAGTTTAATTAACCCTGATTTTTATATTAAGGTTGATGATTTAATCACTCCTCTATTAAGTGGTACAGCCGATGTTATTGATGCTATGGGCGGTATGAATGGTGTACTGGCCGCATCTGTACTATTAATTAACAAAGTTTATGGAAATAAGATTGCTGAAAGTTTACGAGAAAGTGCCGTTTAGATTGGTTTCTTAACTAATCAAGAACAGGAGCGAGCAAGAGCTCTTCAACAACAAGCCGCTACACTTGCCAAAAGTATCTCTATCGAAAAGATGGGCGTCGAAGGTCCAGCGAGAGAAGCTCTAGATATTACACAAAAATAGGTTGAATTGCGTGGGTTAGTTAATTCTAAGATTGATGAATTAAATGAACGCCAAAAGAGTGTCCTTTAGGCAGACCTTAATCATTTACAGTCTTTGCAAGAACAGGCTAAAGAGTATGCCCGCTAGATCACATTAAATGAAGAATTGGCGGCGCAGTATAAGCAAGATATTAAGGATAATATCTCTGTTGATAGTAAAAGTGATATTAACAGATATTTAGGCGGAAGAAAAGGCAGCGCTAGCAGCGACGTAGTAAAAAATGCAGTTACTGGAGTTCAGGACCTTATTTCTAAGAGTCGTTCTGCGGATGAAGCTATTGCTAGAATAATTACCAGATTAGAATCTGTATCTAAAAAGCAGGTGGATTTACGTGCCATCTCTAATAGAATTAAATCTTTAAGCAATGATAGCGATGAGCTAAGCACTGAATTAAAAAAAGTTGCTTATGAGATGGGCGGAATCAAACCAGGCGCTTCGGAGCAAGAGATTTTAGATTATTTTACAGACGTTGACAGACAATTAGATGATCTAAATGCTCAGTCAACTATCTTGAAAGATACTTTAACTAATTTCTTACCAGAACGTTAGGTTAATCTTGTCGTTAGATTTACAGCTGCTCTTAAAGAAGGTAAAAGTGCTACAGAAGCTATGGCTTATGTCATCAAAGAGTATGAAGCGGCAAATAAGGAAGTAATAAATAGCCTAAAAACAAACGCTTATGCAACAAAAGATTGGGCTGACAGAATAGTTTCCGCAGGTACTTATCTCTCTCAATTAGCTATGGCTATGCAAGCATTTAAGAGTATTGGAAATGTTTTCCAAGACTCTGATATGACCGCGGGAGAGCGTTTAATTACCATCTTCACAAGTTTAGGAATGCTATTACCTACTGTCATTACTTTGACGAAAGCAATGACAGGCGCGACTTAGCTCGTAACTATTAGCGAAGCTAAGGAAGTTACTGTTAAAGGACTTGGTATCACTGCGTCTCTTGCTAAGGCTGCAGCAGATAAAATTCTTGCTAAGGCTGAAGGTGAAGTAGCAACTGCAACCGCGATAGCAAATGCAGAAATTGTAGCTGGATTAATTGCTTTAGCTCCATATATTGCTCTTGTTGCAGCTCTTGGTGTTGCTATTTACGCAACTGTAAAAGCTTATAACGCTGATGCGGATGCAGCAAAAGAAGCAGCCGCGGGAGTCGAAGTATTAAGCAAAGCATATGATGATGCAAAAAATGCTGCTACAGAACTTAAAAATACCATCAATGATTGGGATTCTGCGGTACAGAGCATTGATGATTTAACTGAAGGTACTAAAGAGTATGCAGATGCTATTAAAACCGCAAATGATAAAGCTAAAGAGTTAATCGAATCTCAGGATTTATTTGATCGTTCTAAGTGGTATTATGATGATAAGGGTATTATTCAATTCGCAGATGGCGTACTCGAAGAATTACAGTCACAAGCCGACGCACGCGAAAGATAGGCTGAAAGCTCCCTTTATGCTGGTCAGATTTATGCTGGTAATGCGAATATTGAGAGCGAACGCACAAATGCTAAGCGAAGTTTAATTGGAGACTTTAGAGCGCTAAGTGATAATGAACTAGACGCTGCAATGAGTATCCTTGATACTCAAGAACCTCTTTCTCTAGATGAATTTGAGACTGAACTTAAGCGAGTTTTACCTGGATTAGAATTAAGCACAACAAAGCTTGAAGATTTTAGAACAGAGTTAGAAACTCTTATTACCTCTACTAAAGATGTTAGTGATGCGAATGACTACTATGCAAAAGAAATTCTCAAGAATAATATTGAAGAAAATCGTAGTGATGCATTGAAGGGTATCGCAGGAGATAGTGAAGGTATCTATAATGGTTTACTTGATGTCTACGCAGCGCGAGAAGCATAGGCACTAGAAGAAAGAGATTAGGCGCTTTCTAATGTAACGGTTGCAAAAAATAAATATTCTTCCAATAGCGCATTAGGTAGTTATATCGGTCAGTCTATTAATGGAGACGAAGAACTAGCTCGATTATATGCTAGTATGGTTTTAGGCCGCACTGATGTTGACCAGTTAAATTATAAAGGCGGATGGAATAAGGGCCAACTTCAAACCTCTAGTGGCGAAAATCTTTTCGATGAAGCATTAAGTGATGATTATATGCGCAAGATGATTGCGCAAACCTATGCTCAATAGGAGCTAATTGACTCACTAGGAGAAGGTTTAGATAATTTTGATCAAGATGCTTATGAAGCAAGTCTACAAAAGTTAGTGGATGGAGCAAACTCTCTTAGCGATGCATTTGGTGAAGCTGATTTTGCTACAACAATTCTTAATCAACTGGCACAAGGTACCGAGTCTATTGATTTAAGTTCTTTATTTGCTCAATTATCTCCTGACGATATTGCTCAACTTACCGGAATGTCACAAGAAGAACTATATGCCGCTCTTGGTCTTAATGAAGAGGACTTGGCTACTCTTGGTATCACAGATGCAGAAGCATGGTATAATAGTTTTATTGCTAGTTTAAATTCTTACGACCCATCTAGCTTTTATGAGCGTTTAAGTCAAGTTGCGACTTCTGGTGAAAAGAGTGCTAGATCGTTAATTGATAGTATTCAGTCTGGTGATACTACTTATGAAAATATTAGCGATAATGAAGAATATCAAAATCTAATTGATTAGCTAGATATCCTTAAGAGTCAATACCCGGAACTTCAAGCTGATGCAATCGAGCTTTCTAATACATGGGAAGTGGGAACATAGAAATTCGCAGAAGCACTTGAAGATGTGTAGGATCGATTAGCGCAAATTAAACTTGACGATTTAACTAATAATGCAAAAGAAGCTAGCGATAAACTTAAAGATTTCTTAGGCGAGCAAGAGAGTGATTGGGAAGTAAATATTGAAGCCAATCCAGAAGAGTTTACTAATACAATGGATGAACTATTAGATGCTAACTATGCAGTCGATGTAGAAATCCATACACAAGCTGAACAGGAATTTGATAGCATTAAAAGTGCTATGCAAAATATCCAAGATGAAGCTTCTAAAATTGGAGAAAACTTTGTAATTGCCGCAACCGATATACGAGAGCTAAATAACACATTCCCCGGTATTATCCAGGGTATGGAAGATATAGGTGATGGTTCAGTTCGTTTGAACCAGACTATGGTTGAAAGTGCTATTGCCGCAGCGCGTGGAGAGGTTGCTGCTGATGGAGAGGCAACTGTTTCTCGTCTTGAAAATCAAGCAACTTTATTACGTGCTAAACAGCAAGTATATCAGTAGATGGCAACTGCTGCGGCGGTTTTAGCAGGAGCAGAAACAGATTCTGCAATGACTTCTTCTGAAGCATAGGCTACGCTATCTGGCGGTCTATCAGATTTGGAGCAACTAAATAGTAAAGCATCTACTACTGTTAAATTGGATAACCAAGAAAAAACTGCGGATTCTGCATATGACAATGGTTTAGTTACTGCTCAAAACTGGGATTCTGCTTTTAGCTCTGCAGCACAGTCTTCTGCTGAGTTTGCTCGCACCGCTATTGCAAATATGCAAGCCGTTGCTAATAACGATGCTGGAGCTGTTACTGGTGGCAATAATTTTGGTGTTAAATATACTGGCTCTTCTGGTGTAAGTCAAGAAGCAGCTGTTCTGCAAGATACCTAGAAAATGCTTGACGAAGCCGATACCGTAAGTGAACAAGCTTGGGCAGATCTTGCAGCGAAGTATCAAAATCTTGCCGATTCCGCAGGTGCATCTGCTAATGATATTGAGGGCATGATTGCTCAAATTGGTGCTTCTACCACTAATTTGGATAATTTATTTGGCAATGTTTTTAGCGGAAAGGGATCAAAAGGTGGAAGCGGCAGTAAAGGTAAGACTTATGACAAAGAGGATTTAAAGACTCTTCAAGAAGTTGAAGACCGTTACCATGAGATTAACCGAGAAATCTAGAGACAGGATGACTTGCTTGATGATTTAAGTAAGACTACGGATAGAGCTTGGGGAACTGAGGCTCTTGATGGTTACGAGAATGAAATCAAGGCTCTTGAGAAGCAACAAGAACTCTATAATCAAAAGCTGAAAGAAGCACAAGGTTATCTTGTTCAAGACTCTGCTCTAGTTAAGAAGTATTTCGCAGATGCGCAAATCGGCGCAGATGGTGAAATCACTAACTACGAGGATCTACTACGAGAGAATCTTAATCTTTATAATGCAGCCGTTAAACGCTATAATCTTGCTGTTGCTGGTAAAACTTTAAGCGAAGAAGAGCATACCGCTCTTAAGAATCAGCTTGATGCAGAGAAGAAATTCTTTGAGCAGCGCCAGAAAGCACTTGAGCAATATGAAAGTACTCTAGATGTAGTTCGTGATACCACAGATAATATTCAAGAAAATGCTCGTTCTATTGCTGACAAGAAGCTTGAGGAAATCAAGTTCAAGATGGAGATTGTTCTAGATGTGAAATCTATGAAAGATGCCGTCAGAGACTTATCTAAAGAAATTTCCGAAATGTTTGGTGATGCATTAACCCATGGTCTTGAAAGTGCTAAATTATCTGCGGGAGGCGCGCAAGCTGAGGCGGCATTACTGCCTAGCTACCAAGAGAAATGGGACTCTCTTAAAAAGCTTTATGAAAGCACTACAGATGATGCGGATAGACAAGCTATCATGGATGAAATCCAGAGCCTGCAAGGTAATATTGTGGATTCCGCGAAAGCTATTGCAGAATGGGCAAACTCTATTGAGGATATTGTCCCAGATGCTGTTGATGCCGCTTCTGAGAGATTTGCAGCATTTACTGATCAGTTAGAGCATAATACTTCTGTATTAGATACTATTAAAGAACTTTATACTTTACAAGGTGTAACTTATAAGACCGCGGAAGGATTTAATCGTCTCCAAAAGAATAGCCAAGAAAAACTAAACGCTTAGTTAGCATCCGCTAAACTGCAAAGAGGTTGGTACGAATAGGCTGCTCAGAGATTAGAGGAAGCACAAGCAAAACTCGATTCTCTTGGTGGAGATGAGACCGATTTGCGCTACGATGCTTATAAGAAAGCAAGAGACGCATATCTAGAAGAGTTTAATAAAGCTTAGGAAGCTATGTTAAGTTCTGCACAATCAGCCATGGAAACTGCATAGAAGATGTATACTTAGGCTATTGAAAAAGCTGTATACGAGTTTGGTCAAACGATTTCTGGTGGAGTTGGATTAGATTTATTACAAGATAAATTTGATCATTATATAGATACAGAAGGCAGATATTTAGATAAAGTAAATGAAGCATATGAAGTATCTTCTTGGTATAATAAACTATAGCAAGATATTGATAAAACAACAAATTCTAAAATGAAAGATTAGTTAAAATAGCTCCAGGAAGAAATTGATATACGCAGAGAAAATAATACTCTATCTGAGTATGATTTAAAAATCCTTGAAGCAAAATACAATGTACTATAGGCTCAGATTGCTCTTGAAGATGCTCAAAATGCAAAAAATGAATTGCGTTTAGTGCGTGACCAATAGGGTAACTGGAATTATTAGTATACAGCAGATCCAAACCAAATTGCTAATGCGGAATAGAATTTGTTAGATGCTGAGAATGAGTGGTATAATACTGCAAAATAGCAAGTTGAGGATGTCACCGGAGAAATCATCTCTACTTGGAAAGAATGTCAGGATAAAATAAAAGAAATCTATTCAGATATGACCTTGACTGATGAAGAGCGAGCGGCTCGAGCAGAAGAGATTTATGGATATTATACTTAGAAGATTAAAGACTTAGAGAATGAGAAATAGATTGCCATAGAGGACATGACTGAAGCCGGCAATAAATCATTATTTGATATGGCTGTAATTGCTGGAGATGAAGTGAGTGATCTTACTGGAATAACAAGTCAAGAAATTCAAGATATTATTGCTAATTCTGGAATGAGTATTATTGAATTGCTGACCGCAGATAATAAATAGATCCAAGATATAATTGGTAGTAATACTAAATTGATTGATTTGTTTGATAATACCTTTGCTAAAGATTTAGCCAATATGACTGCTAATGCAGGAAAGTTTGAAGATTATTTTTCTTAGGCTATGAATGAAGCAGAGAATGCTATGACTCAATATCAAGATACTGTATCTAATGTAGCAAATGAAACAGGAACAAACCTTGATAATTTAAAAGATTATATTGATAATGTTTCTTAGTCAACCGATGACTGCAGAGAATAGGGGCTTGAAGCAGTAGAGGAAATGTGGGATTAGATTGATGTTATTCATGATTTAAGTCAACAGTATCTTGATCTTGCCGATTCTGTGTATGAATATATTGAAGCATTGCGTGATTTAGCAAGAGAAACAGCGCAAACGATGGAGGATGAGGCTAATAGAAAGGATGATCTTCCATCTGCAACCGCACCTGATAACAGTAGTAGTTCTACTAACAAACCATCTAGTTCTGGAACAGAATAGACAGGTGGAGGAAATAACATTCCAGAGGTAGGAGACGAGGTTACTTATTTAGGCGGATGGTATTATCATGATTCTTATGGAACTGATCCAGCTGGTAAACGTGGAGCGGGTAAGAAAGTTAAAATAACTCGTATTATCAAAGGCAATCCATATCCAATCCATGTTCAATCTAACAGTTCGGCTTATGGATGGCTAAAAGAAAGCCAAATTAGTGGATTTGACACAGGCGGCTATACTGGAGATTTTAATAATGCCAAACTTGCTTTCTTACATGAAAAAGAGTTAGTATTAAATCAAGAGGATACAAAAAATATTCTCTCCGCGGTTTCTGCTATGAGAGCTTTAGGGCCTGATTTTATAGCGTCCATTGAAAGTGCTCTTGATAATAATGCTTTAAGCGCGGTAGGGCTTATGGCATCTAGGTTAGGAGGCAATACTTAGGTTACTCCTGCTAATGATACCATAGAACAAAGAGTAATTATTGAGCACGTTGAATTTCCTAATGTTACCTCTTCTGATGAAATTCAAGAAGCATTTCATAGTCTTGTTGATGATGCTGCTCAGTGGGCTAACAGGAGAAAGAGTTAAGAATTAAGAGAGGGATAATTCCCTCTCTTAATTAAGAGTAAAAGGAGGATAAATATGAATACTACTTCTGAATCTATCTTTTAGACAGTGGATATTCTTGTTGATAAGAAGTTATCAGCTCTACAATATGATAGAACTATTACAGCTGATATTGATAGTATTGTTAATTTAGATACTGGAGAATACAAAGTTAAATATTCTGGTAATATTGTATCTGCATTTTCTGATGATGTAAAAAAATAGTATAAAATTGGCGATACTGTTTATGTTACTATTCCTCAGGATGATCTATCAGCAAGAAAAAGAATTGTTTGTAGAACAAGTGAATAGTCTCTATCCTATGGAGAAATGATGTCTTTATCTAACTCTATTGTTGAAAAAAGTCCAACGTTTGACACTATGTATAATTATGATAGATTTGCGGAAAGAGGCGTAGTAGCAGGCGCACCATCAGATAGTAATCTTAGTTACTAGATTATTTATGAAGACAAAGAAGATGGTTATCATGATTTGTTTAGGCAGTATGCTAGTACTAATGATCTTATAAGAATTAAGGCTTCTTTTTTAACCACTTTTCATTGTGAACATACTTAGGGAAATTACGGGCTAGAGATATAGTTTTTTACATAGAGCGGAGATATAGTTTCTTATAAACTTGATTTAAGTGCCTTTAATGGAGATCCATATCGCTTCACGGTCTACAGCCCGCAATCAATAATAATAAAGGCTTAGAAAAATTATTTAACTGGACTTAAATAGATTAAATTATTTGAAGAAAATTTTGTCTATGATCGTTATGTTGAGTCTGGTTTAATTACAGATAAAGAGAACAGAACTGTAGCTAATATTTTTGTAAAGGATATAGAAATTCAATTTGTTGAACAACGGGATCTTACAGACAATTTATACTATCTTGATATTTCTACTCCACAAGGTAATGCGTTTACTGACGAGATTACTACTCTTGATTTAGTAGGTAGATTGATATATCAAGGCGATAATATTATGAGTGATTCTACTTGTGAGTGCAAGTGGTTTGAGAGAGATATAAGCGTCATGCTAGGAAGCGAATTGTACGATAAAAATGCTGGGGTTGGTTGGGCTCCCGTTGCAGCGTCCGAGAGCAACACGATGATACTTACTGCTGACCAAGTCGTTCATCAAAAGTAGTATAAATTGGTTGTTATCTACAATGAGAATGTTGTAATGACTGCACAAACTACGATTTATAATCTCAATAGCGATTATTTATTCTCTCTACGTCAAACAACAGTAGGAGAAGATATTATTGTTGAGATATAGAATAATACAGATGATACCGTTCTCATTGGAGACTGGTATATGCTATATCCTGATGGTAGTTATACTGCGGTAGAGTTTTAGCAGAATGAAATTGTAGTAACTAACTTATTGCTTTATTCTTCTGTTACTTTTATTTGCGGAGTCTATAATACGCAACATACCGAGATTATTGGAGTATTAGAACATACTATTACAAATAGCTCTTCTGAAGATGATGTAACTATTAGCTATAGTGGTGAAGATACTTTTAGATATGATGCAAATGGTGATATAGCAGTAGAAGATGCAGAGAAAGAGAGAGCTTTATAGGTTGTTTTAACTTGGAAAGATGGAGTTGGCACCTCTTATAAAATAGAATGGATTGGTCCAGACGGTAATAATATCACTAGTACAAGATATAATCCCAGTTAGTCTATGATAGAAAATCTCTGGGTTGACAATAACAATATTTTGCATTATACTATTAAGTAGAAGTATAAAGTTAATTTTAACAATAATACTATATTAGTCCGTATAATTACGATGGATGAGTAGAAGTATTCTTTTTAGAAGGAAATATTATTCTTAAAAGATGGCGATTAGGGAACTAATGGTACTACTTATGTAACAGCGGTGCGGCCGTTCGATACCACTACGGGCTTGAAATTATCCGGATTAAATCCTCTTATTTATAGAAATAATACATGGTAGAATACTCTACCGCTTAGATGTTATGTATATAAAGATGGAGAATTAATTAATGATAATGGGAGTTATACTTTATCTTATTAGTGGACTGGAATTAATATAAATCTTGCGGACGGTACGGCTGATGACCGCAAAGTAGCAAGCGGTATGTCGCCACTTATCTCCACTCCCGCGGGTGGTTATGTAAAAGTTTAGGTAACAATTAATGATAATAAGAATGGTAGAACTTATGATATTTATTGTAATTATCCCATTGATGTTGCTCTTGATTTTGCAGATGATGAAGTTAGAAATATAGATATAAGTTCTATTCCATCATATATCAAATATACCGCCTCTGGTGTAAATCCCCAATTTTATAGCAATAATATCTAGTTCTTAGTTAATGAAATTGATAGAAGTAATAATATTACTTCTTTAACTTAGAATATATTAACTATAGAACAAGATGATGGACTTTACTACCTAGAGCCGGCCGCGAGTTTTATCTTTGAAGATAATAGTATTGCATTATTAAGATGTGCTGATGGCAATAAATATATCTATCATCCGGTTATTTTATATCTTGATACTTATGGTAATGAGGCTATCAATGGTTGGGATGGTACTTCATTAGAGATTAATGAAGAAGATTAGTATGTATATGCTCCACAAATTGGTGCCGGTGAAAAAGACAGCTTTAATCGTTTTACCGGTGTTATAATGGGTAAAGACAGCGTTCAAGATAAGATTGGTTTATATGGTTATTAGTCAGGAGTTAATACTTTTGGCTTAATGGAAAACGGAATCGCTTATTTTGGAGCTAAAACCAGTGGCGGTCAAATTGTAATAGACGGTAGAACTGCAAAGATTTATGGTGGTGGAAATTAGGCTCAATAGGGTGGAAATGCATCTAATGGAATGACCATTACTCTTGCTGATTTATAGGAAGCAGGTACTACTGAAGCTATTAAAATAGGTGGAGGAGTATTTACTGTTAAATATGACGGTTCTCTGACTGCTACTAGCGCCACTATTGATGGAGTAGTTTACGCTCGTTCTGGTAAAATTGGTTGTACCAGTAGAAATAGTTCAGATGGTTGGACTATTGAAACTAATAGGATTTATAGCGGTAGCGGTGGAACAAGAGTTGAATTAAATAGCGCTGCTGCTACTAATACAGCTGTTCCTACCAATAATAATGATTTTGCTATGTGGGCAGGAAGTAATACTGCTTCAAGTGCAAAATTTTCAGTATCTAAAGGCGGTTTAATTACTGCCAAAGAAGGAAATATTGGAGGATGGATTCTTTCTTCTAATAAACTTACAAGCGACAATTATAGAACTGGTATGGCAAGTTCTGGTACATATCGTTTTTGGGCTGGTGCGAGTTCTGGAAGTACAGCAAGCAATCCAATTTTTACTGGTTCTTCCTTTTTCTATGTAACAAGTACAGGAGAAATGAAATGCAAAAATGCGGCTATTAATGGCGAGATAACCGCGGATAAAGGTACTATTGGCGGATGGACTATTACTAGTTCTGGTTTGCAAAACTCTAGTGGCACAATTCGTTTAAGTACAAGTAGCTTAAAAGTAGGCGACAATTTTAGTGTTTCTAGTACAGGTAAATTAACAGCTAATAATGCAACTATTACTGGTAGAATTACTGCTAATAGAGGTAAAATTGGTGGATGGACTATTACTAGTTCTGGTTTGCAAAACTCTAGTGGCACAATTCGTTTAAGTACAAGTAGCTTAAAAGTAGGCGACAATTTTAGTGTTTCTAGTACAGGTAAATTAACAGCTAATAATGCAACTATTACTGGTAGAATTACTGCTAATAGAGGTAAAATTGGTGGATGGACAATTGACGATGGAACTTTATCGGCAGGCAGTACTTATTTATATGATACTGGAGTAATATAGACAGAATATTTAGATATATATCAAGGTAAAAGAACATATTTAGGTACATTAGGGTATGTAGCAGGAGAAGATGATAATGGAGTAACTCATAATATAGGTATTGAAACAACAAGTGGATCAAGAAGTATTATTCTTTAGTCAGCTAGAAATATCGCTTTAAGAGCAGATGGTGCAGGCGTATGGATTACTGGAGATACAATTTATTTAAATGGAACAGTAGAAGGAATTTCAGCGGATGATATAAGTGGATTAAGATCCTATATTCAAGATGTTGTTGAACCAATGATTCCGTCCGGTGGTGGAAAAGCATAAAGAGAAAAAGGGGTTTTATAAATGATAAATAGTGAGATTTTAAACCTTTATAAAGGACTTTAGACTATAAAAAATTCTGGAGATATAAAATTTCCAGCAAGAACTACTTTTATAGTTGTTCGCAATATGAAAACTTTAGAACCTATTGTTGAGTCTCTCATTGAGACTAAAAATTAGTTATTGAAAGAGCTAGGTATTCCAGACGAAAAAGATCCTAATTCATTTTTTATTCCTGAAAATAATAGAAAAAAATTTACTCAATAGATTGAAGAACTTGATAATATTGACAATGATATCGAGTTTAAAAAGATAAAATGGGAGGATATAGAGCCTCTTAATCTTTCTATTCAAGCTATGGAAGCATTATATCCAATGATAGAGGAAGAGGCTTAATTGCCTTTTCCTCTATCTTATTTTGGCCAATTATCTTTATTAAAAATATAAGATTTTTCAAATATCTTAGATGAGAAAAAGGAGGCGTTATTTATGCCAATTAGTATTTATCCGCCTACTTTATAGAGTACCCAGCCAGCATTTCTAGCTAGTACAAATGTTTATTAGATATATTTTACATTATAGTCCATAACTTCACTTAGTGATATTGGACATATATAGATGAGAATAGTTCGTTAGTCTAATAACAGAAGTATAGTAAATACTAGCTAGTATCCAGATGGAACTATTTATAAAGCACCTTCTGCTATTGGTTCTTTAGGCTCTTAGTATTTTATTTCTATTAATAGAACAGAATTAATTGAACCTTGGACAGCTGGATATCTATATAAGGTATAGATGAGATTTGGCGTTAATGCAATGTATAATTCACTTTCAGAATTTGCCACTTGGAAGCAATAGCAAATTGATCAAGGAGCTTTTTCTGAATGGTCTACTGTAATGGTTATTAAAGCTATAGATACGCCAGAAGTTTTAATAGAAAATGACGAAATTAAAAGAGAAGATGTAATTTCTACAGAGCGAACAGAAGCTACTCTTACTCCTTTATTTATTGGGTCTTATAGCATAGGTGCTAATAATAATGAATTGCTTAATAAGTATAAATTTGATTTATATGAAGTTGAACAAGAATAGTTATTAGAAACTTCTGGATGGCTATAGCATAATGGTACAATTAATGATATTGATACTTTTAGATTTAAAACTGTTTTAACAAACAATGAAAAATATACTGTTATATATTCTATTATCACTGAGAACGGATATGCGACCCAGTCTGAGCCATATACTTTTTTAGCTAGTAGAACTTATTTAGGAGAATTAGAAGGAATATCTTCTTTTAATATAGAAGATAATAGTATATATTGTAAAGAAAATGGATGCATTAGATTATACTGTACTACATCTTCTAATTTAGGCGGAAGCTATGTAATAACTAGGAGTTGTGAAGATAGTAATTACTAGGTATGGGAAGATATAAAATATTTATGGTTTGAAAATCAAATTTTTAATAATACTTTAATTTATACCGATTTTACTATTTAGAGTGGAGTCAAATATAAATATGCTATTCAACAAGAAAAATCTGCAGGTCTGCGGACATCTCCAGTCTACGATGCTACAAAAGCACCTCATAGTGTTAATTTTGAGTATAGTTATTTTTATAGAGATGGCATATAGTTACGACTACAATTTAATTAGACTTTATCTAGTTTTAAGCATACAACTCTTAGAAGTAAATAGGATACTTTAGGAGATAGATATCCTCATTTAGTCTAGAATGGAAATGCTTATTATGCAGAATTCCCAATATCTGGGTTAATTAGTTTTTAGATGGATAGCGACTAGACATTTTTTACCATTGGGGCAAATGGTCTTTATTATAAAGATTAGTTAGTTATTCCTAAAGATAAATTTGCTGAAGATGGGACAATCAGGGAACCATGTGATAATGGAAGTGATATAAAAGTTTTATCTAATTAGAATGTTCCGTCCATATCTACAAGTTTACTTGATGATAATATTTTTGTTGAGCGAATTTTTAGAGAAAAAGCAGAGGAGTTTTTAAATGATTTTAATTATAAACTGTTTAAATCTCCAACTGAGGGCAATATTATTGTCGGTTTACTTAATGTTTCTTTAACCCCGAATAATACGGTCGGCCGCATGCTTTATTCTTTTTCTGCTACCGCTTATGAAGTATTAGAGAATACGATTGCTAATTTGAATGAAGTTAATATAATTGATGTTGGGTCATTTGAAACTCTAGTTAATGAAAATATCAATTATTCTTTTGGTTAGATTAGTGGCATTTACGGAAAGAATATTGATCTTTATGCTATGATAAGAGAGCAAGAGGAAGTTAGTATTGGCGGAGGATATAAAATGAATCTTGTTCAAGTTACTGATATTTTAGTAGAGCAGTATCCCAAAATAGATTTAACTGCATAGCTATTAGAGATGGAAGCTCTTAAAGCTGAAGCCTTGACAGCGGGAGAGGACATTAGCGAATATGATAATAAAATTAGTGAGCTTAAAAAATTAATTTCTGCGCTTGAGGGGCCAGAAACGGCGACTATTAAATTATCAGTTAATGGATCTTCAATTTTAGTCGCGCCAGGAAGAGCGTATCATTTAAATGAAAGTATAAATTCTATTGCTCTTGTTACTTCTAATGTTCCTATCGTAATCAATTATATATGTCAGTTGAATCAAATAGAAGATTTATCTGCTGGAGTAGTTTCTGCGATTGATGCTTCACGAATTTGGGGATAGATTTCTGGAATATTTACTGGAACTGACAAAGTTTTAAAATACTATAATTATGATTATAAGAATAGTGAAACATTCCGTATATTTAGTAACAATGGGCCAGAAGAGTTACTTGTGCGAGATATTTAGAATGATATAGTAATAGATAATACTACATTTAATCTTTATAAAACTATTAATATCTACGAGATAATAAAAGAAGAAACTTAGAAATAGGTGGAATTAATCTATAACACTCATTTTAAGCCAAATAGTGAAGGAAAGCTTACAGATGGAGAAATTTATTATAATTTTAGTGATATAATTCTTTTTGACATAGAAGCGGATGAGGGCACTACTTTATATATTAGCTCTAGTGTAGATGGTTCTGATCCTACTACAATAAAAATTGGTCCAACTTGTAGATATACTCTTAATCCTATGGATAATATGATAAAATATATCGCTTTAAAAGATGCACAATTCTGTGTAATTAATTATAAATGCTTGACTAATCAAATGCGACTGAAGGTGGGATAGACTTATGTACGAGTATCTAAATGATATGGAGTTTCTTATGAAGCTCGATAAGTTCAATGTCCGCACTCATTATGCTAAAATAGTCCTGCTTTCTTTTGATGAAAAACCTATTAGGGAGATATAGGGAAATATTATATCTGGAAGTTTAAGCGTTAACGGATCATCTTCTGTACGAAGAACGATCAGTTTAACTATGCTTGCTAATGAAATTAATAGCAATATAGAAGATATAGATAATGAGATTGCCATTAACAAGAAAGTAAAAGTTTTTATAGGGTATGATAATCCTCTAAAATCTTATGCTTAGTATGGGGATACAATTTGGTTTCCTTGTGGATTGTTTGTACTATCTAATGCATCAATAGCAAGATCTACATCTGGATGGACTATTTCAATAAACGGAAAAGATAAAATGTGCCTTTTAGATGGTACCGCGGGAGGTACATTTCCAGGTTCTATAACTTTTCATGAAAGTTATATATAGAAAGATAATGGAGATATAGAAATTGTATATCCAACTATTTTTTAGATTATATATGAAGCTGTAAATCACTGGGGCAGAGAAAGTATTCAAAATATAGTTATTACTGATATAGAAGAAACTTGCAAAATGCTAGTTAAATATATAGGAGATAAACCTGTATATTTTAGTAACAATTATGAAAGTATGAACTTTTCTTCTAGCCCGGATTTTCCGCATATGATAAGCTATGGACAAGATGCAGGTTATAAAGAAACTAGTTTTACTTATCCTGGTGAATTAATACTAGATGCAGGAGATACTGTTACTTCTTTATTAGATAAAATAGTAGATGTATTAGGTAATTTTGAATATTTTTATGATATAAATGGTAGATTTATCTTTCAGGAAATCAAAAATTATTTGAATACAGGTAGCCCATTAACAGAATTAACTACAAATGATTATGTTAAAAATTACAATAACGCGAAGTTTTTATATTCATTAACCGATCTTGATACTACAACAGCAATTACTCGAAGTCCAAAGTTCGATAATGTAAAGAATGATTTTTATGTCTGGGGTAAAAGAACTACTCCCTCTGATGTAGAAGTTAATATCAGGTATCATCTTGCTATTGATACTAAACCAATGATAGATTTAGCTGGGTAGTATATGTGGGCTATTATTGATGAATAGACTGGATTAATTATTAGGTATGATTTTAATAATTAGGCTAGTGACTATAATATAAATGGGTATAAAACAAAATTAATTGGACCTCCATGCGACGAATGGAGAGAAGAGTTGTATCGTAGAGCATTAAATGCGCAAGTTACTAATAGCGTATATGATAATTATTATGATTCTGAATTAATCGCAGAATGGAGAGGTCTATATGATCCTTTAAATTAGAATTGGGATAAATATAATCATTGGAATCCCGATGTATTTAATAATCCTGGTAATTTAAATTTTTGGTTAGATTTTATAGATACTGGTTCTGAAATAGGTAGATATTCTGTAAATGAAATAGGTAGAAGGACTAAAGTAGTTAATAGTTCTGATATAACTTCCGTATATAATATGGAAGTGCCTGATATTATATTTATTGAAGGATTAAATTAGGATTTAATAGCTTAGTATAGAAGTATAGGATAGAGATTTTTTGTTCTTACTAAAGAGTATTATAATTTATTCTCAATAAGTTCTACAGGCGCGAGTTGTTTCGATAGAATTCGAGAAATGATGTATTAGAATTTGAACTATAATACTACTATTTCTATTACTTGTCTGCCTAAATACTACATGGAGCCTAACAATATTATCTATATAGAAGATAAGAAAAGTAATATAAGTGGAAACTATTAGATAACTTAGTTTACTTTACCTCTTGCTTATAATGGTACTATGAGTATAACAGCAACCCAAGTATTAACGAGAGTATAAGGAGGAATAGGAGACAATGCCAACTGTTGGTCAAATTTATTATAATGTAATAGATAATAACAGTGGTAGTTATGCTTCTAGTGGACAAGATATATTCAGAAATATTGTTGCTTAGATAGGAGCCTCTTAGTTTAATAAAGTTGGTGTTTAGGCTCCTGCTGGCACAAAAATAGTCATGAATGAATCTAAATCAATCATGATTGGTAGAACTGGTATATATGAGCTAGATGAAGATATAGCTATTACAAATATGTATTTTATTAGACCTAGAAAATACAAAAAAGATGAGCAAGCTTCTTAGTAGGCTATCTAGCAAGGAACAGCAGATATGCAGAAAGCAGACGCAAAAAGAACTGCTGATTTAGAAGAGTTCCATAGATAGAACCCTACTATCCCAGATTAGGAAACTGATCCAGAAGCTTACTAGGCATATTGGGAAGCCTATAATAATATTCAAACTGAATATATAGAAGCTTATTAGATAGCATTAAATATATATAATAAGGGTATTAACGGCATTTATGTTTTACCAAATCCAGAAAATATAAATGCTCCAGAAAATTATCAAGATTTATATAATGTTATCATTGATTTTATTTATGAATAAGGAGGTGTCAAACTATGGAAAGTTTCTACGGTGGCCCTAAAGGTAAAGATTTTAAAATTAGACAAGTTTTTACCAGTAAATATTAGATGGATAGAGATTTAACTAAAGGTTGGACATCTTCTATCTTTCCTGGAGATTTAGTAATTGTATCTTACGGTTTGCCAAGTGATGCAAACTATGATATTTATAAAAATGAGGATTTGTAGAATTACGGCAAAAGCTATAACTCTACTCTGTGGAGAAAGATCTTTGTTGATGCCGATGGAACAGGGTCTGCGGGCGGCCTTAGCTATGAAATGCTAGCATCCATGACTGGTAATACACCAAGAATAGATATTACAGAGCCAATAGTTCTTGATGCTGATCAAGATCCAGACGTACGAAATGATAGTACAGATCTTGATAATGTGCTCTTAACCTTCCTCCTCCCGCAAGCATAGATTATAGATGATAGTACTTATGAGGTATTGAATTGTGATTAGCCTCCTGAAGTTGAACTTGAAATAGTTTATAGATTAGATGCTGGAGAAGAGCCATTCCCTCAAAGAACTTACTATGTAGAAGATGAGGAAGATCCAAGTGGTTATAGAGCGATTACATTTGGAGAAGAATATACTTATCAAGCAAATACTTACTATTATAGAGATGTAAATCGTCCTATAATAAGATTTGCTTTGCCATAGTCCTAGATTTTTACAGACGATAATGTTAATAGTAATCATATAGATGCTGACCAAAATCCTTATATAGAATTTGATAATACATCTAATATAAATAGACCTACACTTACTTTCTATTTACCTGTATCTCAAATATTATAGCAAGGAGATACAACCATTCTAGATGCAGATGGAGATCCGACATTTTCAATTAATAGTGGAAATATTAATCATCCAGTTATTAGTTTCTCTTTACCTTAGTCTCAAGTTATGGCGGATCCTAGTACAGAAGTGATTGGGCCTAGCGAGAATCCTAGCGTAACTTTAAATGATGATAATATTAATAGTCCTAAGCTAGAATTTAAGTTACCCAAGTCTGCTAGATTCTATTCTGGAGAATTTTTAGGAGAACGAGATCAACCTACATATGAAGAAACTGATGAATCGTTTAGTAACTATTATGTAGGAGATTATTACATAAATTCGGCTACCGGATTTATCTATGAGATTACTGCAAAAGACGGTAACACTTGCACTTTTACTTATATGACTTGTTTATAGGCACCAGTGCCTACTGTAACAACGAATGTAGTTGATCCTTATTAGCAAGATGGAGAAACTCAAAAATATGAAGCTATTACTCCTTCTGTTGTTGGTAGCGATAGTGGATAGGGAGTAAATGCTTGGAATCTTCAATTTACTATGCCTAAGCCAATAGAGAACTATGAAACAGAAGCTTAGTTTGTTGGAGTAACAGAAACAGGGTCTTCTGAGGCAGAAATAATTGGAACATCTACTCTTAAATTTAGTTTTACTATTCCTAGAGGTTCTAGATTGTTTGTTGGAACCTAGGTATCTGATACTACTACTTCTGCGGTGATCGAAGGAGCTAAGCAAGGAGACGTTTACTTAAATGCTTAGACTGGCGATATTTATGAATTAAATTCTGATGGAACTTGGGTTAAGAATACTGGAAATCTAAAAGGCCCAGTTGGAGAAGCATTAAATATTGTTAAGAGCTATACGATTAATGAGACAGAGACGCTAAAAGATTCTCTTCAAACCGGTGTAACCTATATCGAAGAAAATTACACCGAAGAAATTACCGCAGAAGATATATTCTCTATCACATGGGTTGAATATGAAACTAATCAAGAGACTTCTTATTGGTATTATAAAGCAGCCGATGGAATATGGGGAAGAGTTTAGTTAACTGGTGGTATTACTAATCTAATTGATAACGTCTATAATGACGAAAGCGATGGAGAGGTAGCTAATAAAACATATAGCGTTCACTATGTTAATAGTTTAATAGGCGGAGCTGTAACAGAGAAAGATAGACAGACTTATTCTGCTAATTAGATTGAAGAACTATTATCATGGGGGAGCTTTAACGATTTAATATCTTAATTTATATTTAGAGAGTATAAAGGAGGGCTTAATAATGGCTTTATTCAAGATCTATAGAGGTCCAGAGGACCAACTTAATTAGATACCTCTTCATGAGGGTTATGCTTATTTCACAGAGGATAAGCAACATTTGTTTATTGATATTAGCAATGAAGAAGGCGGACGTTTGCAAGTAAATGCTTACGCTGCTCAAGTATTAAGTGATGGTATTACCGAGATCGATGTAGACGATGTTTTCTTAAAAACTATGACCGCTACAGTAGCTCAAGGTGGTACTGGACATAATAATCTTACTGTTAATGCTTTGTTAGTTGGTAATGGAACAGAAGCAGTAAAAATGGTTGAGATTGCGGCCGGCAGCTTAGTGATCGGAAATGCGGAAAATGGAGTTGCAGGACTGCAAGGTACAGGCGCTTTATATTCCGCTACTGCAGGCGCTCCGCAATTTGGCACACTACCACTCTCAGTTGGTGGTACAGGTGCTACTAATGCGGCAGGCGCTAGAACTAATCTCGATGTTTATAGTAAAGCAGAGACAGATGAGTAGATCAGTGAAAGTACCTCTGTAGCGTATACAACCACACTTTCCGCAGGTAACTGGATTTTAAATGGAGATATGTATACTTAGACATATTCCAATACCGGTTTAACTTGTGGAAAAGCGGGAAATGTTCCTCCTATTGTTACATATACATCAAATCTTGATGAATATAGCAAGATTGATCATGCGGATGCAACAGTTGGAACAGGAATTACTTTTTATATAAAAGAAAAGCCTTAGAGTGATATTGCTCTTGTTATTATTGATGTAAAATAAAAAATAGGGAGAACCTTAATTACAAGGTTCTCCCTATTTTTTTGTTTTTAAATGGTAATGTGGTTTTTCTTCTCCAAACCACTTCCATCGGAGATAGTCGTCTAATACTATTGCTAGTAAACTTAAAAAAAGCCATGCAATAGAAAATGGTAAACAAATCTATCCCATAAAGTTAAATGGAATATTTGAATAATCCCAAATGTTTAGTCCTAATCCTATATTTAGAATTAAACCAAAGATTAATTCTAAAATAGTTATAATTAATGAGCCTTTTATGCTTTGAGTAATAATAGATTCTTCCCAAGGGATATTTTCATTCATTAGCCCTATTACGAGAAAACATAGTCCACCTAATAAGAACATTGACCAATGGCAAGCCCCAAAACTAATAAATGTTTTATAAAGGAACTCTATACCGTAGTATAGAGTTCCTCCTACTGCAAATAAGATAGCATTTTTACTAAGATTATTCATTATTATTTACCTTAGCATCTTCATAATTTAACTCAATAGCTGCTAGCTCATCTATTGTTTTAGCTCCGAATATTTGAGTTTTATACTCTTGCATTTGATGGTATTTAGGATATACCGCTTCGGAAATCGCTAAACTTAAAGCAACTAATTGCTTTAACGCCCATGGCTAACACTCTTCGTGTCGAGCATGCCATTCAAGTGTAGGATTTTCTATTTTAGCTGCGACAGCTGCCTGATATTGGTTTATATTTAAACTAATTTCAGACTGGTCCTCCTACGTAATTCCATACTCTTTCCCATCGACCCAAGTTAGTGGGTGAGTAGCAAGATACTCTGCGAACAGCGTCTTGTTTTTCTCTTGTTTATCATATTTAACCTAATTTAAATCCGTAGTAAAAGTCTTATCTTCAAAGTTATATATGGAATAATTAGGAATAACATTAGATGGGATTTCTTCTAACTCTAATACTGTAACTGCATTAGGTTGATTTAAAATATCGGCTTTAACTAGAGTATAATGAGTATCACAGTTAGAGCCAATAACCCCAGTACCTTCATCTTCCTCGCAGGCAACGACAATGCCATTTGAGGATTGTAGTTTAATGTAACGTGCTTCTGCGAGAATGTCAACTACTACATTCTCTCTATTTAATAGAATATACATTACTTTATTTCAACTCCTTTAAATAATGAACGAAAGTAATTGTCCATATCTTGTATAATATAAAAACAAGTTCCTTTGCCTATATGAGCACGCCAACCTTGATAAGATTGTTGAATTTCTTCTGTTTTAATCTTACCTTGTAACCATAAAGTGCGCATCTTTTTAAGTTTACGGCGTTGATGCGTAATCTTCTTTTTGAAAGGAATTTGTATTATGTGATTAGAGTCTGTAAGATAAAAGTTCCATTTGAGATATTTAAATGGAGCATGACGAATTTTATCATCATGAATTGGAGAAATTCTAATAATAGTAGTTTTCTTTTTATTCATATGAAGTCCTTGTTTATTTAAACAAGTTTCTATTCTTTTCTTACAGTCGGCTAAGTATTTATTATCATTATGGAGTAAATATAAATCATCCATATAGCGCCCATAATACTTAATATGTAACTCTTCTTTAATAAAGTGATCAATTTCGTTCAATGCTAACAATGCAAATAATTGCGATGTTTGACTTCCTAATCCAAGACTTTTTTCCTCATATTCATAGTATTTACGATTAGGTTTAAATTTAGTTACATAAGTTCTTTCATATTTATGTTTCTTACTTATATAATAAATTTTATTAGGAATTGGCTCTTTATCTTTAGTTAATTTAAAAGAGAAAGTATCTATTAAATAACAACATAGATTGTAAACTTGCTCATCTTTAATGAGGCGTTTTGCTGCACGCTTTAAAGCTTCATGATCTATAGAATCAAAATACTTGCGTATATCAATTCTTAATCCATAAAAATCTTTTCCTAATCCATATTCTCTATGGGCTTGCTGGAGGTGAGCTTTAACGCGCTTCAAAGCAAAGTCTATTCCTTTTCCTTTAAGAGTCGCGCAATTATCATAAATAAATCTAGGAGTTAATTCTGGTAGCAAAACTTGTTCACATAACGCATTTTGAACCAGTCTGTCGTTAATATGACACGCTCTTATATCTCTTGGTTTACCTCGTTCGATTATCGAGAAACAACTAAACACAAGCTATTTATATTCCCACGCTCGCAGATCAGCTTCTGTTTTTAAGATTGTTTCTATCCTTGTTTCTTCAAAATTAATTGTACTATCTTTCCATCGAACGTTTCGGCAAACCTTATAAGACGCATCATACATAGCGTCAAAACTACAAAAACGCTCGAAAGTATTTTGATTTTCTTTCAACATACTTTCTCCTTATCATGTAGCTATAGCAGTAGCTACTCGAGCCCTGCGTCTACAATCTTACTTTATTCACTTTTAGTGAAACGGTTAAGTTCTCCTTAGATGAAAAGGCAGATCTACCTATAGTATACTATTCGATAGTTGTAGAGCAAAGCTCTTTACAGTCTACTCAATCTCTTCCCCACATAAGTAGGTGCAATCCAGAGCAAACTTTTAATTAGACGGATAATAATATACTCTGGGGACTATTTAGGCGTTGCTCGTTTGCGCTGCTACGCAGCTTAACTCGCAACATGATAGCTCCATCTAATCCGGCGCGAGCCCATTGCTGTTGTTGTAGTTGTTGTTGTTCGCAGATCCATCGTTGTTGACATTGCAAACGTTGTTCGAGTTGTTGTAGTTACGGGACCGAAAAATACAGAACTTAACCTTTTAAAATAATTATCGACCTCTTCTAAATGATTTGGTCTGTTTATAACTATGCTCTAATATAAGTTTATCTCTATTCTTTCTATCTTGAATAGCTTCTTTTGTAACTTTAGTTAATCTAGCTAAATGTTCAAAAGATCTTCTTTTCTTTTTGCTGTTTTGAGCATACTGGAATATACAGAGGTCGATTTGACGAAATATGCTATCACAATACTCGATTGCTTTATTATGATACTCATTTCGTTTAGTAAGGGTATCCTTGTCTTTTAAATTTATCTTACTTGCTTCATAACAGCAAGCATGAATGCCCTTTCCGCACTTAATTATATCTAATCCGAATGCCTGAAGAGGTTGGCCCTCTCCAAGCAATCCGGGTTTACAAATTTGTTTTCCATCCTTATCAAATTCTCTAGGACGAGTTAAGACTAAAATATAGCCCATTAATTCACGTGCTTTATAAAGACTGTGTCGTTTTGAAATATGCCTATCTTTTGTTTTAACCGACATTTAAAATACTCCTTACTGTAACATATGATTTTTGTGCTGGACAATTTAATCTTAACTGTCCCGATTATTATTTTGCTGTATTATCCGATAACGAAAGCCGGCGCGAGCCCACCGCTGCCGTAGTAGTCGTCGATGCTCGCAGATCCACCGTTGTCGACATAGCAAACGTAGTTCGAGTAGTTGTAGTTACGGGACCTCTCCCATTGATACGCGTAACTGGAAGTTGGGTTACCGTTAGCGTCTCCTTTATACATAATTCTTTTCGAGTTATTAGTAAAATAACTATAAGCGGCATTGTATCCTTGAGTACATTCAGCTTTAGAAGTTGTACTATTTGCAGTAGAAATAGGAGAGTAACTATCAAGTCCATATTCTCTTTCAGATAGCAAGAAAACAGTTTCATTATTATAGGTTACACTTTCATTTCTACTTCCATAGTTTGGACACGTACCTTTTTTAACTGTTTTAATTGCATTTTTAGCACTACATTTATTATAAAAATCTTGACATAAGCTTCGAGCTGTTGATCCAATCCATACTGCATTACTGCCAAAAGAAGTGGTATTGGGAAGGGCAGAAACAGCATTAAAGGCTAACGTGCCGGTGCCATCTTGATCTGCGCCAACGCATCTCATTAATACCTAGTTACCACCTAAAATTGCGGATGATAAACTTACTCTTTTAGTTTTACCAACGCAATTTTTTCTTTCAGAAGAACTTGCACTTGCTGCCCATGCTTTAAGTCCAGCCCACCAAGAGGCATCACCTACTGCAGTTTCAGATCCCCATGTCCAATAGGTAGCATTAATAGTAATCTATTTACTCGTTGGAGCTGTATGGTTAGTGCCTTGAGCAACATTAATAGTAATTTTTTGACCACTAATAGCAGTAGATCCATTACCTTTAATATTTAAGATATTACCACTTAGATTAAAGGTTAAGCCATTTACACTCGTAGGAGTATAACTGATAGTACCGTTACCTGCTCTAGTAATAGTCACATTTACTCCAGAGCTATAGTTATTACCATTAATTTCAACAGTCTAAGGAGACACACTTAAAGAACCCGCAGCTCTATTAATAGTCCAATTTACATCAATAGAATTAGTGCTACCATCAGGCCAACGATAATTATTACCAGGAGTAAATGTAGCAGTATAAGTTCCTGCATTAGTTGCGGAAGTTGTACCTCCAATACTCATGTAGGCGGTATTGAAATTATTCCAATAGGATGTTCCATTAACAGACTGAGAACTATTATTATAAGTAAGATTACTTTTCCAGGTAGGTTTAGTTACAGTTTTACGATTAACAGTTACATTGAAAGTCGTAGTTTGAGTTACTCCATTTTCGCTATAAGAGACAGTAATCTGCTAACTTCCTACCGTAGTTAACTAAGTTGGAGAGCACTTATACCCAGAAATAGTAGCAGTAGCTTTATCGGAATAATGAGCGGTGACCGCCATTCCCGCAGTTTGAAGATTATCTCCATATTCATAAGTTATGGTAGAAGGATTAGTAGTTACTTCAATACTCGTAAGTTTATGTGTTACTGTTACAGGATAAGTAACCTAGCGCGTCTCTCCAAGTTCAGAATAAGTAATAGTTATTTGTTTAGTTCCATCAGTAAGAGGAGATGGAGTAACTTGATAACCAGTTACTTCTGCCGTTGTAATAACTACGCCTTCCATACCGTAAGATGCAGTAATGACCATTCCACCTGGATCAAAAGTGTCACCTGCAAGATAGCTTGTTTTACTGGGTGGAGTAGTTACTTCAATTTTAATAAGAGAAATGGAGCTGCCTCCGCCACCTTTTCCACCCTATTCAGCTAAAATACATTTAGGCAAATTATTTACCTCCTTCTATCTAGCTATTGTTTTCAACAAGTCTAAATTACTAGATAAAAGGTCGAGGATGGAAGCGATCTTCGCTCCAGTCTTTTAGAAAGCCATAAACAATTTCCGAGAAAAAGTACACTTTTTAATAGGAAAAATACTTTCTCTTTCTAGATAATAAAAAATTGGGAAAAGGGTAAGAAACCCTTTTCCCAAAAGTGAGTATCTTACTCTTTTCAATTATATATGAAGAAAAGAGTAAATAAATTATATATAGTTGACCAAGTTCAGTAAAGTGTACTTTTTTAAAGATAAAAAGATGAAAGGAGAAATTTACCTTATGGAATGTATTTTAACTGGATAGGTTAAAGAATCTGTCTATAAGACAGCTTAGGAGAACGGTTATACTGGAAGTGAAGTTGAATTTTATGAAGATTTAGTTTCATTAAAAGATGGGCCATTTTTGCCACTAAAGGGTGGACAACTCGAAAGAGAATCTATTATTACTTGGGGTGAAGACGCTCTTATTGGGTTTGCTAAAGACTATGAAGGCTTTCTTATTGGCTCTGGAACTACTACAAATATTAATTTTATGAACAGTTTTCTTACGAATGTCGCCACCCCATCTGATGCAAATGATGCCGCAAATAAGAAGTATGTTGATTCAAAAGTGCCTAAGGCAACAGAGGTTATGCTGACCGCGTCCGGTTGGGACGCTTCTGCAAAGACGCAAAAGGTTACTGTATCCAGTGTTCTGGCTGACGAAACCAAACAGCTCATTATGCCGATGCCCGCTACGGCGAGTCAAAATGCCTATGCGGCGGCTGGTATTGCCTGTACCTTGCAGGAGGCAAATGCGCTGACCTTCAGGTGCCAGACTGTACCGACTGCGGATATTTCGGTGTTTGTGACGATCCAGGAGGTGATGGGATGATTTTTAGTTGTCCTGCGAAAGCGTTTCCGCCGCCCTCTAAGCCGTGGTGGGGGTTGTTTAACTTTGCATACGGGAGCGAATCTGCTTTCGGGCAAATTGAAGTCCCGATTATTAGAGTGCAAGATGCATTTACAAGAAATAATCTTGAATTTATCGACCCGGTTTCCCCGGCATCTGATTATGAAAGATGGCAAAATGAGGCGGCATTGCCTTTGCTAAATGAGCCATTTCAAAAGAATATGTGGGGGAAAGGACCGGCATATGAAACCTTCAGGCCAATTCTTGACCCAAGTTTTGGAGGGACACAGGATGGTATTCTGTGGAATCTTACATTTGATTTTGATGCAGTAATGAATTCTTATCCTATTGAACCAGACGAAAATGGGATGTACCGATTTCTACTTTATTATGGTGACATGGTTGGTGAAGATTTTCTTGTGAATGTGATACCCGTTGTTTGTAGTGCAGACCCATTTGCTCCTTGGCTTACAGGTCAAATAGTTAGTGTTGATTGGGACTCCCGCCAAATTGAAATTCAGATTCCAGCGCCATTCAGTAATTAACCAAATGATTATTCCACAGAAAGGGTGATTTTATGATTATGAATCCAGCGATTTAGGGCGGAGGAACTGAGGAGAAAAAATACAAGATTACAAATCAAAATACAGTTTTCATTTTTCAAGAGCAAGCTAGCGCCGGAGAAATAGTAATGTCAGAAAACGAAAACCGCGCATCGAAATTTCATGGGGTCCGCACGTTAGATGGGGGGGATATCCCTTATTTAACATCATCGGGCACCATTATTCCACAACAAAGCAGAGCGGGGGAAATCGCTAAAATTTATTTTGTCATGCCTGCACAGGATGTAACAATCATCGAATAACCACTCGAAAGGCGGTGGTCGCATAATCTGTAATCCGGTGATTGTTGGTAGAATTCTACATCGTTTTTTATTCCGGAAATGATAAGAAAGACCAATAAAATTATATGCAAAATACCAATCATAATTTAAAGTAAACAATAATAATTATTTACTTTTTTTATATTTATATTATAATATATTTATATTAATAAATCAAAATGGGAAAATTACCAAATTTTTGGGCAATTATTAATAAATAAAATTGCCAATTTTTCATATATCTATGAGGTGATAAAGGTGTTATATGGATATGCGCGTGTTAGTTCACGTGATCAAAATATTGATCGCCAAATTCTTGCTTTGACAGAGGCTGGCGTCAAAGAAGAAAATATCTTCATAGATAAACAATCAGGAAAAGATTTTAATAGACCATCTTATCAAAAGATGCTAAATACTGTGACTTCAGGAGATATGATTCTCCTGAAGTCCATTGATAGATTGGGACGCAATTATTCTGAAATTCTTGAATAGTGGAGTTTAATAACTAAAACAAAAAGTGTAGACATAAAAGTTCTTGATATGCCATTATTAGATACTTCATATTGCAAGGATATTATGGGAACTTTTATATCAGATTTAGTCTTACAAATATTATCTTTCTAGGCAGAACAAGAGCGGACCTATATTAAACAACGACAAGCTGAGGGTATAGCAGCTGCGAAATAGAAAGGTATAAAATTCGGTAGACCTAGAAAAAATCTTCCAGATAACTTTGATGAATTATATGAGCGTTACTTACATAATGAACCTATTACTAAATTAGCGAAAGAGTGTCAAGGTATTTCTGAAAGTACTCTTAGATTAAGAATTCATGAACGTCATAGAGAAGATCGACTAAACGAAAGTCCGCAGGCCCAAAGTAATTAAATTATCTTCCTCTTGTTTTATATATAGTATAAAGGAGGAGTATTTATATGCCTGAAATTATTGTTCAAATATTCTAGCTTTGTGTTATTCCTTTACTTGGTATTTTAACTAAATATCTAGTTGACTATCTTAACGCAAAACGAGATGAGTTAAATTCTAAGACAGAGAATGAAATAGCTGAGAAATATACTACTATGATATTTGATACTATTACCAAGTGCGTAATAGCTACAAATCAGACTTATGTAAATAGCTTAAAAGAACAAGGCGCTTTTGATGCTGAGGCACAAAAAATTGCGTTTAATAAAACTATGAACTCCGTGTTGGGGATTTTATCTAATGACGCAAAACAATATATTATCGAAACAACTGGCGACTTAAATACTTATTTAACAAACCTTATTGAGGCCGCAGTTAGCGAGAATAGAGCATCATGATATAATGGGGTAACTACGCCCCATTATATTTTTTTTTACAATAAAATTGGCAAAATTTTTGGCAAAATAGTAAAATTATCTTTGCCAAAATTTTATATAATAATGAAAGGCCAAGGGAATATTTTAAAGGAGGTAAAACTATGGCAGTTAATTATCCATACTATATGCCACAACAATAGCAACCTCAATATGCGGCGACCCCTTATGTACCGCAGCAGAGGATGCCATATGTGGAATAGCCCTAGATTGGAATTAAAGGTCGTCCAGTTTCTTCTATTGAAGAAGTAAAAGCGACTAGCATTGACTTTGATGGTTCTATATTTTTCTTTCCTGATTTAGCGAATAAAAGAATATATACAAAATAGATAAATTTAGACGGAACTTCTACACTTAATATTTATGAATTAAAAAATATGCCAACCGAACCAGTTATCAATCCTGCTCAGTTTGTAACTAGAGAAGAATTTGAAACTGTACTTGCTCAATTAAAAGAAAAAATTGCGCCGCAGCCTAATAATAAATAGACCACGACGCAATAGTAGGAATCAAAGCCAAAATTAGATTTTTAAGGAGAATATAAAATGAACCCAATGGAATTAATTCAAATGATTAGGAATGGATAGAATCCTCAGTAGTTGATATTAAATATGTTAGAAAACTAGATGGGGAATAATCCATTTGGAGCTAATTTGTTAGACTTAGCCAAATAGAATAAAACTGAAGAGATCGAACAAATAGCTAGAAATCTTATGTCTCAAAGAGGATTAGATTACGATAAGGAGTTTGCCAACTTTAAGAAAATGCTCGGCCTTTAATATTTCTTAAAGGAGGAACTTAAATGTTCAATTCTAACAGTGGGTATTCTTTAGCAGATATTGCCGCAGCTACCGGCGGCACCGATCGCAATAACGGCGGAATGTGGAATGACGGAGGAGCCTGGTGGATTATAATTCTCTTCCTATTCTGTTTCGCTGGATGGGGAAATGGATTCGGCGGTTTTGGAGGCTTTGGATCTAATGGTAGTGGATTCGGATCTCCTTCTGGCCAGGGATGGGCCACTCGTGCCGATATCAATGAAGGTTTTGCATTACAAAATCTCCAAAATGGCGTTACCGCTATTCATCAGGGAATTTGTGATAGTACTTATGCTCTAAATAATTCTATTACTAATGGTTTCCATGGTGTTGATAGCGCTATTTGCCAGTTAGGCTATCAAACACAGCAAGGTTTCAATAATACCAATGTAGCTTTAATGCAAGGTCAGAATGCTTTAGCTACCCAATTAGCAAATTGTTGCTGTGATACAAGATCTGCAATTCAACAAGCAAGCTTTGATAATCTCACAAATCAAAACGCTATTTCTCGCTAGATTGCAGATTGTTGCTGCGAGACAGGCCGTCAGATTGAAAGAGGCTTTGCTGACGTTAACTATAATATAGCAACAAATGTTAACGCTCTTCAAACTTCTATGTCTAATAATACTCGTGATATTATTGACAGTCAAAACGCTGGAACTCGTGCAATTCTTGATTATCTCTGCCAGGAGAAAATCAACGACTTGCAGAATGAGAATCAGGCTCTTCGTTTAGCGGCTTCTCAGTAGGCTCAGAACGCCTTTATTACAGCCAATCAAGAAGCTCAGACTTCTGAGATCATTCGTAGATTAGGCCGTGATTGTCCAGTTCCCGCATATGTAGTCCCAAATCCCAACTGTTGCTATAGCGTGAATAGTTGCGGATGCTAATTTAAATTAAAAGGAGAGATTTGGTTCAATGGAAATTATCGCGAATGCTGTACAAACAGTACCAGCTAATCAAAATGTCCTTTTTACCGATGCAGTAGTAGGCTGTTCAAACAGCCTACTACATCGTGTTGGTAGTGGACTAGTAACATTAAAGGGTAATACTTCAACTCAATGCAGAGCTAGATATAAAGCTCATTTTAGTGGTAATATTGCAATAGCTACAGGTGGAACAGTAGATCCTATTTCATTAGCTATTGCTATTAACGGAGAAGGAATAGCTTCTACAACAATGATTTCTACTCCAGCTGCGGCAGGAGAATATAATAATGTTGCAAGTTCAATTTTTATTGATGTACCTAGAGGCTGTTGTTTTGAAATCGCTGTAAAGAACGTTTCTACTTAGGCGATTGATGTACAAAATGCTAATTTAATTATTGAAAGGGTGGCTTAATTATGGAGAGACTAAAACATATGAAAGAAACTCTTGTTGGATGTGTTTAGGCTCAATTAAGCGACATCCGTAATGTAGATACTCATGAACTTGGCGAAGTTATTGATATGATTAAAGATTTAGAATAGGCTATGTATTATTGCACTATTACTAAAGCTATGGAAGAAAAGGAAAAAGAACCGACTAAATACTATGCTCCCGCGTCTTATCCATACTATCTTCCCGATAGAGATATGGATAAAGATGAATGGGGCAGAATGTATTATCCTCAAGATAGAGACTCTCAGGGAAGATTTACCGAGAGTGGTAGAGGAGATATGGGTGGCGGCCGCGAATCCTATGGAGAAAAACCCATTTACTATGATGAAAGAGAATTTCCTATGGAGTTAAGAGATTCTCGTGAAGGTCGTAGCCCAATGAGTCGTCGTATGTATATGGAATCAAAAGAGCTCCATAAGGACAAAGACACAAAGATTAGAGAGCTAGATAAATATATGAAAGAATTAAGTGAAGATTTAGTTGAGATGATTAGTGACGCTAGTCCAGAAGAAAAACAACTATTAGAGAAGAAAGTATCTGCTCTTGTTACAAGAATATCTTCACTAAACCATGCTTAATATTAATGGAGAAGAATGGAAATTATTTCTAACTTCTCCAATTCATCCTATGTTAATTAGAAGTGATGGTCAATTAACAATAGGAGCTTGTGACAATGAAACTAAAGGTATTTATATTAATGAGGAATTATCTCCATTAATGATAAAAAAAGTTTTATGTCATGAATTAACGCACGCTGCAATGTTTAGTTATAATATTGAATTATCTATTGAGCAAGAGGAGCTGCTAGCAGATCTAATTGCTACATATGGACAAGAAATAATAAATATGACTAATTCAATATTTAACCGATTAACGCAAAATGGGGAACTCAATTGAGTTCCCCATTTTTTATTTTGATCTAATCTCTAACTTCATTGTTTTTTCATAATACTCTTTAGCTTGACCATTTCCGCCTAAAGAATGATATAGTTTGTAAAATTCAGTAAGCTAATCATACTAATCCTATGTCATATATCCCTATCGTAGATATATTTTACACAACTATACTAGTCTAAATCTGTATGAGGTTATGATGAGTGATAGATCTTCTTTTTCTTTATTTTCTATTTGCCTAATGTGTTTTCTTAACTCCTCAATCTCTTCCACTATTGGCTCTAATTTTTCATCAATTAATTCAACTAAATCATCATCTTTCTTTTCTTGGAGAAGCATTTTATATGACTTTAATTGTTTATAAAAATAACGACAAAATGCTAATGCTCCAGCAGAAATTAATCCAAATAAAATTTCTACTAAATGTTCAGTAATAAAAGCCAAAATAAAGTCCTCCTTTCTTAACTTCTCTCAAAGTAATTCAAAGTTAGGAAAGGAGGATTTTTTTATTTTGTCCTATTACCAAGCACACTGTTTCTATTTAATGTGCGCAAGACCGATACAGACCGCATCGCTTTCATCCTATGTAGGTTTTACTCCATAGTTTTCAAATACATAATTTTGAGCATTTTTTTTCTATTCCGGTCTGGTTTTTCCTTTAATTCCAAGAATAGATTTCCATGAAGATGCTAAAATAGTTGAATGAGGTATTTTATTTTCTTCTAAAAACTCAGAAATTACTCCATATACCTCGGCTAAAACTTTAAAAGTCTAGATGTTATTAGCAACATTGTTCTATTGCTGTATATCTTCAAATACAACTTCGTCTATGTTATATTTTACTATTAATTCCTGTATCCTCTATCGTATCTTTACTAATCGTGTGTCAATGTTGTCATCATCGACAGTAAATTTACCATAGGTTTTAAGTTTATTATCTTCAAAGATGGCATAGCCTGTAGTGCGAGAGCTCTAGTCTAGAGATAATAACTTACTCACTTATTTGTACTACCAAAACCGCCTAAGCGTTCTCCTGTAGCAGAATCGTCATCAGTAATACCATAAGTTTTGATAATACCTTGACCAATTTTATCTCCTCTTTTTAACTGGATAGCAAAAGGAGATAGATTAATTAATTGAAAAAAGATTTCGCCTTCATTATCAGGATTATCGCAATAGTCGGCATCAATAATACCTACACTATTGCCACAAATAAGCCAATGCTTCAAAGGAGTAGAACTTCTAACAGATAACTCAAGATATTGGCCTGGATTGAGATAACATTTCATTCCAGTAGAAACAAGAGTAATCTTACTTTTAAGCTCTTTTGTCAAACTACTCATATCATCAAGAGTGAGAGGATCAATAAAGCCATAATAGTCTTCATGTCTATTATTTTCAAATAAATGGTCTTGAATTTTAGTTGTAATAAAACTAATAGGAGGGATTACAGTATCTTCCGCAACTACAAAATCATAGCCCGCGGAATTTGCGGTTGCTCGGGTTGGCATAGGCAGATCAATGTCATTAAAACGGCTTACTTTTTCAAACTTTACCATATGTTAATCCTCCGTATAAGATATAGTGATTTGGGTAGTTGGGTCTTTTTCGTCGGTAAATTTTTTGTTGAGAGTAACTCGATACCAAGAATCTATAATTTCACCTTTTTGCTTTCGTTCCTTGTATACGCAGCTATATTTATTTAATACCCCGGAAGCTTTAGCTATCTCAAGTAGTTGATCTGCCTCAGCTTCTGAATCTACTCTATATATTTCGGTAGTATCAATTAGATATTTCATTTATAATCTCCTCGTAGCTTTCTTTAATAGATGCTTTTGTATCTTCATAATTAGGAATTTTTCCATTAATATGGGTAAAACAGATTAATGGAATACCTTTTTGCTTACAATATTCTCGCTTTGCAGCGTCTCTTAATAAATTATCATGTAGAGAATTGCCAAAATAAGGAATATCTTTTTCATGCTATATACCTTGATATTCAATTAAAAATAAAAGATTATCCTCGTCATTAAAGACTCCAAAATCAAACCGCAAGGGGTTATTGCTTAAGGGGCTCTTTAAATCTAGGAAATGAACTTCTTTTTTGAAATTATATTTCAACTCTGTAAGAATTGAAGATATTAACTATTCTCCTTTAGATTTTAAGCATCCGCAAGATTGACTTTTTCCAGTTCTTAAATTAGTTCCTAATACACTAGAAATTGTACCGCATTTTAAACATTCGCATAACCAATAGGCTTCTCCAATGCGATTTTTATCTCGTCTTATTACTTTCCAATCTCCATAGATTTTCCCAGTTTCATCCTTTACTTTTGGACTAAATTTATCACAGCCGCAACTTGTTACAGATTTATTTCGTAAATAAGTGCCTAAAGTTAAGATTTCATTGCCACAGCTACATTTGCAAAACCACTAAGCTCTATTATTTTTGTCATTAGGGCCACGTTTTATTACTACTAGCTTTCCATACACATGACCGGTTTCATCTATTGGCTTTGACATAATTAAATTCCCTCAACCATAATCTTATTTTCAGAATACATATTCTGTTCTAAATTAGTTACAAGTCTTTGAATTTCTCCAGTAGTGGCAAATGGAGCATGAATTTTAATGTCATAAATACTATGTCCATAAGCAAAACCAATTAAAGCTTCTGCTAATCCATCAAGGTCAGAACAAACTTTTATTTGATTTTGTTTTCCATTTGTTGCAATATATACTGCGGATTCCATAGCAAAGGGGTCGTAGTTTACAATAATAGCGTCTGTCATACTTGTATCACTCCTTTCTCGTAATTAAATAGAGCATACATATCACATTTATTATTATATAAGATCCAAATTTCAAGTATATCTCCATTTACTTCAATAGATTTTAATTCACCTAAAGACTTGGCAACTGAAATAATCTCAAGAGCCATTCTATCTTTATCTTTCTTATCTATATAAGTAAATAGAGTATAATATTTATTATCATGATTTAACATCATATAATAACTCGAATTATGAACATCTAAGAAAGTAACTATATTCTCCTTAGCCTTCTCTAATTCAGCTTTGGTCATTTTAGGGAGGGAGGCATATCCCGCTTGATTTAGTTCATATAAAGTCATATCTAGTCCTCCATTTCTTTTAATATAATATCATAATTATTGTGTTCTGTCAACAATAATTGCTCCTATTGAATTACCTATTGTAACTACTATTAAGAATAATAATATATCAATAGAAAAGGTGCCTGCGGCCAGCGCGTAACAAAGATCGGCGATACAGTGTTCTCCACCGAATAATATAAAGCCTGTTACGCATACAGGGACCATATAGTCTTTATTCTTTTTAAAACAATCCACAGCTGAATAAATAAAAATTCCGCAAATAAGCCCTTTTAGAAAAACTAAATATAGCGGAATTGTTAGTTTACTAGTTACCAAAGATAATGCGGCTGCGTGCGGGAAAGCGAGAATCCCGCAGGCCCCGATAATATTACCCATAAGTATAATAATGTTATCTCTTATATCATCTTTGCTTTTGATATAGCCTACTGAGCCAGTAAATAACTTAAATCTCATATTTAATATTGTTAATAAGCCAATAGAGAACATAATGGCGCCAACTACACCTCCAACAGATAAATAGATGTAGCTGGCTATTGCTATCATTAATCCTCCAAATATACTTTTTATAAATATCATTTTAAGTATATAATTCTTTGATTACGGCTTCCTTTAAGAGGCTCTGTAATATCTCTTTCTGCTTCAATGTATGGGCCATCAATTAAAACATCAACTAATTGAAGTATATTCTAAATAGTTGCATCTGTTGATTTTTTTAAATCTTCATAGAGATATCCAGTCCATAGATAAATTTTTAAATTAGGGATTTTTTCTTTCGCAGTTTGAATTACTAGATTAGTTAAGAAACAATTCTCTGGACATAATGGTTCTCCGCCCATTATACATAAGGTTCTTTGAATATTATTAGCTGTTAATCCATCTAATAAAGAAACAAAATCTTCATGGGTAAATTCTTTTCCACCGTCGAAATCCCATGTCTCTTGATTATGACACCCCTTGCAACGATGTGGGCATCCTTGAGTAAAAAAGCTCAAGGATACTCCAGGTGCCGCAGCAAAATCATTATAAATAATACCTGCATATCTCATTCCATATACCCCACATGTTTAACTCTATCGTCTGTTTCAGCAATCTTGCCCTTATTAAAAGCTGTCTTATAATTGCCAGTAAGATAGCCTGTTACTCTACGAAGTTGTTGAATATGATCACTACCACATTCTGGGCAATGGTCATTAAATTCATCCATATATCCACATTCAAGACAGGTATCATTAGGGACATTAATAGCGAAATACGGGATGTCCTTATCCATGGCATAATTTACTAATATTTCAAGAGCATCAATATTATTCTTCACACCACTATCAAGCTCTACATAAGTAATACAACCAGCAGAAGAATATCCTGTTAGTTGAGATTCAATATCAATCTTATCAAATGGAGAGATTTGTTTCCATACGGGAACGTGGATAGAATTAGTAAAGTACTCTCTATCACTTACGTTAGGAATTACACCATATTTTTTCTTGAATTTTTCAAGAGAAGTATAACAAAGATTCTCGGCTGGAGTATAATATACCCCGAAGTTAAGCTTATATTGATTTTTAAATTCAGCGCATCTTTGCTTAAATAAACTTTCAATTCTCTTTGCTAATTCCATACCTTCTTTAGTTGTATGATCGCAACCTATCAAGATTTGAAGCGTTTCCGCAAGCCCAATTTGCCCGAGGCTTAATGTTCCATGCTGTAATGCACTTCTAGTAGAAATCCCATCATATCCAGCCATTAATCCATTTTCGTACATGAATTTAGCGGATTCGGCTGGTTGTGCGCAAATATATTCAAATCTTTCAAGCAGCATATCTTTAGCTTCATGAATTTTTTCATCAAGCATATCCATAAATGCCTCTACGCAAGAATCATCTCCACTAGGATTATTTTCCCAATATTCCTTGGCTTTCATTGCTATTGTTGGCATAATAACTGTCACGGGGCAGATATTTCCGCGCCCATCTTTTTGCTGTCCTAATCCATTAATGTCAAATCCATTCGCAGTTCTACACATTATTATCTGATGTTGCCATCAGCACTGACTATATATTCTATCTTTCGATAGCCTTCCGCTTCGAACTGGTGCCTATCTCCAGTCCTACTCCCTTACACTCATCAGGGATAGTCGATACACATTTAATCTAATAGAGTAAGTTTATATTGATTTCTGTAAATCTCTTTAGCTCCAGTTGATTTAAATTTTTTACTAGTATAATTTAAACCAAAGCCGCAATATCTATCAGCGTCTTTCATTGTATTAAAAACTACTTTTTCTTGAGTTTCTAAATTTAAAACTTCGACACGTTTAGTTCTTTTAGCGTTTGGTCTAGATGTAAAAATATCATAATCTTGATCTTGATATGCAAATTTCCATTTACCTTCATAGAGATTTTTTATTTCTCCTCTGCATCTTCTAGAAATGAATTGATGATTATCTTTACCAAAATATGCTGCACATTCAGCCATACTACCAAAAAATAATTCTTTATCGGTTTCAATATTCTTACATTTTACTTTAGCAGCATGGGGATTTTTCCCACCAAGCTTGGTCTATCTAATTTTCTCTTTTATAATGTTCATTTCTTCTTTTGTTTTATTCTTATAGGTATTGCCTCCGCATTTGCTTATTGCATCAGTTTCATTATATCCATTTTCAACAGAGTTGTATAATTGAATATAATTTCGTTCTTTCTGAGTAAGTTCTTCTTGATTATTGGCAGTATCCAATAATTCTATATAGAATTTATCTGGACCATAAAGTCTAATTGCTCTAGCAAAATGCGTATCAAGAATATTGTTCATAGCATCGTTTATGTGTCTATTAAAACGATCTTCTATTGGACGAATCGTCTAACCAATATACACTTTATCATTTACTGTGTTACTAATTTTATAGATGAACATTGAACATTCTCCTTTTAAACAATAAATTAAAGGTGCTGCACCTTTCTATTATATATAAAAACCATTCAAAGTTCATTATAAAGTTTTAACCAAAATTTTTTACTCTATTAGAAATTTAGCACGGTCTCATCCATATAGGACCTAACCGTTAGCTTGCGAATTTTGTTAAACCGATCTTTAATCGGGCTTCCGCAAACACCCTCGGGCGAGGTTCAAAAGGTTTTACATGGGCTGTAGTTTACGCTTACCCATGGTACTGAAGTAAGTCTTGGGATCATTCTTATCATATCCTGCATTGCCGCTCCAATCAACATTAGCATAATTAGGATATAATCTTAAAGCAGTAGACTTTAATGCAAGTCTGAATAAATCATAATTAGGGTCTCCAGGTTCCCTATTTACACCCTTCATACATTGGAAAATTCCGCACGGGAAGATAGAAGTTTTATGTAACTTACCAAGCCCTTCTATGGAAACTTTAAGTAAGGCTTTAATTACCATACGTCCCTCTGGAAGAGTACAAGTTCCATAGTTAATGGAAGTGAATGGTAATTGATTACCAGAACGAGATTGAAGAGTATTGAGATTATGATACATACCTTCAACAGCTTGATGAGTTTCTTTTTCTGTCATATCCATAGCATATTTATAAGCCTTTGGATGACATTCTTTTAAGTCTTTATCTTCGATATCTACATATTGCGTCCAAAAAGAATTAGAAGTTTCTTGTCCATATAAAGATTTAGGATTTTCTATTCCCTCTAAATACTTATATCCATCCATTAAATGTTTATAGAAACTCTTTCTCACATATGGAACCATAGTCCAATCAAGGTGAGTAGCAGATACGCCACCAAATTGTTGCAGGCTTTGTAGCTGGAAAATAACTGCAACAAGCTAAAAAGCAGTATTTACAGATCCAGCAGGGCGAACATCCGTTTGTCGGGTATTAAATCCTTTTGCAAGTAAATCATCAAAGGGAATAGAAAGACAGTTGTGCATACCTACTGCATAAGCATTTAAATCATGAATATAGATTTCATTATTCTCATGATTAGCTCTTGACTTACTAGAAACAAGATAATCAAGAGCATACTTCTTCATTTGTAGATCTGATGCAGCTCCAACTCTACCGCCAAAAGACATTTCGTCTACATTTGCATTTTGATTTTCAATATCAGAGCCTTGAATTTTTGCAGAAAAGGCTTTGATAAAATCATCTTGACCTTTTCGCGCAATTTCTCTCTTATATCTATATCTAATATATTCCTTTGCGACATCTCTGCGTTCAGATTTCATAAGATAGTCTTCTACCATATCTTGAATTTTTTCAACAGAAACCACTTCATCAGAAGTTTTTACTGCATATTTAATTTCATCTGCAATATCGTTTGCAGTATCATCTTCATATAAAGCTCCATCTGCTTCAATAAAAGCCTTATTAATAGCGTTAATAATACGTTCTTTATCAAATGGTACTAAGATACCATTTCTCTTTCTTACTTGAAGCATATATAAACAACTCCTTATCTCGTTTTTTGTATATATCTCTACTTTTCCCTTTGTAAAGATTCTAAAGTCTTTTTGCTTTTTAATATTCCATTACTATCATTATAGTATAAAGAAATGAATGAGTTCAATGCATCACTTGGACCTTGAATCTTTTCGCTTTTTCCTCCACCAGGCATTGTATTATATCCAACAGAGGGATTGGTAGAATTATAATATGATATATATTGCTTTTCTAACTTATTACTTTCATCTAGCGTAAGATTATTTTCTAAAATTATATGTTCAAAATTATTCCATCCATATTTCTATATATCATAATAAAAAGATATATTTTCCTTGTATCCATTGCCATTTTGCCATCTCTTATTTGGATTATCTCCAAATTTGGTTTGTCCAATATATACTTTATTATTTATTTTATTTCTATGCAAATATATACAATACATATAAATCCACCTCTTTATGCGAGTATATTATATATAAGAGATAGGGATTATTTATTTAATAAAACTGTCCAAATATAGTATCAATAGCAACATCAATATCTTCCAAGGTATTGTTTTCAAGAGTCTAATATCTTATATCTTCAAGATAGCCAAAATCTTGAGTGTCAGTTTTATATCTTCTAACTATTTCGTCTACATCTGGATTTTCTTCTCTATTTAGCTATCTTAATAGTCTCTACTTATCTGCGGCCCGCACATAAAATACATATAGTTCAATATTATCATCTTCCTGTAAGCACCTTATACCTTCAGGATTGAAAACTCCTATGTTTATCTTGTCTATTATTAAACTTTCTCTATCTGTACCATAATGCCAATCATTAAATTCTGTTGCCTCTAACATATCTCCATTGAGAATCTTTCTTGTAAATTCATCAATAGACAAGAAATGATAATTAATACCATCTTTTTCTCCCTCTCTAGGAGGACGAGTAGTACAACTTACAATTTCATGGAAATATGAAGGATACTTCTCCATAATTTTATGGAGAATAGTATCCTTTCCACTTCCAGCTTCACCCATCAATGCTACTATCTTCATCTTCTTCTTCTCCTTGTTTTCTCTCACTACGAAGAATTAAATCAGTTCCGTTTACAATCTCATCAATATGATAGAGTTGATGTCCTCCAGAACTTGCGTATTTTTTAGTAACAAATTCATCGCCTCTACGAATACCTTGAACAACTATCATATTACCTCGATTAAACCAAGACTTCTCAATTACTTTTTTAGTTCCATCAGAGTTTCTTTGAAAAGTCTACTTATCAAATAATGCGAAGTACTCTTGTCTGAATTTTACTGCTACTACTCCTGTTGTAGTAAGAAGATAAACCGTACTTTTTGTCTTATTCTTTGCGATACAAGTCCCGCAAATCTTATGAAGTTTATAAATAGGAATTAAAGATGCTCCACGCTTAAACACCTTTTCTACTTGAGGCTCTTCTGGTAGACTAAAGAAGTCTACAAAACCATACTTACTATTGTTTATATTTGCAAGTTCATGGTCATGGTAATAGAAACATAAAGATTCCATTTCCCAAGAAGAAATATTCCCAGAAGCATATTTATTCCAATCTTCCATAAAGATAACAGTATTTAAATTATCAAGTATTTCTTCTTTATTTGCGGAAATCCATGCTCGAAATACATCCATCCATGGTTGATAGATTTGTTTATCCCAATCTTTCATATTAAGGAAGAATCTATTATTTTCATATACAACCATAGATTCTTTATCTATTTCGGTAAGAAAGTTAATCGCTCTTTCATCTAAGATGAAATAATCTAGTTTAAAACTACATTTACATTCTGCTTTTAAATATCTATTAAACTCATATATCCTACGAGCCATAACTTGCTCTTCTGTATCTTCTGGCAATAACCCATGACGAATTAATCCAGGCATATTTTGAAGGGTTAATCTTTTTTTCTTATCGCAAGTCAGCCAAATATATTCAATCATAGTTTCCATACGGGAAGAAAATTGATCAAAGGCCCCACCTTTAATAAGGGAAATCATAGCTTGCTTATTTGGATGCACTCTATTGAGAAAATCAAGCAGAGATACATAAGGTCTATTATCAATAATATCTTTAATAAAATCGTTATTAACATTAGCTAGTCCTTTTAATCCAAACAAGATTTGATTATTCTCTACATCTGGCTTAAATCCAAAGTCAGAGTGATTAATATCTACTAAAGATACTTTTATACCTGCATTACGGATTTCTCCAATGGCTTTAGCAATCTTGGTATAGTCAGATTGTTCTCCTTCTTCTTCATCAATAGCTCCACTATTTACAATCAGATATGCTGTATTCCAATAAACAGGATTGAAATGTGTTGCTAAATATAAGGTTTGCATACCAATAAAACTATAAGCAAGAGCATGGATAATCGAGAAACTATACCCCATTTGAGGTCCGATACCATAATTCCATACATAATGACCAAGAGCAGAAGATTTTGCAGAATTAAGAACTTTTTCTCTTAACTCTGGAATTTTATTCATTTGCTTCTTACCAACTATTTTTCTTGCGGCGTTCGCCTCAGCGAGCGTAAATCCGCAAATATTTGGGTCTTGAAGCATGGTCATCATTTGTTCTTGACTAGGAGGAACGCCATAAGAACGTAAAAAATGAGGTTCAAGAATTTTTTGCTCTTCTTTAGTTAAACCCTGTTGATCCATTTCTTTGTACCAAAGAGAAATATTATTCTTGAATCGGACATATTTCTCCATTGGAGTTTCTGCACCTTTTTCTTGAGTCATTAGACGCATTAATCCGTTAGCATCCGCCATTTCGTGTGGATTCTGAGGTTTAATCTTCTTAGCTGCTTGTGCACCAACACTAGAATCAAACTGGAAACATCCAAGAACATCGCCATTAGCAAGAGCATCCCACATTTTCTTATCATTTTGCGGGAGGACAGATGGGTGGAGGTATTTATTGTAGACTTCTCGTAATGTTAAATCTTTCTCAATAACTCCATCTTCTTGTAATAGAGAAATAGTTTGAATAATAATGTCTTGAACCGCGGTAAGCAGGAAATCATATTTTACAGAACCACCAGCTTCTTGGTCATGCAAATCCCATTGGGTAATTAAAGCTCCTTTAGGAGTCCTCATGACTGCTGCTGTATCAAAGATGTTTTCATCAAATAAAATAACTCCAGAAGCATGGCTTGAACGTTTATTTACTAGACCTTGAATCCTTGTAATAATATCCAGAAGCCCAGGATATTGATTTACAGTGTTTACAAATACTGTAACAGGCTTGCGTCCTTTTTCTGGATTACCATTAATAACATCTTCAATAGGCCATAAAAATCCACGCTCTTGAGGAATTAAAGAACTCATATATTGAGCCATGTCAACATCAATTCCATCTGGATATTCTTCTGAACGATAACCTCTACAGGCGGTCAAAATAGCAGATTTAGTTCCTTCCGTACCAAAAGTACATACTTGTACTAATCCTAATTCTCCACGCTCTTTGCGAATCTCAGAAAAGATTTTCTGAATTTTTGAAGGGGCAAGATCGAGATCAATATCTCCTAATTCAGTTCTTTCATCATTAATATAACGCCAGAAAGGAAGATCCCATTCAATTGGATCTAGTTGAGTAATTCCCAACAAATAATGATTTAAAGCTGCACAAGCCGAGCCGCGCCCCGCACCTACCGTACTCCCACAATTCCAGAATAAATCAACATAGTGCTTTAAAGTATTCGGATATGCAAACATACAGGTTTGTAGTTTTTCGCCGATTACTCTCTTTACTCTTGCTTCTTCTTCGAGCCGTTCTGGGTATCTAGGATCATTTATCCAATCAATCCCTTTATCTTCTAATGCTTTCCAACATTCATTAATCCAATATCTTTCTTGAATATTATCAGAAGTAAATAATGATTTTAAAATTGGATATTTTGCCATTTCATCTGCAATATCATTATTTACACCCCACCAACTTGTAGCAGGATAATCTGTAACTTCTACTTCTGGAATAGATTGATGTCTTTCCAATGAGTAGAATTGTATTTTATCTTTAATCTCGTTTGAGCATTTAAAAATCCAATCAATAATATCTTCTTCAAAGCTCAAACGGAGTAATTCTCTAGTTTCATCTTCGGTCATTAGATATGTAAATTCATAAAAACTATCAACTTCTCGTTCTCCACCTTTAGAATTAAGGTATGCTTTATGAACATATCTATCTTCTTTTGTTAAATAGTGAGCGTCTGTTCCAATACACATATTTACATCAAAAGCCTCAGAGATTTTTAACATTCTCTTATTAGCAATAATTTGATCTTCATATGCGGCGGGAGCGCACTCAATATAGAAATCATCATGACCGAATACATCTATACAGAAAGTCATAAAATCAACTATCTGCTTATGATAACGCTGCGCGTTAGTAATATCATTTACCTTCTCACAGTTTTCTAAATTAAGAATTGTGCTGCCAAGTTCTCCGCCAATACAAGCTGTAGTTCCTATAATATGTCCCTTAAATCTTTCCATTACATCCTTTAATTCAGATTTAAGTAAAGGAACTCTTTCCATTCTACGATCATAATATCCATTCATCCATGCAATAGATGATAATTCTTTTAATCCTCTATAACCAATTTCATCTTTTGCAAGAAGAATAAAGTGATAATATCTTTGTCCTAAATCCCTCGTATCAGTTAAATAAATCTCATTACCAAGGGCAATAACAAAATCTGGATTAGACTCTTTAATTTTCTTTGCATATTTATTAACTGCCATGTGAGCGCTTAACGATTCATGATCGGTAATGCCTATACCAGTAAGACCAAGTTCAATTGCTTTATCTATCAATGCTTCTGGGCGATTAATACAATCAAGCAGTCTTAAATTACTATACATAGTATGGCTATGATTATTAAAATAACCCATTTTTAACACTCTCCTATAATTAATCTATCTATCTCCAGTGAAATCCTGCAAAAGTTTTCTTCTATCCTCGTATTACCATCCCAATTTTTGAACCAGAACTTCTAGGATAACCGCACTCTTCTGCTGCATCGGCATAGCTATCATAAATAATTCCGGTCTCTACACAAAAGCATCTTTTGGCCATCGGATTTTTCCCACCAGAAACCCGATTGGACATTTTCTATTTTTCTTCTATTTTAGACCATCTATTATATTGAGCTTGAGATAATTTCTTATGCCAATCTTCTCCACGAGATAAAGTCTCATTTCTTCTTTCTTCTGAAAATTTCTATTTCTCTTCCTATGTTTTTCCCACCCAGGCGTTTCCTCCAGAACCGCCTATTGCTAAATTATATCCATTCGGATATAGAGAATTGTAATATTTAATATAGAACTTTTCTCGCTCATCTACTTCTTTATCATTTATATTATCTTCTAAAATAGTATGCTCAAAGCTGTCCCAACCATAATGAACAATAGCTGACCAAAATCTCGGGCAAGTTTTATATTTACTGCCATTATTTGCCCATCTATCATTCACATCTTTTGCTTTTCCTATATATGATTTTCCATTTATTTTATTGATGTGTCTATATATGGTCCACATATAAATCACAACCTTTTATTTTTACTATATAATAATTATAGCATATTAATTTTTTAATATCAATGTAAGTTTTTCTGCTGCTCTGGTAACTGTAGTATATAACCATCTAGCGTGTTCTACTTTATCAAATGGAAAAGATTCTTCTAAAACTAAGACTTTATTCCATTGAGAGCCTTGAGCTCTATGACCAGTAATAGCATAACCAAAATTAAATTCAATCGGCAATTCTGGATTTTGTTTATTCTTTCTAATAATATATTCTTGTTTTGGAGTAAAGAATTTTTCTCCAGTTGTTAATGCCGTATAATCAATATTGAGATTTTTATATTCATCGGTCGATGTAGTTAAATCTGTTACTAAAATAGGCACATTAATAATTTTCCCTTCAGCAATATAGTCTATAGATTCCATGTGCATATTATTAATAACGCCAATTGATCCATTAATCAATGGATCATGTTGCTTTTCAGAGAGCGTATCCCAGCAATTCCGCAAACAAATAACTTTATCATTAATTTCTGGCTCAAATCCTCTCCCTAAATCATCTCGTATATAAGAATTTATGTCATGCCTACTTTTATTTGTAGAAACAAGGATTTGATCTGCCCAAAAATACATCCCATTGCAAAGATCTTTCTTATTAAAAACTTGCGTATCATTTCCTTTAAAAGGATTAATTTTCTTGCCCTCTCGAATATCCATGCTAAGACGGATAATATTACTTTCTTTAGCTTGTCTCATTACTTCATCAAGAAAAATATGAGGATTATTCAAGATGCCATTATCTTGATTCTTATTAATAGGAGGGATTTGGAAGGGGTCGCCGCAAGCAATTACATAAATACCATGAGTAAGTAATAAATCCCACATATCTTTAGGAAGCATACTTACTTCATCGACAACAATAACTTTGTAATCCTTTTCAAGACTTGGGCGAGGACGATAAAAGAATTTACCATTTGGCATTTGCTTACTGTAGTACAGTAGTTTATGCGCGGTCATAGCATTAGGGCATCCTTTTTCTCGAAGTACTTCAGAAGCCTTTCCTGTAAAAGTAATATACGCAACTTCATCTTCTGGATTTACTTCAAGAGCTGCTATAATGAAGTTAATCAAGGTACTCTTCCCTGTCCCCGCGTATCCCGCAATTACAGTATATGGTTCATTATGATTATATCTATCAATAGCTATGCGCAATCCTTCCTCTTGTTTACGAGTTAGTTCCATTGTTTTTCTCCCTCTTCTCTTTTTCTTGCATATAGTCTATTAAATATTTTAGTCCATCTCCTATTTCCGTGCAAGAAGGAATCGTAAAAATATCATCTAATTGCTCACTTAACCATTCATGAATATATTTAGCTTTTTCTAAATTGCAAGTATTTGTATCAATAATTAAAATATTCATAATATTTACTCCAAAAATTAGTAAAACCAATTTTAGTTTCTGCGGACGGCCGCCTAGGTTCCGGCCAGTCCGCAGTTATTTAATTTAGCTTACAAAATAATTATATGCAGTTATTGCATTTTGCTTTCTTACATTGTAACTTCCAGATCCGCAACGTTCATAACATTTTGCAAAAGCGATAGCAGCATCTCTTGCATCTGTTATATTTAGAAAATCTTCATACTTAAAGCCTTTTTTATAAGCATATCCGAAGGTATCAAATTCATATTTAATAGTATCTTCTAAATAATTGCATTGCTCTTCTAATGAGGCTCCCCAAACCTCAGAATACGCTTTATTCCATTGACACATACCATAATATGAAGAACCATATATATCGTATTGTATGTCTAGCGTATTACCACCAACTTCAGCCATTATATTACCAAGTATTCCAGCACAAACTTGATTACTATAGCCTAATTCCTTAAAATAACTCCATATATATGTAGCTACTGGGTACTCTTCTTCCTTTTGATGCCAATGTTCCATGAGTTTATCGTATACTCGCTGATAATCTTGCCTTATCTCATTAGCATTATTATATTCTTCCACAGCAAGTTTAATTACATCATGGTCTTCTGAATAGCCTAACTGCCTAGCAGCGTCAGCCATTTGATGTGCGGCGTTCATATTAGAGATTTGTTCCGCAATAAGCTCAATCAATATATCTAAATCATCATAGGTATAACTCGTAGTATCATTATACTGTACTGAATATGCAGAAGCAATAGCAATAAATGGACTATTACAACTACAAACCATAGATAATAGAATGATTAAACTTAGTATAATACTTATAAAACGTTTCATCGTGATTGTTTCCTCCTTTAGTAAGAGGTTGCGCAATCATTAAAAGTAATACTTCTATCTACTTATAATTTCATAATCTGTAATAATAATTTGTGGTGTCACACTACCGAAGTATCTATTTACTTCTGGCCTACCAATCAAATTTATACTCACGCAACCTAATTCACTAGATAAATTATCTAGCTCCTCTTCGCTTGATTTAAACTTGATGCAAGTAACTCCATTAGGTAATTGAATCTTCAAAGTAGGATTCCTATCTTTAGCCATAAGGCTAAGCATATCATTTGTTACTGCAACATTTTCCACTGCGATCAGTGGTTCGTCAATATTCTAACCCCAAAGATATTTGGCATCTCCTAATTCTAATATATCTTTAGAGCTAACATTTGACGTCGAGTAAATAAAATCTACTTTATAGCTTGGTGAAAACTCTATCTCTTTTAATTGTTCATCAGACCAAGAAATAAAATCATCAAAATCTTTATCATAAATACCAAAACCAAAAGCGTTAGCGTGCCCTTCGGCAAGAAAGACTAAGCCAGAATTTCTTACAAACTATCTAAAATCATTCATCTTAGATTTTTCATATCCTCTAGCTGAACCTTCCCATGCATCTTGTCCTTCATGTACTGTTTTAGATAAAAGAACAACAGGACGCTTATATTCACTCATTAACTCATTAGCTATTAAACCAGTAATACCTCTATCTACTTGCATATCTTCTAATTTAATAATTAAAAGTTTATGCTCTAATAAATTATTTTTTTGGACAATATTTTCTATCTGTTCGACTTCAGCATCTCTAGTTCTAGTCTAACGATTTTTTACATTAGTGCAAACTCTTAAAGCCTACTCTAATCTGGTTTCCTCTTGTCCTTTGCAACCTCTCTTCGTAGATGGAATAAGTTCATAGGCTTTCCATTCAAGCATACTTTCAAATAGAACTTGTTTTTCATCTTGAGTACCAACTCTAGTAATTGCATTAACAAGAGGAACAATATAGAACGCTACTCCAATAGGAGTTAAATCTCCTCTGCCTAGTTGATAAGCATTTTTTTCTGCCATACCTTTTATAAATGGATTGCGGAGACGCGACCTCTATAGCCCCTACTATACAAGATAATGGGTCTCAAAGTCTCTAATGTCCATCATATCTCCAACGAGACCTACGCCGACAATATCTAGAAAATCGTCCGCATAGGCGATCCCGCAAACAGTATCCATATATTGACATAGTTTATAGACAACTCCAACTCCAGATAACGATTTAGTAGGATAATCGCATAATTGATTATTCACTACGCAAGCATACTCGGAAACTTTATCAGCTAAGTGGTGGTCAATAACCAATACATCAATTCCCTTTTTCGCTAATTCCTCATGCTCTTGATAATCGTTAGAACTAGAATCTGGTGCAATAACAAGTGAAACTTTATCGGGGATTAATTCTGGTTTTATACCATGTATTTTACCTTGATGAAAACCATAAATAAACTTGTTTATTGCAGAAGGGAATTGTGCATGAAGATAATTTAGTAATAAAGCCGCAGAAGTATATCCATCACAATCGCTATCTACCTAGATATAGATATAAGAATCGTCTTTTAATATATGCTTAATAATTAGCTAAACGGCGCGTTCAATATTATTAAGAAGTAAAGGAGATAAATTATCTTTTTCTGATACAGTTAGATAATGAGGTATATCTTCATATTTAATGCCTCTATTTATCAATACCTATTCTAACGCTGTATAATCCTAATTTCGTGGACTAATTAATGAATATTCCAATCTTTATCACTCCTAGAATTATTTTACTAAAAATTGAGATTTTTCCAGTATTAAATCATCAATACATAAATCTTTTAAGTGAGTATATGGAATACGAATAATAGGAATATTATGTTCTTTACACCATTGATTTTTATATTTATCACGATTCTATATTTTTTTAAGATTTTCTTTTGTATTCCATGAATTTACTGAGTTATTATAATAAAAATGCTGTTCTCCATCATATTCAATGATATATCTTCCATTAACAAAAAAATCAAAACTTGCTAAATAGTTACTATCCTCAAAACGACAAGATTCAAATTTTTTCTATGTTTCAAATGGAATATTATACTAAAGTAATAAACTGCCTATTGAGAGTTCTCCTCTGGATTTTAGGCAACCACATGATTGAGTATTGCCGCATTTTAAGCTATGAGTATCTACTTCACACTCATTCCCACAATCACATTTACACTTCCATATAACTCTTCCATCTTTTGTTCGTTTTTCTGTTGCTTTAATGGCAGTAAGTTTTCCAAATTTCTATCCTATTAAATCTAATATCTATCTTTCTTTATTATTTTTAGCAAGAATTGAGTTTTTATAACAACCACAAGATTTTGTACTTCCGTTTTTTAATAAATCACTTCTAACAAGTTTTTTATTTCCGCAAATACATTGACATTCCCAATAAAATCTATTTTTATTTCCCTGTCTTTTAATAATTGGTCCTCCAATAACAGTTAAATAATTGAAAGTCTATCCTATTAAATTTTCTGGCATATTAATTCCTCCTTCTATTATATTATAAAATTGTATCTGGACCTTAATCTATTGTTGTCCAAAATTTTTCAATTGAAAGAGGTTATACGCTCATTTAATAATTGTTCAAACTTTTCTTTACCCTGATCAATAGGAGAACTTTTATACGGAAGAATCATTCGTTTATCAAATATAGCAGATATACGAACATTCTTACTATACTTGTTATATATATGAATTAATTTAGCTTTTAATCGTTTAAATTCATCATCGCTTATTTCAACAAACTGTCTATCAAAAGCCACTATAATTTCATTAACACCTAATGATTTAAGTAAATCTATATGATAGCTAGATATACTACTTCCACAGCAAGCTACAGATATATCGTTATCATACCCATAATAAGATTGATACATGAGACAGCTCTTCTCTGATTCGAATATAATTGCGGCTTTTACCTTTTTTATATTTTCTTTGCTGTGATTTAGGTTATATAAATTCATACTTAATGGATGATTATATAGTTGCCTATTTACCATAAGAGGTCTATATTTACCATATCTCTCTGCATCATCAGCAGATAAGGTTCTTCCTCTAATTCCAACTAATCTATTATCTATGTCAAAATGCGGAATTGTTATCTATCCTCCACCGGGATAATACCCAATAAAGTTTCTTCTATTTACCTCGGGTAAAATTCCTTCAGCTTCCCATCCTGCAATTCTAGGATAAGAAAAACGAGTAAGAATAATAGGGTTATATTCTTTTAAATGGATAATTTCTTTTGGCTTGGGTAGTTGAATATTATGTCTCTTAAATATATCCCAATCTTTTAACTTCTCTTCTTCGTCTTTTAATTCTACACCATCAAATCCGAAATACCCTGCTATGTAATCCATAGCATCATAAAGTTCCCACTTCTTATCCTCTTGTTTTTTCTTAACTTTTATGCACAAATCAAAGATGTCAAAAGTTGGATCTATACACCCAGTATAGCATCTAAAAAGTCTCGTATTGTCATAATAATATAACTTTCTTGATCCTTCTCCTGGAAGATTATGGCATATTGTTTGGGAGATGAGCCCTCCATCTACATATTCAGGCTCACCACCCCACGCTTCTATTAAATCATAAATTTGTTCTAATTCTAACTTGCTTTTTAGCTCATCTTTATCATAATATCTTGACATAATTAAACATCATATATAGAAATATTAGTTACAGTTCCTTTAAGTCCAAACTGTTCATTAACTACTCCAGCCACATAATCTTTAGGGTTTTGTTTCTTCTCTTCTTCGCTTCTTCCAGAAAGAATAGAGTTAAACATTTTCTTACTCATACGATATTCAAGTGTGTTATTGCTCTTCATAAAGATTCCTCCATTTATTAGATATTTCATTAAGAATATCACTAATATGCTTAAAAGTTCCATCTAGGTTTTTGAGAGATATATCTAATTCCTTTAAAGCCTAATCTACTTTTTCAAGATTTGTGTTTATTTCTCCCAGGGGGCTGGACCTTCATCAACTATAACTCTTATATCTTCAATACTTACCATTTCGTGTCTCCAATTAGTACAGAACTGTGGCAAAATACGACAAGTTCCGAGATCTGCTGAACACCATAAATATACTCCTTTATATGAACCACGGCGGTTTTTGTAAACTGATAATTTAAGATTTGGTCTTAATAAATTCTTGTTACTATCTAATATAGGGTCAAGCTTTACTAAATCTTCATCTGTAACACTAAGTAGAATCATACCAACGTCAATTCTATCTGCAATACTTTTTGCGCCGCGCAACAGATTTTGATCTGGAGTTTCACTATTTTGATAATCAGCATTTAATTGAGTAGCAGACATAATAAAAATACCATATTTATTAGCTAAATCTTTAAGTCTTGCGGATAACATAAACAAGATATTATCTTCTCTTAACTTTACTCCGCCAGATTTCTTACTGATTTCTTCAAGGATTTTAAGAGAGGTTTGAAGATAATCAAATAAGACGTATTTCACTTCATGCTCACGAATATTCTTTTTAATCTTGTTCTCTACATCTTGTAGAGAAAAGTCTGGTAATTCTTCAATCCAGATTGGACTTTTTTTAATTATGTCTGCGGCCTTGAGTACCCGATCTTTTTCTCCCTCTAAATATTGACCATTTAAGATATGTTCTTCATTTACAGCAGAAAGAAAAGCAAGCATCATTGTTTGAACTTCTCCCTTATCTTGCTCTGTCGCTATAAATAAAGTTGGTTGAGAAGTTCCGTTTCTAATCCATCCAAACTGTTCATGGTAGATTTCATTACACGCAAAATTGCACGCATCTGCAATCATAGATCTCGTCTTACCCGTTCCTGTGGCGGCCGACCGCAAATAAAACTTTCGCAATCTTGCTCCTCTTGTTACAGTATTAATAAGGGGACCATATAATGGAATACCAACTTCTGGATGTTGCTCTAAATCGCTAATAAGCTCATCAATTCCATCGCCAGCTTGATACCCCAACCCTAAATCATCCTCTATATATTTACTCTTGATTTCATCTATTTTTATATCAATGGCATGAGCTATTTCTACTAAACTTGTATTGTCTAACCAATCTTCTTGCTTTTGCCGTTTTTGAGTATCAAGAATATTATTTGGATCATAAAGATAAGTAACATCAAGACCAAAATTATCATATGCTCTTAACAAGGTAAATTTCTTTAATCTATTATAATAATAGTTAAATGTATCCTGTCTTGCGTTCTATGAGGCTTCAAGAAGATATTCTACCCCTTTATTTTGTTTAAATATAGCATCAAACTTAGGTCTATTCGCTAAATAGTCTATAATTGCATCTATATTAACTTGACTGCCAGTTAAATGAATATTATAAATGCTACCAAAGATTATTTTATGAAAATCCTCTTGGAAATCATCTTCGTGGATTATATATCTATCTGTATCATCAAGAATAGAGGCATTATTAAACACGCATCCAATTACTTGAGTAGTAGCTGCTGTATCTACATAATTACTCTTCATGCGCTTCCTCCTCATTTAAGAAAGTAAATAGCTTTCTGATATGTTTCATTGGTTGCCGTTGAGGAGGTTCTATATGTACTTCTCTTACGGGCAAAATAAATTTTTCTACATCTACTCGCTCATTTCTTTCTCTTGCTTCCCATAATGCTCTCCAATAAGTATATGCTTCATCATAAACAAAAGGTACAATACCTATTCCGCCATTTGCCTTTTCAATAGAGTTTCCTTTTATCTCGAAGAAGTATTTTAAAGTCTTGTACATTCCTGTATAAGAATAGTTATTATCTTTTCTAAAGGTTTCTATTTGTTTTTTAATTTTTGGAGAGATACAGTTAATTCCAAATAACTTCTTTATATAATTTTCTAATAATTGTTTATCTTTTTCTTCTTGTGTTTTATTTTCTTCTGCGGTTTGCGCACAAGTTTTATGAGCGTAACGCCTTGAATTTGGTTTTATGAATGGCGTAGTTGAGGCATCAAACATTTCTCCACAGTAAAAACATTTTACCATGTGCTTAGCCATACATTACGCTCCTTTCTTTCATAATCTTATATAAATATTATATCATATTTTAGATAAAAAATCAAGGAAGGAGAAATATCCTTGATACTCTCCTTCCTTTCATTTAGGTCTTGATTAAATCTTCTAACTCATGAACAATCAAATCCAATTGTTCAGATTGTTCTGGAGTACAATCTCCAACTTTTTTACCTTTACCCAAGAATTTATCAACAATAGCAGTAATCTTAACTGCATTAGATTGATTTTCTGACATAAGAGTTCCAACCAAATCATTAAATCTTGCCATAAGATAGTCAAAGTCATAAGTAACATCTTCTGTTACTACCTGTGTAGCTTCATCAGTAATATACTGGCCATCAGTTTCCTCTGCTTGCTTATCAATAGCATCAGAAATCGCTTTTACAAGATTATCATAGGTAAACTCAATGGACTCTGGAACATACTTAAATCTTGAACCAGCGACATATTGCGGGGTTCCACGCATAAAGAGGCGAGTTTCCGTGCCTCCGGATTCATTAGTTACAGAACGAGAGTAACCAATAATATCACAGGTTCTTTCACAAATCAATCTTCCACGATTATCAAGGGTTGGTACGATTTGAGAAGCAATATCTTCTCCTTTTGCGTTTTTCTCAGTCTTTGTCTTTGCGTGAGAAATCAAGATAAGACCATAATTAAGTTGCAAGATTTTGCGGATCGCCTCGTCAAACTCAGTACTTACAAGAGCATAGCCTTTTCCGTATGGAATGTCGCCAATAGTGTCGACACCCTCGCGCCCGCAAATAAACTTCTCACAATAGCCATATGCAATATCCGCAGTATCAATTACAATAGTTTGGAACTTTTCTTGAACCTCTGGAGTTTTTAATTCGCTAAAAAGTTTCTTAAATTCACCCCAACTATTGATAGGCTGAGCATATACTCCTGGCAAAGCATTATACCCTTTCTCAAAAGCGAGTAGCAAAGCCTTTGGAAACTTACTTGCAATAGTTGTTTTACCAGACTTAGGGTCCCCATAGAAAAAGACTGAATAACCTCTTAAATCTCTTGATACTTCATGCGGTTTAATATCTAACAAACTCATTTATATTCGCTCCTTTAAAATCAACTTTAGGGGAAAGAAAGGGAGATAAACTCCCTTTCTTAGAACTTATATTCTCCCTTAGCCGGAGCAGAAGTAGAGGCTCCGCTAAGAGCATTGCCCTTAGTAGCCTGATACTCATCTTGACGCTTCTTAATTTCAGCGAGAGCGACTTCACGAGCAGCCATCATTTCATTAAGCTCAGAAGCAAGAATTGTATCCTCGCTATCCCACTCGTAAGTCTCAGGCTGAGCCCAATTGATTACAAAATCACGCTGAGAGTTGCGAACCTCTCTTACCTTTGCATCACCAAAGGCACTCTCTTCCTCTACTTTACGAATAATTGTCTTAGATACTTGGACACCTTGCACACGAGTAAATACAGGAGTGCTTGGAGTTGCGCCAAGATTCTCGAAGTAATCAAGAGCTTTCTCAGGTGCATAAGGAGCATAAACACTAAATTCAACAGGAAGCAAAGACTTGCGGAAATCAAATACACAACCCTTTACAATTACCTTTTCAGGCAGCTCACGCTCTTCATCTGCTTCAACGCGAGTGACATTAGTAATAACCATATCTGTATCAAAAGTAGCACGATTCTTTTCCTCAGCCAATTCCTGAGTTACATGGACGAATCCGCCTTCATTTCTCTTTACACTCACAAGAGGATGATTTGCAGTATTAGTATCGTACCACTCATTAAGTCCAATTGTAGAGTCAATACGAACCTTTCCTGCATTTTCCTTGCCATGCTCCATTACAGAACCAATCTTACCCTCAATAATATTCAAAAGGACACTATAAGTAGCATTAGACTTACCATTCTTAGTAGTCTCTGTCACATAACTAAAGTGAACATCAACCACGTTAAGCATGGCGTCATCGGTTGCAATCCTCAGAATACCATTAATAAATTCAGTTCCGGGATTCTTGGAATTTTCTCCAGAGACTTTCTTTTCGAGCTTATGCTCATAAACATACCCTTCCACATGAGTTTGATTGATAAGCTTCTTAGCCATATTTCTTTTCTCCTTAATTCATATTTATTTATTCTTATATTTCCATTTAAATCCGCCAGCAGTTTTGCCTTTTCCATTACAAACATTACAAATTGTGCTTTTCGCAATATTAAGTTTATTAGAAGCTTCTGCTATTGAATTAAATTCCTAAATTACTTCATCAGTGTCTTTATTAATCTAAAGCACAGTAAAATCTAAACGAATATTTATTGGAGTTATTTCTTTGTCAGAGTTTTCATACTTCCACTAAAATCCTCCAGCATGATGATTTATTCCATTACAGCAATCACAAATAGTATGATGATCTATACCAGTTTCTCTACTTGCCTATTTCGCGCTGGGATATTCAGCTATATACTCACCATTTAAATTATATTGTATAACTTTATATCCTTTTGCAAATCCAGCTCCATTACTTCCACCATTAATCATGTTATATCCATTTGGAGTAATAGAATTTAGAGTTTTTATCCAATAGATTTCTCTATCATTTAGAAGTTCCTATGAACACTCTTCTAAAATCTAAAGACTAAAATTCTATCTACCATACTTTTTTATTGCTTTATGAATAATAAAATCATCATTTGCATATAAGTGTTTCTAGAATCTTCGCTCTATGTCAACACTCTATCCAACATAGATTTTACCATTTACTAAATTAGTAATTTTATATATTCCACAAGACATTAACAATCACCATCCTCATTATAATATGAGTGGTGTTAATTATAATTTAATTAATAGTGCCCACGGAATTTTTATAACTTTCAATATCAAAATTTTTACCTTTTTCGGTCAGGGTATAAACCACGGGATTTGCACCATATTTCTCTACGAAACCATCTGTTACTAATTTTCTAATAGATCCAGATACTTTTCTGGAAGAAATCTCCATCCCATCTGCAATATCTTTAGCTTTTAAAGATTTTACATCTTGAGCTTTTAAATACTCAAGAATTTGAAGTCCAGTTTCAGTAAAAAGAGGTTTGTCGATATGCTTATCTTGCTGAGAACGAAGAATATCATAAAACTCCTTTACTTCATCTGGAATAACAACAGGTTCTTTACAATTAGCTACAAGCCAATTAAAATAATTTAAAAAGTTCTCACATTTATTCATATCATTTTCCTCTTTATTTTATATAAATATTATATCATATAAAATAAAGATTGTCAATCAGGAATAATGTCATCAAAGATTACAGGAATTTTTTCCTTGACTTTATTCAACGCAATAATTGCTACTTCTCTCATTTGCGGATGTGCGGCTTTAGAGCATCTAAGCTTGAAGAAATGACGCCATTCTCGCAAATCAGCGGTCATAACAACCTCGGTTTTTAAACTATTTGTTAAAACATCTCTTGCTTCTTGAGGAGTAGCTCCTGCCTCTAACATTGCAAAGTAACAATTCTCAGAAGCGATTTGTGCCTGCTCCCAATACTCATATTTATCTGTTCCTTTTTCAAGGAAACAAGGTTCGATTACTGTAATTTCATTACCAAAACCATCTTTTGAGTAATTGCAATATCTTGTTGACTCTTGACAATAAGCAGCAATACGATGTCTCACAATTTCATGGCTTACGCCTCTGTCACAAATAAATTTAAGAGTAAACGAACAATGTTCAAGTACTGCTTCATGTCCTCTTTTAATAATATTTTGAACGAACTTTACTGCACTATCTTCGGTAATTTTATCCTCAGATTTATAACATACTCTTCCGCACTATTCAATGCGTTTAAGAATTGTATCTCCATCAAGAGGAGTAATAAGTTCAACATCTGGCTTAATAACTCTCATAATTATTCCTCACTTAAATTATATCCAATAAGCTGCATAGACGGATTGATTAATCTCAATAACATCTCTATTTCATCTATTACGATACTATCTGTCATTCCTCTGCTATAAGTTAAAAATTCAGAATAACTCATAAAACGAAGCCCAACTATCCCATAACTTTCTGCTTTTTGCATCATGGAGTAAGGATTGCTACATACAAAGACTGCATTGTTATCTTTTGCATATTGCATTAACTGTCTAGTTTTCCCTGTGCATCTATCACCGATAAGTCTAAACATTAGGCTCCTCCTTTTGTCCCATTTAAACCGAGATCTTTAGTCTTATAAAATTCAATCCAATATATTTCTCTCTCATTCAATTTATCTCTTGGAACTTCTTCTAATACTTCAAATATAAAATTATATATTCCAGATTTTTGCATAGTCTAATATAACTTATTAGTGGCTTTACCATAAGTTAAGGCTGATTTAATATGCTATCTAAATCGCTCTTTTATATCAACAGATTGTCCTATATAAGACTTCCCAGTAGTTAAATCCGTGATTTTATAGATGCCACAATACTTAACTGATTTCGGAAATAAATGAGTCATTAATATATCATAGGCTGGCTTATAATAAACTTCCCATATAAGTTTATCTATGCTTTCTTTCTTAACAAATCTAGGCTATAACTCTCTTAATAGAGTAATATCATTTATATCAATTTCATCAAGAGCAAGACGGTAGTAATCTTGATTAGAATTTATTTCCTCTTGTCTCTATTGAGCCTAAATATAAGCCAACTATTTAGCCTATAAGTCAGCTAATTTATTCACTTCAATAGAAATTTTATTTGATAAATCTCGACTTTTAGCATCAAAAGTTACAGATAGTTCATTTTCTTTTTCTTCATAAGATTTTAGAAGTGCGGAAACTCGAACCTAGTAGTCCTCTTCGGCTCGTTTCTAAGCACTTTCCCGCATTTCATCTTGCGTTTTAATTAAAGACTAAAGGATATTATTTTCAGTTTGTATATTATCTTTTAACCCATTTAATTTTTCTTCATTCTATTGTAATTCTACCTATATTGCTAAGTTTTTTTCCTATTGTTCTTTATTTAACTATATAACTTCATATTTCTATTTTTTGAGATAACAGATATAGATTATTAACCCAATTATAATTATTAATAATCCTATAATCATAGTTAAAAAATTCGGGAAGAGTTATTAAACTCTTCCCGATACTAATTACTCTTGTGCGTCAGGATCGAGATCAAGGCCCATTTGAGTGAGACGAAGATACTTCACCTTTTGATGGGAACCGTCTTCAAGAGTTACTTCATCAGGAATGCGCTCACCATATCCCTTACGTTGAAACGCAGAAGTAAAAATGCCATCAACCTGACGCTTCTCAAGCCCAAGTGCTTCAGCAACCTCTGCCGCAGTTAAATTATTATCATTATTTTCCTTTAAATAATCTAGAACCTTACGAGTATTTTCTTTCATAGCTGCCATAATAGACATTCTCCTTTTAATGTTAATTATTTATTCATTTAGTTGCTAAATCTTGAACCATAACGTCAATTTCTAGCATAATATTAATCCCATCATTTAATGCCATAATCTGATTTGTAATTTGCATAATACGATTATCAGCTTGGGATTTTTCTTCCTTTGAGGAAGAGTCACTTTGATGAATCTGCTCACATTTATAAAGTTCTTTAGCGAGCTTTTTCATTTGTTTTCGGGTCATAATTTATATCCTTTATCCCTTTGAATTACATAATTATTATATAATAAAATTATTTTAGTGTCAAATGGATTATTGGAAAATTTCATCTATAATGCAATCTTTTGCATCTTTATCTGCTCTCCAAGACTTTAATACTGGATGTCTTAATGTATGTTCTTTTTTATCAATAGACATACAGTCAAGAGAAACAACTTTATTAAGATAATTCTGCGGATTCTCAGTCATATCGCGCTTCATATCATCTGTTAATCCAGAGCTTACCGTGCCTAATTCGATTAATTCTCCTTGGTTATCATACGCACCAACTTTAATTGCAGTATTCCATCCATAAAAATAATAACGACTAATAGGTAAAGTTCTATATTCTGGAGATTTAATCGCTTTATATGGGCATACTTTTTCTTGCTCTCTCCATACTCCATTTTCATCTTGTTTCTCTATTACCCAATATTCCCAAGTATCTAATTCTTTACCTGTATATTCTTTAGTAGGAGGACAAAATCCCATACAAATTAGATCAATAGAATCCATTTGCTTTACTTTTACTGTAGACCAAGCAGGACGTTTTCCAGGAGCATACGGATAATCCTTTTTCTTTAAGACAACTCCTTCTCCACCAGACTTTAAAATTCTTGAAATCTCTTCTTCAAGATTTTCGTCTACCTTTTGAGCGAGTCTAAGAAAATCATATTGAGATAGATTATGTTTATTCCACACGCCTACTAGAATTTTATACCTGTCTTCCGCACCTAAATTACTTAGATTGATATTATCATATTCAATAATATCGTGTAAGTAGTAATGAATAGGATTATTTTCTTGTCTCTTAACTGCAAGTTCTGGGAGACACCCCATTACAGTACTAACCGTTTTTGACGTACCACCAGGATAATAAATCTCTCCAATGAGAATAGTATTCTTAGGCATACAATCAAGAGCCTTCATAATATGAGGAACATTAGCCCCTTTTTCTGAAAGTAAACCAGTAGTTGTACTTGTATTACGAGAGAATAGATAGCTATAGTTATCTGTTTTCTCATATTCATACCAATATCCATCAATCTTTTCTTCAAGGAAATAATCTCCAGATTGACAAATTTCAGAAAGCATAGATTCTTTACCTGCTGGTAATTTCCATACCTTCATAGCATCTATCATTTTAGCTTCAGGATACATTTATATAACTTTATCCTTTCTTTATCTCTTTATATTTATTATAATATAATATATAAGAAAAATCAACTAAAGATAAAAGTGGTTAAACCACTTTTATCTTTAAATCTTAGACATTGAAATTACTTTCTCATTATTCTTCAGCATAATATTACCAAGTGAAGTTCTATTTAACATTGGTAGTTCGGTTGCTTTAACTACAATAGAGGTTTTATTTCCAGAAATTAAGAGCAAATCATCCTCTGCGACCAACTCAGCTCCGGCAATTGGATTTTTGTAGCAAGAAAGACCTTTACCTCCACGGTTTTGACTATTAAATTCTTTTAATTCTGTTCTTTTTCCTAAACCGTCAATGGAAACAACAGATAAACAATTCGCAGGATTTGAAATAGGTAAAGCAGCAATAACTTGATCTTCGTTATCAACATTCATACCTTTTACCCCTTGTGCGGTTCTTGAAGAAATTGGCATTTCTGCGGTTGGAAATCTTATAGACATTCCATTTTTCGTAATTAACATCATTTCCTCTTGATTTATAAAGGTTGCTGCTGCTAACTCATCTCCGTCTTTAAGCTTAATAGCTACAATTCCAGTTCTTTTCATAGCATCATATTCATTTAATGGAACTTTTTTCACAATGCCGTTTTTAGTAGCAAAAAATACAAATTTCTTATCTGTATCTCTAGTTAAAGTAGTATAAGCCATAGGAGTTTCTCCATTTTCAAATTCAATAAAACTAGAAACTGGAGCACCGATAGAGGTATTCGTTCCTTCTGGAATGCTATCAACTAACAGTCGATACATTTTTCCTTTAGAAGAGAATACCATTAATGTATCTTGAGTATTAGTTTTCTGAGAGAATACTATAATATCTCCATTATTTTTTACCCCAGTAGTATTTCTTTTTTGAGGTTTAAAATTCTTAATATCAATCCTTTTTATAGTATTCTTTTTAGTTACTATTACTACACAATCCTTAGCTTCAATAACTGGCTGTTCTTTTGTAGCTTTCGGAATTTCAGTGTTTGTTAGTTTAGTTCTACGAGCATCTCCATATTTATTTTTAAGTTCAGTAATTATCTTAATTAGTTTGTTATTTCTTATATCCTGCTTAGTTAAAATTTCTATACACCGAGCAATAAATTCTCTTTTTTCTTGTAGTTCATTAACTAATTCTTCTTTGTCAATTTTAGTTAATTTCCCTAGTTTCATATCCAAGATTGCATTTGCTTGAATTTCGTCAACAGATAAAAATTCTATCAATCGAGATCTAGCATCCGCTCTTCCGGCAGATTGTTTAATTAATGTAATGACTTCATCAATTTTATCTACCGCGGCAATTAAACCTTCAAGAATATGTGCTCTTGCTTCTGCTTTATTTTTATCAAACTCTGTAGCTTTAATAAGAACTTGCTCTTGATGATTTATATACTCATGCAGTAAATTTTTCATTGAACATAATTTAGGAGTCCCATTTACAATATAATTCATATTATAAGATAGAGTTGACTGCAAATCAGTTAATAGAAATAAAGAATTAAGAGCTTTTGAAATTGAAATACCAGGCTTTACATGAAAAACAAGTTTGTTTTGTCCAATATTAGACTCATCATCAAAATCTTCTAATAGTTCACTAAAAATGTCGATATTTTTTTCAATTTGTTCTTTTATCTTGTTTCTATAAGTCCTATAAGGAATACTTGTAAAGGTAATAGTTTGATTATTAATCTCATAATCACCCTGAATTTTTAAAGAAACCTTAGATTTACCGGTCTCAAAAGCAGCCCGCACATCTTTTATATTTAATACTGTTCCGCCGAGGGGAAAATCTGGCCCTGGAATATAAGATAATAATTCATCAATAGTTAGATCTCCTTTTTCAATCATGGCTATTGCTGCATTACATACCTCTGTTAAATTATGTGGAGCAGAGTTATGAGCCATAGAAATTCCGATAGCCTGACGACCATTGCAAATTGCATTAGGGAATAAAGATGGTAATACAACAGGTTCCATAAATTCACCATTATATGTCTCTTTTACAGGAACAACTTCTTTCTTAAAGTCATTCATCATCAAATCTGCGAATTGAGAAGGTTTGGCTTCTGTATAACGAGAAGAAGAAAACATATCATTACTTTCTTGAGTACCTAACTGGCCTTGGCCAGTAATTAAAGGATAACGCATTAAGAAAGACTGCGCCATTTTTCTAAGCACTCCATAACAGGCAATATCTCCATGAAAATAAGAAGTAGCCAATGTTGAACCAACAATAGCATTACATTTTTTTGTTTTGCTCTTGTTGTCCATTTTTAGATAATCTTCCATTGTCCATAAAATTTTTCTTTGTGCGCTAAGTAAACCATCCTCTGCGGCGGGGATAGCTCTGTCGGTAAGAACTTCTTCTGCATAAGTTAAGAAATTATCTTTTGCCTCATCAAGGATATCAACTTCAGTAATTAAACTCATTATTTCACCACCACTTATTCAAAATTAAAACCAAGCTCATTAGCATTATCATAAATATATTGCTTACGAGGTTCGACTGCACTACCCATTAAAGTTTCAAGTAACTTAGTTGTTTTTTCTGCATCAGAAATAGTAATACGCTTATATCTTTCATTTAAGAAACATACCTTTTGAAGATCCTCTGGATTTAGCTCTCCTAAACCTTTAGCTCTAATTAAATCATAACTACCACTATGATTTTCTTTCCATGCTGCGAGTTCATCATCAGAGTAACAATAATATTCATTTCCCTTTTGACGAATAATATAGAGGGGAGTTACAGCTCGATATAGTTTTCCCTCTTCAACAAGAGGACGCATATAAGTAAAAAAGAATGTAATTAACATTAATTCAATATCTGCGCCATCACTATCAGCATCTGAAGTAATTACAATTTTATCAAAATTCATCTTTGTAACATCAAAAGAAGAACCAAATCCAGCCCCAATTACTCTAATAACATCAGACATTTCTTGATTAGCAAGAATTTTATCTACTGCTGTTTTGAGGGGAGAAACGATCTTACCTCTTAGCATATAGATACAGTCTGTTTCTGGATTACGAGCTTCAACTGCAGAGGCGCCAGCAGATAAACCCTCTACTAAGAGTAGGTTACGATTTTTAGGATTTTTATTTTTACAATCAATGAATTTATCGCTAATTTGCATCTTAGCTTTTAATCCATTTTCTTTTTTTGGTTTTACATTTCTTGCGGCATCTCTTGCCTTACGAGCAGCCTCTCTAGCTTTACGAGCGTTAAGCGCCTTATCCGCAATTCCTTTAATTTCTTTTTCATTTGCCGCAAACCAATATTGTAGTTCTTCTGCTATTGCTTGTGTAAACGGTTTCATATCGAGCTTTGTAACACGAGATTTTACCTGTGCATCATATCCAACATTTGGTGCTGTAATATTAAAGACTAGATACATTCCTTCTTGACAGTCATCGCCAGTTAGGTTATCATCTTTTTCTTTTAACCATCCTTTATCACGAAAGAATTTATTAAACTCTCTTGTTAATAGAGTTTTAATTTGCGTAATATGTGGTCCAGCTTCAGTTAATCCAGTATTTACATATGGAACAATAATAGAAGAATAATTATTTGTATAAGTTAGAGCTAAATCTATCTTATTTTTGCCTTCAGAAAAATTAATTGAAAAACGATTTTTTAGAATTTCTTTTCCCTTTACACCATCGTCCAGTAGATCCATAAGACCATTCTTTGAGAAAAATTCAATCTTCTTCCCATTATCGTCTAATTTAATAGTTAAGCCGGGGCAAAGACAGACAATAGTTTTAAATAGTTTCTTTAATTTTTCAATCTCCGGTTTTGGATCAGCAAAGAACTCTTCACTTGCTTGCCATTGAACTAAAGTTCCAGATGGATTTTCCTTGTTATCCCATTTACCAATATCTCGTTTATTAAATTCGCCTTCTTTAAACCAAAGATGTTCATATTGTCCATCTCTATGAGTAATAACTTCAAGCCAATGACTTAAATAAGTAGTAATTTTACTACCAATGCCAAAACTACCTAAAGAAGTACCTTCATATGTTCCATCTTCTCTATATTTACCAGAAGTATTGAGAACACTAAAAGCTGCCTCTAAAATAGTTTTACCATCTTCTCTTATTGAATTAACCAAGAACCCTTGTCCGAAGTCTTCTACTATTACAGTAGTGTCTTTAATTGTTACATTAATTAAATTACCATGTCCAAGTCTAAATTCATCTACAGCATTGGAAATAATTTCTACAACCAATTGCGTAGAATAGGAACAATCGCCTGCGTATACTTGCGGACGGAGTCTTGTAAAAGCCAAAGGGCTTAATGATTCGATACTCTTTTCATCATATAACTTTCCAGCCATTTAATCACCATACTCTCTTAAAACATCTTCTACGGAAATTTGTCCAGTAGCTAAACCATCAGCAAGTTCATTATAAAGTATTCCATCATGACCTTTAATTTTCCGTAAATCAATCTTAAATTCTTGTCTTAACATATCATAAGTTTGAATTAAGTCAAGATTTTCTAATTTCTTATTTCCTGCTCGCTTCCATCCATTAGCTTTCCAACCATTTATCCAATTAGTAAAGCTATTCACGCAATATGAAGAATCGCTATAAACAATAGGAGCAAAGAAATCTCCTTCTCTAGCGCCATAATTCTCAAGCGCATAGATAATAGCAGACATCTCCATTCTATTGTTTGTAGTAGAACTATGCTGCTCTTGATATGCTGCAATTACTTTATCATCTTCTACAACGATAACTCCAAAGCCTCCTGGACCAGGATTTCCACGACAAGATCCGTCAACATACACGCTAATCATTTATACCACACCTTATTAAAGCCACTTAGAGAGTATATATCTTTATATTCTTCATAAACTTCTAATCGCTTTAATCCTTTCTATTTCTTTTCTTTTATTTTCTAAATATATGATACCATATATTTTAAAAAAAATCAAACTACAAATAAATAAAAGGCTTAATAAGTTAAAACTTATTAAGCCTTTAAATTAAATAGGACCATTAAGGTCAACAGGAATATCATCAAGAGCAGAGAAATCTTCAGCCTAATTGTCATATATAGAAACCGACTCTGCTTCTCTTAAAGCTAAATCATATGTAATTCCACCTTTTTTATGATCTGATTTAGCCATATTTAAATAAAATGAACAAACTATTCCATGAGCACTCCATGGTAAACCTATGAGAGCACTGATCCAAGGCAAGGTTCCTAAATAGCCCATACCAATACACATAAATGCTAAAAGGATACCTGCTATAGTTATAATCCATAATAATAAACGAATATCGTTTATTAGTTTTTTAGAAAATTCTAATTTTTTCATTTTAATCCCAACTTTTCAGCTAATCTTCTTAGCATAGTTATTGTTTCAAGTCTAGTACAAAACTTATTAGGCATCATTCTACCAGCAGCATCTCCTGCCATAATCCCATTATCGTTTGCCCATTTAAGATTATCAGAGCCCCAAGTTTCTTTTTCATTAGCTTTATTTGTTAGCCAATTATTCATAAGTTCAGCAAATTTTTCATCAGTCATATCTTCATCATCCTCCTAAATTGTCATTAAGTTATAGACATCTTTTCTCGCTGTTTCCATGCTTTTTCCAAATTTTGGAAACCAATGATTTACATCTCCATGATTAGAGCCTAAACCAAGTTTATGACTATCTGCATGACATAAAATAGTAGGAACTTTAATACCATTTAAAGTAGTAGTTCCTAAAGGGTTAATATTATACATTTTACATAAATAAGCTGTAATCTAGCAAGCTTCTTCATATACCTTGTTAAAATAATCTGCATTGTTTAGATTATCTTCACAAATTTCAAACTAGATCCATCCATTATTGCAAGAGCCTTTAGAGCCTGATCCACATCCCCAAGGTCTATAATTCCAGGGCATGGTTTGAACAGTTGTTACTGTTCCATCTGCAAGTTTCCCAATCCAGCAGTTTAAACCAGCCTAATGAGAGATATGGTTCCAATCATTTCCACTAGTATTTTTTCCTAATTTATTTATTAACTTATTATAATTAGGATCGTTTTCACTAGGCTAGACATATCTTTTTAAATTAGGGTTATTTGCACCTGTACTATGCCATAAAATTCCCTTAATCTACATTGTACGAGTTTGTTTATAACAGGTACTATTTGTCATCATGCATTGAAGTGGTTTATTGCTATTGTTGTATTTCATTTTATTACCTCCTTCAACTATATTTAAAGTATTAACAAATTTATTATAATACTATTGGCCATAATTAGTTCTTCTTTGTTGAACTGCAAAGCTTTGATCAGCCGGTCGTTCAAACTAAAGTAGTACAGCAGTAGATGCCACTTCAACAGAAGTGGCAGTTTTTAAGATTTGAACTAAATTAGGATAATTTGTAATTAACTCCTAATATAAAAAATCTAATTGTGTATTTAAATCTCCAATAGACTTACCTTTATTTTGACAGAACTAAAGAAGATTTTGTTTTCTAGTCCAAAATGTCCACTACGCCAACCCATATCCTGCTCCATCTTTTATAAAGTTTTTATATCTTTTGCTATCTACTGCATAAGTATATTCAGAGTCAGTCATTTTTAATTTTTTTTCATACGAGTTCTATAAATTTGTTGGAATGAGACCGCTTTCTGCATAAAGATTTCCCATTAAGCCTGCGATCCCGCAATTACTAAAGCCTTTATTCTTAAAATATTCCCAAATAATTTGTGCGTTAGTCATTTTATTTCGTAGTAATAAAAGAATTATATCCAGCAGCTTTTAATTTATCTCTTAGTCTTTCTGCATTTAATTTTACAGAAAAAGCACCTAGCTAGACTTTATAAAAAAGTCCTATTTTTCTAACATAGCCACTAAAACCTTTTTCTTTTAACTCTTTCAATAATTTGTCTGCGTTTGCTTTAGACGCGAAGGCTCCAACTTGAACTCGATAAAAAATCTTTTTTTGTTCTTTTTTAAGATATACACACATTACATTGTCAACAGGTCTTGCATAGATTTGAGAAGTTTCTCTTTTTCCATTTATTAATAATCTAGTAGATCCTCCTCCATCTAAATTAATAGCATACTATACTTTCAGTTCAAGAAAGATTTCCTATAAACTTTTATATGCTAAGCCTGGAGAGTCTACTGTTACAATATAATAATTATTTGTATCCCAACCGATACAAGTTCTACGGGCTTTATAATCTAATTCTTTCCCATCTTCAATAACTACTTTTTTATTATCTACAACTAATGCAGGATAAGCTGCAATAAAATCTCTGGCAGTATTATGATCTTTTAGTGTAGTATACAAAAGTGTTTTATTGCCGTTAATTGCAACTCCATGACGAAAATCAGATTGAATAATACTTCCTTCATCTTTATAACTAAAACAAGTATTTCCATTATTCATGGCAAAGAATCCTCCATTAGTTATAATATCGGGTTTATTGACTTGCCTTTTATAGTAAGAATCTGGAGTTTCTGTCGGCTGGTTACATAGGGCAAAATCAATTTTTTCAATATTTACAAACGGTATTGTGACAATCTAAACATAAGGATAGAGGTTATGTTTTTTTATACTATATTTCATTTTCATCTTCCTTCCAATAATAAAACCCAGCCTATATAGGCTGGGTTTTAATTAAATATATTCAGCTATTTGCGCGATTCTCGATCTATAAATATTTCGGAGTTCAACTTCTCCATATATATCATGGCCTCTATAAATTTTGGAAACTCTTTTCATACCATTACTATTACCTGCAAAGTGTACATCATCGACTTGAGTTTTTTCATCACCGTCGATAATACAAACACAATCGTCTCCTACTCTTTGTAAAGCGAGTTTGATTAATGCACGGTCTAAGTTTTGAGCTTCAGAGATATAGATTCCAGCTTTCATTCCAGAGGTATCATATCCTCTAATATCAGACATAGGCAATAAAACTAATTTATTTTCTTCAATTAGCTATTCTACTCCATCTCGTCCACCGAATTTTGAAATTAGCAGATTTCCGATCTAAGAGTCTAATAATTTCTCATCTCTTGTTCCAGGTAAATATCCTAACTTAGCACTATTTGCGGTTGCTACAGTATTACAAAATACAATAATTCTATCTAAATCTCCTTTATCTAATTTTGACATTAGATAAGCTAAACTAATAATAGTTTTTCCTGAGCCAGCAGGCCCTTTAATTAAAGTAATTTTATTATTATTTAAGCTGTCAAAAAGAAGTTTTTGATAGACATCTCCACGATAGGGTTTTATATTGCCGAACCAGATAGAATTAAAGTCATTATAATTTAAATATCTATGGTCATTTCCAGTCCATACTCTTAGATCTACAATCTATCCATCAACATCTCTGATAATTAGATATTCGTTAATATGAAGATTATAGTGATTAAAGCTTGGATCTTGATAAAAAGCGGCCAATGTTTTATCATTTGCATTTATTTCTTTATAGCCTTTATAATCATCAATGTCTTCTTGTACACTTTCAATCATACTTGATCCAAAGAATAAATTAGCTATATGTTTCAAACTTAAATCATTAGTTACAAAAATAGTTTCGTCCACTCGTTGATTATTATTATACCAAATAGCATCGGATAAAATTCTTGTATCATCCGTTATATCAAGAGACATATTAGAAATTACATCTTCATAATCTACTTGATGTACTACAACATCATACATATCTGGATGATTCTCAAATAAATGCAATAATAGTCGAGCAGAATACTTTATATCTGGATCTTTGTTGCTTGCAGTCTTTATTCTTTCAAGTTCTTTAAAAGTAATAGAAGATACTACAAATTTTTCTTCTCTATCGAACAAGCTCTCTCCTGCCAATAAAAGAGAACAAGTATCATAGAACCGAATATCTTTATCCATAATCTTCCTCTTCCTCTTCTGACGTAGTAGCAAAGCCAATAACTCTAGTATGAGTTTCTTGCGTATTGTCATTTAACTCATTAATTCTAATGTTACACTCTACTATTTTTACGCTTAATTTAGCCTTTAAAAATTCTATGAAAGTAGATATAAGTTCACTTAATCCCATGAGTACAGAGAGTCCTACTGTACCAATGAGAAAGCCAACTAATAAATAATAAATCAAATTATACCACCTTCTTCTTTATATTTAACAATAGAAGAAGATAGATTAATTAGTATTGCCCTCGCGGAAATTTCTTACTATAGAGAGCGCTTTTTCCTAGTTTTCAATGTATTTTTTTAAATTTAATTTTTCTTGCTTTAGCGCTTTTTGCAAAGAAGAAATGCGCTCTGTAATACGATATATGGCTTTTCTAAAACTACCAGTCGGATCTACGAATGCAGGACTCTCCTGACCATACTTTATCACTTCTTGATAAAAATCGTTTCTATATTTAAATTCATTTTGAGATTTTTTTATTTCATATTTTATAGCCTTTATTCTTGCTTTTGATAAAGCGATAGTTTTCCCTACTATTACAGAAAAGAAACCTTTATCATTTTCTGATAATTTAGCGTTTCCTGTGAAAACACGATTATCATATTGAATATTTACACTATAGGTTCCATTTTTTTCATCGCTTAAACAATAAATAATTGGAGCTTTATATATTGCACCTACTACACTCATTATATATCTCCTAACTTAATTTTATATTTAGATTATATCATTTATTTATAGAAAAATCAATTATTTTAAGTATTTTGAAGAAAAAATTGCTGGGCCTGCGCGAACGGAAACTCGGAGCAAGACGAGCTAGGCAAAAGAAAAGACCTCTAATCAAAAGATTAGAGGTCTAACTATTACTCTGTCACAGAGTCAACATTTACGGTAATGGGTCTGTGACTATCAGAACCCATCTTGCCACCGATAAATCCTGCAAGCAGAGTCTTCAGATCAATCCCAAGAGACTCGCTTAAGCCCTCAGAAATTTGGGTAGTGGTATTCATAATATTTCCCGCGAGTTGGCCAGCATCATTACCAAGCATAACAATCTTGTCAACTCCATGATAACCTTCGCCAACTGCCTTAGCGATTGCAGGCAGCTGTTCAAAATAAGCCTTCATAGCTTCAAGTCTCATATCAGCCATAGCAGCCTCTCCATACTGCTTCATAGCTTCAGCCTTCTTCATTAGGCCTTCTGCCTCTGCTTCTGCCTTAGCACGAATTGCTGCGGCTTCTGCTTCGCCCTTTGCTCTTTCGCCTTCTGCTTCCGCAAGGGCTTTAACCTTTAGGGCATCAGCTAGAGCCTTCTCGGCTTCAGCCTTCTTCTCAGCCTCAATTTTAGCAGCCTCTGCTTGACGTTCACGTTCGAACAGATCAGCTTCAGCAGCTCGCTGAGTGGCATACAATTTAGCATCGGCATCCTGCTGTTCAGCATACTTCTTAGCTTCAGCAGTCTTCTTGATCTCAGCCTCAAGAGCTCGCTCTTTAATAACAACTTCGCGCTCTTTCAACTCAATCTCTTTTTCCTGCTTAGCCAAATTAGCATTAGCAAAAGCAATTTCCTTAGCCTTGCGCTGGTTCTCAGCCTCGATAGCCATAGCAGCATCAGCCTGAGCCTGCTTAGTATCAGACTCTTGCTTCAATTCTGCCTGCTTAATTGCTAGATCGTTATTGCGCTTAGCAATTTCCTCTGCGGCCTTAACCTTAGCATCATTAGAGGCCTTAGCATTTTCAGCCTCGGCAATGGCAATCTCGCGCTGAGCATCAGACTTGGCGATAGCCGCCTTCTTGCGAATCTGCTCAACATTGTCAATACCAAGGTTTTCAATGACTCCATTTTCATCCATGAAGTTTTGCACATTGAAGCTTACCAACTCCAAGCCAAAGCGGGCCAGATCAGGTACTGCGTTTTCCTGAACCTTCTCAGAGAAAGCCTTACGATCAGAGACCATTTCTGTCAACTTCATCTGTCCGATAATTTCACGAACATTGCCCTCAAGAAGATCTCTTACCTTACGGTTAATCTCTTCTCTTGGAAGATTGAGGAAGTTCTGACAAGCAAGCTCGATCATCTCAAGACTTTGGCCAACACGAACATTAACATTAGAATCAACACGAACATTGATATACTCGGCAGTAGGAACAGCACTAGATGTCTTTACATCAATTTGGATTGCACCAAGAGCGAGCTTATCAACTCGTTCAAAAAATGGAACTCTAATACCTGCCTGCCCCACTAAAATACGAGGCTTTTTCCTAATGCCAGAAATTACATAAGCAACATCAGGCGGAGCCTTTAGATAACCAGTAGCTAAAATAATTAGAATAAGAGCTACTCCAATCACAATAGGTACGAAAGGCAGAATTTTAGACAAAATTTCCATAAACCATTTTTCTCCTTTTCACTTTTCAATGTTCACTTTATATTTTAATAACACTTAAAATGTATTATTAACGAAATTAAGAAGTTTCTATGCACTCACTATATATTTTCTTTTTCCATTCAGGCCAATTAGAAACAGTAGCTTTAATTATTTTATAAATATCGTTTTCTTTAGAATTGTGAATTTCATCAATATCCTATAGACCAAGAAATCCTTTGCACTCTTCTACTTTATCGTTCATTTCCTTGATAATTTTATCAAGAGAAACAGGGAATCCATCATGGGAGTCGGCGCCAACATGGTACATATAAGGTCTATCCTCATAGAAATTACTATTCTGATGGGTGTGACCATAAAGATTAAGGGTCATTTGTTTAAGACTCTCTTTTTCAAGATTACCAGTTAAAGTAGGAAAGTGGGACATATAGAAATGATACTTCTTATAGTCAAGCACAATTGCCCAATTTGCTTCTACTAAATTAGGTAACTTGTTATATAAATCTCGCCTAAACGGAGCATCATGATTTCCATATACAATATGAAGTTTACCATTGAGTCGTCTAATAAACTCAATATTTTCTGGAGAGCCAAGTATTAAATCTCCAAGAATATATCCATCATCATCATTAGTTACAAGACTATTCCATCTATCAACATAGGCTTCGTTCATTTCATCAATAGAAGAAAAACCTCGAACTTTCCAAATAAACTCTCTATCATGCCCAAAGTGTAAATCCGAAGTAACATAAATCACTTTTCATCACCTTCCATATCATGATGGTTGATAACTACATCTTTAAACCCATAAGTATAAAGACTAAATTCTTGCGGGACTGGAGGTCTATAGTCTCTATACATCTTCTCAATCGCGGAATCAGGCACTCTAGCAAATCCTTCACGCATGGCATTACGAGCTAAGCAAGTCGCCTTCCCGCAATCACAAACTTCAAAAGTAAGTCTTGTTCTGCCGTCCGGCCACAATCTGCTCAACAACTTTGCTCTTGATCCCTGAGAGATATGAGTGGCGTCGACAAATACATAGTCAATACCAACCTCAAGGCACTCATTAATCTGGTGAATAAATTCTTCAAACACTTCATCTTCGCGACTAAAGTATTCGCCATCTCCAATAAAAGATTTTCTCACTCCGTCGCGGGAGATAATGGCAGTATGAAAACCATCTGCCTCAAGAAATTGAGCTTCTTTATTGGCCCAAGTGGACTTCCCACTACCAGGAACACCGACCATGACTTTAACTTCAAGAGTCATACTGCTTTCCTCCATTCATCAATCTTATGTTAATATTATAATACATTTTTATTATAATATCAATTAGTTATTTGATTTAGAAAAGATATGTTCATCAAATGTATTTAAGTCAAGTAATACTGTGGTATTAGTAAAGAAAGCCCCACAATCAATATTTACTTTATGGTCATTGCAATACCAAAAAGCTCCACAATCGTAGTTGTCTTCTCTTGCGCCAAAAATTCTTTTTAATTCTCCATCCCATCCACTAATCATAGATAAAATCGGAGTATGGCCATGCACACTAATAATATTATCATCTTGAGCATCATCATAAATATGGCTTCTATCCCACAATAAATCTCTTTCATCAGAGAGATCATATCCTGGAGTTAGTCCAGCATGACAAAGAACAATCTTAATGCCATCTTCATTCTCGTATTCAAGGTAAGCAGGAAGCTCATTTAGGTATTTCTTCCAACTTATATTTGCTCCTTCTGCAATCCAAGATTGAAGAGTTTCGGCTCCACCATTCATAGCTAAAAGATGAAATGCTTTTCCAAAACTATCATATCTTATATACTCTTCCATAGCTTTAGCAAGCATATCTTCATGATTACCTTTAATATAGATAAAACGCGGATCCGACGCGACCGCTTTAATAGTTTCCCAAGGTTGTGGACCCCGATCGCCGCAATCTCCTAGGCAATAAACTTTATCTTCTGGTTTTAAAAAGTTACTAATTTTCTGATATAGCTCATACATACCATGAAGATCGCTAACTGCGTATACGCTCATAAATAAAACTCCCTTTCTTATATTATATAAATATTATATCATAAATATATAAAAAAATAAAGGAGAGATATACTCTCCTTTATTTTTAAGATTTAACGAGAAATTTTTCGTCTGTTAGTAGCTCTAAAGTTATTGTATCTCTATACTCATACGGGATACGATACAAAGGAATATTGCGGGATAGACAATATTGATTTTTCTCCTAGTCTCTTTTTAAAGCTGCTTGAAATTCTTCTTCTGTCTGACCCCAATTATTTGCATATTCAAAATGCTATCTTCCATCAAATTCAATCAGATAACAAAGTTTATTATTTTGAAAAATGGCAAAATCAAATCTTAATTTAGGCAAATCGGAGAAAGTGTATTCTGTAGCGTAGGAGAAGTGCGCATTATCTAAAATTTTTCTAATATTCTACTCTCCTATAGATCTAGTGCATCCACAGCTTTTTGTAATCCCTTGCTTCAAGGCTGTACCAGCTACTACAGCAATATTACCACAATCACATTTACACTTCCATTTTATGTGATTTTCACCTATTGATGAAACACGTTCTAATACGGTTAATTTTCCAAATTTCTAACCCACTAAATCTTTAGTTTTCATTTGACTTATTAATTTTTTATGATAACATCCACAACTTACTACTTTTCCAGTTTTTAAATTTGTGCCAAGTATTTCCTTTTCTATTCCGCAGTCGCATTTACAAAGCCAGTTAGAGTGACCGTTTTTAGATGGTCTTCTTTCTATTACTGTCAATAGTCCAAAACGCTATCCAATTAAATTGTCAGGTTTCATATAATTATCACCTCATACTATATATTTTTCAACATAGTATGAGATTTACTATAATCCTATTAACTGTTATTGTCCAAAATATCTTCAGCCTCTTCCATATCGGGAGCATTAGCTTGCTCTTTGATAATTCCTTCTAGGACTTTAAATTCATAGGTCTTGCTTTTATATGCGGTAAAAGTTCGACGATTAACGATACGAATTACAACTCCTTCTTTGATATGGGTAAGCCCAATAGGATCAGTAAGATCTTCAAAATACTTATTAATTTTATTTTGAAGATCCTCTACGGTAGTAAATTCAAAATCTTCAACAATAGGAACTCGCTTTACTCCCGCTTTTTTACACCATTCAGTAATTTCATCTGGAGTCCACTCTTTCTCACCATTCTCAGAAGTAATTCTATATACATACATTTCTGACTGACCGGGTTCACATCCGTAAGAGAAAATAGTGCGAGAACCATATTTTTTCACAAAGTCCTTATCGTTAATTTTCTTGTTATCAGCAATTGGCATAATGGTATCTGCATCGCCAGAACCATAATAACCTACAACTTCATAGAAGACTTCCATGTTTTCCTCAACGAAAGGTCTAATTTTCTCATGATGCGGCATACGGAACTGGTCATTTCCATAGTATCCCTGAGAGTTTTCAGTAACAACACAGCGTCGAGTTCCAAGAACATAAGCCTGTTTAGTGCGTTTCTTCATATGGAACAAACGACGGAAGAAACCGTTAGGAAGTTCTGCATAAGTATTCATAGAACGCTGAGAAGTTCCGTGCATTTTAAGGGTCATATTAAGCATATCACCGGGGCGGAACTTATCAAGATTATATGCAAGCTGCTCTGTATCAGTGTGCATAGAGAACTCAGGATAAGTAATTCCCTCAGCTTTACGGCCCTTGTAAGAAGTTTTAGGCATATTATTGCTAGCCTTCTGCTTAGGAATATACTTACGACAAAATTCTTTATCATTAATAGTATTTACTTTATCTCCGTCCGCCCACCCCTGATCACCGAACTTATCATAAACTTTATCAATAGCAATAACTACTCCAGAGCTTTGATTGCCGCGGAGCTTAATTGCTCGAATATGCGAGTTATTTTCAATATATCCACCTTGAATAGTTCCATCTAAATTTTTTCGATATAGATTGAAGGCGTCGCCAAACCATCTTTCGATTTCTCCATCAGTGGGCAGGTATAAAATCAGTTCATTTTCCTTCATTCCGGGACCGACAATAACGCCTTCATTAAAACAATCAGCTAACCACAGACTATCTGAATTGGGGTCTTTATGAAGATTATTCAGTCTAGTTACCAATGCAAAATAAGCCATATTTAATTATCTCCCTTCTTACCATTTATAAAATCTATCATGATTAGGATCTTCTTCAACGGTTGTTACCAAATAAGACAACCAACCTTCCACTTCCTCTTGATAAATATAAGAAATTTCATCTTCGTCTTCTTGAGACAGCTCATTCTCTGAGATGCCATTTTCTTCACAATATTCTTCTCTTACTTGCTCTTCAGAGAGAAGCCCATGATAACCTTCATAAGACTGGTATTCTTCAATAGCTAATTCTCGAGCGGCCTCTTCGGCTTCTTCTTTAGAGCTATACTCTTCGGTGCAATGATATTGATAACCACCAAAGTCTCCGCTAAGACCAGCGTATAAATTATACTTAGCCATTCACTCGCCTCCAACTCATTTCATAATAATGATTGCCACTTTTAATAGCTTTTTCGATATTCTTCATTGTATCTTCAAGATTAAAAACCTTATAAGCCTCAGGTCCGCGCTTATTCTCTTTAAGCCATAATGCGGCAGCTTCAACATCAGTAAAAGTATTTGTAGCTCGCTTCTTAGAATTAACAATGCAAATAGTACCAGCAGGATAACCAGCATTATTCCATTTGGGAGCAAAGACAATCTCTTTATTAGTTGTCTTTTTCTTCCAATCAGCAAACATTTCATCAAGAGTCTCTCTTGATGTATTACTTATAAAATCATATACTTCTTTTAGCAGAACTGCATCATCTAAAGAATTATGATTTTGTTCAGCAGAAGGGTTAAATCTTTTAAGAGTATTTAAAAGGCTATGATTATCTGCCCACTTCAACTCTTTTTTACACATCTTGGCATAATCTCGATAATTACCACAGATGTATCCTAATGCCATTTTTGCTTTAAGAGTAATTGCATGACGAGAAGTGTGTCGAACAAAATCTCCATCAGAACCTCCCCATACAAAAAATTCGGGAATATCATCTGGATTTTCAAACAACCAATCATAGAACCTAGAGAATACGGCATCAGCAGACTCTGCCATCGTCTGATAGGCTGTTCACCAAGGTAAACTGTAAACATTACATCAAATGTCTGCATCGTTCTCCTCCTCAACATCATAGCCCTGTTCAACCATCTTTGAAACGGCTTTATAAACCATGCGTCCAAGAGACTTAGACTTAGCCTTCCGTACAAGTCCCATTTCAATCAAATGACCAATTACACGAGCCATCTTCTGAGTGGTGATAGGAGCCAGAATAAAATCTCTGCTTTTAATTTCATCAATAGTCAATGCTTCATCACTATCGGCAAGAATACTAAGAGTCCGCATCCGCAGTTCTCCCTCTTTTTCAACCGACATCTTTCTTCCAGTGGAACGTCCGGGCATCTTACTTTACCTCCTTATAGGAAATAACCCTGATATTTTCAAGTTTTTCTGTAAAGGAAGTTTTGCCATTATAGATAACTGCAATCTTATTCTTGCGGTCAACGCCAACAATCTTGCCATCTCGTCCATTGAGGGTCTTAATGATTGTCCCTTCACACACATAAGGCATCATATGAATTACTTCCTTTCTTAACTTTCTATATATATTATATCATATAAAAATAAAAAAATAAAGAAGATGATAGTGTTTAGTTATCATCTTCTTTGTCATAGTTTAATCCTAGGTATTTTAAAGTTATTTTGCCAATATCAAAATAAGGTATTCTTTGTAACTAGATTCCATGAGTTTTACAATAAGAATTTTTTATTTCATCATTTGCTTGAATCTCTTTCAGAGAATAAGATTCTGCCCATTTCGCATCGGGCCCAAAATAATGCTATCTACCATCAAATTCAATAAATTTAACTAGCTAATTATCTTTATTCAAGATTGCAAAATCAAATTTTAAAGCTCCTCCTCGACATCCCACTAAACCAGGTATGGTGTATTGTTGAATGTAATTTATTTTATTTTCATTTAATATTTTTTTTATTATTGTTTCTCCCCTAGATGATACACATCCGCAAGATTTAGTATTACCTGATTTTAAATTATTATGACTAACTTCTACTTCTGTCCCACAATCGCATTTACATAATCCCCATCTTTCTCTTTTATTTCTATTTTTTTTGAGTTCTATATCCTAAATCTTTTATATAAGTTAATTTACCAAATCTTGTACCTGGTTCTATTGTTCCTTTATCATAATTTCTTTGAATTACCTATTCTCTTCGAAGACATCCACAAGATAAACTTCTACCATCATATAAATCTCTATACTCTTTATATCTCTTAGTTCCGCAATCACACTAGCATAATACTTTACGGACCTTTTTTTGCTTTTGAATTTGGATCATATACTCCAACTTCTAATACAGTCCATCTTCCCCATCTACTTCCTACAATAACATCTTTTGATGTAGCCATATTGCCACTTCCTTTTATTATAATATTGGAGAATTGATTTTTCTTTTTCAATTCTCCAATATTATATAATTTATTAAGTTAAATTTTTTTAACCTCTTCTGCCCAAGGGTTATCATTAAGATAGAAATTAGGGGATTTTTCTCTACTAATAGAAGTTTTATTATTCCACCTATCTAAAATAGAATTTAAATCTTCTATATCGGAATAAAACATTTCACAATGAGGTCTTTCAATCCTATCAGAATGATAGTGGCCCCAACACCATACATTCCAAGTTACTTGCTTGCGGAAATCGTCTAACCAGCGCTCCATAGTATTATCTACCGTGCTTTGATCAAGACCTTGGAGAAATAAATCGAATGGTTGCCAAGAATATGGACAGGTATGAGTAAGAATAAAATCGAAATGCTTACCTTTGAATCTTTCGGTAATATCAACCATTTCTTCTTGAGTTAGCTGTTCATCTTTAAACCATCCAGTCCATTTAGAACCTTGCGGGAAGCGAGATAGTCGATACCACTTATCTACACTATATGCTCCACCAATGACGAGAGTTGGGTGCATATTAAGAAGATAGACATGACCATCCATCAAATATCTAATATTAGGATATTGAGGTTCATAGTAAACAGTTCCATCAATATTCTCGTCATATAATTCTTCCATAGTAGGAATATTTTCCGGGCGCTCTTCATGATTACCTCTAACGCAGTAAATTGTATAGCCTGTTGCGTTAATGTTTTTCTTATTCTTGGCATCGGTCTTATTAAGATAGAAATTAATCCCCGCATCGCCAAGAATAATAAGAGCTGTCTCTTGTGGAACATACTTATTCTCCATATGAGATAATCGTTCCATTACTCGACCATGAGTGTCGCCAGTAATCAAGAAGTTTTTAATCATCTTTATTCAACTCCTGTTCTACCCTATCAACCTCACTTAAAATTGCGTTCAAAATTAGAAAAACGGCTCCCATATCAGTAAAAGTATTCGTTAAATAACTAGTCAATGTCGGCAATTTATTATTAATCTCGGCAATACTTTCTCTACTAATAGTCACTTCCATTTATTTTAATTCTCCCTTCACAGCAATCCTCATAATCTCATATTGCACATCATCAAGAAGCTCATTTACTTCTGGATCTTCCTCATTAGGATATATAGAATATGCGTACTCTGCCATTTCTTCTACGTGAGCCTTAGCTTTATCCGCGATAGACCTGGCGTCCGCGAGTGAATATTTACCCATCTTAATCTCGATTAGCTCTTGTTTCATTGGGCCGGGATCTAAGCAACTTTCATAGTTTTCTCCATTGATATATCGACCGAGGTAATCTTCTACTCGAACAAGGTGATGAAGTTGTTTTGGGTCGTATCCGTATTTCTTTAGAACTTCAATTTTGCTCGGATATTCATGTTCCATAGCATGATACTTTTCAAGAGCAATTCCTTTCATACTCTGAACAGAACGATAAGGATTAAAATGAGTAATTGCTTCTCTTGATTCTACTAAACGATTCCACTGTTTTTCATAGATAGGATTAACAATAGCAAAGTCTGTATAAAGGATTTCAAGGAAGTTTAAGTTCTGTTTGCGGAATATCTGAATATAGAAGCGAATATCCTTGAAGTCAATATGCTCTTCGTTAGCTCTAATATGAGTAGTACTAACTGGTTTGCGGTTCATAGCAATATCTTTAAAGGTAGGAGTTACAATTAACTTAGTATCAACATCGGATTGCGGAGTTGCGAGTCCATAGTTCTGTGAACCTTGAAGAAAGATTCCTACAATTCGATCTTCTGGAAAATAGGTAAGAGCTTCATTGTAATGCTCTTTTACCCTATCCATTACAGTCATATCTTATCATCTCCTTACATTTCTTCATAGTTAATTCTCTTAATGTCATCAACACTGAAAACAATTCTTGAATGACAAGCTGGGCATCTTATAGAACTAGAACTGTAATACTCTCCAAGGTATTCGTCTGTCTCTACAATTATATCTTTCTTTGTGAAGCCAATAATACTATGACAAGTATCACATTCAACTTTATATTTCTTCCTGTTATCCTTGATTATCCAAGCCATTATCAACAACCTCCATTTCTTCAATATATCTATCTGGAATTGGATGTGCAGTTACAAGAGTTTTAGTTTTACCTCTCCAGACATAGATACAACCTCGATAGATTCTGATAGAACAGTCATTAGTTTGATTCTTCTTATTTTGGAGATAAGAAAAAAATTTAGGATACTTTTGAAAATTATTAAGAGTCTTTCCTGAAATGCGGGCTTGCTTAGCTAAACGCTTTGCTTCTGCAAAAGTATTAACTCCATCAGTTCTCTCAACAATTCTCTGCTTACTATGTTTTGTAATTACCATCCATCAAACTTCCTTTCTTTATCTTATATGTATATTATATCATATAATAATAAAAAAATAAAGGAGAGCGATAATCTCGTTCTCCTTTATTAAAGTTAGTCACAATCCTTGCTAATATCCTCAAGTACGCTTTCAAGAGTAGTCCCACGGAGCAATTCAGATACAGCTCGACTGACAGGCTTTCCTCCAGCAATAGCATAAGGAGCAATAGACTCTGCAATCTTTCCAACAATATCTTGATTACCCTGCGCTCTAAGTGCAGCTGCAAGATCGGGACCGAGAGCCGCAAGCACAGTTCTCATGGCTTCTGCAGCGGCCGCCTCTCTAGTTGCCTCAAGCTCAAGCATCTGCTTCTTATGAGCAAGTTCAAGGTCATTATCCTTTTCCCTTCTCACGCGCTCAGCATCGGCAATGGCGTCCTTAATAAGCTGAATGTCCTGCTCAATCTGATACTTACGCTTATCTTCCTCGTCCTTAGCTTTCTGTGCGGCAATGGCCAGTTCAAACTGCTTAGTTCTAGTATCGGCTTCAAGCTGAGCCTTATATTGAGTATACTGCTCAGCAAGCTCTACCTTCTCACGATTGAGAGCAACAATTTCTCGCTCTGTCTCCGCAGAAGCCTGGGCCGCCGCGAGTTCCAGAGAACGAGAAACAACTTCCTCTTGATGTTCATCCATTAAAGCCTGAATATTGGCTTCAATACTAATGGAAAGAACCTCAACGTCAGAAATCTGCATACCGTTCTCCATAAACTTATGGAGATACTCCGCATTTTCCTCAGTGGTGATTGCCTCAATTACAATATCATGGTAATTATCATGAAGCTCTCTAATTGAAAATTCTTTAGCCGCTCTCTTAATAGCAGAACGACACCAATCGCACATATGCTTTACATAATTATCAACAGAGAACCAACGATCTTTCATGCTCTTATCAAAGTCAACAAGATAAGAAACTTTAATCTGAGCATTAACGAAGTCAGAAGTCTCAACATTGATAATATCACTTACTCTATTGTTTTCACAACGAAGGAAAGCAACTCTCTCTAACTTATCAGTAGTTTTAGGCTTACCTGTAGAAAGTTCAAGCATCTCAAGTGTCTGGTCATAATCAAGAAGAATAGTCTTTGGACCGATTACAACTTCACGAGTGCCATCTTTAGAAATTACATTAACTGCATATCCAGTCCATACATCAATGGCAACTGCACCCTCATATTTACTGCTATCAAGAGAAATAGTTCTAGGCTTAGTATAAGTATTTCTACGATTGATACCACTGTTACTTTCAGTTTTTACAGGAGTACCAACGCTTGAATCAAAAGCACAAGTTGTTACTGTAGTGCTATAAAGAGCATTACTTAAATCATTAAATGCTTTAGTTGCTGTATCACAAGATACTAAGAAGTTGTCGTGGCCATTTGCCATAAGAACTTCATTGTTTCCTGGATACCAAAGCTCACACTGAGTACGAGTCAATGTTCTCTTTACAACAACTTCATTTCTAGGATCAGGAAGATACATAGCAGGGCCAATGATGGTCTTAATATCGCCAGTTATGCGATTCATAATATATCTACCTTCGCCCTTCGGAATAGCAATAGCATGATAAACTAAATTGCCATCATAGGAAATAAAAGTATGTTCAGGACGAGGATAATAAATCATCTGGTCTTTACCCGTAATAAAGAGTTCCTCGCCAGTTTTATGCTCCTTGCCAGCCTCATCCTTATAATCAGCAATGACCTTTACATAAACACCAGAGATTTCAGACAGCTCAATAGCACGACGCTTAATCTCCTTAGTCTTGGAATCCCGCAAGAAAGCCTCTGTAGGTTCTGGAAACACTACCTCGGGTCCATGAACATAACGCTTATTTCCATCTTCATCCTTCAAGATACAATACTCAAGACGCTCAAGAGTAACCGCATCCCGCACATAACCTTTATTTGGGTCATTATCAATAGCCTTAACTTCAATTCCGGTAGGAGGAATATAGAAAGAAATCTCTGTACCTTTAATAATTAAAGTCTGACCATTAACAAAGTAAGGTTCCTCGCTATCAGCAGCTCTATCTTCTTTTGTTGCATTAAGACTATCAGCATCATATACCTTCGCAACAAGATACTGGTTACTACGAAGATTGTGCCCCTGAATAACCTGAGCCATCTGGCCTGGATAGAGAGCGAAACTCGCGGGACCAGGAATATTAATCTTCTTACCAATTTCCATATTCTCTGGAATAGAATTACTAGTCCCCGGCTGAGGATGTTTATTAGCAGGAGCCGGGTTCTTTAGAGCGATATACCATCCTTCAGGAGCAGTTACAAAGAGCTGAATAGCGTCTCTATATCTCTCACAAGGAATAAATTTCTTGGTTCTTGTATCAAATTTAACAAGATTATCGCTCTGAGAAAGACTCATTTTGTGCGCGCCTACGTTACAAGCGACATTGCCCTTAGTCTCATCAAGCACGTAGGCATATTCATTAGGGGATAAAACCAAATCCTTTTGATTTTCTGCCATTTATTATTACTCCTTACCCTTTAATAAGTCTACTATAAAAATCTTCCCAATCGCTATTATCTGTATCTCCTGAGAAGATAAGATGCCAAAACTCTTCTGAAAAATTATCATAGGCTTGGTCGTCAAGATTATGATTAGCAAGAGCAAAAAGCATATCCATCATCATATCTGTAGGTTCTGCCAAGCAAGACTCAAAGATTTCGATATGAGCGATTTCCCCAATCTCAGACAACTTATTACAATAATCACGAATTTTATTCGCGTAATCTACAAACTCTGCTCTACACATAAGTTCTTTCTCCCTTTCTATTTATATAAATATAATACCATATTTTTATTATTAAGTCCATAAATAGAAATATCGGGGAAATGGCAATTTTTCTACCATTTCCCCGAATTGGGTTAGTGAATTACTGCATATCTCTCGCTGTTCAGCTTATCGAGAACAAGGTCAAGACCAGTCTTACCAGTCATAATCTGCTCGAAAAGCACAGGAGAATAACCGCTTACGAAAGTTACACGACCATTATCTCGCATAGGAATATTATCCTGACGAGCCTCAACATTCCAGAATACAAGCTTAGGAAGCTTATAACCGTGCTGAGCCCAGATACGAGCAATCTTTTCCATCTCGGACATATAGTCGCGACCAATATCAGAGCAGTAGTCAAATTCCATATCGGAAATGACAACCACGTTCTCAGGCATATCCTCCTGCTTCACATTATTCTGGATAGCCAGACTGAGAAGCAAATTAAATACGCTTCTAATATTGGTGTTCTCGCAGAGATTCTTGCTGTAAATGCGCTTGCACTTATCAACAAAATCTACGCCCTCAACAGGAATAAGTCTCGCCTTATGAGAGAAGGTGATGTAGTGACCATACCAAGGAGAGTTCTTATTGCACTTTTCAGCGCAATAAACTCCAAGGGAAATAGCCACGTCGATAGGATTAATCTGGCTATCTCTACGACCCCAACTACCAGTCATGGATGCAGAAGTATCTACAACTGCCACTCCGTTAAAGACTGTGTTGTGGAAGTAATCCTCCAGATTATCCCAATACTTGTTGACCATAAGACGGTTGGTATCCTCCAGAGGAGAATGGGCCACCTTAACTGCCTCATGGACAACCTCACAAGGGTTCAAGGTCTTAGCGTTAACCTTAGTCTCAGAGCTCTTAGCGAACTCTGCATAGGTCTGCTTGTTCTCCTTCTCGCGCATCAAATCATGACGGGCAAAAGCATTGCGATAGATAAGACCTGCCTTAGAGGGGATCTTATCAAACTCAATCTCGTCCCAGCGATTCTCAGACATCAGTCTCTCAAGAACCTTAATTCTCTGACGAAGCACAGAAAGAGTCTTGCGGTACTGACGAGGAGTCATGTTGAAATGCTTGCGGGTAAGAGCTGCCAAACGACGAGAATCAGCAGAGCTGGTATTCTCAGACTTCAGCCACTTAGCAAGCAGAGAAGGGGTCTTACACTCAACATCATTGGCGAGCTGATGATACATAATATCAAAAGCCTCATTCTCCAGAGGGGTACCAATGAAGGTGTAAAGATCATCCCAGCGACCCATTAAAGGAATATACTTTAAATTACGGCGCATTGCTTCAGGATATTCGCGAGCCAGCCATCTTGTAACGACTCTAAAAAAGCGTCTTTCGCCTTGCCCACCTCTGCAATCGCGCAAATAAAATAGGCATCTAAGAGCATAAGTCTCATCTTCTTCAAACGCCTTTTTAAAAAGGTTTATACAATCTTCGTCGCTTCTCTTACGATATGCTCCTCCAAGCGCAAAGAGGTCCATGAGTCCGTTCATTGTTGACCGATAAGTTACTCCATGATTCTCGGTATAGATAATATTATTCATTTCCTGCATAGCAGTCAAGAGTTTATTTCCCATTTTGTATCTTCTCCTTTATAAATGATGATTAATCTATTACTAGACTAGATATTTATCTCCTAAAATAAGGTTTAAAGAAATATTATTTTTCTCCCAATATGGAATACGAACAATCGGATAATTATGATTGTAACAATATAGATTCTTTTGACTGTCTCTTAACCGTCTAGTTGCTAAAGAATCTCGTTTCCAAAAATTGTTAGTTTTATCTAAGAAGTGCTATTCTCCATCGTATTCTACGATTCGCATGATATTATCATTTTCGTCAAATAGTACAAAATCAAAACGTAGTGGAATATTATTTTCACTTAGTAAGTCTGAAAATTGATATTCTTTCTTATAAGAAATATTATTTTCTTTGAGGATTTTTTCAATAGCTTGTTCTCCAAAAGAGGAGCGTAAACATCCACAACTTAAAGTATCTCCATTTTTTAATTCTATGCTATTTACCGTTTTGATATTACCACAATCGCATTTACAAACCCAGCAGCTATGTTCACGATTTGACTCTGCCTGTTCTATTACAGTTAAAAGTCCAAACCTCTAACCAATAAGATTGATAACATTTTCACGATTGCGCTAAGCCACCTGTTCTGAACGTAAGCATCCACAGCTTGAAGTTCTACCACTTCTTAATGATTCTGTTAATACAATACATTCATTTCCACATTCGCATTTACATTTCCACTAAGTTCTCCGCCCTTTATTTGGAGCAGATTCTATAACTGTCAATTTACCAAATTTTTGGCCTACTAAATCTAATTTTTTTGGCATGAAAAATTCATCTCATTCTATTATATATAAAATATATAATAAGATTATTTTAATCCGTCGGCCAAATTTATGGATGGAGGCACTAGCTGGAGTTGAACCAGCGATCCTGATTTTGCAGATCAGAGCCTTAACCACTTGGCTATAGCGCCATATAATTATGCAGCGACCATCCTTCGTTCTGCGCGCGGACGCATTTAACTTTCACAGCGCCAACCATCCAGAGATCTGCTAACGAGGCACTGGACGCTCCCGTTTCTTGCAAGAAATAGTACTCGAGGTGAGACTCGAACTCACAAACATCAAGGTTTGAGCTTGACGGCTATACCAATTAGCCCACTCGAGCATTTAATCTAGCCACTTCCGCGATTAAAATATCCAGCTTTTTATTTATTTCATCTAACTTACAGCCTTCTGCGTTCTACACCTAAATAATAAATGAGATAAGAGAAAGCATATCTAAGAACCCAAGATTATTTTGCCACATAAATTGCCAACTCCCAATACAAAGAAATGCGCGGAAGAATGGCCTTATGTTCATTGTATAATGGCTCTTCCGCGCGATACTCTGTTCTAATGCTCTATTGTTTTAATTGCAAGGCTCGCAATATTGCATCATACTTAGAGTACATTAATAATCATACATTTGATTTTATATCCAAGGAGCCGAATAATCGGCGATAAAAGTTTGCTGTATGAGCCTTATTATTTATATGTTTGAAAGAAAGGAAGGTTTTTACATTTATATTATAAAATATTTTTTAAATTATTGCAAAGTTTCTTACTTTCGCAAATACCATTTTAGATACATTTGCCAACATTCTTTTCTTGTTGGCATCTTTTCATCTTGCCAAAAGGAATATAATCTCCTATGTTTCCATCTTATGATTTGCTTTTTATAGAACTTTTCAAAGTCCTCTCCATAAAATCTAAAGTCGCATATATCCCACGAAGGATAGGCTTTCTTATATGATTTATACCGCAAATCAATATCTGGATTTTTTAGAAGTCGCCTAATTCGCTTATTGGCTACTCTTTTTAAATCTTTTCCAGAGTTATCCGTACTGTACGGAGTTTTCTTTCTTGACCTACTCATACGAATACCTCCTTATTATATGGCAGCGGAGGTGGGATTCGAACCCACTCCCGAGGTTTTAGAGACCCCTGCGCTAGCCATTACGCTACTCCGCAATATACTTTCAAGACGCAAATCATGGCAAGAATTAAAAATCAAACACTTTTATATTCTTCTATAGATTGCTGAAAGCGCCTTTTAGTTACTGTCGTTCTTTCATAATATCAACCGATGTTCTATCGGTGAATAAACTGTATTCTCCATTTTCTTCCATACCCGGACACCAATCTGGAATATTACATTTCTCTCTAAGGCTATCCCAATGCTCCGCAACAGCAATCCATGGGTCGCCAGGGAGAGGGCTTTCCGCAAATGCAGAATTATATCCCAGAGGCATCAAGTATGAAATCTCATTACACTTCATTCCTCTTGTTTTAGACTTGCTACAAAAAGCAGCTAAACAAGTATCATCTTTTGGGTCAGGGTCTTTTACAACCCAACATCTATAACAATCTAAACAGTTTTTCATATCTTATGTATATATTATATCAAAAATTTTTTTCTTTGTCAAAATTGGCGATGGAGGCAGGATTCGAACCTGCGGGCCCTTGCGGGCCGGCGGTTTTGAGTACTTTACTTAATACTGTTTAATAACCTCCTCAAATAGATAATCTTTTGCAAACATAGCTCTATTATCTTGATGATTTTTTGTTGGTAAGAAACGAAGTTTTATTTCGCTTCTTTGTTTATCACAAGGAATTAAATAAAACTATCCTTCAAACTCAGTCATAAAAAAATCAATTTCGTCTGGAGAATATTTCATTATTTTATTACCTCCAGAAACACTATGTTGAGATTTACAGTTAAAAATAATGCCTTCATGTTCTTCGCTCATCCAACGAGATGTTTTTATCTATATTTTATAAAACTTCCCTTGATGCTCTAAAATCATATCATATCTTGCATTATCAATAATTGGTTTAGATACAGTAAAACCATGCTCTAAACAATATATTTGACATTTTAATTCGGTTAATTCACCTGTAACACGAGTATTAAAATTCATTTTTTTTACAGTATTAGTTTAGATACTCAAGACCGCTGTATTAAACCACTCTACCACTCCACCATAAAAAAGGAGCATAAGCTCCTTTACATATCAGCGAGGACTTCAGCAAGATAATCCTCAGCATCATACTTGGCATCCCAAGCATCAGAAGCATAAGTAGTCATCTTATCCAAATGACACCGAGCTTGATAGAAAGCATCGTTAGCCTCATTCTCCTTGCGGATGGCACGATTAAGACGCTTATTAGCAATCTTTAGAGCGCATCGGGCCGCCGCAAGCTCCTTACCCTTCTCAACAGAAAAAGTATCATTGGGGTCACACTTAGCAACGCCCTTTACAGTCTTACCTGCATAAGTGGAAACAGCAATCATCTTATTCTTAGTCTGATAGAACCGGTATTTGTCAATCGGGAACATACTCAAAATCTCCTTTTCCTTAATTTCTATATATATTATATAATAATTTTTTTGATTTTTCAAATTCCCAATATAACAGGTAAAAAAAATAAAGGCTCGCCTAAACGAGCCTTTATTCTTATATTATTAACTCAGAAAATAGACCCCATTCAACACTAGGAGACTACCAAGTACCATCGCCACGAAGGAACCTATTATTATCCCCTTGAACGGGAGCTGGAACAAGCCCTTTTACGCCTCCAGAACTATCAGAAGCGCCTTCCATTACATCTACATTATTCTATACTACTGTCCAGTCGGTTGCATTGAAAGCATTGCTATAGCTAGATGTACATATTATCATATCTCCGCTTTCTACTTTACCTAAACCTTCAATAGTGAAATTGGTAGATGCTTTATAAGTCCAGCCTATTTCATAGTTAATCAATGAGGTAATATCAGTAGCACTGGAAACAACACCTTTGAAAATTAAAGAAGAGGCTACAGCAGTCTAAAGAGCTTGGATAGCCGCTCTAGCCTCAGTATCTTTAAGTGAGTAAGTGGTGCTACCGAGTTTAATTTTAGAAAGATCTGCCACTCACGTCACCTTCTTTATTCTATATTAGAAATTACTGAACAGTAACTTCCTTGTTCCCAGTTTTAAGAGTAGGAGTAATAGTAGCTTCAGTACCAGAGAAGGTAGAAGTCTGAACTCCAGCCTTATCATAGTTACCACTTACGCTTACATCACCCTCTGTACCAGCAAATGTAGCGCTAATAGCAGCTTGAGTACCAGTGAATGTAGCAGCAATCTTACCACCAGTAAATGTAGGAGCGCTAGCGCTAGCAGTAGCACCAGTCATTACAGCAGTAGGTTCAGCCATTGTTGGAAGAGTACCAGTGCTGAACTGACCATCGGTAAAGCTACCAGCATTAAATCCAGTAGAAGTAAGAGCCTCAGCGGTACCAGCAGCACTAATTACGAGCATTTCAGTATCAGTACCATCAACAGCAGCAACCATACCAGCAGTAGCAAAGGCGCTCTTGCTTTCAGTCACACTAGGAGCAGTATACTGAGCCGCTGTATAACTTGGAAGAGTACCCACTCCAGTAATACCTCTAATCTCAACGGTTTGAGGAGTTACGGTAACAGTAGGAGCAGCAACAGTGCCAGTTACTTGGAAGCCATTCTCATTATCTGCTGCAATAGCAACTGTACCAGTAGCAGTCACATTACCTGCAACGGTGCCAGCAGGAGTAAATTTACCTGCGGAAGCTACCTTAGTAGCGGTCTAAGACAGGGTTACACTTACAGTACCAGCAGGAGTATAAGAAGCTCCAGTGATACCATTAGCATAATCGGTTAAAGTAGTAGTAGCGCTATCCTTTTTAGCAAGATCACCAAGACCAAGAGCAGTCTCTAATTCGTTAGCTTCAATGTTATCCTGGAGATCAACGCCAGCAATAGTAGCAGTCTTAGGAACATAAGTAGCTTCAGCATCAGCTTTAGTTAAATAGAGACCTTCATCACCGAGCTCTCTCCAAGTGGTTCCATCATAAACATACTCTTTCTTGTTATCCTGCATAACGGCTACGTCGCCGGATTTTGCATCTGGGAACTTTCTAGCAAGAGCTTCAAGGTCGTTCTCTTCTCCTTCACGAGTAACTACACCAGCGAAGTGCATAGCACCAGTCAAGCCCTGAATTTGAGACTCTAAATAAGCTTTAATCTGACCAGCATTAGGAATACTCTCATTAACATCAAGAGCGCTGGTAGAAACATTATAAGTTACAATAGTTCCAAAAGTATCAAGAATGGCACGTACATCAGCGTCTTTTAACCAATAGGTCTGTTCGCCAATCTTTACTTTAGAAAGAACAGGTGTGTTAGTATAAGTTTGAGCCATAAATTATTTACCTCCATTTTTAATCAACAGTTGTAAAAATTAAAACCTCATTCTAGGTTTCATCAAGAGAGATTCCAGCTTTCTCATTGAGTAATTCAGTAATTACTTTTTGAGTCATTGTACCATCTTCATTCTTTCCTGGAACAGAATAAAGTTTTAATGTTCCGGCCTAAGAACTGTTTGCCATAGGAATAGATTGAGTTACCTCTATATATTCTGTTCCATTATATAGATAAAGTACACTTGTTTGTTTATCTACATAAATCTTTTTAGTAGATCCAATCATTACATTGACGTGTTCTAAGTCATAATAAAATTGATTATTATAAAAATAACCAATTATGATTATATTATTCTATTCATCAAGATATTGTAAAGAACCAAACTAAGTAACACCGTCGCCCACTTTAACTCTTAATCCATCTCTTGATGTATCAACAAAGCATACTTCTCCATCTTTAGGAATAAATGTACTTAAATAATTGTAATCATTATCCCTGCGCAAACTCAAGTTATTAAATTTATCTGTAATTCTATTCCATAAAATAGAAAGACCAGCTTGATCAAGAACCTTTGCCATGAATCAATCTCTCCTTTACTCAGTTGATGATAAAGTATCGAGAATTTCTTCTTCCGTCATTGGAATATCTTTATCAATCCATACCAGGCCATTTGCTCCTTTTTGCGGAATTTGGCCTTCACTTGCGGAAGCGTAGCCATATAGCGATAATACGCTACCTGTAAGAATTACACTAGCACCATCTGCGGAGACTGAATACTCGCCTCCCGCAATATCTGGTAAATTCTTCCATGCTCTTGTTCCGTCGCCAATTCGCAAGATATTAGCATCATAAGCAAAACCTGGTTCACCCTGTCTCAAGATTGGATTAACTGTATTCCAAGCTTCAAGAGTACCTCGCTTTAATTGAAATATAGTTTTATAAGTTACCTCAGCCAAAATGCTCCCTCCTTAACCAATCAGTCCACCATCATATACGATGGTATCTACGGGATCATCTAATGTAACTTCTCCACCGTCATAGATAATAGTGGTATCATCTGGAGGTAACACGCCTCCACCACCGCCCGCAGGCTGCAATACCCACTCTTTATTAGAGTTAAGAATATATCTATTGCCGTTTTCAATTACATAAGCCGTACTACCTGGTTTGCGGTTATTAGGGAGATTAGCAACATCACTTTGGTAATCACAAAGGAACTTTACAGTTCCATATATAGCTTTATTATCCATATTCTTACCAACAGTAATCATACTTATTCTCCTTTCTTTAAAACTCTCACATTATATAAGAGTTAGTTATTTTTCATTTAACTACTTTAGCCTATTGTTTTCTCTCTCTTTATACAATAAGATTATAGATAGAAAGTTTAATATAAACTACCCAAGGAATAAAAAAAAAAGAGCGCTCCAAAAGGAGCGCTCTACGCTTGTGCCGAAGCTTTGCAGAGCCTCAAGGCAATATACATATACACTTATAAGAATATATATAAACACCGCTGCAACGATGAATGGTAGCAACTCTGAGAGTCGAACTCAGTCCTCAAGCCGTATGAAGGCCGTGGCTTAACCGCTTGCCCTAGCTGCTATATTAAGGAGCTTTCGCTCCTTAAATTTAAACATCAACATATTTGCTGACGTTATATGTCATAACTTTAGTAAAAGTCGCACTCTCTACTCTGACATTATCGTTGAAATTCTTTCGCTCTCTCTCTGCCTCTTCATCGGACATTTTACCATCCCAACAGTCCCAATCACAATCAACACTAGCATCAATTCCTTTTAGTGTCAGAACATTGTTTACTAGTCGGATTTTATTAGGATTAAAGCGAAGGAAAATTCTACCTCCAATGTCATTCTTGTAAAAGATGACAACTTCATCTTCTCTACTATAAAGGTCAATCTTTTTATTATATGTGGTTAAAGCCCAACCATTAGTAAGACGAACTGTGATGTCAAAATATGTATCTCTCTCATAGTTGATATTCAAATCAAGAAGAGTCTCCTCTAGAGGGTAGCCTTGCCGCAAATCAAAAGCAATAGCGCGCAAACTATCATAAGTAATATCAGCCATCTGCGAAAGCTTGATTACTTTTTCAATTTCCTCTTGATAATCTCCATCGAGTTTATCTTCGAGATAAGCTCTTACTTCTTGGCTTGTAGGACATCCAATCTCAAAATGATAGTGGAAACGACCAGGGCGATTAATAAGAAACTCATTTAATTTTCTGGTATCATTACAAGTAATAATGAAAAGTTTCTTACCATTATCTGTTCCATCAAACAGGCTTAGCATTTCTACTTGCGGATCGGGGTTATCGCTACCAATTCTAGCAAAAGTTTTTTCAAACTCGTCAAAGATAATAACTACTTCTTGGTCAACAGAACCTAAGAAGTTACTGATACCTGGAATTGCGGTGTCCACTATAATGACCGGTAGACCTCGCTCAATCGCCCGGTCCGCAATCATACGCGCAAGCAGAGACTTACCAATTCCTTTCTTTCCAGAAAGAATAACTCCAAAGTTTCTATCACTAATATCAAAAGATTTAAAAATCTTGTCTACTCGTCTTGAATGAGAACCATAAATACGCTCTTCATTAATCTCAAGATTAGTATGTTTAACTAGCCAAAATCCCATTTGAGGATGATAGCCAATCGTATAAGTCGCAACTGGAAGCTCTTTATATGTCTGAACATCTTCGCCATAAACTTGATAGCGAGCGCCAGCATTTACAATATTCATCTTTTTACTTCCTTTCCTGTTGTTGTATTTGGTGGGTCAGGAGGGAATCGCACCCACTCGAGCTCGAAAGCGCCAGTTTTACAGACTGGACTGCCTACTTTAACAGTTTACTGGCCCATATAAAAGCGCTGGATTTTATTCCTATTGTTTATTTGCCGGGACCATCTCATAGTGAGAAATAATATCTCCAGGATTATACTAAAATTTTCTCCCTCTAGTCATTTTAAAACGCTCCTTATTAATTAGCTCCTAAATTAAGAAAAGCAAGAAGGGAGGAGCTATACCCTTGTCGAATAGTTAATTACTCTATTCTATCTTGCTTTAATGGTGTCACTGACGGGACTCGAACCCGTAAGAACTCAGTTCAACGGTTTTTAAGACCGCAGTGTTTACCACTTTCACCACAGTGACATATTGCGCATTTTTATGCTGAGTTATGCTTCTCATTTTTCTTCTTTAATGAATCGGGGAGTACAGGACTCGAACCTGTGACATCGTGCACCCTAAGCAAAGTACGATTGCTGTTATGGTCTTTGTCAAGACCCAACTATAACGCGCTCTACCAACTGAGCTAACTCCCCATATAAAATTGGCTGTTAAGCCTCTGGACTATTTAAGTTTATTACTTAAATAGTTCCTTCAAAGAAGTGATAATTGCTTTTGTAATGGATACTCTTCTTATCGGAGGATAAAATCTGCATCCATCCATATACATACCGCTATCGCAAGAATTTTCAAACTCACAAACGGTACAGTTCTAAGGACAATCTCTCATATTCTTACCTCCTTTATTAAATTATAAAAACGATTTTGTGTAAGGTTAATCGTGAACCTTGTCAGTGTGCTACTACGCCAAAGGCGAGTCCTGCAGGTCTACCCGCCACTCTTTAAATGGTGGACGCTTTCAATCCTACATCCTGACTCTCCTATATCTCTGCCATCTCAGAGTGTCGTCTATTTAAAGACTGCTTGCGTTTTACCCACAAGCGGGTTATGTCTTTCAACTAAGAAAGCCCTGATGGTTATAGGAGTATGGCACCGTCTGATGGACTCGAACCACCAACATTCGGGTCAGAGCCGAAGGTTTTGCCATTAGACTAAGACGGTATATGGCAGCCCAGGTTGGTACCGACCCAACTTCAACGGTGTCAAAGACCGCTATACTACCTTTATACGACTGGGCTATATAGGGAACTTAGATAAGTTCCCATTGTTCATCTGAAATATTTTTTATTTCAGATGCTTTATTTGGTACCGGAACTGAGACTTGAACTCAGACGTCTCTCGGATGTAAGCCGAGTGTTTTAACCTGTTAAACTATTCCGGCATTTTAATTAGGAGAGAAAAGTATTTTTAAACTCCTCTTCTGGCATAAAGAAAATATCACCCGCATATCCGCCTTTCTGTACCTGAACATAGGCAATCATAGCATCTCCCGATTGAGAATCAAAGCCTCGGCAAATAGTCTTTACAAGACCATAAGGATTTGCGTGATAAAAACATCCCATACCTACATAAGTATTTTTCATTTCATAACTTCCTTTCTCAAACTTTCTATAAATATTATATCATTTATTTTTAATATTTTCAAAAGTTTTAAAAAACTAGACTCAAAAGGGCTTGTCTAAAAGCTTAATATTTCTTGACTTCCCTTGTAAAAGAAATATATCTTAGCCAGATGTTACTTACAAGTATTGTTACATTTATTTGCTGTATTGAGTCTTATATGTATAGGAAAGGAGTGATACATATTCTCGCTATTTAAGCGAGATGGTAGAAGACGTCGGATTTGAACCGCGATGCTCGCTCCCAAAGCGAGAGTGTTACCGTTACACTACGTCCTCTATATGGCGCAGGAGGTAGGATTTGAACCCACGGACGACATCGCTGCCGTCTTCCGCTTTCTAGGCGGACGCCATAAACCAGGCTCGGCCACTCCTGCATATGGTACGCCAGAGAAGATTCGAACTCCCACAAACCAGGGTCCGTAGCCCTGTGCACTTTCCATTATGCTACTGGCGCATATACTAGGCTCTTTTTCTTCCCAGTTAACAGCTAGGTGCTTAATAAGCGGTATTTGCTGAATGAGCCTATAATTTAGTTACGAGTGCGTAACCAATAATTCTTCATCTTATAATCTGTATTTTCAGTTATTTCGATTGCATCATCAATAGGAAGTTGGAAGTCGCGGGCCTGCTCTTCCGATTCGAATTCGGCCTCTGCGTAGATAAAAGCTCCATCGTCTACTACAGAAACCGCGAGTGGATACCCGCCGCAATTAAAGATAGAATAATCTTTCTTAATCGGAGTTTTATTCACGAACTCTTTGACTTGATTATAGAAGTTTTCAGAAATCTTTGTTTCAATCTCTTCTCTTGATAGAGTTCCTTCGCCCTTAATTGTAATTCTAAAAGGCTCGTTGCTTGCGGGATTGTGCCTCAAGCGCACTTCAGGACTTGTTGAAACGTAGAATTGCTCTACCTGAGCATTTCTAACTAATCGAAACTCTGTTGGAACTCTTTGAAGAATCCACTTTCTTTCAATCTCCATCATAAACTTCCTTTCCTCTTGTTATGTAAATTATTCTATCTTGAAAAATTCTTCTTCAAATTTAAGTTTTTGCTATTTTATTTCTTCAGAATATCTCCCATTTCTAGGAGTTAAGCGTATATAGTCTTTAATTATTAACTAAGCTCTAGCTTTTTTCTTTGGTTCATTAAGATAACTGACAATCTCTTCTAACAAAGAAATAGCCTTTCTCCGCTCTATCTTCCAAATATAAGCCTGTTTCCATTTTGGATTACGCTCATTTTTCTTGGAAATAACTCCTCCAAAATGCTCTTTAAGATATTCTACAATTTGAGATGTTGTACTAGACACTTCTAATACTGGATACCTAAACTATTTATCCTTGGTGAGAGTAATACTTCCCTCACCATCAATAATGCCAGCCAAATATCCTCTTTCTAATTCTGTCATATTAATTCCTCCACATATGTTATATATGGAGCCGAATTGGGTTTCGATTATCCACCACTTTCTTTTTAAGAGAAGAAAGAAACTCTTGGTGGAGATGACGGAGAGTCGCACTCCGTGTCCGAAATAACTACATAACTAGAATATTATTACACGATAGTTTCACTTTAAACTTTTATAAATGGAGTTTTAGCTGAAACTACTAATAACCATAGAGCAGTACCAGTTGTACTCTGCCTCCACCACTCTATTTAATTAAAGGAAAATAGAGAAATCCAAGGGATTAAAACAGCGAGCTATGCTCAAGCTGCGATGTTATTAGAAAAATAATCGTTGTCGTTTAATTTTGTTGCTCCTTAAGGCGGTATGCCTACCCGTGTATCCTAGTTTCTCATTACCCCGTCGAACCTACGCATCCCCATATAGCGACCCTCTATCTATTGCAGAAAGAATCGAACTCTAGACTCTATAACCATAGAGGGTCTTGTAAAAAAATAGAAAAGATAGTTTGCCGATTTCTCGGCTGGTGGGCGAGAGTGGTGTCGAACCACCATCCTCTGGTTTTTCAGACCAGCGCTCCGACCGCGTAAGCTACTCGCCCATATTGGTATTCATAATATTTAATGAATACCGTTTGTGGTACGGCCACTGGGATTCGAACCCAGATTATTACAGCTTATGGTGTTGAATATAAGATTTGAACTTATATCTTTGCCCAATCAGAATCAGTAATCTTTTTTATATCGGCTGCTTTTCTTGGTAAGCCATATTTATCACACCATTTGCGGACAGCATTATCGCTTACCCCATATTTTTCACCAATTTTAGTAAAAGGTGTAGTGCGAATAAGAAGTTTCAGTTCATCTCTTGATATTTTTGGGACAGTCCTCTTGTTTTTATTACTGCACTGAATACATCTAGTAGATTGACTATTAATTTCTTTTCCACAATCAATACAATAATTCTATTTTGGAATTTTTTTTCTAATGGGGTAAGTAAACCCTTTCTAAATTCTATATTGCCCGAGGTTTAACCCACTTACCATTCTTTGAGAAATTTTAAACTTCTCCGCAATCTCTTGTTCGGATAACTAAGTTGTTTCTAATAACTTATAAATCTCAAGAATATCCTTTGTTTTTAAACACGAATTAAAATCTGTGGCAGAGGTTCCTGCTCCTCCATTAGAAATATTATATCCGAAATCTGAATTAGAGGACTCGTATTTTTGAATATAAAAAATTTCCCTATTATTTAATGATTCTCGTTCGCACTCTTCTAAAACTTCGAATCTAAAGTTTGCTAGACCATATTTTCTAATAGCTCTATAAAGTAAAGAATTATAATCTACACTATTCGAATTAAAAGGTCTATGTCTATGAGCTTTCCATCTTTCTTGAATATTTATGCTCTATCCAATATAGACTTTATTATTGATTAAATTGGTTATTTTATAAATACCGATCATTGCAATTCCTCCTTAGAAGTTTCTACTTCTAATAAGGAAATTGACTAATTGACTGTTCAAAATTGACCAAAATTTTTCTTTAAACTAACCCAACGAAGGCTGTTGCCATTTCCATTAGGCGATAGCCGCATTTACTAAAATCCCTTAAACTGCTTACCTTTATATGGTAACTCTTCACAAAGAATACCATGACTCATCATCCATTCCTGTAATACTTTTCTTTCAGAACAGGGATTATTGATTGCTTCATGGACGATAAGAACAATAATAGGCTCTCCTTCAAAATTATTAGTGGATTGGATAATTCTTGTTATTCTATCGCATCTTTCAAGGAAATCTATAAAATCAACTTTAGATAGTTGAGTTCTATATCTTTGTAAAAATAAGCAATTATCTGGAGTTTCTGGACAAGCCATACCTTCGCATAATCCAGAACAAGAATTATCTGGATGAAGCATTTCAGCTCTTAGTCCATTGATAACTCCATTTTTATCAAAGAAAGTATAACCGTTATCCATACCCTTATGAAACCATAAGGGGTCGCCGCAAGCAGTAGAAAGAGGTATCATGTTAGGAGTAAAATTACGGATTTGATAGAAATAAGAGGTATAAAACTTCATAGAATTTCCTCCTTGGCAGGAGATAAGCGATTCGAACACTTACGAACTGTTTTGGAGACAGTCATGCTACCATTACATCAATCCCCTATATCTAGGGTAGCGTCCTACCCTTTAAGCTAGATTACTTTGGAGCCGCTCTCTACTGACAGGTGAATCTAGCAAACCTCTTGTTCCCACTTATAGCCAAACGGCAAGCACCCTAAGTGGGCCAGGCCTTCGTGGTCTTTGTTTATTTGTCCCACAAAGAATTTTTCAGACCTTGACGCCTTATATAATAAGGACGCCGGCTGGTACGGATGGCAGGACTTGAACCTGCGACAACTCGATTATCAGTCGAGCCTTCTACCAACTGAAGTACATCCGCATATAATATCCATGAGCACCACTCTTCGACAAGGATTGTGCCGCCACTCCATGTTCGTTTCAGGAAAGGCCTAACGAGCATATTTCGTCTGCTAGTCGCCGAGCTTTTCTGGTTAAGAGGTACTCGAAACCATACCTTAGCTTATTCACGGTAGCCAACCGGAGCTGTTACTCTCACCCAGTCCGTCTTTAATTGCAAGGTGTCGGGCGCGAACTTTCCCTAACCTTCCGTGGACCGGCTGACGGGGCTTGAACCCGCAGTCCCCTGCTTGGAAGGCAGGTGCGTTAGCCAATTACGCTACAACCGGATATAAATGGTGCGTCTGGGGAGACTTGAACTCCCGATTCCCTCATTAAAAGTGAGGTGCCTTACCAGCTTGGCCACAGACGCAAATTTAGCCTTTATTCAGGCCAAATATCTTCGCTAAAAAGCTCTCTATATCTATCATCATCTTCGACTAATTGACGACATTTGCGAGCCTCAATCTTTGCATCATATCTATCAAGAAATCTTCCATCATCTGTGAAGAAGCCCTGAACTAACTCTTCTTTATCCCACTCATAACCCATCTGGTAAGCTTCCTCCAAGCAATCTGCATGGCGCTTCTCACAAATGATAACTGGATACTTGCCAAAGTGGGGAGTAAACTTAATGGCAGAAGCAATAATCATTACTCAAACTTCCTTTCCTTAACTTTCTATATATATTATATAATAAAAATTAAGAATTTTCAAGAAGATTTTTATGCTTAGGCTTTCTACTAAAAGAGCCTTTTCCTTTCTTTGCTTTTGTTATAGAACCTCTTCTTTTAAACTGCAAATATTCTTGCAATTCATCAGAAGTTTTCTTTTGTGCTTGTTTAATTGTTTCTAATTTCATTATACTAGACCTCTTTTCATCTTTTTATGTACCTAAAACATATGATTGAGAATTGCTGAATAGGTCTATGGGTTATGAGAGGAGATTTGAACTCCCACCGGCCTCGGCCACAACGAGGTGCTCTACCAATTAAGCTACTCACAACATATCTGGCAATAGATTTTAATATCGGGTATTGACCTCCAGTCTTTGCACTAGGAACTAGCGGTATAATTCTTTATGCCCTATCCAACCCTATCCGACTCGATGTACCATACGGACTGCTCGATAAAGTGGCCACAATATCTTGCAGGTTAGGAATAACACTCCCTTGCCGCATATGCGCTTGCCGCATTATCTAAACCCTCCGTCGAGGCAATTATAGCCACTTTTGTTAATATCCATCCTCGGGACGTGGACCCATGACTATTGGAGGACAATTCCGCCAAAGACGGAATATTTTACTAAAATGACCATTTGTACCCAGCAGCGGTCTTTCTTTTTCCATTACATACTTCTGAAATATGATAACGAATTGTAGTCATTTTACAATTAGTTAATTGATTATCTATTAAGTATCGAGCAGCGTCTGCCATTGATGGAAAACCTCTAATTATAGAGTTATCTTTCTTATCTATCATAAAAACAGACATTGAATTTTTTTCTTTGCTAATTTCTGCTCCAGATTTTATCTCGATATTATTTTCTTTTAATATATTATGAACACTATCAGGAGAAATATTCAAGATTTTTGCAGTTTCATTTTGATTTAATAATTTCTTATATGTATTAATTACTAAATCATAATCAATGTATCTTTTTCCATCTCCACCAATAGTGGCATTATATCCATCTTTAAAAGAACGCTTTTTTTCAATCCAATAAGCTTCTCTTTCGTTTGGATCATCAGTTTCTTCAAGAAGTTCTATATGGAAATGTTCTATTCCATACTTCCGCATAGCAGCATATAAAGGCCGCTTTTCATTTCTATCTCGAAACGCATCATAACAATGCTCTTTAAAGCGCTTTTCAATAGAAAATTCAGTTTTTCCTATATAGATTTTTCCATTTATATCATTTGTAATCTAATAGATGTATGCCATAATTAAACGGCTCCCTTCTCTAATATTTGAGTAATTAGTAAAAACAGTTACGCCACGGGAAGGCTTACTCATGTAACCGAGCTGGAGGTCGGATTCGAACCGACGAGGCTTACGCTCCTGCTTACAAGGCAGGCCCAATCGACCACTATGGGACTCCAGCATATAAATGGCCGATATAAACCTCGGCCCGGGTTAAAAGTATCAACAGTATGCTCGTTTCCGCACTATACACCAACCGCCAGCCAAATCGCCAGCCGCATGGGAGTCGAACCCATTCCTCTGCTTTGTGGTTTTGGCCTATCAATCTCTTTAGGCACCCGCAGCAGCACCATCAAACTTGACGAGTTTATATGAGAGTTTTTTGCTACTTTCGACGTAGCCGGCAGGCGGCTTCTCCTCTCAACCTTCACAAGCCCTACTCAATAAATTGCTTGTATTATCTCCGCAAGCGAACGGAACTACTTAGTCGGTTTTCGTAGTTGACACAATAGCCTCGTTTATATGCGGCCGACATATATAACAGTGTCATTCCCGATTGGCTATTGGCGAAAGGGAGAGGACTCGAACCTCCACACCGTATTTCTACGATTACTAGTTGATTAGCAATCAACTGCCTTACCATTTAGGCTTACCCCTCCAAATATGTTTCCTCTGCATTTTATGGGCTTGGAACCATCACCTATCGGCGGCCGCATTAAACATATAAAGTAATTGGTTATCTATCACTTGCAATTACTTCTGTTTCTGCGAAAATGAAATCATCAATATCCATTTTAATACCTCCTTAATCTGTTTTATCTTGAGAATTAGCATTACCCAAAGTGCGCCACGTGGAGGCTTCTCAAATGCACTTCTTGCGGGAGCGAGAATTGAACTCGCGTAATCGAGTTTATGAGGCTCGACTGGGAACCAACACCCTTCCCGCGATATACAGCTATTAGAATTAAATTATAACGAAACCAAAATATATTTTTACTACTTAACGCCTAGACACTCTTGAGTTGGTCTGCGTTGCCACTCCTCGCTTTCTATTCTCGCCTCATATACTTTATATTTTGGAATAACTCTAATAGCCACGGTACTCTTGCGCCCCTCCGCTGGATGTATCAGCCGGAACCGTTCTACTTTAATTAAGCAAGGGCGTGCCAGTTATCAATAATTCGTTCTTGCCGTACCATACTCTACGCACAAGAAAGGCCCGTTTTACTTTATTATAATAATGTGGAACCCATACATCTGGTGACCTCGGAGGGGTTTGAACCCTCAACTTCTAGCTTGAGAGGCTAGCGTCTATACCACTTCGACCGCGAGGCCATATAAAAGCAGTTTATCGACTTGCTCAGGTCTCCATGATTAAATCCGCTCAATCACTGTGTTTTCGCATTTCGTAAATACCTGCACATCAGTTCCATCCGACAACTTTTCATCCGTTAGCTTGTGAAAGTCGCAAACCCACACATTGGAATTGCCCGCCCGGCGCATCGGGCCGCCGCAATTACTACACTTCATAGGCTTCTCTTCCTTTGTCTTAGGAACCTTAACTCCAAGTGCAACAGCCATGTCCTTAAAATTGGTGAAAGTGCCGTGAACCTTATTCATATGTTATCTTCCTTTCCTCTTGATTTATGGTACACCCGACGGGGCTCGAACCCGTATTGCCAGATTGAAAGTCTGGCCTCCTTACCTGTTAGAGGACGGGCGCATAATCGCACTTTTAATATTCTCTTTTTAATCTTTATATAATACCCTTTATTATCTATATATAAAGAGAATATTAACTTTTTCCGGCAAACAGCGGCGTCACTGAAAGCCTAGTATTTCATTTAGGTGGAAATACTTAATGCCCTATTATTTTATGGCAATGAAATCAATAAAAACCTGTTATATATAATGGTATCACTCTATTATTGATACCTATGGTGGAACATACGAGGGTCGAACTCGTGGCCTCTAGTGTGCAAGACTAGCGCTCTCCCAACTGAGCTAATGCCCCATATTTGGAAATCTTAGAAGATTTCCAACCTTGTATAAATATTATACAATATTTATTACTGTTTTTCAAATGATTTTTAAGTTAGATAATAACTTATTCATATCTCGTGCGTAGATATGAGACTATCAGGTCGTCACCCCGAAAATATTTACCATCAATTCGAGTTAGGCCGCTTCAATTTGATTACTCATAAGCACATGACAACAAATCAAGCAGTAAGAAAACAAGATACCTTCCGGCAAGTTATCTAAAGTCCTATCGCACGAACTAAAGGCTTCCGATATGGCAGCTACGACGGGACTTGAACCCGCGATCTCCAGTGTGACAGACTGGCGAGCACTCCAACTGCTCCACGTAGCTATATAAAATTTCAAGACATAGTGAAGGATTTGAACCTTCTCGTTTCAGTTTTGCAGACTAATTCTTTACCCAAGGTTTTGCTGTACTATGTCTTACTTTCTATAAATATTATATCATATTTATAAAAGTTTTTCAAATGTTTCGCAGAGGCCGCGGTCCTCTACTAAGCTCAACTTTCTTCACCTTCAAAGGAGCTGTGCCCGAATTAGGAGTATGCGGCATTTAAGTTTCATGTTGAAACTAAGTTTCAGCATACCAGACTGCATCTAAAAGTCACGCTACCAGTCAAAGCGTTACCCATAACATACTATCGGGTGCTATGGTCCCGCGTAAGACGCTATGCATCGCCCTTACGATTTGGTGGTCGGGATGAGATTCGAACTCACATAAGCATAGCTCACTGACCCCTCAAATCAGCGCGTATACCATTCCGCCACCCGACCATATTAAATTACTTTCCAAATAAAGCCTCCATATGGTGTTCTCGGCGAGAGTCGAACTCGCAACATCGTGGTTCTAAGCCACGCGCGTCTGCCAATTGCGCCACGAGAACATAAAAGAGCAACTATTTGTTTCCGAACTACCCGCTGCTCTATGGGCCAGCCTCTTATTTTATTTCGCAGTTGACGAATGATTTAGCGCGTCATATGTCGATAGAAGCCCAATAGAGGTAAAGACCTCGGGATTGCTCTTACTCTTGTCCAAGTCTCCCGCGCCGATTTAATGGAGAGCGATATTAAATGAAAGTTTAGGGTTAAAGTCGCGGCGAACTCTTTCAAACATCGACTCTGGCTGGAAGGGTGGGACTTGAACCCACGACATCTCGCTTAACAGGCGAGCGCTCTGACCAACTGAGCTACCGACCAATATTATTCACCTATAATCTCGGACTGAATGTCAATCCAAGGAAGTTTAACAATAGGTTCCTCGATCCCGTCTTCCTCGGCTTCCGCAATCACATCGGAAATCTCAAGAACTGAACCGCAACATCCACAGATAATTTCATTTCTATAAGCGATACCGCCAATGTAATCTTCCTCAGCGGCTTCATAAAACTTAACTTGAGTAGGAACTTCAAAGAACATATCATTTAACTTCCTTTCTATTATATAATATTTATTTTGAATTTTCAAAAAAGATTGAGCTGCTTGGCTTCGTCATAAGTAATGCCAAAGGCATCCTTAAAAGTCTGATTAAAGTTCTCCCACTCTTCCTCGGCTCCTCCAAGACCACCATTCATAAGCCAAAGAGCATCACAAATAGCGTCCTCATTATGATAACAAGAGATAGCCTCAGCCGTAAGCTGTGCGAGATATAACTTCTTATCCATAAGCAACTTCCTTTCTTACTTTCTTACTTTCTATAAATATTATATCATATTTATAAAAGTTTTTCAAATGTTTTCAAGACGCTAGTTGGCTCCGGAAATCGGATTCGAACCGATAATTTTTCACTTTAATTGAAATGTCTTAACCATTTGACTATTCTGGAAATAGGTTTGCTGTATGCGTCTTACTGTGATACCTCTTTCAAGGGCAAGCGGCGTTACGCCTATGGTACTCCCTCAGGGATTCGAACCCTGATCAGCATCTTATCTGGATCGACGGGGTATAAACCCGCTGCTTTACCGTTAAGCTAAGGGAGTATATATATAAGTGAGTATTTTATTTAACGCATATCAGCCTCACTCACGCCTTACCAACGCAGTTATTTATAGTTACTGTCGATAACTTATATAAATATTATATAATATTTATATTTAATTTTCAAATTATCGGTAGGAGAGGTTTGTAAACTCTTCTTTCCTTACCCTCTATAAATATTATATCATTTATTTTTAATATTTTCAAGAGAGATATAAAGCCTGATTAAATCTTCTATACCTCTCTTGAATAAGTAAGGAGATTGTACTATTATTAAACTTTATATTGAATATCTTAAACTTCCATACCCAAAATTTTTAATCAACAATACCGAGTCGCTGCTTCAATTCCTCAATCTTGGCCTTATCCTCTGGAGCCAACTCTGTTGGAGTAAAATTAGTTGCGGCCGGCGCTTCAGAGCTTGCTGTAGAGGGCATACTATCTCCCCCGCCCGCAATTGGTGTTTTCGGCATAGTAATAGAAATTGCAAATTGAATCCGCTCTCCATTTACTCCATCCTGGGCAAACACATAGGCTTTCTTATCTTGAATACCTACAAAATTATCTCCGAAAGCCTTACAAATTGTATCCATTACAGACTGACGTGCTGCGTCTCCTCTTTTAGCCATTATTCTTCCTCCTCAATATATCTATCCTCTTGTTGCATTAAACTATGGCAACTCTTACAATAAGGTCTGCCATCCATCCAATAAATTTCATCTTCATCATATATTCTATGATAACAACTATCACAAGTCAAATAAAAATCTTCATCTGCCTCTTTCTCTGCTATACAATATTCACAGAGGAAAGAACTCTCCCTATTGATATGCTCTGTGCCACAACATGGACAAATTGGCTTTTCTCCAATCTTTATTTTAAATACCCTATTAAAGAAAGCCTCTTCTGCGCTTTTGCCATCGTCACACATATTAGCATAATCTTGATATTTTTCAGCGTTTACCGAGATAATTGGGGCATATGTACTTGATTGAATTAAATCTGAATAACCAAGATAATCTTCTACATCAATCGTGTCTCTAGTGTCATGTATCCTGCCGCCCGCGTTTATCTGATTATAAGATAATTGACCTCCACCCCATTGAGTTTGAATTACCTTAAAACCATAATCTAAAGGCATAGACATCTCGACAGGAATGAATTGCGTTATCATATTATGAACTTTTTCAAGTAAATCTCTCGATTCATATGGATATTGTCGATTATAATAGATATTATTCTCTCTGTCTGTATGAATTAGCATTCTCCATTTTTTACTATACCATTTCATTCCTCTTGGTAAACATCTCATTTCCTCTTGTTTTCCATTAGAGAGATATGCAACGATAGTAGTTTTATCTACCATATAACTTAAATTCCCTGCTCTAAAATCTCCGTCGAGAGTTTGACAAGACCACCAATTTTCGTTGTTTTCAGATAAAGTCAGGAAATCAATAGGATGAACCGAAAGATATAAGTATCCTTCAATCTTGTTTTCTTGAATATATCGAGAAGCGGTATCTTGCACCCATCTAATTGTCTCCGCATTATTCAAAAATCTTTTGAATGACTTAGATAACTTAGAGCCAAGCGGGATATTGAAAGAAGGATAAGGTAACAAAACTCTATTATCAAAAAATCCTCCTTTATTATCTCGAAGAAATAATTCAAATTCTTCAGTTAAAATTCCATTTTCATCAAGAGTATGAATAAACTCCTCAAATCTTTTATTTCTTTGTTCTTCGGTTAAATCTATCCGAACAGGAGTTTTACTTCTAACAATAAGCTCGCCGCAAAACTTAGAAATTATGTCGTCTTTTGCTTCAAACCATTGTTTAATTGTATTCTCTGCATTGAGATAAAACGGATAATCTTGAGAATGAACAAGGATAGATTCAAAATCACTTTGTATTTTCTTTAAATCTATCATCTACTAACCCCTATCTTTATAAAGTCCAATCAATAGGTTCTCCTCCCATTGATACTAATAAATTATTCGCTGTTGAGAATGGTTTACTTCCTTTAAAAGATGGAGTTCCTTTACATTGTTTACTAACGCTAAAAGGACTTGGGTGAGAAGAAAGAATATACGCTTTCTTAATTAAATTCTCTCTAGCCACACCAGGATTATCCCAAACCATAGGGCTTGAATTTAAATCCTTTAATAAAGCCTGCGCATTTGCTCCCCATAACATAAAAACAATAGGTTGAGGAAGTGTAGTCGCGGCCTTTAATACAGTTGTTGTAAACTTATTCCATCCCCAATTTACACAACTATTTGCTTGATGCTCATACACTGTTAAACTTGCATTTAGTAATAAAACTCCTTTTTCTGCCCAAGGAGTTAAATCTCCTGATCGCGGAATTGGTAGCCCTAAGTCGCTATTAAGTTCGATAAAAATATTTCTTAATGAAGGTTGAATAGGACTACCATTCGAAATAGAAAACGCTAAACCATTTGCCGCTCCAGGTGTATGGTATGGATCTTGACCAACTATACATACTTTTACATCTTCTGGATGCGTAAGATTAAGCGCTCTAAAGATTTTGTCCTATTCTGGAAATAGAACTTTCCCCTTAGAGCGCTCTTCTAAAGCATGGTTTTCAAGTTGAACACTTAAATCTAACGCTTCTTGAGGGAGAATTTCTGACCATTTCATCTTTAGAAACACTCCTTTATTATCTTTATATTTATATTATAATATATATAAATAATAAAATCTAATTATTTCTTTGCGCTAGATTTAGCTAATTCTCCCATTTTGAGAGTTACAGAAAAATAGGTATCACAGTAATGGCATTGATGACCAGGAATATTACATTTTTGAGCACAATTTAATCTCTTTTTAGCAAAATTATCGCCAAATAAAAGATTATTTCTCACGGGAAGACCATCTATTAAGAGATTAACATCGTAGTTAAAAGTTCCTCTATTATAGATTGCAAATAGAGTATCTTCTTTATCTTGATCTCTTTCTTTAAAATCTATAATATCAATAGCATGAGAATATAGCGATAAATCCTCTGGGCGAATAAAGAAACTTGAAGGCTTTCTATTTGCGGAAATAGAGATATTAGGGGAGATAGTTGGTGATACTCTTATCTTCATATCTCCTTTAATCTTTGCGATTGCATCCATTTGAAATCCCAATGGGCCATCTATATAGAGGTCACTAACCTCGGCTTCCCGCAATTCTTCCAGAGTCTCCCAATCGGTAACCGGAAACCGCAAATATCTATTATATCCCATATCTTTTAAGTCTCTTAGTTGCAAGATATTTCCACATTGAATGGTGTAGTCTTCTGCTATTGTTTTAACTATATCAACTTGCTCGGCTAATTTTTTTAATTGTATCTAAGTTAAATCATCAGGAATAATAATATTATATCTTTTTGAAGGATTTTCTTTAATAAATTTAATTATTGTTCCTAATTGATTATAAGGACAGCGTATTTCGCCTGCCTACTTCATCTTATTAGAATGATGGCTTACACTAAAAATCATAATAAAGCCTCCTTTGCTTATATATTTATTATAGCATATAATGTAAAGACTGTCAATCTTGAGATAAAATTACCAGATTGACAATTCTATTTGCTTTTGTTATAATAAATATATAAATAAAAGAAGGTGAAATTAATGGTTCCTCTATCTATTCTTGCTCTTGTTATAGTATATATAGTATGCTATATAATTGATTTTCCAGGCGGCCCAACTGGATTTGCAGTTTGTACTAAATTGTGGTTAAAAAGAAAGGTAGCTACTCTTCGTAGCTACCTTTCTAAAGGTTTCAATTAGCCAATGCGACGATAAGCACTGAGCTTCTTAGATTTACCACCCTCGCTAGAAGCGGGAACAGTTACAGTCTCCTTCACAACACGGTTCACTTCAGGAGAAGCAAGCTGAGTCAGGCGAGCAGTAACCATCTGGGCAGAAATATCCTCGTCATCCAGAGCCTTCACAATCTCATTGATAGTCATAGGCTCATCGGTAAGTACATCATAAATCTTCTCGCGAAGAGCGTCTCCCTCAACCTTCTTAGCGGCGGCACGCTTTGCAGCTGCAGCGGCCTTATTATCAAGCAGTTCAACTTCGTGATCGACAAAATCACGGAGGCTATCATAAGTAATCTCGGTACCATCAAGCTCAAGGCCGTTGCTCTCAGCGGCGTTCAGGATGGCAACGATAGCGGCATAATTAGCTTTCTTAGTAACCTTAGGTGTCTTATTAGTCATTGTATTTTTCTCCTTTTTATCTTAAAATAAATTTACTATTATTTATATCAATGTCTTTAAAAGACAGGATATCGAGTATTGTGTATGGTATGCGAATTAATGGTATATTGTTTTCTTTACACCACCATTCCTTATATTTGTCTCTATACTACTAATCAGCTAAACTGAAATTTTCGCTAAAGAAAAGTGTATCAGAATAGTGTTGTTTACTATCAAATTCTATCAAATATGAATTGTTTACATAAAAGTCAAATCTTAATAACTTGTTAGTTTTAGGATTCCTACATGATTCAAAGGTTTTTTCTCTTTCAAAAGAGATGCCATTTTCTTGCAATAACTATACTATTTTCTCTTCGCCTTTAGATTTTATTTTACAGTCATTACATCTTGTTACATCTCCGTTCTTTAAATTATGCTATGAGGCATAATGAATATTACCGCAATCACATTTACATTTCCAAATAACAGATTTATTCTATCTTTTATCTGTTGGTTCTAATGCTACTAATTTCCCAAAACGTTGGTTTGTAATATCATTCATTCCAGAAGAGCCTAATTGTTGCATTTTTTCTTTTCTGTAGCAGCCACAACTTTTTGTTGTTCCATTTTTTAACTTATTTCCGGCGACAACAACTTCATTTCCACACTTGCATTTACATAAATAATTTGAATGACCTTTTTCGTCTACTACAAGTTTTAGAACTGTCAATCTACCAAAAACAGTTCCTTCAGGTATTGAACTGCCACAACGCTTGCTACAAGCCTTTAATGACTGTGTTTTACGAGAAAAGTAATCAGAAGTTTTATATACTATATTGCCACAGTCGCACTAACATTTCCACTGAATTTTACCACTAGCATTATACTTGTTGTTTTCGTCGATACCTAAAACAAGAAGTTTGTCAAATTTTTTACCTTTTAGGTCTGCAAGTTTCATTTTTATTACCACCTTTCATAAAATAATAAAGATTATTTTATTTCAATGATATAAAAATGACCAATATTTCTTGTTTTATTGTACTTATATTATAAGATATTTTTTGAGTAAAGTCAAGAAAATTTCTTGTGTTTTACGAAACACAATGAACTACATACCACTTTGGTTCTCGCGTAATGTTTAACGCACTCAAAATGTTTTTCAGTTCGCTGGTTTCAAGATCGTCATTAGAGAAAGTAACTTCTCTAGCTGTGCCTTCTTCAACGCTATCGTTTACTTGAATGCCAATTACAATGTCTCCATCAGCAATATAGTAATCAGCTCTGTGGATAAAATCACAGTTTCGTTCCCAAAACTCATTATCCTTTTGATTTAAAGCGTCAATTTCATCGCTTGTAAGAAGTACTCCATAGACGATTTCAGTGGAATAATTAACACTCATTACAAGAAATCTCCTTTCCTACTTTCTATATTCATTATAACTTATTTTTTTGTTTTTTGCAAACCGATTTCTAGGCTGAAGTGGTAATTTTTATGCCAACTAAATGTTTGGAAAATGAAATAAGCAACGCTTATTTCATTTTCACCCACTCTTTTGCTCTTGCTTTACGGTCAAGAATAGTAGAAAGATCCGCAGGTTTCTTCATGTGGCGATCATCTCCATCGCGGAATTCATCCCAACCTAGCAGGAGATATTTCAGATGTTCAGGAGCATCATCAGGAAAAACATCAGTTGAAGCGATATACCATCCAATCCCTACGGCATATCGGGCTACAGAAGTCCGCAACCATTCTTCATCTGCGGCTTTATTTCCTCGAATTACAAGGATAGGTCCATTATCAAAACCTCGAGCATGTTTAAGACCATCCCAACCATCTTTATGATCGGAGATCTTTTTACCATAGGCTTTGGCATATTCGCTATCGTTATACCAACGAACCTCTCGTTCCGTTCCTGTAGAAGGGTTTTTTACCTTAATATAAGTCTTGCCATTCTTAAAGAAAGGCTCGGACAGTCGAGTAAAATTCTGGAAAGAAGGGGCAACAGGCATGATTTATTCCTCCTTTAGATAAACTTCCGCAGTTCGTCAAGAGCCTCTTTACTCATGATAAGGCATCCTTCGCAGTCCCAAGGTTCAATCTTTAGAGAAAGAAGGTCTGCTTCACCGAAGAACTGAACAAGATTATCGACTGCTTCGGCAAAATCGTCGCCATAAGTGACTCCATAATAAGTCTCTTCATCTTCGTCTTCCCAAACTTTAACCTCGTATTCAAAGTAGTTCTTCATGTTTCTTATCTCCTTTCCTTATCTTCTATAATTATTATATCATTATTTTTTAATTTTTGCAAAAGAAAAAGAGCTCCTTTAAAGAAGCTCTTAGTTAAGAATATGAGTTTGATAGTAGCCAAAATCAAGAGCGTAGACATTGTCGTCCCAATAATCTCTTGGATTAGCGGTTGGATCCCAGGTTAAGCCAGAAAGATAGTTGTCGTATGCAGCATTCTCCCAGAAAGAAAAAATTAGCTCTTGTGCATCTACTTCAGAAGTTACCACACAAATAACCTCAGGAGAATCTTCAAAATCTGGCCAGTAGTAAACTACATAAATATCATTCATTACTTTTCCTCCTCGATTTTATAAGTATAGTCAAGGTTTTTAAGGAAAATGCCAAAGTCATGATTAGAAGAAAGGTATCCAAATTTAGCGATATATTGAGTTTGAGCAAAGATGATAGCTAAGCGATAAGCTTCATCTGCTACAATATATTCTGGAGTAGTTTTGTTAACAGAAAACTTAGTTGTAAAGTTTTTACCTTCGATAGAACAAGAAATAATAGCAATCATATAGCATAACTTCCTTTCTTCTATTTTCTATATTTATGATACAATATTTATTATATAATTGCAACAAGAGCAAGAAGATAAAGGGATCGCGGAAAGGCGAGGTCAGAAATTCTCCAACCTCGCCTATTTTAGAGTATAATCTTACTTAGAGGTGCTACCTACCTCGCCGCCCGCGAGAAAACTAAAAGGATTAGAGCTGCCCATCATAGCGGAGAGCATAAACATCTTACCCATGTCGTTATTGTTGCCGTCTTCACCGAAAACCATGTTAGCCATCATCATAGGCATGAGATTTCCGAAAGGCTGATCGGGAGAAGGTGCGGTATTGCCAAAGTTGACAATAGGCATAATCTTGGTAATAAAGTTAAAGCCGAAGGGATTGGAAGTAGGAATTACAGTCTTAACCTCAGATTCCAGAATGTCTACGACTTCAATATTGCTACCATCGACCGCAGATATGAACATAGGATGATGCTTATGGATAATCATATCGCCCTCCTTAACGGCAGAAGCTGCAACGGGCATACGATATACCATATTCTGGAAGAAGAAGGTAAAGCCGGTTACGTCAATAGTCTGCTTAGTAGCAGGATTGTAGGTAAAATATTCACCCTTAGAATTGCGAATGGCCAAGCCATAAGGGGAGAAGGCCACCTCGTCCCCGCAAGGGCCAAAATCAAAGTTCATATTAAAGCCTTTGCGAGAAACGCTATCGCTCTTGTTGGGCATAGGCGCACTGATGTTAGAATTAGTATCAACCATGTGAATAGTCCTTTCTTTAACAAGATAAGCGAATCCATCTGTTACAAAAATTTCGCTGGTAATATCAGTTTTGGTATCAGTTAAGTAAAGAATAGAGTTTTCGTCTGTAATCTCTATTTTGACTATATAATCGGTATTAGTGTTACTTAGCTTTTTTAGGGTTCGCCACGAATCATACGGGATTTTGTTATAACCGAATTTAACTTTTTCGGTATATTCAGTAAGAATAGCATTTATAAGACTTGAATTAAGAATATACATAGGTTTACACCTTCAGTCTCTTGTTAAGCTCGGCAATAAGCTCCTCATTGGTATAGTCACCAAGAGACTTATTAAAACACTGGTTTCTATCGAGGATAAAAGCCGGCGCGAGCCCATCGCTGCCGTAGTAGATGTCGCGGTCCGCAGATCCACCGTAGTTGACAGAGCAAACGTAGTTCGAGGCCCAATTATCTTTCTCAGGAGAGCCCCAAGGTGTAACAAGCCAAAACAAATTCTTGATATGAGGAGTGAGAATATGGTTATACTTGCGGTATTCATCGAAAGTGAGAGGTGCAACAACAGTATTGAGTGCTCCATATCCTTTATATCCGTCCATCGCTGTTAAGTCGACATCACGGGCAATAGCCTTGATACCAGTCTTTTCAAACCAAGCTTCGATGCGCTTCCGCAGATTACTTTTCTTATAGTTATTAGAGTCTCCGAAGGGAGATTCGATGTCCAAATCAAGAGCAATGACGAAGGGATTACTATTAATTTCGTCAAGGACGACGCATTTTACTCCTTTTACGGTAATAATATCTCCAATCATTCTATTCTTCCTTTCTTTAATTAGCATACTCTTCAATCATTCGAGAAAGCATGATGACTTCGTCATCTGTTAAGTTATCGAGAAAAACTCCATATTTGCGGCAGATGAGGTCTTGGAGTTCATAGTTCTCGCTTGCTAAAGGAGTTCTTGCAAGTTCTCTAGCCGCGAGTTCAAAAGAACCTGTATATGCGAGGAAAGGCATATCCATTTACATAACTTCCTTTCTTATTCTTTCTATATTTATTATATCATTTTTAATGTTATAATGCAAAAGGATATGGAAGGTAAACGAAAAGTACGGTTTAGGATGCGGATTGGCAATTTTTTAGGTAAGAAAATTGGCAATCCCGCACAAAGATTGAAATAACAGAAAGGGTAAAAAATTGAGGTAAAATTTCATATGTACGTAGAAAAATATATCGTGCTTTGAGGATCTGTAACAAATCTTAGAAATGTGTAATAAATTGTTGGACATACAGGTAAATCTGTCCAAAATTTTCTAATGGTTGTCCAAAAATTTCTAATGAGTTGTCCGTTTTTTTCTAATGAGTTGTCCAAAAATTTCTGATAGTTGGTCTAAATTTTCTGGTCGTGGACAAATAATTGATTTATCTGGATTTTTATTATATAATAGAATTAAGAATGAAAGGATTGGAATAGTAATGAAACGTAGTCCAGATGAACTTGATACTAGGCAAATGCCTTGTAGAAGAGAAGTGACAAGTGAAAAGAATTATTGTGATTTATTGTATGCTTGGTTATAGTGTAATTCAGAAAGAGTGACTTTACATAGTCGAGATAGATAGATTGAAAAAAAGAAATGTTAGTTTACTAACATTGAGAGAGAAATGACTGACAGTCAAGGTAATAAGGTAATGAGTAGAAAGACTATAAGTAAATATTTTCATTGGTTAGAAGATTAGGGGTATATTATTGATGAAGAGGGGAAGTATTATAAGTTACGTTTGTTATAGCCGGAAGAAGCAAATATTATATATTATAAAACGCTTTCTATCTTGACTAATGTATTAAAATAGCATGTTATTGATATTTATTAGTATTTATATGGAAGATTTTGCGCTAATGAAAAGCAACTTTATATTGTTACGGTATCTTAGATGAAAGATTATATTGGAATTGCAACGACTACAACATCGAATAATGCGATTGTAATGGATCCTCTCGAAATATTGTGTCGTTTATAGCTTCTTGATTTTGAATATATATAGACAGAAGAGAAAAAAACTAATATACAAATTAATTGGGTAGTAGATAGATTACCTGATATTCAAAAATAACTTGTCCGTTTTTTTCTAATAGATGTCCAAAATTTTCTGATAGTTGTCCGTTTTTTAGATATCAATATAATATATAGATACGCTTCTTCGAAGCCTCAGTCCCTGTCGGGCCTTCGTCTTCGAAGAAGCTTTACGACCGCCCGCAGTTATAATGGAGGATTAAAATATGGAAGTATTTAAACCAATAAAGGTAGAGAATTATCAATTCATGGATAGTGGATTAAATTAGTATGAGCCATTATTACTTTATATTAGAGATGATGTAGAAGAAGGTAAGGTATATTTTGTAAAGAATAAATTTGATAGTAAATTGAGAGAGTGGGTAGATAATAATTTAATTATAGAAGGTAGAGGAAGAGCTTTTATAGATAGAAGCTATGGAAAGATAGTTATAAATGTTGATACTCAAGATTTAGAGAACTCTATAGCAGAGCTTTCCGCGGAAGTTAAACAACTTCGCTCTTGTTTAGAAGAGAAGAAGAAGTGCAGCGACCGCATTTATAATCTTATGGATAGAATAGGAGAGATTAATAATGATAAATAGCTATTATCATTAGGATCCGATCGTAGGAAGTATAACTATATAGGGTAATACTGTAGATAAATCTATATATGATATAAATGATTTGAAAAATCGAATTGAAAAGCTAGAAGAAGGTTTTAGAAAAATCGAAGTAAAAGTGGAGAGATATATGATTTAATAAGACTGCTCCGCAGTCTTTAGGGAGAATAAAAGTAGAGGTTAGGGAATAGATAAAATTAGAAAAATAGCAGAGATAGATAAAATTGGATAAAATTAGAGAAATGGTGGAGTTGGGTGCCGATCGGATCTAGGTAACCATCCTACTCTACTTGTTACACCGATCGTTAACCCTAGCTCCCGCGATTATAATATAAAAAAAATCGGGAGATACCCGGCTAGTAGTATCTCCCAATCTTCTTCCTCTTGTTTAATTACCGAAGTCCATTAAGAAACTTCTTTACAATATCTTCATCAGAAGGCTTGATATTAGTCTCCTCAGAGGTAGGCTTCCGCAAAGCCTTACTAATCTGGCTCTTGATTTCATCCTCAAGAATACTAAGGCCAGTATCAAGGTCATCAACAGCAACCAGTTTTGCGGCAAAAGCAGCAGACTGATTCATCTGGTCAGCATAGTCCTTAATATCCTTAGCACTCCACTCAGGGTGGCGATTAGCATAGATAATTGCGGCCAGACGACCAATGTCCTCTACATCATAATCCTCTGCATCAACATTGTCGATGAAAATATCATACATCTCGTCAATCAGATTATCTCGCTCAAGCTGCTTGCTAGTGGTTTCCTTCTGCACCTTATTGAAAGCATTAGTAAAACTCTTTGCAATATCCTCGGGGGAAGTGCCTGCATTAATTGCATTGCGAATCATATCTTCATAATTCATAGTAGTCGACTACTCCTTTTCTTATCTTCTGTATATATTATAATATATATTTTTAATATTGTCTAATGGATATTTATGCTAGAAAAACCGATCGGCTCCGCGGGAGCGTAAGGAAAAGTCGTTTCTATTTCATTCTCTTAGCAACAACTTTGCT
>CALCFD010000050.1 GCA_937900695.1 uncultured Eubacterium sp. | reverse complement strand
AAGGATGACTAAATTATATGACAGGGAATTTACACCACCTTTAGGACTTGACCATTAATTCAGAGTGAGGAGTACTAATTTTTTCGTTTTTCAAGGTATTAGTACTCTCATAAGCACTTTGCCGTACTAATTTCTCTAGATTTTGAGTAGTTAGTACGGCGACGACTAAAGTACGGCCCGCGGTAAACGATAAACTAAAAGCACCACAAATTACATTATTATCATATACAATAAATTTAACATTCAGATGCTTTTTTTTAACATTTATTGTGGTATAATTTAGTGGTATAAAACTAACTATTTGAATGAGAAGGAGGGAAATATCCAAAAATGGATACCTATTTATCGTCAATTGTTGCCATAATTATGCTAGTAGTGCTATCAGCATATTTTTCAGCAACGGAGACAGCGTTTACATCGTTAAACAGAATAAAAATTAAAAATTTAGCACATGATGGAGATAGTCGAGCAAAGCTAGTTTTAGAGCTATCAGAAAACTATGACAAGCTACTATCAACCATTCTTATAGGAAACAATATAGTAAATATTGCTATGACAGCTGTTTCAACGGTGCTATTTATAGCTCTTTATGGAGATTATGGGGCAACTATTTCAACAGTAGTAATCACAATTGTGGTACTAATCTTTGGTGAAATTTCACCAAAGAGTTTATCAAAGGAAGCTCCTGAAAACTTTGCTATGTTTTCTGCACCTATAATTAAGCTATGTATGATTTTATTGACACCAATAAATTTTATATTTGCCAAGTGGAAGCTATTTATAGCTAAAATTTTTAAGGTAGGCGGAGAAACTCCAATTACAGGAGAAGAAATAAGAACTATCGTTGAAGAGGCAGAAGTTGTAGGTGGTATTGAAGCTGAGCAAAGTGAGTTAATACAAAATGCAATCGAATTTAATGATTTGAGAGCAGAGGATGTACTTACACCTCGTGTAGATATGCAGGCTATAGATATTCAGATGACTGAAGAAGAGGTTGCTGAAGTCTTTAAAGAAACTGGTTTTTCAAGATTACCTGTTTACGAAGACGATCTAGATAAAATACTTGGAGTATTAAATCAAAAGGACTTTCACAACTATATTGTGGGAACAAATAAGACTATTTCAGATTTTGTAAAGCCTGTTGCATTTGTAGCAGGGACTATGAAAATTGCAACATTGCTAAAAAAACTCCAGGCCATGAAAGCACATATTGCTATTATTGTAGATGAATATGGCGGTACTGAAGGACTTGTAACTATGGAGGACATTATCGAGGAATTAGTCGGTGATATTTATGATGAACACGATGCTATTATGTCTCAAGAAGTTACATTATTACAAAATGGTAGTTATCGTGTTATGTGTAATGCTAACTTAGCAAAGATTTTTGATTTCTTTGGCATTGATGAGGAGCTAGATGTAAATACAGTAAATGGATGGGTTGTTCTTGAGCTAGATAAACTTCCTGTTAAGGGGGATTCTTTTGAGACGACTTATGGAAATAAACATGTAAAGGTAAGAGTTACTAAAGCAACTCAAAGAAGAGCATTAGAAATCAATCTAGTAATTGATGAAATAGAAGAAGAAAAAATGAAAGAAAGGTAAACTAAATGGGATTAATGGAAAAAATCTTTGGCGATTTAAATGCTAAAGAAGTTAAAAAAATTGAAAAAATTGTTGATAAAATTGAAGCGCTAGATGGAGAAATGAGTGCGCTTACAGATGAAGAACTTCAGGCTAAAACTCCTGAATTTCAACAAAGATTAGTAGAGGGTGAAACACTAGATGATATTTTGCCAGAGGCATTTGCAGTATGTAGAGAAGCTGCTTTTAGAACTTTAGGTATGAAACACTTTAGAGTTCAGTTAATAGGTGGTGTAGCACTTCATCAAGGACGTATAGCAGAAATGAAAACAGGTGAAGGTAAAACTCTTGTAGCTACATTGCCAGTATACTTAAACGCACTTGAAGGCAAAGGAGTACATGTTGTAACTGTAAATGACTATCTAGCTAAGCGTGACTGCGAATGGATGGGTAAATGCTATACATTCTTAGGTCTAACAGTAGGATGTTTGATTCATGGTATAGATGAGGAAGAAAGAAAAGCGGCATATGAAGCTGATATCACTTATGGTACTAACAATGAATATGGATTTGACTATTTAAGAGACAACATGGTGTTATATAAGGAAGATATGATGCAAAGAGACTTAAACTTTGCAATTGTCGATGAAGTTGACTCAATTTTAATTGATGAAGCTAGAACACCGCTGATCATTTCTGGACAGGGAGACAAATCAACAGATTTATACAAGAAAGCTGATACTTTTGTAAGAACACTTAAAAAGGAAGAAGATTTTACAGTTGATGAAAAGGATAAACAGGTTTCTCTAACAGATGAAGGGGTTACAAAGTGTGAAGATTTCTTTAATATTGACAACTTTGCAGATCCTGAAAATATGGAAATTAACCATCATGTTATGCAGGCTTTAAAAGCTCATAACATTATGAAACGAGATGTTGACTATATCGTTAAAGATAAGGAAGTTGTAATTGTAGATGAATTTACAGGTCGTTTGATGTTTGGTAGAAGATATAGCGATGGCTTACATCAGGCTATTGAATCTAAAGAGCATGTAAAGGTTAGATCCGAATCTAAGACACTTGCAACTATTACACTTCAGAACTATTTCCGTATGTACAACAAATTAGCAGGTATGACAGGTACTGCTAAGACAGAGGAAGATGAATTTAGAGATATTTACAACATGGATGTTGTTGTTATTCCTACAAACAAGGAAATTGAAAGAATTGATAATCAGGATGCTGTTTATACTACTGAGCATGGTAAATACAATGCTATTGCAGATAGAGTTGTTGAAGCTCACAAAAAAGGACAGCCTGTTCTTATCGGTACTATTTCCATTGAAAATTCAGAGCTTATTGCCAATATGCTAAAAAAGAGAGGCGTTAAGAATTTCAATATTTTAAATGCTAAAAACCATGAAAAGGAAGCTGAAATTGTTGCTGAAGCTGGTCGTGAAGGAGCTATTACTATTGCTACAAACATGGCTGGTAGAGGTACTGATATTATCCTTGGCGGTAACCCAGAATTTGAAGCTAAAAAAGAAATGGCAAAAGAAGGTTATCCATCAGATGTAATTGCTTATGCTTCAACTTTAATTCCTACAACTAATGAAGAAATTTTAGAAGCTAGAGCAGTATTTAATAAATTACATGATAAGTTTAAAGCTGAAAGAGCAGACGAGCAGAGACGTGTAAGAAAAGCAGGTGGTCTATATATTATCGGTACTGAAAGACACGAATCTAGACGTATTGATAATCAGCTAAGAGGCCGTTCTGGTAGACAAGGTGACCCTGGTGAGACTGTATTTTGCATCTCTATGGAAGATGAGCTACTAAGATTATTTGGTGGAGAACGTATGCAGGCCCTAGTTCAGAAGATGGGACTTGAAGAAGATGAAGCTATTGAAGCAAAAATGATTACTAAGCAGATTGAAAATGCTCAGAAGAAGGTTGAAGGTAAAAACTTCGGCATCAGAAAATATGTATTACAGTACGATAACGTTATGAATAAGCAGAGAGAAATTATTTATGGCGAAAGAAAAAAAGTACTGTTTGGCGAAAACTTAAAACAGTATATAGAAAATATGACTGAAGAGTTAATTGAAAACTGTTTAGTTCCAATAACTTCAGAAAATAAGTTCCCAGAGGAATGGGATTTTGATGCATTAACAAAAAATCTAAAGCGTATTTGTCCTCGCTATGATGGTGTAGATATTAGTGAATCAAGACTTATGAATATGTCACACGAAAGCCTACTTGAAGATATAAAGGCTAAGTTTGCAGAGCTTTATCAGGAAAAGGAAGCTGAAATCGGCGAAGAACGTATGCGTGAGCTAGAAAGAATGATCTTAATCAGAGTTGTTGATAACAAGTGGATGGATCATATTGATGCTATGGATCAGCTAAAGAGTGGTATCGGTCTAAGAGGATATGGACAGCAGGATCCAGCAGCAGCATATGCTCAAGAAGGCTTTGATATGTTTGAGGAAATGATTGCTTCAATCAAAGAAGAAACAGTTAAATTCTGCTTTAATGTTACAATCGAAACAAAAACTGAACGTAAAGAGGTAATCTCAAAAGGACATGAAAAGAAAGAAGATGTATCTTCAATTGAGCGCGAATACATGGCAGAACAGATGGGCGGACAGATGCCAGAAGAAGCAGAAATTCCAGAAAGAGAAAATAAACCTGAAACAGTTCGTCGTGACCACCCAAAAATCGGTAGAAATGATCCATGTCCATGTGGCAGTGGTAAAAAATACAAGCACTGCTGCGGTAAATAAAAAACAAAATAGAAAGTGAAGTGAAAATATATGATTATGATAGAAGATATCAAAAATCAGCTGCCTGAATTTAAGGCAAATTTAAAAGAGGTAGGTGAGTCTCTTTGACCCGGAAGGACTTAGGGCAAAGATAGACAAGTACACTGAAGAAAGTACAAAAAGTGGATTTTGGGACGACCAGGAGTCGGCCCAAAATCTTTTAAAGAATAAAAAAGTGTTAGAAGACAAACTAAGCGAATACGAAAGCTTAAAAAACCAGCTAGATGATATAGAAGTTATGGTAGAACTTGCAGTGGAAGAAAACGATGATTCCATGGCAGAAGAAATAGAGGAAATAAAAGAAAACTTCCAAAAACAATTAGAGCAAGTAAAGATAAAGACATTGTTAACAGGAGAGTACGACGCAAATAATGCCATACTCTCTATTCATGCTGGTTCAGGTGGTACAGATGCTCAGGACTGGGCAGAGATACTTTATCGTATGTACGTTAGATATGGTGAAAAAAAAGGATATAAAGTTAAGACATTATATTTACAAGATGATACAGAAGGTGGTATAAAATCAGCTACTTTGCTTATTGAAGGTAATAATGCATATGGATATTTAAAAAATGAAAAAGGAGTTCATAGGTTAGTTAGAATATCACCATTTGATTCATCAGGTAGACGACATACATCATTTGCTTCAGTGGATGTGATGCCAGAAATCGATGAAGATATATCAGTTGAGATAGATCCAGATGATTTGAGGATAGATACATTTAGATCAAGTGGAGCAGGCGGACAACATGTAAACAAAACAGACTCTGCAATAAGAATTACACACATTCCTACAAATATTGTAGTAAGCTGTCAAAATGAGCGCTCACAGCATCAAAATAAGGACATGGCTATGAAGATGCTTATGTCTAAGTTGATAGAGCTAAAGGAACAAGAACATAAGGAAAACTTAAAGGAATTAAAAGGTGATTTTTCTCAGATAACTTGGGGAAGTCAAATACGTTCTTACGTTTTTCATCCTTATACAATGGTTAAAGATCATAGAACCGGAGCTGAAGTGGGCACGGTAGACAAGGTGTTAGACGGCGAGCTTGATTACTTTATAAACGAAAAACTAAAACAGAGGGATTAAATAAATATGAATATTTTAGAAAAATTATCACAAGAATTTAATATAGGTTTAAAGCAGGTAGAAGCGACAGTTGAGCTAATTGATGGAGGAAATACTATTCCCTTTATTGCTCGTTATCGTAAAGAAGTTACAGGTGGATTAAGTGATGAAATCCTTCGTGATTTAGACGAAAGACTTGCATATTTAAGAGGTCTTGAAGAGAGAAAAGAAGAAGTTATAAGACTTATCGAAGAACAGGGCAAGTTAACAGAAGAGTTAAAAGGCGAAATTTTAGCTGCAGAAGTATTGCAGAGAGTTGAAGACTTATATAAACCATATAAACAAAAGAAGGCTACAAGAGCATCTAAAGCTAAGGAAAAAGGTTTAGAGCCACTGGCTGAAATTATTTGGCAGCAAGAAATGGAAGATGGAGATATTTTAGAAATTGCTAGCCAGTATGTAAACGAAGAAAAGGAAGTAAAAAATCCTAAAGACGCACTACAAGGAGCAATGGACATCTTAGCAGAAAAAATATCTGATGACCCAGAGCTAACTGCCATTCTTAGAGAAAAGACAGAGGGCTCAGGATTAATTAAGACTGAGGCCGTAGACAAAGAAGAAAAATCAGTATATGAAATGTACTATGACGCTTCTGAAGCTATTTCAAAGATGCCAAACCACAGAGTTTTAGCCGTAAACAGAGGCGAAAAGGAAAAATTCTTAAAGGTTAAGGTAGTTACAGACCAGGAGCGCTTTGAAGAAATAATTGCAGAAAATGTAATTACTAACGAAAAATCAATTTTTGCAGATTGTCTAAAAGAAGTAATTGCAGATGCTTATAAGAGACTTATTTCTCCATCAATTGAAAGAGAAATGAGAAATATGTTAACAGAAAGAGCTGAGGCAGAAGCTGTTAAGATTTTTGCTAAAAATACAGAAAAACTTTTAATGGTACCGCCGGTTAAAGGTGCAAGAATTATTTCAATTGACCCAGGCTATAGAACTGGATGTAAGGTAGCAGTTATAAATGAAACCGGTAAGCTACTTGCATACACAACAATTTATCCAACAAAACCTAAAGAAGATATTGTAGGTACAGAAAAGACATTGGATAAGCTAGTCGATAAATTTAATATTAATACAATAGTTATAGGTAATGGTACTGCTAGCAGAGAGACTGAAGAAGTAGTGGCAAACTATATTAAAAAGAGTGGAAGAAATCTACAGTATACGATTGTAAATGAGGCGGGAGCTTCAGTTTACTCAGCATCTAAGCTAGCAACTGAGGAATATCCAGATTTAGATGTTACAACTAGAGGTGCTATGTCACTTGGTAGAAGACTTCAAGATCCATTAGCTGAACTTGTAAAGATTCCTACAAAGAGTATAGGAGTTGGACAGTATCAGCATGATATCAACCAGAAAAACCTTGAAAAGGCTCTTGATGCAGTAGTTGAAGACTGTGTTAATAGGGTTGGTGTTGATTTAAACACAGCATCACCATCACTTCTTGCGCATATTGCAGGTATTAATAATACTATTGCTAAAAATATCGTGGCATATAGAGAAGAAACAGGTGTATTTACTGATAGAAAAGAACTTAAAAAGGTTGCTAAGTTAGGTCCTAAGGCATTTGAGCAGTGTGCCGGATTTTTAAGAATCTCTGAAGGTAAAAATCCTTTGGACAGTACTTCAGTTCATCCTGAATCATACAAAGCGGCAGAAGCAATTTTAGGAAAGCTTGGCATTGATAAGGATCAGTTATCACAGGGTGGCGCTGCTAATATCGAAGAAAAAATTTGCCAGCTTTATGCACCTAAAAAAGCTGACAAACCTCAGGTTAAGGCTAAGGGATTAGCAGCTCTTAAAAATATTAAAACGGAACCAGAAAATCCATTAGCTAATCTAGCTAAGGCCGAAAAAGCTATGGCTTTAGACCTTGGTATCGGAGAGTTTACACTAAAGGATATCGTGGCTGAAATTAAAAAGCCAGGTAGAGACCCTAGAGAAGATGCGCCAGCTGTAATCTTCAGAAATGATGTAAGAGATTTTGATGATCTAAAACCAGGAATGGAGCTTACAGGCACAGTAAGAAATGTAGTGGATTTTGGTGCATTTGTAGATATAGGTGTTAAAAATGATGGATTAGTACATATATCGCAAATGAGCGATAAATATATAAAGCATCCTATGGATTTAGTTTCTGTAGGTGATACAGTTAAGGTTAAAATTTTAGAAATAGATAAGGAAAAGCAAAAGGTTGCACTTACTATGAAATAGGGGAAGATAAATGATAAATACAGTTTTATTAGATTTTGATGGTACTATGATGAATACTAGAGATGGTATTATAAATTCATGGAAGCATTTGTTTAAAACAATTAGAGGTGAAGATGTGACGGAGGAATTTTTAAAAGATACTTTTGGAGAACCTCTTAAAACTTCATTGGCAAAGTTCTTTCCTGATGAACCCATAGAAAAATGCCTAAAAGTTTATAGAGAATATCAAGAGAAAAATCAAGGGGAGATGATGGTGCCATTTGATGGAGTAGTAGATGTTATAAATGCTTTAGCAGAAAATGGCTGTAAAATAGGTCTTGTTACATCAAGACTTGATATTTCAGCTAAAAAAGGCCTTGAAAAAGCAGGAATACTAAAGCATTTTAAATCTCTTATAACGGCTAATGTGGTTGATCATCATAAGCCGCATCCAGAACCTATATTAAAAGCACTAGATGAATTAGGATCAAAAAAAGAAGAAACTATCATGGTTGGAGACACAATATTTGATTTGCAGTGTGCACATAATGCAGGTGTTAAATCTGTTTTAGTCGGATGGAGCGAAGATATTTTAACATTAGAAGAAGCAGGAGAATATCAACCTGATTATGTTATAAAAGAAGCAAAGGATTTATTGAAAATAGTTGAGGTATAAAAAATGCTAAATATTTATTATGGCAGAGAAAACCTAGATAAAAGTAAATTTATATTTGATAATATTGAAGGCAAGGCTCTACTTATTGTACCAGATCAGTACACATTAGAGGCAGAGAGGGATGCCTTCTTTTATTTAAATAAAAGAGCCATCATAGATATTGAAGTGATGAGTTTTTCAAGACTAGGTGAAATAATAGTATCTAAAGCAGGTCGTAAAGTTGATGTTTTAGGTAAGGCTGGAAGACAGATGATTTTAACAAAAATCATAAGAGAAAAGGCAAAAGAGCTAGAAGTATTTTACGGTAGCTCACGAAAAATTGATTTTGTGACTATGGTTCATGACCTTATCTCAGAGCTTAAACAGCACAATACTACTAAAGAAGCTATTTCAGAGGCCATAGACGCAATTGAAAAAGACAGTCTTTTAAAGCGTAAGCTTAAAGAAATTTTAATTATTTATACTGCATATCAAAACTATACAGAAGGCAAGTATTTAGATAATGAAGATTACATTTCATTTTATGTGAGCCTTATGGAAAAAAGCGGATATATTCATGGCAAGACAATTTGGATTTATGGATTTGATTCATTTTCAGATAAAAATATATCCATTATTAAGGAACTAAATAGATTAGCTATAAATGTAAATTTAGTTTTAAACTATGATCCGTCATCAAAAGGTGAAGAATTATTTTCACTTAGCCGTTATATGATTGACAAGCTAGAAAATATAATAGGTGATGTTAATACTGAGGCTATTTCAGCTAATTATAAGAGAATGTCACAGAGCAGTGATATAGTTGCTATCGAAAAAGAAATTTTTAAGTTTCCGGTGGTTTCTCAAGTAGATAATGGCAATATAAGATTACAAAAGGCTCTAAATCCGTATAATGAAGCAGTAAATGCAGCATTATTTGTTTTAAACTTAGTAAGAGATAAAGGTTATAGATATAACGAAATCGCGCTTATATCAAATGACATCGAAAATAAGGGAAGTCTTTATCAGAGAGTTTTTTCTGAATATGGTATGGACTTATATATAGATATAAAGAGAGGTATCCTTCATCATCCAGCAGTAAATTATATATTAGCTCTTATGGAGGTTGTGAGGCATAACTATCAGAGAGAAGATGTCATCAGGATGGTTAAGTCAGGACTTGTAATAGAATCAGATGAGGACATAGAAAAGCTTGAAATTTATTCTAAAATTTTTAATATCAAAGGTATACTATGGAGAAGAGATTTTTCTAAGGGTGTGTCAAAATATGGCGAGGAGTATGTTAATAGGTTAAATGAAATAAGGGCAGAAATCATAAATCCTATTATGAATTTTAATAAGGCTTTTACAGATGGTAAAACTGTAGAGAAAAAGGTTAATGCTTTATATGAATTTTTGGAAAAGATAAGCATAAATGAAAAGCTAGAAGATATAAGTAAAAAGTTAGAAGACGAAAACAAACTAGAGCTTGCTCAAGAAAACTCACAGATTTGGAATGCAGTTACAAGTATTTTAGGACAGATGGTTGAGGGTCTTGGTGACGAAAAAATTTCAAAGGATGATTTTGTTGAGATTCTTAAATCAGGATTTGAAGCAATAGAAATAGGACTTATTCCACCAGCTGTTGATGGACTTATTATGGGTACAATGCAGCGTACTAGAAGAGGTCATATAAAAGCTACTGTAATCTTAGATGCAGTAGAAGGAACACTGCCTTCACAGACAGTTGAAACAGGTATTTTAAGTGAAGATGAAAGAGCATTTTTAAATGATAACAATATAAATATATGTAAGATGTCTCAAGTAAAAAGCCTTGAAGAGTCTATGGCTATTTACAAAAATATCTCAAAGACTGAAGATATTTTATATATGAGTTATGCTATGGCAGATAATAAAGGGTCAGGTCAGATGCCATCGAGTATATTTGCTAAGGTAAGGGATATTTTTCCAAATCTTGAAGTAGCAAAAGATAGAGTAGAAAAGCATCAGTTAGTTGACCTTATTGGAGGAGTTGAGGCAACTAAGAGCAATATGATAAATGCCATAGTTAAAATGATGGAAGATGGCGATATTGATCCTATGTGGATTAAGGTATATAAGTATTTTGAAAGCATAGATGAGGTGGATCAGCTAATAGATGTGCTCACGGAGAAGATGGGTGAAAGCTTTATGTCTTTAGACCAGGCTAGTGAGCTATATAAACGAAATATGGAAGATATGTTTGTACTTAGTCCATCTAGGTTGGAAAAGTTTGGTAATTGCCCATTTGCTCACTTTGTTTCTTATGGGCTTAGACCTGAGGAAAACAGAGAGTATTTTATTGGTGGTGCAGAGGCAGGAAGTATTTATCACGATTGTTTGATGATTTTAGCAAGAGACCTTACCTCAACACTGGAAAAAGGGCAAGAAATTACAGATGAAAATTCTATTTGGATGAATATTACCAAAGAATCTATGGAGGATAGAGTAAAAAAGATTTTAAATGAAATAAGCCAAGACTATATGGAAGGGATTATGTCACACAGTAAATACGAACAGTATAGAGCTAAGCGAATTGAGAGAGTTTGTTGTGACAGTGCTTGGATTGCTATAAAACATGTGAGATCTGGCGCTATTAAAACTATGGATTTTGAAGTGGAATTTGGTAAAGATAAAACATTACCTCCAATAGATATGGAGGTAACTAACGGTAAAGCTGCTATTGAAGGTAAAATTGACCGTGTAGATATTTTAGAGGGAGACTATAGTAAGGTTATAGATTATAAGTCAGGAAATGATGTATTTTTGGAAAATGAAGCTAGAGTCGGTATGAAGCTTCAGCTATTTATATATTTAATGGCCACAGTAAATGAAAAAATTCAACCGGGTGGAGCTTTTTACTTTCATTTAGATGAAGCAAAAGCAACAGGAGTTCTTACAGATGAAGATGCTACAAATAAAATAGATGCACAGTTTAAGCTAAATGGATTTTTATTAGATAATCACACTGTTTTAGATTCTATAGATAAAGAAGCGGGAAGATTTAGTAATGTATTTATAAAAGGTAAAAACGTACTAAAGCAAAATGATTTTGATGAATTGATGCAAGCAGTAAAAGACAAAGTACATGAGATGGCAGATCAGTTAACTAAAGGGGATATTTCTATTGAACCTAAAAAATCAAAAGAAAAAACAAGCTGTGATTTTTGTCCATACAAGGGCATATGCAAGTTTGATATATCTTTGGATGGTTGCAATTACACAATTGTATAGAAAAAATATGGAGATTATGATATAATATAACGATAAAATTTTAAGGAGATATTGATGAATATAGAAGAAAGAGTAAAAAAAGCATTAGAAAGTAGAAAAAAAGGATATAACTGTTGTCAGGCGGTGTTATGTGCATTTGAAGATAAATACGATATGTCAGAGTCTGACATGCTAAAGGTAAGCGAAGGTTTTGGTGGCGGCATGGGCATTATGTCAGTATGTGGTGCAGTTACAGGCATGGTTATAGTCGGTGGACTTGAGCATGCTGACGGAAATACAGAAAAAAATACAACAAAGCAGATAACTCGTAAAGCTATTGTAAAAATGCAAAAGGAGTTTGAAGAAAAAAATAAATCACTAATCTGTAGCGAACTTAAGGGTGTTGATACAGGAGTTATGCTAAGATCATGTGATGGTTGTATCGAAGATGCTATAAGAATTGTGGATAATTATCTAGGAGAAAAATAATATGAATAGTGCAAAGTATAAAGATGTCCTTTATGAAATGCGCGAGATAACTGACTTAAAGGATATGATTACAACCAGTTGTGAATTGTTTAATAACAAGAGTGCATTTTTAGTTAAGGACAAGCCAGGTGGAAAATACCAGCCTATAACTTACGGACAGTTTAATATGGATATAAACAGTCTAGGAACAGCCTTCATAAATATGGGGTTAAAGGATAAAAAAATTGCAGTGATAGGTGAAAATAGCTATCAGTGGGTAGTTACATATTTTGCCACTATAAATGGTACAGGTGTTATTGTACCTATAGATAGAGAATTAAAGGCTATGGAAATTGCCAACTTACTAAAAAGAGCAGATGTTTCAGCAGTAGTATTCTCTAAAAAAGTTAAAAAAGTAATCTATGAGATATTAGCAGATGAAGAATTAAGAGGAAATATTAAATACGCTATTTGCATGAATCCGACAGAGCCTGAAGAAGGTATATTAGCTTTAGATGATATAATTGAAGAAGGTAAAAAGAGCCTAGAAGAAGGCAATAGAGAATTTATCGATGCAACTATTGATCCTAATGTAATGGCTGCATTGTTATTTACATCAGGTACAACAGGTATGGCAAAAGGCGTTATGCTAAGCCACAAAAATATCGCATCTAACGTATATAACATGTCAAAATACGTAAAGATTATGGATGGAGGCGTAGGTCTTTCAGTACTACCTATGCATCATACATATGAGATGACTTGTCATGTTATGACAGGGGTATATCAAGGTATAACAATTGCAATCTGTGAGGGATTAAAATATATTCAGAAAAATCTTTCGGAGATACCAGCAAATGTTATGTTAGCAGTGCCATTGATATTTGAAACAATGCATAAAAAGATATGGAAAAAAGCAGCATCTACAGGTAGAGATAAAAAGATGCGTAAGATGGCTGAGATTTCAAAGAAATTTAAGCTATATAATAAGCCTAAGCTAGTTAAAAAAATATTTAAACCAATTCATGAGGCAACAGGCGGAGGAGCATCATTATTTATTGCAGGTGGTGCAGCAATTAATCCTAAAGTAATTGAAGATTACCAAGCAATGGGTATTCCTATGATTCAGGGCTATGGTATGACAGAAAATGCACCAATTATCGCTGTAAATAAGGATTGCTATAGTAAAGCAGACTCTGTTGGATTACCGATGCCAGGTACAGAAGTAAAAATAGTAGATAAAGATGAAAATGGTATTGGTGAAATTATATGTAAAGGACCTTCTGTTATGTTAGGATACTATAAGAATCCTGAAGCGACAGAAGAAGCCATTCGCGATGGATGGCTATATACTGGTGACTATGGATACATGGATGATGAGGGATTTTTATATGTATCTGGTCGTAAAAAGAGTGTTATTGTGACTAAAAATGGAAAAAACATATTCCCAGAAGAAATAGAATATGTTTTAAGTGGCTATGACTATATCGAGGAAGTTTTAGTTCATGGAGTGGATGGCATGAGAAATGATGATGTAGTAGTCAAAGCCGAAATCTATCCTAATTACCAGTTAATTAGGGAAACAAAAGGGGAAATAAGCCAAGAAGAACTAAAAAATCTTCTTAACAAAATAATCGAGGAAGTCAATGGTCAGATGCCAAATTACAAGCGCATTAAGCGATTTGATATTAGAAAGACAGAATTTGAAAAGACTACAACTAGAAAGATAAAAAGATATTTGGCAAGCAATTTAAACGAGGAAAAATAGGAGAAACAAAATATATGTTAAGAGAAGAATATCTTGCAGTTAAAGCAAAGGAACTGGAGTATGCCAAAGAGGTTGAGGCTAATATCAAAGCAGACAAAAGACCGGCCATAAAATACAAAGAGTCAAGACCTATTACAGATATTAAGCATATGATAGAAACAAGCGCAGAGCTTTATGCTGATCATGTAGCTTTTTATGAAAAAAAGAAAAAAGGTCAGCCGTATGAGCCAATTACATATAAAGAAATGTTATCGCAGATGAATGCATTAGGAACTGCTCTAATAGACTTAGGTTTAAAAGACAAAAGGATAGCAATTATAGGTGCAAATTCTTCTAAATGGGCACTTTCATATCTTGCGACAGTTTGTGGTACAGGGGTCGTAGTTCCGCTTGATAAAGAACTTCCAGCTTCAACATTAGAAGATCTAATTAAGCAATCAGATGCTACTGCAGTTATCTTCGATCAAAAATATGAAGATATTTTTGATGAAATTAAAAAGAAAGATGAAAATAAGCTTTCAGTTTTAATAAATATGCATGCAGAGGAAGATACTGAGTGTGCTTTATCATGGAATGGCTTATTAGAAAAGGGCCAAAAGCTTTTAGATGATGGTGATAGAAGGTTCTTAGATGCACAGATTATTAGAGATGTAATGAGTATACTTTTATTTACATCAGGAACAACTGGAGTATCAAAAGGTGTAATGCTAAGTCATGGAAATATAGCTGAAGATCTTATGGCAGCGCCTACTATGTTAAAGGTATATGAAACAGATATTTTCTTTTCAGTTTTACCAGTACACCATACATACGAGTGTACTTGCGGTTTTTTGATGCCTTTATATAAAGGTGCAGCAATCGCATACTGTGAAGGGCTAAAATATATCACTAAGAATCTTGCAGAAATTAAACCTACACTATTTCTTGGCGTGCCAGCTTTATTTGAAAAACTGTACAAAAAAATCTGGCAAAACGTTAGAAAACAAGGCAAGGAAAAGCTTTTAAAGAAAGTTATTAAAATCAATAACAAAACTAAAAAAATCGGTATAAACTTAGGCAAGATTTTCTTTAAAGATATACTTGCAGTATTTGGCGGACGCATGCGTATGATGATTTGCGGCGGGGCTGCTATAAATCCAGATGTATTAAATGGCATTAGAGATTTTGGTATCAATGCAGTGCAAGGCTACGGACTAACAGAATGCGCGCCACTTGCAGCATTAAATCCTGATACAGCTCCAGTTGCTTCATCTATCGGTATTGAGTTCCCAGGTATAGAAGTTACTATCATGGATAAAGATGATGATGGAATAGGAGAAATTTGTGTCAAAGGACCAAATGTAATGCTAGGTTATTACAATATGCCAGAACTAACTGATGAAACTATTGTAGATGGCTGGTTTCATACTGGCGACATGGGATACAAAGACAAAGATGGATATGTATATATTACAGGCCGTAAGAAAAATGTTATTATCACTAAAAACGGCGAAAACGTATTTCCTGAAGAGGTTGAATATTTACTTAACCTTTCACCTGTTGTTCTTGAATCAATGGTATTTGAAGAAGAGTCCGAAAACAAAGATGATATGCGCATAGCAGCTTCAATAGTCGCTGATATGGAAAGCATAGAAGAGTTTTACGGCAAGGATTTAACAGATGAACAAATCGACAAACTAATTTGGGAAGTAGTAGACAAGTACAATGACGAAAATCCTATGTACAAAAAGATCAGAAGAGTTAGCATCAGAAGAACTGAGCTTAAAAAGAATACATCAAACAAAATCATAAGATTTGCGGAGGAAAATAAATGAGCAAATACCCAAAACTAACCATGAATCTTAGCAAGTTAAAAGAAAACTTAGCACATATGAAATCACTTTGTGATGAGCATGGCATAGATATCGCTGGTGTAGTAAAAGGGTGCAATGGCAATATAGATGCAGCGAAAACTTTTGTAAATAGCGGCATTAATCAGCTAGCATCATCAAGGATTGCTCATTTAAAAGCAGCAGAAAAAGCAGGCATTAGTCTGCCTCGTATGCTTATTAGGATTCCTATGAAAAGTGAAGTTTCAGAGGTTGTAGCATATGCTGATATTAGCTTAAATAGTGAAATAGAAGTTATCAGATGCTTAAACGAAGAAGCTATTTCTCAGAATAAAATTCATCAAGTTATACTAATGGTTGACTTAGGGGATCTAAGAGAAGGATTTTGGGATAAAGATAAGTTAATTGAAGCTGCTGTAGAAGTGGAAGATATGTCAAATGTTAGTCTACTGGGTATCGGCACAAACCTAGGTTGCTATGGGGCTATAGTAACTACAAAGGAAAAGATGCTAGAACTTGTAGAAATATCTAAAAGGGTTGAAAAGGCTATAAATAGAAAAGTTAAATATATTAGTGGTGGAGGAACTATGGCTATTCCATTACTTTTTAATGGTACTATGCCTAAGGAAATAAACCATCTGCGTATTGGAGAGGCTATTTTACTAGCAAGAGATCTTATGGATGTGTGGCCTGATGAGCTTGGTAAGATGAATCAAGATGTTTTCACATTAGAACTTGAAGTTGTGGAAATTAAGGATAAACCTACTTATCCAGTGGGAGAAATTATGAAGGATGGATTTGGGTTAGTCAAGGAGTTTACTGATGAGGGCATCAAGAAACGTGCTATACTTGCAGGCGGCAAGGTTGACTATGGCTATCCTGAAATGCTCATTCCTGTAAAGGATAAGATTAAAATTTGGGGAGCGTCTAGCGATCACACTATGATTGATATATCTAAACTTGAAGATGATATTAAGATTGGTGATATTTTTAAGTTTGAGCTAAGTTATGCTAATTTAGTATATGTTACTTTATGTAGTGATATAAAAATACATAAAGTTGAATAAATTGACAAAACCGTTGAAATTCTATATAATAAGCTAATGCAATTACGGTTGCGAAAGGAGAGTATAAAATGGCAGAAGAAGTACTATTAACCAGGGAAGGTTTAGAGAAAATAAAAGAAGAATATGATATAGCTGTATCAGTTACTAGAGCTCAGGTAGCAGAAAGATTAAAGGAAGCAAGAAGCTTTGGTGACCTTTCTGAAAATGCTGAATACGATGCAGCAAAAGAAGAGCAGGCTGAACTTGAAGAACGTATCAATAAGCTAGAAGCTATGATGCGTAACGCTAAGATTATCGATGAAGACGAAGCTTCAACAGACAGAGTCAACGTTGGTAATACAGTAGTTTTAAAGGAAAAGGGTCAGGATAATGAAGTTACATACCAGATCGTAGGTTCAACTGAAACAGATCCATTTCAGGGACGTATTTCAAACGAATCAGCTGTGGGTAAGGCGCTAATCGGCGCTGCTATTGGCGAAGTTGTTGAAGTTGAAGTTCCAGATGGAAAGATTTATTACGAAGTAATTTCAATTAATAAGTAGTTAAAATAAAGAGGTGGAAGTATGAGTGAAGAAAATAGAACAGTAAATCCTGAAGTTGAAGAAATTTCAGAAGCGGAGCGTAGCGAACAGATTAAGATTAGAAGAGCTAAGCTAAAAAAACTTCAGGAAGCAGGAAGAAATCCTTTTGTAGTTGAAAATTGGAATGTTGAAACACACAGCCAGACTATTAAAGATGATTTTGATAATATGGAAGGAAAACATGTATCAATTGCTGGAAGAATCATGGCTAAAAGAGATATGGGTAAAGCTTCATTTATCGATATTCAGGATAAAGAAGGACGTATCCAGGTTTACGTTCGTCGTGATGAAATCACTCCAGAAGAATATACTTGGTTTAAAACATATGATATCGGTGACATCTTAGGTGTGGAAGGTGAAGTTTTCAGAACTAAACATGGTGAAATCTCAATTAAAGCTACTAAGGTAGTTCTTATGAGTAAATCACTTCAGGTTCTTCCAAACAAATGGCAGGGTCTAAAGGACACAGATCTAAGATACAGACAAAGATATGTTGACCTAATTATGAATGATGATGTTAGAAAAACATTTTATAAGAGAGCTGCAATTATCAAGGAAATTAAGAGAGTACTTGAAGAAGATTTCGGATATCTAGAAGTAGATACACCAATCCTAACAACTATTGCAGGTGGTGCAAATGCTAGACCATTTAACACTCATCACAACACTCTTAACCTAGATATGAAATTAAGAATCTCTAACGAATTATTCTTAAAGAGACTAATCGTTGGTGGTCTTGACAGAGTATATGAAATGGGTAAGATGTTCAGAAATGAAGGAATGGACAGAAACCATAACCCAGAGTTTACATCTATGGAATGCTACATGGCTTACGGCGACATGGATGATACTATGAATGTTCTTGAGCAGATCGTATCTAAGGCTGCAATTAAAATCAACGGAACTCCAGTTATCGAGTACCAGGGTAAGAAGTTTGACTTAACTCCTCCATGGAACAGAATTGATATGGCTGAAGCAGTTAAGAAGATTACTGGCGTTGATTTTGCTACTATCGAATCTGATGAAGATGCTAGAGCAGCAGCTATTAACTATGGTATGGAAGAAGAGCAGGTTAGAGATTGGACTCGTGGTAAGATTATCGCTGAAATGTTTGAAGAATACTGCGAAGATGCTCCAGGATTCTTAGATGGTCCAATTTTCGTTACTGGTCACCCAGTAGAAATTTCTCCTCTAGCTAAGAGAGATCCAGAGGATCCAAGAAAAACTAGAAGATTTGAAGCATACATCAATGGCTGGGAAATTGCTAATGCTTTCTCCGAGCTAAACGACCCTATCGACCAGTACGAAAGATTTAAGGCTCAGCAGGCTCAGCTTGATGACGGTACTGACGATGAAGCTCATCCAATGGATGAGGATTTTGTTAACGCTCTTGAAGTAGGTCTTCCTCCAACAGGTGGCCTTGGTATCGGTATCGACAGAGTTATTATGCTTTTAACTGATGCTCCTTCAATCAGAGACGTTATCTTATTCCCAACAATGAAGAGCATGGGAGCCGCAAAGAATGAAGCTAACAATGCTGCACAGTCTG
>CALCFD010000049.1 GCA_937900695.1 uncultured Eubacterium sp. | reverse complement strand
CGAGAAACATTACAGAGAATAATTCCTAAACAAAAAGCGTTAGTCTTTGTAGAGTTTGAATAGAATTTGTTAAAAAACTTTATATAGCAGGTAGTCTATTAGACAACCTGCTATTTTTATTTGTATTTTAAAGAATATATTAACTAAGGATTTATTTATGGTATAATGATAAAAACTTAAAAAAGCAGGTGTACTTATGAGTAAGAACAATAAAATTAGCAAGTATATAGCATTAATATTGAGGCATAAGCCGGAAGAGATTGGAATCAAATTAGACGAACATGGCTGGGCTAATGTTGAAGAGTTGATTAAAGGCCTTCAAGTTAACAATGACTTTTCTATGGAAGATTTAGAAGAAATAGTACGTGAAGATAGTAAGGGGAGATACTCTTTTAACGAAGAGAAAACACTTATAAGAGCAAACCAAGGGTATTCTGTAAAGGTAGATGTGGAGCTAAAAGAAGCCATTCCGCCTAAAATCTTGTATCATGGCACTGGCGAAAAATACACCAAGGCTATAGATGAAATTGGCTTGACACCAAAAACTAGGCTGTATGTTCACTTGTCTAAGGACGAAAAGACAGCTATGAGCGTGGGCAGCAGGCACGGAAAACCTGCGATTTATACTGTGGAGACGGAAAAAATGATTTTAGATGGCTATAAATTTTATCTATCTGTAAATGGTGTGTGGTTAGTAGAGAGTGTTCCGGTTAAATGCTTAAAAAGATATCAGTAATATTTTAAGAAATATAAATATAATCACAAAGAACCGTTGAAATTTCAACGGTTCTTTTGTTTTTATTATGTGATCAAATATATTTACTCAGTTTTACCATACAGTTTTTTATCAGCAATCAGCATTACAAGCAATGTACAAATAGCAATATATAAAGACTTAGTATCATAAGCATTAAAAAAATAACTTAAATAGCTAAACTTCATAGTAGACAGAGGAATACCTAAAAGTATATTAATAGAAACGATACCTATAGGAAGAGACATTCCTAGCTTAAATTTGGTTGCAAGGTTTTTACTAAAAACAATCATAAAGGCTATAAACAATCCTAGCAAAATACATACAAAAATCATATACACAGGTACTAGCTGAGGATATTGCAAAGAGCTATATATATATTCAAAAAGTGGAGTCCCTATAAAACGTTTAATCAACTCAAGATGCTAAAAGGATAAATAGTGATACAAATGTAAAAATGCTTGTGGATTTGCCTGGCTCAACACCTTCTAGGGCAATAACATTTACAATTGAAAAGGAAAAAAATAATAAAAGTTATAATCACAGCTGTAAATATATTTGATAAATAAAAGAATTCCTATATTGACTCTACAGTTACTGTACAGCTTATAATACGCCTTGTTAATTAAAACAAGGAGGAAACTATGGAAAATCAAAGTATTTATCAAAATCCAATTACGACAAAAAATATCATGAAATTTGCACTACCGACAATAGCGATGTCACTTTTCATGTCATTTTATACTATGGTAGATGGTTTGTTTGTGTCTAATTTAATAGGAACAAATGCCCTATCTGCAGTTAATTTATCAGCGCCGATAATATCTTTAGTAACAGCTATTTCAACTATGCTTGCAACAGGTGGAAGCGCTGTTATTATGAAAAAGGTTGGTGAAAACAGGAAAAAAGAAGCTAATGCAGATTTTACATATTTGATAATAGTAAACATTATTGTAGGTTTGGTGATGTGTATTATAGGTTACTTTTGCATGAATATAATCTTTGGAAAAATGGATGTTTCGGCAGAAGTACTACATCATTCTCGTGAATATTTAGGCTGCTATTTGCTATTTACCATACCTATTTTACTTATGAATAATTTTGCATTATATTTGATTGCTTCAGGCAAATCGACAGTGTCATTTGTATGTTCAGTAGCGGGCGGTGTGGTTAATATAGTGCTTGATTATGTACTTATAAAAATTGCAGGAATGGGTACTGCTGGTGCTGCTATGGCAACAGGCCTTGGCTACTCAGTTACTGCAGTGGTAGGATTTATTGTGTTTAGTAATAAAAATAATTTGCTTCATTTTACTAAACCTAGTTTTAGTTTTGCAGTGGTAAAGAGGGCGGTGTCAAATGGATGCTCAGAAATGGCAACGGCTCTTGTTACAGGTATTACAACGCTGATTTTTAATTGGACTATGTTAAGATATGTTGGAGAAAATGGCGTTGCTGCTATTACAATTATTATGTATGTACTTATGTTTGTAAGTTCACTTTTCAGCGGATATTCTTATGGAGTTGCTCCTATGATTAGGTATCATTATGGAGCTCAAAATAAAGAGAAGCTAAAAAGACTTGTTAGAAAGAGTATCAAAATAATTGGTATTATTTCAATAATTTCCTTGATAACATCAATAGCTATCACAAAGCCACTTGTAGGAATTTTTATAAGACCTGATAATCCTGTATTTGAGCTTGCTGTAACTGGCAATAGGATTTGCAGTATAGCTCTTTTATTTATAGGATTTAACATTTTTTCAAGCGGTATGTTTACAGCTTTAAATAACGGACTGATTTCAGCTATATTAGCCTTTTCACGTTCATTTGTATTTATGATTATATGTTTGCTTGCCTTACCAGTTTTATTTGGCGTTACAGGTATTTGGCTTGCAAATCCAGGAGCTGAGCTAATGGCAGTATTGTTAGCATTTATTATGTTTATAAAATTTAAAAAGAGATATGGCTTTTAAATACATTTATATTACGAAAATCTAAAGAATTCTTAAGATTTCTGAGAATTATTGAAATACATTCCTTTTTCATCTAAAATAAATATGTGATTTGAAGGGGGGATAAAAATGAAACACAAACTATACTTACTTATCATGATTGTATTACCAATAGTTGTGGGAACTTTGGCAATAGCAGCGTTTATAGCATCACCTGAAGCAATAGATACACTATTTGCAAAATTTATTGCAATAGCTACAATTATCATAGGTTATGTAGAAGGTATAAGAAATACATGGAAGCTAATTGGAAAACCGAAAAGTAAAATATGAGTATAAATGAATTAAAAAACGGATTCAGGTATTGAATCCGTTTTGTTGTTGTTAAATTTAATAATCTTCTCCTAATTCATCTAAAGCGTCATCAACGCCTGTGGCATAATCCCAATCGTTTTTGTATCGATCGCTGTCGTAATCTTCGTCATCCCAAACTGAGTTGTATCCATCGTCATAGCTGTTATGATATTCTTTAGATGGTGATGACTGGCGTGGTGGAGTTACGGGAGTATCTGCACTTTTCTCAGGCTTATCGGAGTTAACGTAAGGCCTAGGTGGTGGAGTTACAGGAGTATCTGCAGGAGGATCTGTAACTTCATCAGGAGGTAGACCATATGCTTCAGGACCACTATAAGAGTCATGAGGGTGACTATCAACAGTATCAGAGCTTGAGTCTGAATCATTTAAAAATGAAAAGACAGATGAAGCTATAACAACTACTACCAGTACACATACAGTTGAAATTCTGATGATTTTTCTTTTTAACTTAGTTTTTGGATCAAGCTCATTTTTAGTAGTAGGATCTAATATGTATTTATTAATTTTTTCTTGCGTAGTAATACTATATAAATTCATTATTGCAGATAGATTTAGAAAAAGTAAACCAAAAGCGCCGACTGATAACATAGCTAAATCCTCATCTGTATCTGCATTACCCAATAATAAAGGTAAAGCACAAAGGGCAAAAAAGGGTAGAGCTATATAAAGTATAATTTTATTTTTTTTGCGAATATTTTCATCTATTTCGTAAAAGCTTGTAGGAGTGGTATTATTTTTTTTATATTTTCTATAATCACTCCAAAAATCGTAGGAATAATTAGCATTTATAACGGCATATATACCGCTGATAAAACCTATTAAAACTACTGGCATATATATAAGCCTCCTCTTCATTTGTATTTTTTAACAATATTTATGTATCTAACTATACCATTGGATATGAGTTTATGCAAATATATTTGAACTTAAAAGAAAGCTGTTTTATGGCATTTATTTTCACAAAACCCCAATATTGATATTTTAGCAAATGATACATATAATAGTGGCAAGGAAATTACTAGTATTGTGCGAAAGAAAATAACAATGAAATATGAAGAAGAAAATAGAATTCTTTTAGAAAAATTATCTAAGGTAGGAATTGAGCATAATAAAAAATAAAGAGTGATCAAATATCTATTAATGAAAATCTAGCTAGAAAGTTTTTTCGATGTTTTTGGGAAGAATGGATGTTTATAGTAAACGAGTGGTAAATAAATCTACAGGAGAAGCGGTATATTTTCCACAATGTGAAAATTTCTGGTCAGATGTGTGTTATAAAAAAAGAAAGACAAAAGTACAATGCAAAGACTGTGAATATAAGAAGTGGAAAACGTTAGGTGGTACAGACGTGATAGGTGTTTATCCTATGTTTTCTAATAACACTTGTAGGTTTTTAGTGTTTGATTTTGATAATCATGTAAAGAGTGCTGAAAAAAATGACTATGCAGATGATAATGAAATTTGGAAAGAGGAAGTTTTAGCTTTATATACTATATGTAAAGAAAATAATATAGATGCGTTAATTGAAAAATCAAGATCTGGCAGAGGAGCACATGTATGGATCCTTTTTAAAAAACCAATAAAAGTTGCTTTGGCAAGAAAGTTTGGCGATACATTGCTCAACAAAGGAGCAAGTTTTGTTAACTTAACCTCTTTTGACTATTATGATCGTATGATACCAGCGAAAGACTTCTTGAAAAAAGAAGGTCTAGGAAATTTGATAGCTCTGCCACTACAGGGTGATGTTGTAAATGATGGAAGAAGTGTGTTTGTAGACGAAAACTGGGAACCTTATGAAAATCAATTTGACAAAAGATTAAGGGCTTATAAGAAAATAGGTGGTTTTATGTTTAACATTGTTACTATGGATACAGATGAATATAAGTATGGTAATAGTTTAAAATAGGAACTATTACATGAAGAAATTAAAGCAAGTGGCATAGAAATTATATTGTCACAAAATGAAGATAAGAAATTCACTGTTATTGATAATAATATTGTGTGGTATGGAAGTTTAAACTTTTTAGGCAAGAGCAGCGTTGAAGATAACTTGATGCGCGTAATCAACAAAAGCATTGCAGAAGAAGTCATAGGCCTTGCCTGCAAATAAAAGAAAACACGGAGAAAACAAACCTTTAAATATAATTGAAAAAGACCAATTTCAGAAGTATTTTAAAGGCACAAGATGGAAAATATACATACTATCATTTTTAGTTGCTTTTGTAATGAAAGGCATAATTCGCGTATTTATGAATAATTCTTTTGAAAATTATATGTATATATTCATAGGTTCGGCGGCAGCAGTCCTTTGCAGCGTAAATCTTTTCAGATTGCGCAATCAGGTAAATTACAACAAAGATAGCTATACAAAAAGCGCAAGACAATACATAAATAAGATTTTCGATAAGTATACCAAGAGGCTGATAAATAGTATGCATATAGCAGTAGCCGGGGCCTTTGTGGAACTTTATATATTCTTAGCAGCCATTCTCAGCGCAGGAATGACACCTTGGGAAAGCTTTATTTCGCTGGGCATAGTCGTCTTCATATTAGTTAAAAACATCTTATGCAAATACGCTATTAATAGGCAGTATGGAAAGATTGCAAATAGGCGATTTTAAAAGCACCTGAGCCGGATAAAATAATTTACGATGATGATAGCGGAGTTTACACCAGTACTACAGATAAAAAGGATTTTAAGATTTTGCAGCTGACAGACATTCATCTAGGCGGCAGCGCGGCGTCGGTAATTAAAGATTACAACGCTCTTAAAGCCTGTGAGAGCCTTATTAAAGAAACTAGGCCGGAGTTGGTTGTGGTTACTTTTCCTATTAGATTCTAATGATTATGTCAGCGGCATCAACGACTATGACTATATTCACGATGATCAAGTGGCTTGGTACGCTAAGCAAGTGAAAAAAATGGAAAAAGAAGAGGGAGGACATGTGTCTTCGTTACTATTTTTACATATGCCTCTTGAGCAATACAAAACTGCCAATAACCTTTACGAGGCAGGAAGCCCTAAGGTGAAGTATTTCTTTGGGGAAAATAAAGAAAAGATGATAGATAAAGTTTGCTTTTCAAAATATCCAAGCAAGCTTTTTGACACTGCTAAAAAATCAGGTAGTAGTAAGGCCATGTTTTGTGGACATGGCCATTACAACAACATGTCTGTAGAGTATGAGGGCATCAGGCTAACATACGGAATGAGCATAGATTATCTTGCCATGCCAGGTATTGATAAGGAGACAGAGCGGCGAGGTGCTACACTTATAACTGTTCATGAAGATAGCTCATATGATATCAAGGTCAAGTCCTAAAGGTGGTGTAAATTCCCTGTCATATAATTTAGTCATCCTTT
>CALCFD010000048.1 GCA_937900695.1 uncultured Eubacterium sp. | reverse complement strand
CACTGTGGCTCTTTTTTTGTTATCCTAATTTACACCATTATATAGACACATCGATAGCTGTACCTGTTCCTGTACCAACATTAACCATTCTTGAAATACCATCTGCTTCCTTAAGAAGTTTGTTAACTGCAGCAGTTACATATAAAATTCTACCTTCCTGAGGAACTCCCTGATCATCCATCTTGCTCATTTGTTCGTCAAACCATTCAAGAACATTAGTTTTATCTAAAACTGTAGTTCTATCAACTACTGCACCTTTTGAAACGGCTTTTGTTGCTTCTGTAAATAACTTAGAAAATCTATAAGCATCTCTTTCAGGAATTCCCTGTTCTGTTTCAAATACCTGCTGAATATTTCCTATTGCTAAAGTTAAGTTAGTTTCGTCAATATCCATTGGGTCAATTAAAAATTCAACATCTCTATCATGTGCTAGTTTCTTTGGCTCCCAATCATTGCCAATAGTTCCAACGTTGAATCCTGCACCTTTTCTGTCATGATCTTTATATCCTGATACAGTCACCTTTGGAATTTTAAGTGTCTGTGCGTTAATAAACTTAATCTGTGGGTTTGACTGTGTTAATTCGTATGAAATAAGCTCTCTTTCATACTTCTGTGCTAACTCACTAATAAAAAGCTCTGCGTAATTATATTCTGCCATTTTCTATTCCTCCTATTTCTTATTACCAAATATTTTGGCTAAATCATCTTGAATGTTAGATGCTGGGTTTGGCTCTGTGCCAACTCCTACTTTAAAGCCTCCAACATTACCATCTTTTTTATCTTTAAGCTGTGGTAAATCAGTTAATACTTTACCTAAAGCTTCTTTAAGTTTTTCATCGTCAATTTTGCCATCCACCACTGCAGTTGATGTATCAGCTAGTTTAACGATATATGGGATAGTGTTAATACTTACTCCTAAGTCTGATGCAATTAATAAGGCTTTATTGCTTATTTCCGCATCAAGCAAAGCTTTATTAGCTGACTGAAGCTGTGACTGTATTTCATCAACATTAGGCTGTGATGCCTTTTTCTGCTCTTTAAATGAGCTGATAGCAGTTTCAATCTCTTCTTTTGACAAGCCTTGCTGCTTAAAGTAATTTTTAAGCACTGTATCCTCTGTAACAGACTGTTTACCGGTAATGATGCTTGCAAGCTTTTCATAATCAAATTCCGGCGCTGTCTGTTGCTGATTATTTATCTGTGGGTTAGGTTCTACCGGTGCATTTCCGCCACCTTTACCTTCACCTTCAAACATTGGTGTTTTTAATCTTAATTTAAACATTTTGTCTCCTTTCAGTTTTAGGTGTGTCTCACCATTCAGTTTTCTTGAGTGTCTCTCTTAAAATCAGTTTTCTTGGGTGTCTCCCTTAGCGCACAGTTTAGCCTCTTATCGCACTTGGAGGTATAAAAAAAGAACCTATTTTTCTAGGCTCTTCTTTGGCTTTTCTTTTATCTCTTCTGCTACTTTGTTAGCAATAAGAAGTTCTGCTCTTTCTTTTCTTACATCTAGCTCTGTGCCAACTTTCTGCTTGCTATCAAGTTCTAGATCGTAATAATCAGCAATTACTCTTACTTTCATATTAGTGCTCCTTTCTTGTTTATTTTGGTACTAAAAAAGCACCATGTTCCCGACATTTATGTCGGAAGCAAAGTGCTTATTGTTTATATTATATTTGTAGTGACATCTACAATGCCTTTAGCAGTGTTTGATATCTTTTTCATTAAAGAATTATTCTCTAGGTATTCTAAACCTTGTAATGTAATTTCAGGTCTTATAAGTTCGACTCTAGGATAACTCTGGCCCATAGAATTCCAAACTTCAATACCCGACAAATAGCCTTCTTTTGATAGCATTGTCATTATTCTAGACCATTTAGGCTCGCTTAAGCCTAAACTTTTAGCAGATAAACTGCTTTTGTCAAACTCTTCATAATCCATACTTTGTTGCAATATTTTAAGTATTTTATATATTGTTTTAAGTTCTTCCATTTCTATTTATTTGCTTTTAATTCTTTTCTTTTAGCTATAATTGCTTCTTTTAACTCTTCTTCAGATAGTAAATCATTTTCTAAATATCTATTTGTTCCAAACGTATAACTCCAACCGAATATGTCACTCATCTCGTCTCCTATTTTATCCTTGTCTTCTTCTGGGTTTTCAGGATCTGCTAAAAAGATTTGAATGTCTCTCCACGTTTCTAGATATTCTTCTTTTGTAATATTCATAGAGCCATTAGCACGACGTACAAAATCAAATAATCTTTGTCCCTCTTTTGTACATAAAGTAGAATATCTTTTAAACCTCTCGTGCGCCTCTTTAACCCAGCTAAAATCCATTTTAACCCTCCAAATTACCATATAACTCTTCGATATAGAACATCACTTCATCGATATCATTTATACTTGCTTGCATTTCTATCATTTTATCATAGACTGTCTTATAAAGCCAATCATATCTTTTGTCTAATGGTATATTTAATAATTTGATCGCAAAATCATAATCAGTTTCGCCAAATTTAAACTTTCTATTTAATACTTCCAATATTTCTACAAATTTACTGTACGAATTGCTATATGGTTTATTTATTTTTTGCATATAATTTTTAGTAAATAATGCTACAGAAGCTTCTTCAATTTTTTCAGCTTTATTTTTCTTTACAATCAAAGCATCCACATGCAGTCCTGAAAAAGTATGTATCGCTTCATGTATACACGTAGATTCTGTAAATGCATCTATATAATCTTCATTTATAAATATTCCACCACTATCCCATTGTACATGTCCACGTTCTTTCGGTTGTAATTTCTCAATTATCACCTTTCCATTCCACATGCTTTCATTATCGAAAACCTTTGATAAAATCGGAACATGTTCTTTTAAAAAGTTTTCATATTGTGTTTGTAATTTATTCTTCCATTTTTCTTCCTTTATTTCATTTTTTTTAATATTCTCTTCATCAAGACTATTATCCGCCAATCTCCTATACTTCTTAGCTTGATTTTGAGCATATAATTGTTTCTGTTCTTCTAAATAATCTTGTTTTATGGTTTCAATTTCTTTTTTAGTAAACGATGCGTCTCTAGTAGTCACACCTTCAAAATAAGTTGTGTGACTGTCTTTGCAGTTTGGATGATAAAGCCCTGCTGCTATTGCAGACGACATCAACATATAATCTCCATCTTTTTTGCTACCACCGCTCCATACGTCATCAATAAGAACCTTGCCAACAAAAGGTAAACATTTAGGGCAAGGATTACCACGTTTATTAACTATTACTGTATGTATCCCCCACTCTTTTCTTTGCTCACCTTCACCTTGCAAATATGCTCTCTTGCTTGCGGTTCTTATGGCCATTCTCGCATAATTAGATAATGTATGCCTTGCACCATTAGAATATTCAACACAGTTAATTCCGGCTGATAAAAAGTCCCTTGTGGCCATATCAACGGCTTTTTCATATGTGCCGGCACCGGTTGCTGCATACATCTGTGCATCAAAGATAATACTTCTGTACTTATCATGAGCCATTCTCAAAATAGCTGTTTCAGCCTTAGCCATGTTCTTTGATGTTTCACTAATCAGTGCTTCTAACTTCTTAGAATTGTATTTAAAAAACGTAGCATCTAATTTATTACTGCTACGTTTTGGTGGTTTATATCCTTTTTTAATTGCTTCCAGGATTGCTTTCTCCTGATCTAAAGAGCCATCTGTTGCCATATCTATAAGAAGCTCTTCTATTTGCTTATTTAGCTTTGCAAATTTAGGTTTATATTTAAGGTTATCTTTCTTAAATTTATTAAGACTTTGTAGCTGTTTTACTTGCCACATTTCCCAATTAAAACCTTCTTTAGTTTCTTCAGCTCTATGTCTTTTTAGATTTCTCATTATGGAATATATAAGTTCATCTTCAATTCGCTCTATTGCTTTTGCTACATCATATTCCATTGCAATACACCTTATAACCTTGTTTTTTAAACTCTCTTACATTTTTCTTAAGCTCTGTTATACTTCTAGCTTTCATTCTAAGCATTTCTGCATAACCGTTTTTACTAACTGCATATATTCCAAAAGGTATCTGCTCGCTTGCTATTTCTAATAAACCTTTAAATTTCTTCTTTGGCATCAAGTAAACCCTTTGTCCTACTTTAACCTTCATTTACAACAACTCCTTCAAGATTAACCGCAGGTTCTTCAATCTCTGCAATTCCTTGTTCTGCTTTTAGTCTTGTTATTTCTTCATCTTTCCATTCGTTATCTTTGCTATCCCCATATAACTCTTCGACACTTGCTTCAATGGACATTAGCCCACCTGTTTTAGCTTTAGACAATGTTTCTACAATACTTTCAAACGATGGATTACCATACTCTCCAAAATCAATTGTACAACTTATATCTTCGAAATCTGTCTCTTGATAATGATACTCTCTATATACCATTACCGCAGTCTTTGCCACTTCCGGTAGTACTTTTTCAAGAATGGTTATGATTGCATTTCTTGTATATAAAGTTGCTTTTTCCTTTTCTCTTTGCGCTTCTGCATTATCTAGCTTTTTAACGTCAATACCTAAAGTGGATGGGCTAATAAAGCCCTGTAAGCATAAATCTAATGCAGTGATATATGTTGCCAAATAACTATCATGTGGAATAGTTGGCTGTGACAGTTCTATTGTTGCTTTGGAATTCTCTTTCATATCATCACCAATAGCAATAAACCTATTATCAAATGGATTAGGCTGTAACAACTCACCTGTGCTTGGGTTTCTTGGTACTAAGCTCTCAGGTATGTATTCTTTACTTCTTCCACTCCTTAATGCATCCATCCACTGACTCCATGCTTCATCAAGTGCGTCAAAAGCATCAATTTTTTTATCGAATACACTTTGACCTCTGCCGGGAAACTTACTGCTTTTATAAAACATCATAGGTACGGCCATTATGTAGTTAGCTTTTTTCTTTTCTCCAAAACCACCAAAACTAACATTCTGTAAATTAGCTGTCTCAGGTATGCTATTTAAGGCAACTTCATTTTCATTTCTATACAGCTTGTAAGTAATATACCCATACCCATAATGTTCATGTAAAGTAAATCTCTGTCCATTATGCGCATAAGCTTTCTTGAATATTATTTCTTTTATTCTTCCATATTCCTTAACATATTCAACGTTATCACCAGGTATAAATTCAATTATTGGATATTCTGTAAAATTTGGATCTATTGTAAGCTTAAAAGCACCATCTCCAATATATAAACATTCCTTAACTGCATTTTCCAAACTTGCAATAAATTTATTATCATCATTTATCGCATCCCACAGTTCCTGGTCTGTTGCTTTCTTAAATTCAATCTGCCCTGTATCTGCTAATACAACCTCACACATACAGTCAACCATCAAGCTAGGAATGGCTGTATGTATCTTTCTTATGTCGTTGCCTTTTGTGCTTTTTGCCGCCCAAAATTTTAGTTTATCCACTTCATTTGATATCTGTGAATATAGTTGTGACAATTCATTGCCATCACCACGATACCAAATTCTATTTTTTATGGCATTAGATTCATAATCTAGTGTCTCAACTACTCTTAATGTTGTTGGTACTGCTTCTTGTATTTCTAACCAACTTCTAATTCCTTTTTTCATTCGTTCTATTAACCTCACTCTTTTACTCCTATCAAATGTTTATATGGAATCCATGCATATTGGTTGGCATTAATTGTATGGTCATTTCTGTCTTCAGGTATTTCCTTATCTTCTTGCCAACTGTATATTTCCATTTCCCTTATGTGCTCTTTGCAATTGTCACAAACTAAATAACAGCCTTGCTGAATCCAGCCAAGCTGCATGTTAATTCTATCTACTATTGCTAGTTTCTTGTATGAATTGTTGATGTTGTACAAATAACCTTTGTTTCTTTTAAGCTTATTTAATTCTGTTATTGTTGCCTGATCTGCACTATCAACAAATATATCTTTAGCTATGCCCCACTTTCTGCTGTTCTTATCTGCAAATTCTATTATTTTAACCGCAATATCAGAAGGTGCTAACGGTGTTGCTCTGTCTTTGTTGTTATATACAGCCTCATCAATAATAATAAGCTTACCGTCATCTGTGATACCTTGATAATTAATTGCAATAGTATCTTCGGATGATGAAGAATATGCAGTATCTACACCAATAGAAAACTTCACAAATCTTATTTTTGCTATTCTCATTTGGTTTTCTAAATATTCTTGTGTTACAAGATGTTTTTTTCTTTCAAAATTAGGAAATACCAAACCGGTTGCTCTTCCTCTTAGTCCTAATATTTTGTTTTTATATAGTTTAGTTCCTATAGGTGCTGATTGCTTTTTCTTTTCTATATCCTCTTCAGTAAGGCTTAGATTATCTCTAAAACTAAAGAACCAATACTTCCATTTATTTGTTGCCGGTTCAGTTAGTTCTTCTAATATTTCTTTTGGCACATCATCAATATATTTTTTAAATGGTCTACTTCTATTAACAAATTCTTTATATACTGGAAGCGACGGATCATCAGGGTTAAGTGTTGCAAGCATATAATCATTTCTCGTTGAAACTTCTCTTATAAAATCAATATCTGCTGTATTAATTTCATCTATGTATACACAACCAAACTGTGCTCCTAGCACTTGCTTCCACTTGTCTCGATTGTCATATCCTAAAACATAGATTATCTTGTTTTCGAATTTAATGTGTGGAATTTTGTTGTCCTTATCCCCATTACCAAAATATGCTGCGTTTCTGTGCAAGTCTAAAATACCATTATCTTGCTGTATGATATTCTTTTCTGCAACTCCTGTTGTTTTTGCAGCAATAACGTGCAGTTTTTTCTTGCTCATGCTCACCATTCGCATAAACTTGACTCCTGCACCTACTGTGGTTTTGCCTGATGAAGTAGTGCCTTCCAAAAACTCTGCATAGACATTAGTCGTATTGATGAAGTCTATATATTTCTGTGATAGTGGGAAACTACTCTTCAAGTCCTTCACCACCTATTTGTTTGAAAATATCAGATAGCTTTGTTGATACTTCTCCTGTATGTTCTATGCTCTGCTTTTCTCTCCACCTATTTGGCTTTCTATTCTTCAGCCAAAATATTTGTGCTGTAATATTTCCTTCAAGTGCGCTTTTTAGCAGTGCATTTTCAACTTCAATATCTACAACTTCTTTTCCCTTTTTTAAAGCCTCCGAAATCTCGGAGTACTTTTTTTTCCAATCATATAAAGTTGATGTCACTATCCCCATATTATGTGCTATCTGTTCATCTGTTAGGCCATCTCTAGCCCATCCTTCTAAGAGTAGTAAGCCATCAGGCTCTAACCACTCTTGATATTTACCTTTAGCCATTGGCTCACCACCTTTCTTTACTAAATAAAAAAGAAGCCGATAACCGACTTCTTTCAAGGAGTGCTAATGAATTCCGAAAAAGCTTATTCATCCACAATATTATTGTAACATCATGTTGTGTGCAATTGTGTGCACTCTTTTCTATTATTTAATAAGTTTTGTAAAGCTCTATGATGGATATTATGAACTTGTCTCCATGAGTAGTTCATGAGAATGCAAATATTCTCCCACTTTAAATGATCTATATAACGATACCTAATCAATGTCCTTTCTATTGGCTCCAATGAATCTATAGCATCTTCTATCTTCATCTGTTCTTCTGCTATTTCAAATAGCTTTGCTTTGTAGCTGTTTTCTAACTCTGCATATTTAACAATTAGACTTTCGATAGAACTGCCATTGCTCATTTGCTTTGGCATTCCGTCTATTATTGGTGACTTCACATTATCCTTTTGTGCTCTTAATTGATTAAGCTTTATCTTAATTTGTTCTGCTTCTTTTGCTAAATAATAATGTCTTTGTAACTCTGCTTTAGTCATGTTTTGCCCTTTCGAATTTGTACCTATGTCTACCTTGTCTGATTATCTTATCTCCCTTATTTAATTCATGAAGGCAATGACCACTTAGTAGTTCGTAACCAACACTACCATCAACCTTTTGGTATTCTCTCAAGTCTTTACTGCACCAACTAGGCGCATTGCCATTTCCTATTACATATTCTCTTCTTTCCATCTTTGCACCACTTCCTTGCTGATATATGTGACCTCTAAATGACTTTGAGGTTCTTCTAGCATTATTTCTGCCACATAAAAGGATTTCAACTCTTTAACATTGATTAGTTTAGCACCTTTGCTTTTATAGTATCGCTTTAAAACTTTTCTCGTCTCTTTATCCATTTATTATCCTTTCACACAAAACACTTTGATAAATAGTATTTTTTCATATTTTCCATTATCTCTTTTTCTTTTTTTACCTTTTGTAGTTCCAAATCCATTGTCATTATCATTTCCGCATAAGAATCTTGGACATTTCTTTCATGGACTCCTATTTTAAGATAGTCTAGCTTATCTATCTGAAGATTGATTCCTGTCTTCCACTCTGCATAAAATTTCGGAAAAAATTTTAAAATCGAATTATAAATATAAAAATGGTTATGCTCATCACCTACTTCAACTACTGCCCACTTAGTTGGCACTTCTCCATCCTCATACAAATAACCAACTTCACCTCTCGTAGCTGATAATCCTATGGTTATGGTGCCAGCCTTATATTGTTTACCTTTTATCGCTCTGCTTATATTAGCGATATCTTTAAGGTATGTCATTTTATATTCTTTCATAGCTTTATCTCCATCTGTCCGTACTTGCTTTCAATGTAATTTTTGTATATCTCATTTATTTCCTCTTGTTCCTTTGTTTCTTCTGGTGTGGTTCCTGTTAGTTGCTCTAGCATTTTTAATAGTTCTTTTTCACTTTTTTCAATATCCCTATTTATTTCTTTTAATTCTTTTAAGCACTCTACTAGATCGGGAACCTCTTCAGGCTCAAAAGTATCAACATATCTCGGAATATTCAAGTTGTAACCGTTTTCCGCTATTTCCTTCTTATCCACTACATTTGCTAATTTATCTATTTTTCTGCGCATTTTATACGCTGTGACAATTGTGTTGATATTCTCATCTGTCATCTTGTTGTTTGGCTTGTCTTTCTTAAACTCTTTAGAGCCATCTATAACTAATAAGTCACCACTGTGTCTTCGCAGTTCTAATAGCAATACTGGTATTCCCGTATTTAAAAATAAATTGTCTGGCAAACCTATAACACTTCTTATCATGTTTTTTTCTATAAGTTTTTCTCTTATTTTTCCTTCGCCTGATCCACGAAATAATACTCCATGAGGTAATATAGCTAATAGTCTTCCGTTATCCTCTAACATGTTGAGCCCATGCAGGATAAAGCAGTAATCAGCTTTGCTTTTAGGTGGCACTCCAAACTCTTCGAACCTTTCATCTGTTTCGCCGCTCCATTTTAAGCTGTATGGTGGATTCATTACCACCGATTCATATTTCTGTTCAGTTGGCACATTTGTTACTTCTATATCACTATATTGAACACTCGGTGTTAACCTGTATACCTTTTCTATTTTTCTTGTTAAAACATCACCATGTATTACCTCGCCTCTTATGTTTCTAATTGCCAAATTGAATAACAAAACAGGTACTGCTCTAGCTGCTACTTCTTCACAGTGGAAGAATGCATCTCTATTTTCATTCCACAATTTTATTGTTAAACCGCCAGTACCTGAACATATATCTGCTATCTTATCTGCTTTTTCGTTAACCTTATTAACAATTTCACATATGCAATCAGGAGTGAAATCTTGTTTTAAAGCATTTCTGTCTCCTTGTTCTTCCTGATAGTAATCAGTAAACCAGTCGTACGATAAGTCTTTCTTTTCTTCCAGGAACTTATTAAACAATTCTTCTCTGTTCTTCTTGTCTGCAAGTATCGTCATTAACTTAGTCGGCATCTCATAGCTTTCAGAAATGCCCAATAAATCATTTATTAATTTCCTTATTTCGCTTTCCTCCTTGTAATTGTGATCTCCGTTCTCGGCCATTCTTTGTCATACTCCACTCTACTACCATCCATAGTCTCGATTATGTTAACATTGTCATCTTTAACTATTTTGTATCTTACTAATACATCACATAAGGCTTCATGCAAATTGCATAAATCTATCCTATGTTTTGTTCTTCTATAATACACAGCTTTTACATTGATAGGATAATCAATTTCTAAATTACTATGTCCCTCTAGGTATGGTGCACATTCTTCCTCGTATTTCTCGTACGCTTCACTTGGTAGTATTATTCTTCTGTTTCCCCTCGTTGCAATTCTAGGATTATTCTTCTTAGTTCTTGGATTAACATCTATCGTTATTTTAAGTTCGGGATTTGTCTCCCAGTCCCAATCGCCCATTATTTTATCACCTTCCTTAATTCAGCAAATTTTCTTAATGCGTCGCCTTCATCTTGATAAGGTGATCTAAAAGGGAACATCATCATCTTCAACTGCCTCAAACCCTTCAAAAGTACCACTGTTGCTTGTCGGCTTTTCTTCTCTATCTCCCCATTCTAAAAACTCTACCCTGTCAGCAACTACATCTGTTGTATAAACCTTTCTGCCATCTTTCTCATAGCTTCCAGTTTGAATATGGCCCTGAATAGCCACTTTTCTGCCTTTAGTTAGGTACTTTTCACAGTTTTCAGCCTGTTTACTAAACACTACGATACTTGGGAAATCAGTTCCCTTGTCTTTGCCATTCCTATCAACTGCAACACTAAATCTCGCAACCGCTAAGTCATTAGACCATCTCAGTTCAGGGTCTTTTGTTAGTCTGCCAATAAGTACTACGTTATTCATTACTTTTTTCTCCTTTTCTTAGCCCTCTTTTACACATACATTTTCCCATTTTTTATATGCGTCAATGTAAAACTCTTTCTTGTCTCCGTTGTAAGTTATTTCGTAGTACATTCCATCTGCTACTGTTGTTGATAATAAAGCTTTAAAATTCTGTAACGTTTTGCAACTCCACACAACAAATACATCATCTATTGATATAGTTTTGTTAGCTGTTTTTTCTACTCTTTCATTAAAATAATCTGTAACCAATTTCTTACATTTATTCAACATATTTTTTCTCCCTTTCAATTCTTTTTAACTGTCTATTTATTTTATATGTTTTTTCTTTATTGACTTTTTCCTTTACATCTAAAAGATATTTAAGCTGTGCCGTCATTATTTCCACATCTGCTATTTCTGTAATAATCGCTTTTAGATTTTCTCTTGAATCGTCTTCTTGATAATCCAGCAATGCAGTATATAACTCTTGCACCTCTTCTTTGGCTTTGCCTATCTGATGCTTAAGCCCATAATGGTTTGCAATCCTCTTAATGCTATCTAATGCATTGAAAAATTCCCACATTTCTTGTTCCATCAACTCCACCACCTCATTCCTCTAACTCTTCCACTTAAACTATCTGCCGTTATGCCATCTCTTCTTTCAGTGTTTCTTTTAGTTCTCTTTTCTTTAGCCTTTAGATATTTTTCGCATGTAGCATGGCAACTATAGTGCCTATTCTCACAATCCTTGCAAGGGAAATCGTTTATTTTCATTTGGTTATTCCTCTATTGGTTCATTCCAGCACAGTTCACAATCCCCTGTAAATCCGTCACATCCACCAGTTTTATATACATGGTATCTACATATGTTTTCTGCAATTACAGCATTTGGGAACTTCTCTAAAAAATCATCTTTGTAAGTCTTTGCTGGATTCTCTTTGCTCCACTGTTCGATAATTTCTATCATCTCTTTCAGTTCGGACTTGCTAATACCCACACAATCACATCGGAGATTATGCCCATCTATGGGACAATTTGCACAAGTTTCCATTGCCTCACACATTCGATTTTTTGTCATTATGAATTTCATTACATCCATTATTCCATCACCTCACAAATATCTAATATCTCTTTTGATGTCATCGAAATATCTTCAACACCTTTAAAATGTCCTATTGCTGACAATTCCATCAATAGAGTGTGGCTTTTAAATTTAGAGTTCGGATTCGCATATATATTCAATAAGTCATACTCCCACTGCTTTAGCTTGATAGGTTCTTTGTATTCTTCTAGCAACCAGTTAATAAATCTATTTACATAATTTTCTCCATAGTCTATTTCATAGCCAAATGTATCGCTTAACTCATATCGATAACTCAAATTGTCGTCTAAAAAATCTTTTATTTTTTCTCTGTAATATTCCAAATTAGTCATTATTTTCTAATCCCCACATTCTTTAAAGTTTCCCCTGTCTAAATATTCATCTGCTATATTCTTTAAATTCTCAAAACTATCTAATAGCAGAAGTAGCTGGTGCGTATCGTTTTGCTCCATCAAACTTTTAACTATCTCATAGTTTCTAAAAATATGGCTTATTAATGTTGTTGTTTTCATTTGGTCACTCCTTTCAGCCTACTTTAGTTGCGTACCAATTTTGCAACAATATATAGTTTTGTGTATTTTATTGAAATATTTAGTAATAACGAATAATCAACTAAAGCAGGCTTTTATAATAATCTGTTATGCATTTTGGATAAAAATAAAAATTATGTAATCTAATAACGTGAAATGCATAACTTTATTTATAAACCACGGATTAGTTATTTGGGATAGGTTATGAATACTTACCCGTGGATTATATGCCTATTCTCTTTCTGTTATCAAAAGACCATCAACGTGTGTTCTATCATTTATATTTTTAACCCCTAATCTTTTTAATAATTCGTTTTGTCTTATTGTCTCAACAATTTCAAGCGTTGTAGGATTTACTAAGTCATAGCTTTTTTTACATCCCTTATTTCCATCAAACTTGCGTTGTTGTTTTCTGCGACACTCTTTACATACAGCCACTCTTTTATTTGTGTTTTTGTTTCTCAAATAAAATTCATCGACTGGCAATTCCCTTTTGCATTGATTACATATCTTAGTTTCCATTTATTCCTCCTTTGCAGTTTATAACTCTTTAAGGAATTCAAAAGTATAACCATTTATCTTTGTTTTATTTCTTATTCGTGCTCTTAAAGTATGAATGTTGATATTTTCTTTTTTCGCTGCTTCTTTGCAGTTTGAGTATTCTGCAACGGTGCGCCCTTCATATTTTTTAGCGACTGGTGCTCCAAGACTCTTTTGGGGTTTACCTATCTTCAAGTTGCTTAAGCTATCATCGAAAATATCGCAACTCTTATGGATTATGCATTTGCCTTTTGGAATTTCTCCTTTAAATGTTTTCCATACAAGCCTTCTTACATTTTCTGATTTCTTAACACCATTTTCGCTATCAAGACACACCGTCAAAACCGTCTTATTTTGAAATTTCTTTTTCATAACTTTAGGCTTATTAGGCCATTTGTTGCTGATCACATTCCCAAATATATCAATGCAATAGTCAGGATACCCTGGTATAACCTTCAAAGTGTTAGGCGCAAAATCAAACCCTAAGTTTTCCTTTTTCCCTAATCTATCAATCTTCAACTCCATTACATCCTCCTATTACCTATACTCTTGACATTTAACGCGTAATGCTGAGCTCTTTCGTTTATCCTGCCGGCGATTGCCTCGTCAATTTCTGCAAGCTCGTTTATGCTTCGTTCACTGGAGAACAACGTCGGCATTCTATTGACGTATCGCTCGTTGATAATCTCAAAAGCTAGCTTTATATCTGCTTCAGTTACTGCCCCTTTAAAGAAGTCATCTACATAAAGCACCGGCACTCTTTTAAGCTTGCTAATTTCTTCAGCATACCTACTGTCATTAATCAAGCTTTTAAGTCTAGTGGATTCTTCTCGCCACTTCATGTAATAAAGCCTATTGCCTTTATCTATTAGCCTTTTGCATATTGCTGATGTAATATGCGTTTTACCACATCCGCTGTTGCCACTAATAAACCACCAATAGTTTTTAAAGTGATCCACATAATCAAGTGCAGCTTTTTTAATTCCCTCAGTAGCTTTGTCATCTACTTTGTAGGTTTTAAAGTTATATGTTTTAAATATCCCATCTAAACCGCTATTGGCTATATATTTGTCTTGCTTTGCCTTGTCTCTTTCTTTAGTGAGACACTCGCATTCTTTAGCATAGTCATAACCGTCTTCAGTCCATTCGATGTATCCAGTGCCACCGCATACAGGGCACCTTTCTTTGGCTTCGGTTATGTGTTCTGCTGCTATTTCTTTAATTTCTGATAAATCCATTTTTCACTCCTAAATATCCACGCCGACGTTGTATTTTGTTTTCGGTTTTTCTTGTTTCTTTGGCTTTTCTTTTCTCGCCCATGCTCTTATTGTTGCTAGGTGGTTCTTATATTTCTTGCCACTAGAAGCAATGTATTCGCTTAATCTTTCAATCCTGTCTTGGTAATCTAACGGAAACTCTTTCATCAGACTCTCTAGGTCCTCCGCCGTTAGCTTGACGTTGTTATACTGGCCGTGCGTTATATATATATTATTATTATTCTTATGTTCTTTAGTTCTATTATTCTTATAGAGTGTACCTTGTGCTGTACCGACCGCTGTACCTTGTGCTGTACCTTGTGCTGTACCGACCGTTGTACCTTGTGCTGTACCGACCGTTGTACCTTCCGTTGGTTGTTCACTTTGATATTTGCTGTAATTTTCAATGGTTATGATTGTACCGACCGTTGTACCTTCCGTTGTTATCATTTCCATGTTTTCTAGCAGTTTGAGGTAGGCTCTGACCTTGTTCCTGCTCCACTGCCATCTTTGAGCTAATTTTTGTTCACTGGTAGGAAATTGTCCCCTTTTTATAACTGAAACTTTGTTGCCAATAATTTTCTCTTCATCTCTAAAATTTGCTCTTCCAATCATATCTACAAAGGCTTGACCTTTGCTAAAAGGTTCACAGGTCCATATGGTATGCTCAAGTAAACTCTTGTCTATCTTAAAAAATCCCATGTATTACTTTCTCCACATCCCCTTAAGTCTGTTTATTTCTGTTGGTGTCATTGTTTCTACACCTATTTCTTTGCACTCACTTACAATTCCATCAATGAACACTGACATTTGTTTACTGTCATAGGTGCTAGATCCGTACCACCGCTTAACATTGTGGTATCCATCTAAGGCGCTGCATTCTCCCATATCAATCGCATGTCCACCAATGCCTTGTCTTTCATATAGTTTTAGCTTTTCTTCAATCTTTTGTTCCTTTACCGGAATAATCTCCCAAACTCCATACCTAATTATCATTTCTTGATATATTTCTTTGTCGGTGCTGCCTAATACATCAGCTATCCTTTTGCATAAAACCCAGCAATAAGCATTTGCGTCTAAGCTTCTTTTTTTCTTCGTTTTTAGGAAGTTTAATTCGTAATTAGGTATATCTGCCTTATCAATTGCTAAAATCTCTTGTATGGTTGCCTCATAGCCCTTAGGGAGCTTAAAAGATAATATGGTGTCACCGGTGTAATCAAATGTAGCTGTTACATCCTTTACTTTCATAAGTAATTCCTCCCAATAAGCGCCATGAACTCATCTCTGCTATGCTCTTCTTCAAACCTTCTTTGGCATTCCATTTTAACTTCTAAATCAAAATCTTTATTGAAATGGATGCCTTTATCACTCATGTTGTGAAACTCTGGTATAAGCCATATATAAAACCCATATTGTTCACTTATTTTTCTATTCGGTCCTCCAAAGATATGGTGCTTATGTAACCCATAAGGTCTATGAGTTACATAGCATTCTTTTTCTTCCTGTATTATTGATTTCATTTTTTCTTCTTTTCTAGCATTGCACATGCTTTTTCCATTTCTGAAACTGTCATTTCTTCAAAGTTGTTAACATGGAAATAATCGCATACTGCTCTTTCTTCACTTCTAACTTCTTTGCAGAGGTTTCTCACAAAATCCGCACCGCCAGGAGTAACTTTATCATTTGGTTTCATTTGACTTAATTCTTCTGCTGTCTTTTTCTGTGTTTTATTTGGTCTTTGCTGTGCTTTTGCATTTTCTACTTCTTCATAGGAAGCAATAGAAGCATCAATCCCAATTCCTACAAACCCTAACGCTCTGCCAACTGCTGATGTTTCACAATTTTCGATGTAAGATGCTTTATTAATAAAAGAACTACCTTCTTTTTCGCATGCTATTCCTGTGGCCAAAATTCGCCCATCTGCATCGCTTATAGTCGCTTTAATAGTTACTACACCATTGCCCATATCTACAATATCAGTGGCTATTGAGCCTTCTGGATATAGCTCTCTAAAGGCCATAACTCTTTGGTTAACTTCAACATATGCTTTGCCTTTTACGTTTATAGTTTTAAGTTTCTCATTTATTCTATCTAAGTCTTTAAAGTCCATCTTCTTCTCCTAAATAATCTTGTTTTTTACCATTACAAATTCTATAAACTCATCATGTGTATCAAGAACAAAATCTTCTAGCTTGTCTTGATAATCGTGCTCGCTCTTTAGGTGATCCAATAGAATATTGTTTATCTCTTCTGTCGTATAGTGGTATGTAATTAATGAGTTCAGCTTTATCTCGCAGGGCTCATCTGCCCCAAATTCAATAATGGTTTCTTCATCAGTCAATTCTGTTTCACATTTATTGCAAAGATGGTCTTTACTATCTATCACTTCGCCACACACAAGGCACTGATGTACCTCTTCAAAGTCGTCACCTCTGCAAATAGGACACACTTCAAAAGTCTCGTACCAATATCCACCATCAAGTTCGTTATGTCGGTGCCTGATTTTGTCAGGCACACTGAAGACTGAATCACATTCGTTGCATTTGTATATTTCGCTCATTATTTCCTCCTAGTAATAAACAGCCTCTGTAATAGCTATCAAAGTTGCAGCTTTAGAATTGGCGGTAATGCATTTTTTATATGCACTGTTGCCATATGCTCCACCAAACTTGATTAAAGCGAATTCTTCTCCATTCGGCTCAATGATATATTCAATACCTTTAAGGTTATTTGTTTCATCTTTCTTAAGGAGATGTTCTATCTCCATAATCCATTGCTTTTTAGTCATTCCAATACTCCTTTACATCTATCTGTTCTAACTCATGTGCACATTTAATAAGTGCTTTTGCTTTACTTAGATAGTCATCAACTGCTATCTTTATTTCCTTATCGTTTTTAGCTATGTAATAGCCCATTGTTTTTGCCGAACAAATCGGAACCCCTTCATTAAGAAGTTCCTCTCTTATTTTCCTTAAGGCTCTATCTCCTATGTCATAGCCTCTTACTTTAAGTTCAAGCATAATTTCCTTAGATGTCATAGGTTCTCCTGACTCTTTAAGGATTGACACCACTTCTTTTTTTGTGATATTATTTACTTGGTTTTTTAAGTGGGTGTCCGGCTTCTGCTGGGCGCTTTTTTTATTGCTCATCTTTCACATACTCCTTATCGTAATGCCATCTTAAAATCCAATATCCTATTACTCCGATTAGTAGTAAATCTTCACCACCAAATGCAGAATAAAATCTGCTCATATCTGCAACAAACTTGATCATCAATGCCACTATGATACTGAATAGCATATTGCTTTTATTTTTTCTTAACCATCTCTTAAATTTCTTCATTCCACTTTCCCCTTTTTAAAATTTCTGCTTTGCTAAACCTTTTCTGCCTTCCTAGCGTAATGTAAGGTATTTCACCTTCGCGTGCTAATCTATACACAACTTGTGCAGAAGATACGTTCAGAAACTCAGCTGTTTCTTCAGCGTTCATTAAATTCTCCTTTTTCTTAAGCTCTTCATTGAGCATATCTATTTTTTCTTCTACCCTTCTGAGTAGATCGAACTGTTCTTCGTCCATTACGAACCTTACCGCTTGCATATTGTCCTCCTTTATTGATGACCGCTTGAAGTGAGCACCAGTTATATGAGTCAAGATGTAAATCAATTCATTTATTCAGTATTTGCTGTATTTTAAAGAGGGATTGGTGCCCACCTCAAGCGGTCTGCATTAACTTTAAGCTATTTATATCAAATTTACGGTTTTATCGTAATCTATAGGTAAAAAAATAATATCCTTATATTCAACCTCATACACTTCTTCAATCTTTCTAAGCGTTGGAATATCTGGATAGCTCTTACCACGTTCATAATTCCCTAAAGTATCAACACTAACACCGATTAAAGGTGCTGCTTCAACTTGAGTCATGCCTCTTCTTTCTCTTATTTCTTTAAGAGTTAATGCCATTTCTTTTTTCTCCTTTCATTAGCTTGTATATTTATTGTAATACGATTAAATCGTAATGTCAACGATTATTTCGTAATTTTTTAAAAAAATATTGAAAAAATTACGAATAAACTTTATAATTGACTTACTTACATATTAAGGAGGTGCCTATATGAGCGATTTGGGAAACAAAGCAATTATGGCTAAAAATATACAATATTATATGGATAAAAACCAAAAAAGCCGACAAGATATTTGTGATGCTTTAGGTATTAAATATACAACCCTATCTGATTGGGTAAAAGGTAAATCATACCCTCGCATAGACAAAATAGAATTGATGGCTAATTATTTTGGAATTTCGAAATCAGACTTAGTCGAAGATCATAGTAAGGACGAACAATCTCAAGGATACTATCTAGATCCTGAAACAGCGGATTTCGCACAGGAGCTTAAAGATAGGCCAGAGCTTAAGATACTTTTTAGCGCTTCAAGAAAAGCTACTAAAGAAGATATCGAAATGACTATTGATATCCTAAATAGGTTAACTGGAGATCAAAAGTAAGCACATAGCTAAGAAAGAGGGGATTTAAATGGAATATATCAAAGTGTACTTAGTTGATTTTCCACATTCAGTTGATGGATTTACTACTTACTATTTTGACGAAGATGGCATGGAGTATTACACAATTTTTCTTAATTCAAGAATGAACAATGAAAAGCTATGTAAAACATATGATCATGAAATGGACCATATTAATAAAAGAGACTTTAGTAATATGATTCCTGTTCAAAATTTAGAAAATATGCGACATGCTGGCTGATGAAAGGATGTGTAACAAGTGCGTTTTTTAAGAAATGCTTTGAGTTTTGTTTGGGGTGGTATAGCAATTCTTGTGTTTATTCTTTCTTGGGGTGAATGGATTGATAGGTTTAAAAGTAATTTTATTTTTACAGTTATAATATTATTTTTCTCTGTCATATTACCGCTAGTGACTTCTTTTGCTTTTTCCGACCTTAAGGAACCCTGGAACGACGAACATAACGTTAGAACTGAACCTAAAAAGTATGCAATTTTTGCAACAATATTAGTAACAAGTGCTTGTTTCCTTTCCTTTTAATTCTTATGTACTTAATCTTATAATAGATTTTTACGATATAAAAAAAGACCCTAAATATGCATATGCACATGTTATAGGGAATCAACAACACTTTACATATTCTCAGCAATTGATTGATTTCATCATTGATGAAATTAAAAAGAATCCAACGGGATTTGTTGAAAGTTTAAAACAATCCAACGGGATTTGTTGAAAGTTTAAAACAAAATAAAAAGAAGTTAACCCCAGGCACATAGGAATGCTCAGCTTACGCTTACCCCATTTTGGGACCCAGTGTTAATCCTTCACAAGTTAACTTTTTCTTTATTATACATCTAAGCAGATATTTTTTCAAGTTATATAAACAAAAAGCCACTTCCTCTGCAAAGGAAATGACTTTTAAATCTGTCCTATGGACAAGTAAACCAACATAACTATTGTACCATAGGACAGCCATAACAACAACTAAATAGGAGGTAATTTATGGCTGGCACAATGCAAAAACGAGGCAACAACAAATGGCAATTTGAAGTTGCTTGCGGAACTGATTCAAGTGGTAAAAGAATCAGATATTATAAAACCTTTACCGGCACTAAAAGGGAAGCTAATAAAGCACTCGCTGAGTTTATTACTGAGTGTGAACGTGGCAACGTACAAAAATCCTCTAGCTTACTTTTGAATGATTTAATTAAGATATATCTCGATGAGTATGTTAGTAGAGAATTGAAAACCTCTGCAAAGTCTGCAGTAAATTCACATATTAAAACATGGATTGATCCATTGCTTGGTAATAAAAAAATAAGTAAACTAACTAGACTTGATATTCAAAAGTTTATAAATCATATCTCAGATAGTAAAAGTCCTAAAACAGTTAGAAATGTATACTCTACGCTACGAGGTATTTTTAATTATGCAATTGAACTTGATTTAATTAGTGATACACCATGTAAAAATATTCGGCTGCCTAAAAAGCAAAAAAGTGAACCTAAATTTTACAATTTTGAAGAAATAAATATATTACTTCAAGCTTTGGATAAACTTACAGGCGAAGAATTTAAATATAAAATAGTCATTCAAATAGCTCTATTTGGTGGTTTGCGTAAAGCCGAAATATTAGGACTAAATTGGGAAGATATTAACTTTGAAAATCAAGTTATTAAAATTCAGAGAAATAGATTGGTAGCAGTTCATCAAGGTGTTTATGAAGACACTCCAAAAACCGAAGATTCGGAGAGAACAGTATCATTACCAGCAGAAGTTTTTAACAATCTAAAAAAACTAAAAGCATATCAAGCAGAACAACGATTATCTAAAACATATTATAAAAACTCGCCTGCAGTAATAAGAAATGAAATCGGTGAGCCTTTATATCCACAAGTCTTACAACGATGGTTCAAACGATTTTGTGATCATAATAACATTAAGTACTTAGGACTACATTCATTAAGACATACCCACGCTTCAATTCTTGCAAGCATGCAAGATTTAGATCTAGCATCTATCAGTAAAAGATTGGGACATAGTCAAATTAGTACAACACTTAATATCTATACTCACTTATTTAAAAATAAGGAAGAAGAAATTAGCAATAATTTATCTAAGCAATTTAATATTAATTAATGAAAAGTTGCCGGCAAAATTGCCGGCAAAATACATTTTATTTTGTTTTCAATAGTTTTACTTATTTTTTCTATTCCTTATAAAGCTGTATTTTTCAACATTTATAAAACATACAAAAATATAATAAATAAAATGATTTTGTTTCGAGTCCCATGTCCTCCGCCATTAAACCGTTGAATTTTCAACGGTTTTTTTAATACCTAAAAACATTTTGGTGCAGATTTGGTGCATTAAATGCTTTTTACTGACTTTTTAATTTTATAAAAGTAAAAAAGGCCCTACTATATAGGGTCTTTTTTTATGTCTTGACTATTTGTTTGCAAAGTCCTGTTTTCTTCACTTTATTGCTCAAAACGATACTTAAAATATCCTTACAATAAAAACATAACTACACTTGGCAATAATATTTCAATTCCATTAACTTTTAAAATCCTAATAAATGACCAAGCATTTAATCCTTCATAAAAAAAGAAATCGTAAATAAATCAGTCTATATCTAATACTATATAGAAGATATATCTAAAGAATTTTTAAGAAATTTAGCATTTTACTTTAATGTATTCAAATATTATAATCTAAGTAAATCATAATCATAAAAAAATATTTGCGAGGAAAGAAAATGAAATTTATAGAATCATTTAATGCAATAGTAGCTAACCATAAATTAGACGATTATACTAAATCTATTTCCTTTATGAAAAGTTTAGGATTGAAATGTGATTGTGTAGGATGGACAACAATTACTTTAGATAGCAATGAAAAATTTGAATTACTGCACAAAATGCGAGAAAAAGCCGACAAAGAAAATATTAAACTACGTTGTAGCCATTATATGAAAGAATATATAGGACAAGATAGCGAATGGTTTTGCTTTACCCCTAAAATATCAGTAAAATGTGATGACTATGAATGGGATGAGGGAGACTACGCCACATGTACAATTAAAGGATATAAACTGCCAAAACAAACAAAAGTTGTTAACATCGCTAGACTAACAGGTGTAAGTCAATCTTTTGTTGATGCTTGCAAGGAACTAAAACTAACAGGCGTGGATTTTATGTGGGTAAAAGACAAAGGCAGATTTAAGGCACCTGCATATTATTATATTCTTCCAGAAAAGACTTTTCTCCGATATTTAAACACCTATGAAAAAATACAAAACAAAGCAACAAGTAAAACAAATGCAAATTATAAATCATTTATTTTAAATTGCCGCCAAATCGATAGCGATGGAAGCCATATGGAAGAATTAGCAACTCTATTTGATAATTTCGAACACCCAAATTTACCTGAAATGATTGATAAAAACAACGAACCTAAAACTGACTTTGCTTATCTAGATGAATTAGTATTAATACGAAAAACTGCAGCAGAAAAACTAATTTCAAAAGGCGTTTTAGCATGGCATGACTTAACTCCTACACTATATTTCGATAATAAAAAACACAGTAGACTGATTTGCACATGTAGCCAAAATGAATACATGCCAGAGTTCATCAAAATAAACCATCAAAAGAGTTTTGAAAAATGGAAACTAAAAAGCTATCCTCCATTTAATCCTAAAGAAAAAGATGCCCTATCACTTATGCGTAAAGCAAAAAAAGAAAGCCCTGAATACTATAACAAAGCACTAAAAAAATCTATATTAGAAACTTTATCAAACTCACCATTTGCTTTAATGATGCCATATTATAAGATAAGTAATGGCTGCTCTATTAATGATGAAATTGATATATTTTCTTATGAAGATGTTGCTGAAGAAACTGCTCTTTTCTTTAGTGATTTACCAACCAAGGAATGGCTCTCTAAAGATATATCAGATTTAGAATATGCTATTGTTTTTGGTATTGCTGCAAATGGCGATAAACTTTTACTAAGAAAAGACAGCTCTGTAATGCGATACAATCATGAGGATCCATATTTAAGCGAAATTTGGGATAGCTTACATGCATTCTTCTACGATCAAATTGAAATCATGGAATAAGAAAAATAATTTAATATCTGTCAATTGAGCACTCTTCTTTGTATAAAAAAAACTGCAGACATAAGTCTACAGATTATATTCTTGGTTGCGGGGACAGGACTTGAACCTGCGGCCTCCGGGTTATGAGCCCGACGAGCTACCAACTGCTCCACCCCGCGATATCATTTATTAAACTCTAATTATTGTTGGTGCCGGAGACCGGGGTCGAACCGGTACGCCCAATTAAGAGCACAGGATTTTAAGTCCTGGGCGTCTGCCAATTCCGCCACTCCGGCATTTACAATAAAAATTGGCTCCAAGGGTGGGGCTCGAACCCACAGCCTACCGGTTAACAGCCGGTTGCTCCACCATTGAGCTACCTTGGAACACTTAATTGCTTAAGTACTTATTAACTTTATCAGCAACATTTATAATTATATAAGAACTATACACATTTGTCAACAGCAAATCAAAAAAAATTCAAAAAAATCCATAAATTAGGCTGTAAAATTGTCATCCCCCTCAAAACTAGCAACTTTACAGCCTATTTTCTAAAGATCAACTCTACAAATAATGCCTTCAGGTAACACGTATTCTACTATAGCTATTGCATTGTCACCGATTTTATCATAAACTCTGCCAGCGCTATAGCATTCACCGATAACAGTATGAACTGAATTAGCCACGTGCCCGATTTTACCAAAAGGAGTTATAATAGCCTTAATAGCTTCTTTATCGTATTCGTTATCAGGTTCTTTTACAAGTTTAATTTTTACATCACCAGTTTCCATTTTCTTTTCTATAAATTTAGTACCATAATAATAGTTAGTGCCAGTAATTGTTACATAAATTGTATCCATTATATTTCCCTCCAAAAAGCTCCTTGAGCTTAAGCCTTTGACTTCTTTTTTACAATTTAATAATATCAAAAGAGGAGTCCTAAAATATGGACTCCTCTAATAATTTTCGTTAATTCTTCATGTTTTTTAATTGTACAAACCAATGCTCAAGCTGATTGACTTAACGCCTATACGCAAACCTAAATCATCAGATAGATTAAGTACTACAGGATAAACCCTAAAGGCTATGCGAAAAGGTCAAAGCCTCCCCTGTCTACTACCTATATGAATCTTCAAATTCCCTTGTTGCAAAATATACCGAAAGTATAGCTGCTACAGGAATGGCCAAACATATGCCAAGACCACTTATTGTAATTGACAAAAACTCCTGAGAAAAAGATTTTGCATTAATCATCTGAACAAAAGTAAAGTCTTGAACATACTGCATCATAAGCGTCATGTATTCTGCTATATAGATGTAAAATATTGTATGCATTGACGTATTTAAAATTGACTTTCCAACTTTAAAAGCCGAAGCTATTAGTTTTGCCTTAGACATCTTAGGATTTGAATCATGTATTTCGTATACCGTTGCAGTTATGGCAACTACCGCATCGACTAAAGTTCCGATAAGAGCAATCATCATTACAGAAATCTGTAGATAAAGCATGTTCATATCGATATTTCTACTATATCCATTGGTATCTGTGATTTCGTATTGTTCACCTGAAAAACCTTCACTACCAGCACCTGAAGCGATGAAATATACTAGTGGTAACAAAATCATAAAAACGCATAAAACCGAAAGCATTGAGACCTTAGACTTTTGGCTCATCTCATTTTGGTAAAACAAAATCATACATGCGCATAAAATACACAATATAAAAGTTACTACTAAAGGATTCATTCCCTCATAAATCAAAAATAAGCCAATGATTAAAAATATGAAGTTTATTACTGTAGTTGCAATAGACTTAGCACCCTTATCACCGCAAACAATTAAAATTAGGCCTATTAAAATGGCTAAAAGAAATATTAACATTTTTTAAGCCTCCTTTTATAAAACATAACGCCAATAAACGATGCTATTGGGATTGCAAGTACTACAGCTATGCTGCCAGTCAAAAATCTTCCAATTTCAAAGAAGTAATTGTATCGTAAAATTGTACGAATCGCTATACCATTTCTCATTGATAAAATAAAAAATGGTATATCACTAGCTAAGTTTGTAAAAAACATTATAGCAATCATAGTTCCAACAATTTCATCACCAACATTTCTGCAAGATTTTAATATGAATCTTTTATCCATATTAGGATTTGCCAAATTAATTTCCTCGATGGTAACAATCATAGTTACCACAACGTCCATTACCGCACCTAAGCAACCCACAAGTATTTCAGCTAAAAAGATATTACGTGCATCTACAGGATCGTATGGTTGAATTATGTATTCTAAAAAATCATACTCAATATTGTCACTAAAGTTTAAAGCGATGCAGGCTATAATTAAAGTCACTGCTGTCGTTATGACTGTTGCCACAAATGCTAACAGCGTCTTGATATTTTTGCCATACATAAATAAAAGTAACATAGCTGCAAATACTATGACCATAGGGATGGACATTGCTAATATATTCAAGCCTTTGAAATACAGTAATATTACCACATAAAAGCAACATAAATTTAATGCTAAACTTATCACAGTTAGGACACTTTTACTACCACCTATTAATACAAAAAACGCTAACATTAAAACTAATGCTGTCACTACATAAAAATCTCGCTTAGGAGATGTGACTACTGCACTTATATTTCCTCGACTGTCTTCTTCAACTTTTTCGATAAAAACATCATCACCTTTGTGATAGGTGATATCATAAACTCCTGACTTGGTACATCTATTTTCCATATAGACGACCTTGCCCTTAAAGATACCATTCCTAATTTGGCCAGTAAGATCTTGTTTATAATAGTCTTCTTCGTATCTACCTTCGTAACCTTTTTTACTAATGACCTTGGTGTTTTTTACCGTTTTAATTGTAGCGACAGTATCTTCATACATAAAATAGTCAAATTTTACAAAGGTAATAGTTAAGATTGCTACTAAAAATATTATTACAGTTCTTATTATGAGTTTTTTAGATAATAGTCTATTATTTTGCATTTGTTCCCTCAAGTTTCTATAGCTTAGTATATTTTATGCTTACACCTTTAGCTTTTTCTACAGGATATTTTTTCTTAGTTTTTTCAAGTTTATCTAGGATAATTTTCATAGGATCCACTCCTAATTTATCAGATAACATCAAACAATATGTCATAACATCTGCCAATTCATCAACCACTTCATCTCTCTGAAAATCACTGTTCCACTGAAAACATTCAAGAAGTTCACCTGCCTCAATAGATATAGATTTAGCCAAGTTTTCCTCAGTATGAAACTGCTGCCAATCTCTTTCTTTATTAAATTTGCGTAAAGCATTTATTATTTCTTGCATTTTTTCTCCTTTTAATTATTTCTCAATTGTTTATTATAACATATGAGTAAATAAATCAAAACCGACCATCCTAGGTCGGTTTTATATTCTATAAATACTATTTATTCTGTAAAAACTCAAGTGCAGTCTTTGCAACACCAGTATCATCCATTCCGTAATGAGGATATAGTTCTTCTGGATAACCAATTTCTGCAAATTCATCAGGAATACCAATTTTTTTAAGCTTTGCAGGTATGCCTTCTTCCATTAAAACATCTGCAACGATGCTTCCTAAACCACCAAGGATATTGTGATCTTCTACAGTTATAATAGCCCCGCTTAACTTAGCTGCCTTAATAACAGCTTCTTTATCAATAGGCTTAATTGTGTGCATATCAATAACACCAACACTGTAACCCTTTTCTTCTAACTGACGAGCAGCAGAAACAGCGCTGTAAACACCCATTCCTGTAGCGATGATATTTAAATCTGTACCTTCTTGGATTACGATAGCCTTGCCAATTTCATAATCGTAATCATAGTCCTCATTGTAAACTAGTGGTTCTTCTCCACGAGGAATACGAATATAAACTGGATGTGGATAATCCAAAGTTTTACGAAGTACTTTTTTGCACTGCTCAGCATCGCAAGGAGCAATCATAGTCATATTAGGCAGTGCATTCATTACTGCAAACTCGATTATTGTGTTATGAGTAGGACCATAACCTGAAGAAATCCCAGCATGTGTTCCAATAAGACGTACTGGAAAATCATTATATGCTACATCGTTATGAATCTGGTCTAAAGCACGCACACATAGGAATGGCCCAAAAGTCTGCACATATGGTATATACCCTTGCTTTGCTAATCCCGCAGCCATAGTTACCATGTTCATTTCCTGAATACCAACATCTACCACACGATCAGGATATTTTGCGCTCATCTGCTGAACTCTTCCACCTGCACCAGTACCGTCAGCATTTATATAGCATACACGAGGATCTTCCTCAATCATTTCTAAAATTTCATTAGTAACAGTTCCCTTAGCTTCCATAGCAGGTCCCATGTCACCACAGCAAAAAGTAAATCCTGCCATTATTCTACCTCCTTTAATCTTTCAGCTGTATATGCTTTGATTTGAGTTAAAGCTTCTTCTAATTTATCATCATCAAATCCGCCAATATGCCATGCACATGGACGTTCCATCATAAATTCAACGCCTTGACCCTTAGTTGTACTTGAAATAATAGCATTTGGTTTACCATTTAAAGTCACCTCTGGAAGTTCTGACAAAACCTTATCTATAGCAGTCATATCTGTTCCATCAACAACTACAGCATTCCAACCAAAAGCACGGAAACAGTTTGCCATTCCTTCTGGGCCGCCTTCTTCTCCCCAACGATGGTTCTGTCCACATTCAAATGACGCTGACGCATGGTTGAAGTCTACTACTGCCACAATGTTGTCCATGTTTTTTGAAGCCGCATATAAGATAGCTTCCCAGTTAGAACCTTCTTCCATTTCTCCGTCTCCAAGTAAAGTCCATATTCTTGATTTAATACCTTTATTACGGTTGCCATGAGCAAGTCCACAGCACCAAGATAATCCATGACCTAATGAACCTGAAGATACCTCAATACCTTTTACATACTTACGATTTGGATGAGGTCCAAATGGATTTCCAATTGTGTTATAAGTATCTAGCAATAAATCCCAGTCGTATATACCCATGTCACAGAAAATTGTGTAAAGTAAAATTCCGTTGTGACCTTTACTTAAGATGAACATATCTCTTTGTGGATCTTCTAAGTTTTCTGGGTCAAATCCCATATATTTGTAGTAAATTGCAGTTGTAATATCAGTAGCTGACATCGGTCCACCGATATGTACATTACCTATGCGACGTGTACCTAACGCAAGCTTTTCACGGATTTCTCCAGCCTTTGCTACTAAGTCACGTACATTTTCAATATGTACTTTAGCCATATTAATTATACCTTCCTTCTATAATTATATATATATATCAAAATTTTTATATGTTTAAAATTCTAACACTATTTTATCTATAAATCTATCATCTGTTATACAATTTGATATAAAAAAACAGAGATAGCTATCTTAAACTATCCCTGCTAAACTAATGAGAACTTTGCTAACATATTTCCTATTCTTATTCACATTTCACTCATTTATATTAAAACATACAACCTACTAAAAAAACACACCTAAAATTCTTAAGAATTCTAAAGATTTTCATGTTTTATACAAAACATCGCATAAATTTACATGTCAAATGTCTAAATTTCCACTTTATTGAGCATACAAAAGTATGATATAATATTTTTTATTTTTTAACAATATTCGTTTATACACTATAAAGGAGATTTAATTATGAATTGTATAGAGGAAAGAATTTTAAAGGATGGTATCGTAAAAGAGGGTAACGTTTTAAAAGTAGACAGCTTTTTAAATCATCAAATGGATATTGAACTTTTTAACCAGATGGGCGAAGAATGGAAACGTCGTTTTGAGGGAAAAAACATCAATAAAATCTTAACTATAGAAGCATCTGGTATTGGTATCGCTTGTATTGTAGCGCAGCATTTTAATGTGCCAGTAGTTTTTGCTAAAAAGGCAAAGAGTATCAATCTTGAAGGAGAAATGTACACTGCAGAGGTTGAATCTTTTACTCATAAAACTACTAACCAAGTAATAGTCGCAAAGAAATTTTTAAATAAAGATGACCACGTACTTATCATTGATGATTTTCTTGCTAATGGATGTGCCCTTCAAGGACTAATACAAATTGTTCAGTCTTCTGGCGCAACTGTTGAAGGCATAGGTATCGCTATTGAAAAAGGTTTTCAAGCTGGTGGTAAAATCATTAGAAACTTAGGATTTCAACTTGAATCTCTTGCTATTGTTGATGCTATGGATTGGAAAACAGGTGAAATTACACTTAGAGGAGAATAATAATGAATTCAAATTACAACATTAACAACATATATCAACTAGATGGTAAAGTTCCATTGCTCAAAGCTATTCCTTTTGGACTACAACATATTCTTGCAATGTTTGTAGCAAATATTGCTCCCATTATTATTGTAGCTGGTGCCTGCCAAATGGACTCTAGCCAAATTGCAAGTCTTATCCAAACTGCTATGATTGTTGCAGGTATCGGTTCTATGATACAGCTTTATCCCATTTGGAAAATCGGTTCAGGTCTACCTATTGTAATGGGCATAAGCTTTACTTTTGTATCTGTATTTTGCTATGTAGGTCCTACCTATGGTTATGGGGCGGTTATTGGTGCAGTACTTATCGGCGGTATAATAGAAGGGCTACTTGGCCTATTGGCTAAATATTGGGTCAAACTTATTTCACCAATAGTTGCTGCAACAGTAGTAACATCTATCGGTTTTTCCCTTTTATCAGTAGGTGCTACTTCTTTTGGCGGTGGCGCTGGCAATCCTGACTTTGGCTCAGCAGAAAATCTTTTATTAGGAACTATCACTTTAGTTTGTTGCTTAATTTTCAACGCTCTTGCCAAATCTTATTGGAAACAACTTTCTGTTTTATTTGGCCTTGTTGTAGGTTATATTATTGCAATTTGCATGGGTATTGTAGATTTTTCGGCACTTTCTTCAGCCAAGATTTTAGCTCTTCCAGAATTTATGCCAATAAAGCCCGAATTTAATGTAGGTGCTATTATCTCAGTTTTAGTTATATTTTTAGTTTCAGCTACAGAAACTATCGGAGACACTTCTGCACTTGCCTCTACAGGTCTAAAAAGAAATGCCTCTACTAAAGAACTTTCTGGTTCTATCACTTGTGATGGTTTCATCAGTTCAATATCAGCACTATTTGGTTGCTTACCTATCACTTCATTTAGCCAAAATGTAGGTCTTGTTTCTATGACTAAAGTCGTAAACAGATTTGTTATTTTTACAGGTACCATTATTATGGTCCTTGCAGGTTTATTTCCAATGTTTGGTGCTCTTCTCGCAACTCTTCCAGATGCTGTACTTGGTGGCTGTACTCTTATGATGTTTGGCTCTATAGTTTTAAGCGGAATGGAAATGATTGCCAAGTGTGGTTTTACTCAAAGAAACATCACTATCGTTGCAATCTCACTAAGCACTGGTCTTGGATTTACCCAGGTGCCTGAAATTTTTCAGATATTTCCACAAATCGTCCAAACAGTTTTTGCAGAAAACTGTGTAGCTGTAGTCTTTATCGTAGCTATCATCACAAATCTACTGTTACCAAAGGATAAATCATCATCCACAGAAAAATAAATATGAAACTGTAACTTCCTCAGGCGTCCTTTATAGACGCCTGCTTTTTTTATGGCTTAAACACAACAAGTTGTCTTAAGCAAAGTGTATTGGCTTAGAGTATTTTGTTGTTACAAGCGCTACTATGGAAATTGTGAAAAGTACGGTGTTTAATGGTATCTAGCGGTTTTCACAAAGCATTGAAGTTGGTTCGTTTAGTTTAAAACAGTATATATTAGTATCTTAATTGTATTTTTGATAAAACCACCTCAACATCGTAGCCATAATGCTTAGTAAAAAGTTCCATTCCAGCCTTTGCTAGGTCTACATGGTTTTTTGGAGCTACTGTAATCTTTTTTACATAATCCTTTTCTCCATTGACATCAATAGTTATATAAGGCATAAGAAATCCGTCCTTTGCTCTGAAAAGAATTTTTTCTGGATCGTCTTCGATAAATACCATACGATATTCCTGCTCGGCTGCAAATTCCTCCTGCTTAAAAAACAGAGAGTAAATCGCCATAATATTAATAAACTCTTTGCATAATTTATTGAAGCAAGCAACATCCTCATCATTTTCAGCACAATACATGATTTCCTTAAAGCTCATAGCCATACGCTCTGGTACTTTTTTAAACAAAAGTTCACGAATAATTTCCTTTTGTTCTTCCCATGAATAAATCAAATAACCATGATATACTATTTTTCGCTTATTGGTAATTCTCTCAATAAGTTCTGCACTGTTAAATTCTAGATTATAACCTGTCTTATCTCCAAACTCAGCCCAAAGTGTTATGCTGTCTGGATCATCTGAAAATGAAGTTATAAAAAACCATTGCTTACCTAATTCTGAGGAATATTTAGACATACGCTTCTTAAGAATTTGTCGCATTTTTTCATTTTCAATCTCATCGATTACTTGATCAACAACATGAAGAGTATAGTACATTTCCTTACTATCATTTAAAAAGTCACTTTTAGTGGCATAAAATGCCATATCCCCTAAAATACCTTGAACACCATTACTTTTAGTGTAATGATAAATCGCCTCATTAGGTTTTTTTTGCTTTAAATTAACAAATTCACTTGCCACAAACTCACCTTCTTTTCAAATTTAAATCAACTAATTATTCTCCTTAGCAAAGCTTACTGCCATTGGCAATTAACTTAAATCTATATCCTAAAACCTCTGCAGCTCTTTTACTCATAATCATACGTTGTAAAAAGATTTCAAAATAATCCATAAGGCTACAAATATTATCATCTAACTCAAGGTTTAGCTGAATAACTTTATCTTCATTATCAATTTCAAGCTCTGATGATAAAGCTGCATAGTTTACTCTATCATGAATATCAAATGACTCTTTTATAGGTTTTTGTACTCTGTTACGTCTTACATCTGTTTTATCTGCAAGAATAAGAGCAGCAGAAACAGGATCTACAGCAGTACCTGTTGACTCGTCATGATGACCAATAGCAGTCATAACAGTCATAGCATCGCTGATTGCCATTCCGCGGTCCTTTAAAATCCCATAAGCTAACATGGCCCCACTATGTGCATGGTCGCTTCTATTTATACTATTACCTATATCATGCATAAATCCTGCTATCTTAGCAAGCTCAATAACATGATCGCTATATCCAAGCTCCTGCAAAATCCAGCCAGCACGACTAGCAACCCTTGCCGCATGCTTCTTTGAATGCTCAGTGTAACCTATTGATTTCATTACAGCATTACCTCTATCTATTAACATATTAATTTCTTCATCTTTACTAATTGTCACTAAATCTATTTTTGACATTTCTTTACCTCCTACGTTTATATCTATCATACTACAAATTTTTGTTAACAACCATTAAAGTAATGTTAAATTTATGTAATATTCTCACTTAAGGGTTACAACTTGAGAAATTTTGTCATTTCAATTATAATCATAGTATAAGCTATCTAATTTTTTGGTAGTATATTCAAAATATTATGTAGGAGAAAATATGCAATCACCCAATTATATAATTTTAGATCTCGAATGGAATCTTCCTATTTCCAAGTCTCGCACAGTAAGAAATCCCATCTTACTTTCAGGAGAAATCATCCAAATTGGTGCGGTTAAAACTGACATGGACTTAAATATTATAGATAAAATAGACATCATGATTAAGCCTAAATACTACACCAAAATGAATAAATTTGTTACAGATTTAACCCTTATAACTGATGAAGACCTAAAAAGTGGTATTTCATTTAAGGAAGCTATAACTCAGTTTCGTCAGTGGTGTGGTGATGATTGCATTTGGTTTACATGGGGCCCAGAAGATATAGCCATGATAAAGAGAAATCTTACCATCCATGATATGTCTTGTGACTGGCTTCCTGAAAATTTCGATGCACAGCTAATGTTTGATGATTACGTAACTTGTGAAAATCGTTCATTTTCTCTTGATTATGCTAGATTCAAATTTGGCATCAAAGGCAATCTTTCTCATGATGCCTTAAACGATGCCTTGGCGACCTGTGAAGTTATGAAGCGACTTGATGTAAATCAGTGGGTTATAGAAGAACGTGAGTACAGGCAAGAACTTTTAGAATACGAAGATGATTATAATACTAATCCCGATGAAGTTTGCGACGATGAGGAAGATCAATTTATGGAGGAATCATGAACACATTAAATAAAAAACAATCAATATATATGGACATTCGCAAGGAACTTAAAATATCACGTGACAAAGCTTGCCAACTAACCGGTGACTTTATCACACCTGATCGCCTTGAAAAAATCGAAAATGGCAAAGTGCAGACTATTTTACCAGAAGAAGTCATCGCCTTATCAGAGGCTTATGGCAAACCAGAGCTTTGCAACTATTACTGCATCAACCAATGTGCCATTGGTGAGCGCTATGTCCGCGAAATCAAAGTAAAGGATCTTGCTCACATAGCTATCGATACATTAAGCTCTCTTAACCGCATAAATAGCCAAAAGGATCGTCTTCTTGAAATCGTTGAAGATGAGGAAATTTCACCTGACGAATATGAAGACTTTATGCATATTAAACAGTGTCTAGATAAAATAGCAGCTACAGCAGATAGTCTTAAATATTGGATTGATAATGCTTCAAACACTGGTAAACTACAAAAAAAGTAAATTTAATCATACATAAAAAGCCAAACTACCCAGGATCCCTTCATAATTGAAGAGACCCTGAGTAGTTTTTTATTGACTCCATTTAATCAAATCTACAAAAAACGAGCACCATCTGAGATACTCGTTTATAACTCTATAAATTATAGACTGTCCTTAACTGATTGTGGCATCTGATCCACATCTAGCACTCCAGTATGTCTAATTGGTTTAGATTCAAGATCCTTAAGACCACCAGGAATATTTACGCCTGTCTTAGCATTAACAGATTTTACATATTCAAAACCATCGGAGCATTTTGGTAGGCCAATTGCTTTTGCTACACTGTCTGCAAACTTGTATGGGCTTGCAGTAGAAGCTATAACAGTAGGAGTCTTATCGCCAGTTTTAGCAACATAATTTTCGTAAACTTTATATGCTACTGCAGTATGAGTATCCATTAGGTAGTCATACTCGCTATATACTCTGCCTATAGTTTCATTAGTTTCATCAATAGTAGCAAAACCACCATAAAAATCAGATAAACCTAACTTGATCTGATCACTTACAGTATAAACCTTGTCATTTTCAAGAGCCTCCATAAGAGACTTGATTTCTGCACCATTGCCACCACTTAAATGATATAAAAGTCTTTCAAGGTTACTTGAAATTAATATATCCATTGATGGAGAGTTTGTAAGATGAAACTCTCTTCTAATGTCATAAGTACCTGTCTTTATAAAGTCAGTTAAAACTTTGTTTTCGTTTGAAGCACAGATAAACTTACCCATAGGTATACCCATCTTACCTGCGTAATATGCTGCTAAAATATTACCGAAGTTACCAGTAGGAACCACGACATTCATAGACTGACCATCTTTTAATGTTCCATTTTCAAGTAACTTTATGTATGCATAAACATAATAAGCAACCTGTGGCACAAGTCTACCTATATTAATTGAATTGGCACTTGAAAGCTTAACACCCTTAGCTGCAAGCTCTGCTGCCATATTATCATCATTAAAAATCTGCTTAACACCACTCTGAGCATTATCAAAATTTCCATTGATAGCAAATACATGTGTATTATCCCCTTCTTGTGTAACCATCTGGCGTTCCTGAACCTGTGAAACACCTTGATTTGGATAAAATACAATAATTTCAGTGCCTGGTACATCTGCAAACCCTTCAAGAGCAGCCTTGCCTGTATCACCAGAAGTAGCAGTTAAAATGCAAATCTTCTTATCTTCATTTTCTTTTTTCATAGCTGTCGTCAAAAGGTAAGGCAAAATTGAAAGAGCCATATCCTTAAATGCTGCAGTCTTACCATGATAAAGCTCAAGGAAAGAAACGCCACCAGCCTCTACTACTGGAACGATTTCCTCTACTTCAAATTTACTATCATAAGCTCCATTGACACAACTTTTCATCTCTTCAACAGTATAATCAGGGAAAAAAGCCTTCAAAATTTCAAAAGCGATTTCCTGATAAGATTTTCCTATCATGTCAACTGCTTTAAATGGTAAAGCAGGAATTTCTTCAGGTACATATAGCCCCTTATCCTCTGCCAAACCCTGAATTATAGCTTCAGGAGCTGTTTTAGTTAAATTACTTCCTCTAGTGCTTTGATATTTCATAATCTTTCTCCATTTATTCTCATCAATTAATACTTTATTATAACAAAGTATTAAAATATCGTCAATTACAAAGACTTAAGCCTTCTTTTTTCCCATAGGTATATTACTTACAATTATTGCCACAAACATTAGTATACATCCAATAATCATACGTCCTTCAAATACTTCATCAGCTAAAGTTACAGCAAAAATAGTTCCAAATACTGTCTCTGTAGACATGAGAATGGCAGTATGGTTTGCAGGAGCAATCTTCTGACAAGTGTTTTGAAGTATAAAAGCAAAAACAGTGTTTAAAAAAACTAGCTGAGCCATTCCTAGACCACCGCCAAAACTTAAATCCCTTAGGCTAGCGCCTTCACCAAATAACAATCCTGCACCAATCGACCAAATAGCACAAACCCCAATCTGCACAAGTGCAAATGACATAGGATCCATATCGTCTTTCATAAATCTTCCAACTAAAATCACATGAAACGAAAAGCTAATAGCAAATAAAAATGTTAATCCATCTCCTAATCCAATAGTCAAATCACTCTTAAGTGTCAAAAGACCAATGCCAATAAATGCTATGATTGCAGCAATTATCATATTTTTTGGTGCACGTTCCTTAAAAAATATCCAAGATAAAAGTGGAACTAGTACTGTATACATACAAATTATAAATGTCTGCTTACCTGGAGTTGTATACTGAAGACCAATAGTTTGAAGCATATTTCCAAGAAACATCATACTTCCTATCAGAGCTCCTGCCTTAAGTGTCCTTTTATTTACACCTTTAAGATGCCTTATTGCACATATAAACATGACGATAAAAGCAAGGCCATATCTGTATGCCATTAAATCAAATGGTCCCATATCAGCTAAAACATACTTACCTGATACAAATCCCATACCCCAAAACATGGCAACAAACAAAATCCCTATTTCAGCAAAAATAACTTTTCTATCTTTTATCATAATACTTCCTCTCTATTTTTAGACTGATTAATATTTTAACATATTTATGAAAAAATAAAAGCTCCTTCACGAATTTGCCGGCCGCAATTTGGCGGCGATTCCAAATTGCTAGGGACGCTTGAGCGGCAGTGCCAAGTTGCTAGGGTTGCTTGAGCGGCGATGCTTGAATGGTAATGCTTGGATGGTAATGTTTGAGTAGTGATGCTTTATGGCTCGTGCTTGGGCCGCCGTAACTTTAGTTACAATGGTGCTTTGGCTAGCCATGCTTAAATCATCGCACTATTCAGACCGAAAATCAAATAAATAGTCCCACTCAACCAGCCAAAAAGTACTAATATATTTTTTTAAAATTATATAGTACTGCAGCTTTCTCTTTATTCTAAACACCTTCACTTCAAGCGTACAATAATCATAAAATCAAGTTCATTTTGTACTGCAAACTCTTAAAAGAGTCACTATTTCTCAAAAAAAGACAACTTTAGTACGGCAAAATAAGTAATAAAAAAAGCATCTTCCTCAAAACGGTACTAATACTTACCAAACAAAAAACTTTTGTACTCACAAACAACTATCACAGCACGAAATCTTATATTCCAGCAATTTTAGTGCGTTTACCTAGCCCTAATCGCAGCTAAAGACAACACTCTTTTAGCCCAAAACAAAAAAGCCACACCCATGCCATCGATACACCAAATATCCATAGCATGCTTGTAGCTCTTTTCCCTTTTTAAATTTCCTTAAATTACTGTAGTTACTGTAGGCTTTCGATTAATGCCCATAGCGCCTCTGCACTATTGAAGTTTTCAGGAATGATGTCAGGAGCATTGATCTCAACATCAAACTCATCATTGATTTCACCAACGATCTCTAAAATCGCAAATGAATCTAATAAACCATCATCGATTAGTGTAGTGCAATTTCTGAAATCGATATCAGGATTAACTTCTTCTAAGATTTCTAGTAGCTTTTCCATTTTTACCTTTCCCCTTTACATACATAATAAATAATACATTATAAATAATTAAATTCGTTGGTTTCTACCCTATCTCTCATAAGCTCTAGCCCGTCTTTAGTTGAATAAAGATAAACCTTAGGTAAATCTCTACTTAAAAACAATGCTGGCGTTTCAGTCATAGAATATGCACCAGTATTAATAAACTCTAGTATATCCCCTATAGTGGGCTCTGTCAAAGGCATATTTTTTACAAGATTGTCATTGATAGTGCAAAGCGAACCACAAACATTGGCCTTATCCTTGCCTCCATTATAAATTCTTCCATCAGTTTTAAGCTGTCTATACCAAGGAAGCTTCATTGCCATCATCTGACCAAAATAATTTACCTGATGAATACCTCCATCTACAATACAAAACTGCGTACCACAGTTTAATTTACTGTCTACAATCTTAGTATAATAAGTGCCACAAGAAGCAGCAATAAACCTTCCGATCTCAAGAGTCTTCTTGCCCTTAAACTGCATACCTAAAAGCATCTTAGAAAATGCCCTAAGAAGCTCAACCTCATCAGCATCTGTCATTGCCCTTGCGGTACTCTCATCAATAGGTTCCTCACCCTTTTTAACCTTAGGCTTAAAATACTCAAAATAAAACCCTGTACCAAATTCTAATTCTTTAGCTTCATATCCATAATCATCCTTAAGCTTTATAATCAAGCTATCACAATAATCAAGCTCCTCCTGATAAATTTTAAGGTTATGTCTCTGAGTTCCAGAAAAATGCTGAATCCCTACAATATCAACACCCTTATAATTTGAACGATTTGCAATAATTTCACAAAGATCCGCCTCATCTAATCCAAACTGATTTCCAGAAGTGATTCGTAAAATAATGCTTACAACAAGATTATTATCACAAGCAGCTTCATTTACTAAATTAAACTGTGCCACAGATTCTGCTGTGTAAAGAATACTATCCTTATACTCTGATACTATACGCTTAGTGTCACAAGGCTCCTTATAAACTCCTGATAAAACTACCTTATCCATAGGAACACCTGCCCTCTCGCAGATCTTAAACTCACCTGGTGAACAAACTTCAAATCTGTCAGCGCTATCAATTAGAGCACCAACCACAAAAGGATTTGCTTTCATTGCATAGCAAATTGCAATATCATCACCTAAGTTTTCCTTTAAAAAATCTATTCTTCTATTAATTACATCCGTGTCAAAGACGTAAGCTGGCGTACCTGTAGTCTTTATAATTTCATTGTAGTTTGGTCTATATCTATCCATTAGTTTTCCTCCAAAAGTTTCTTAAGCTCGCCTCTATCAATCTTGCCATTTTTATTAAGCGGGAATGTGTCTATCTGTTTGTAAACATTTGGTAACATAAAAACAGGTAGTGTTTCCTTAAGCTTTCTGTGAAGTGGCTTACGCTCAATATCACCTTCATAAAATGCGATGATTTTGTTATCTTCAAAGATACAGCAAACCCTTACAATCTCGTCTATCTTATCCATAGCATTTTCAATTTCGCCAAGCTCTATACGGTGGCCCATATGCTTAATCTGAAAATCCTTTCGAGATGCAAAACAAAGCTGACCATCCTTATTATATGAACCTAAATCGCCAGTTCTATAAATGATTTCAATATACTTATCATTTAAAGGATTTTGACAAAATGCCTTCTTAGTCTGCTCCCAGTTATTATAATATCCCATAACAACTGCTGTACCACTGACACAAATTTCACCAAGACCACTGTTTGGCTTAGCCTCAACAAGCTGGTCATTTTCATCTAAAAGAAATACTCTCTCATTTTTAAATGGAGTTCCCATAGGAATAACATCACCCGGCTCATAGTCCTCCTCAATAATATGATACGTACAGTTACATGTAATTTCTGTAGGACCATAAAGATTTACATACATGGCATCAGGCAAATACTCCTTCCAAATATTTAGTTGCTTAACTGGCATAACCTCACCTGAGAACATAACCTTATTGATCTTTTCAGGTACCTTGTACTCAAATCCCTTAAGAGTACTTATAATGCAAACGGCTGAAACAGCCCATATAATCGTAGTAACCTCACGCTGACAAAGAAAATCTAAAAGCTTTGCCGGCATTGAAAAAAACTGCTTTGGAATAATCTGCATAGTCGCACCAGTTTTAATAGTACTATAAATATCCTTAACTGAAACATCAAAATCCCAAGGTGCCTGATTACCGATAACATCACTGTCGTCAATACCAAATGTTTCAGTGAAAACATCTATAAAATCCATAGTACTTCTATGATTTACAATAACGCCCTTTGGTACACCTGTAGAACCAGAAGTAAAAATACCATAAAGAGGATCTATGTCTATATGCTCTGCCATTCTCGCATCTAAAATCTCTTGATCAATAAAACTCTTTTCTTCTAAGTCCTCAAGCAAAATAGTTTTACCCTCAAATTCTAGCTTTTCTAAATCTCTTTGACTATTAGATGATGAAATTATAGTATCTACTCCTAAAGTATCTAAGATATGACTTAATCTTGTTTTAGGCTGCTTAGTGTCCATCATCACATAAAAACATCCTGCATAAACGATGCCGAAAAATAAGCTGATTGCATCTACTCCCTTTTCCATAAATACCGGAATGGCAGTATTTTTTTCAAAATCTTTTGCAAGCACAGATCCTATCTGTTTTGCACGTTCAACTAAATCTTTATATGTTATCTCTTTATTTAAATCTGCAAATGCCACCTTATTTGGAAATTTATCAGCACTTGCTTCTAAGTATTCTAATACATTATACATTTTTTTGCTCCTTTACATTTTGTGCAGGTGGAACTGGCTTTGCTTTTTCTTTTTTATTAGGCTTAGGAAGAGGATTTTTTTCTTCTTGACGACGTTGCCATTCTTCAAGTTTTCTACGTTCCTTTTTTCTATCCTTTTCCATACGAATCTTAGCCTTTTTAATAAGCGTATTTTCGTAATTATCTATTGTTCCTGCCAAAATATGATCTACTACTCTATAGTCATAAGACATCTTATACTCGCTTTTATTTCTAATTGTCTTCTCAATCCAAGTGTATACCTTTGTATAAGCATTGTAATTTTCATCCCAGCGAATTTTCACATCCTCATCGTAATTGCGAGTTTTAATCTTGTAATTTGGTAGAACTTTCTCATAAAAATACTTAGACATCTTTTGCTGACCAATAGCATTTAAATGATACGGATTATAAAAGTCATCTTTAGGATCAAGGCCTATTTCCTTAAGTTTCATATCAAAATCATAGACCTCATAACCATATTTTTTAATAATCTTAGTTGCCTTATTAATACGAGTCTTAGAATCAAGCATCGGTTCATCATAATATCTAGGCATATTTACAAAAATTACATTTTTAATCTTATTTTCCTTTAAGTAGTTAAGTAAATCATAAAGCTGCATAGCTGTGATTTTGCTTAATGATTTTTCTTCTTTGAAGTTTGTCGCATCTACTATCTGACTTAAGTCACGGTCGTCACTACAAGCCTGACCTTGAATACCGCTAATAGTAAGAAGTCTTTTGTCCACTTTGGCTCTAGCTTCTCTCTTAAACAAATCATAGCATTCAACAAATCTAGCTAGGTTATCGTGATATTTTAAAACCTTAAACTTATAAGTTAACTTATCACCTTTAATTAAATCGTCGATAGCTTTATTTCTAAGAGACGAATCTGGCATATTGTCAATCCACATACGAGTATAGCCTTCAGCAACAGCACGTTTGTTATTATAAACAGCGCCATTCATGGATATAACCATTAGCTTTGGATGCTGATACTCTATGGCCGCCTGAACTTGAGACTTAGCAAGACCCATCGGAGCTGCTGCTGTAGCTAAGTTATAACTTGTTATACCATAATTTTCCCATATGTATTCAGGTGAAAATCCGGCATACATCTCACTGGCACCTATATGCACAACATCTATCGTATCCTTCTTTTCAGCAAAGAAATTTTTAACACGCACTTCATGGGAACTAAACTGATGAGATGAGAATACCGACACAATCACAATAACAACAGCTAGTAAAATCCCCATTACTGCTATTTCAATCTTATTTCGCTTTTTCATACTTCCCCTCTCTTAAAACTGCATATATACAAACTGGCTCTGATCAAATCCAGGCCCATATATGCCAAGGCCTACAATAAACATAAATCCTACAAAATAAATTATCCATCTAATGATAAAGTTTTTATTTTCAAGCCATTTTCTAACATCCATATGCTCCTGCATAATATCTACTACTAGCAAAATCAATATGCTAATAGGAATAATAAGCAAATCCGTAGGTTTGATGCCAAGCATTAAAAATTCTTTTACGTAATTTGTCGGTAAGTCGAAAATATTTAAACTTCTCACAAACACATGCCAAGCATCTACTAATCCTTCTGCTCTAAATATGATACAGCCTACACATGTAAGCCAAAATGTTCTTATAATCTGCCAAGCTTGCCATGGCCATGACTTAGTATTTATATGAAGCTTATCATTTAGATAATCATAAACTGGCTTAATCATACCACTGATTGCAATAAGGATACCATAATACAAACCCCATACAATATAGTTCCAACTAGCTCCATGCCACACACCAACAAGGAAAAATACCAAAATATTTCCGATGGCAATTGGAAGAGTAGCACCAAAATGTCTACCAAACTTGTTTTTAGCACTCTTACTTAAGTTACGCATCTTCTTAGTAAGTGAAAATGGATAAAATACATAATCCTTCATCCACGCACCAAGACTCATATGCCATCTTCTCCAAAACTCTGGAATAGTTCTTGAAAAATATGGTCTTCTAAAGTTTTCAGCCATAGTGATGCCCATACACTGAGCCACACCACGAGCAATATCTATACATCCAGAAAAATCAGTATAGTCCTGAATAGCATATAAAAATACACCTACAGCAATCACTGACCCTGACATATTATCATAACCTGAAAAAACATGATCTGCTACAATACCTACTCTATCAGCAATAACTAGCTTCTTAAAATATCCCCAAATCATCAGCTGAAGACCATATTTAATAGTCTGAGCATCAGCCTTATGTCTTTCATAAAGCTGTGGTCCAAGCTCTTTATATCTGCCTATAGGACCTTCAATAATCTGTGGGAAAAATGATACAAACAAAGCAACCTTTGCAATATTTCTTTCAGCCTCAATCTTTTGCCAATAAACATCTATTACATAAGACATAGTCTGGAATGTATAAAATGAAATTCCAAGAGGTAGTATTAAATTTAAAGTTGGTATCTTGCCGCCATCTGTCATAGGTTTAATAATCAAATTTAAATTTTCTGCAAAGAAATTAAAATACTTCAAAAAGACAAGAATGCCAAAATTCAAGAGCAATAATAATACCAATGCTCTTTTTCTCTTTTTCTTGCCCTGTTCTTTAATTGCTTTTTTATCTTCTTTTGTTAAAGTTTCCTTGCCTTCTGCTAAAACTTGCTTTTCATGCTTATGACTATTATCAATATTTATTGCTACATAGTAGGAGCTGATTGTCGTAAGCAATATAAATGCTGCAAACTTAACACTAGCATATAAATAAAAAAAGTAACTGGACGCTAGTAAAAACACCCATTGATATTTCTTAGGTACTAGATAATATAGCGTCAGTACTATCACAAAGAAACCTATAAATGTTAACGTATTAAATGCCATAAATTATTCCCTTTATCCCTCTATTTTATTTGCTTCCTCAACATATATTTATCTTACCACAAGAGTGTACTATTCTCAATAGTACATCTTCACTTTTTTATCACAATTCTGTCACATTTTTTTCTTTCTTCCAAGCACCCAAGGAAGCCATTTTTCAAAGATATAACAAATAGGTGCCATGGCTATAAATACAGCCATTCCCATAATTATTGGGTGATTATCAAGCATCCACGCAGTTTCAGTTGATATACGCTCAAGGAGTCTATAAATCGGCGAATGAAATGCTAATATAACTATGGTGTTTCGCCCCATAAACTTAAAAAACTTTAAGGCAGGTAAATTAATAGAAATTATAAAGCACACCAAGCTAAATCCTATGATAGCTCCTAAAAGTAAAATAAAGTTACCATAATGATTTAGAGCCATAGAAATCTTAACGTTATATCTAGCACATAAAAATCCAACTGCAAAAGCCACAACTAACCATAAAAGCTGTCTTTTTTTATCGCCAAGTATCTTTATAAAATAATTATTATACTTTATAAATAACCACCCTAATAGCATAAATAATATAGCTATAGTAACAGTATCTATATGCCATGGTAAATAAATCCCAACCTTTATAAATGATAGTATATAGCCAAAGATTGCAATTACAGTAACTGTTAATATCAGCTTAGACTCATTGCCGCATACCCACTTATTTATAAGCCAAAATAACAAAATTGTTAAAAATAAGGTTAAGCAAAACCACATGGCATTGGTAGGACTTAAAACATGATGCTGATGAGAATAAAATATAGCATAAATCAACTCACCTAAAGACTGATCTCTATATCCTAAAACTCTGTAATTTATAAACCAAAATGGTATAGTTAAAAAACTCAGAGCAAAGTATGGCCACACTAATCCTTTAGCCTTGTTTTTTACAAGAGTTTCAAAAGTAAAGTCCCTCTTTTGACATTGAAGATAAAATGTCATACCAGATATTATAAAAAATAACGGCATATGAAACGAGTAAATATAATATCTATAAGTATCTGTAGTGTCTCCTTTGCTTGCATGACCTATTACTACTAAAATCATAGTCAAACACTTTAACACATCTAGCCACTGTATTCTATTTTGCTTCTGTACTTCCATCAATTTCTCCCTATTACTTCGCATCTCAAAAAAGGATGAGATTTTTATACACCTCATCCTTCATCATATCTAGTTTTACTTATCTAAAACAATATTATCCATAAATTCGATGATGCCATCAGATACTTCATTTTTAATTTCACTGTAGTTATGAATTTCATGACGGTATCCTGAGTAAACCTTAGTTTTAACATTATGGCCTGTTGATACAAGCCAGTTTGTTACCTGATAAACGCCTTGTGCATACATACCTACTGGATCCTGATCTCCTGCTATATTGTAAATAGGCAATTTAGTAGGAACCTTTGATGCCCACTTTTCTCCATCAATCTGCTTAAACATCTCTATAAAATCTCTTAAAGCTCTATTTAATGTAGGTTTAGTAAATGCATCAAATGGGTCTTGTGCATGGTCGATTTGTACATATGGATCTGCACAAATCCATTCATTTCCTAGTTTAATTTCTCCGCAACGTTCACACATCCATCCTAATAACTCAGCAGATAAGCTTGGATCTGAGTCATCACCCTTACCGTCTTCAATAAGCTTATCAATTTTAGCTACTAAATCATCTGAAATAGGCATCACACCTGGAGTTCCACAAATCGTAACGCCTGCTAAATCATCACCGTATTTTGTTACAAAATCTCTTGTAATCATAGATCCCATGCTATGTCCAAATAAGAAATATGGAAGATTAGGGTATTTTTCCTGAACTATCTGTTTTAGCTTATATTCATCTTCCATCATTGTATGTGGCCCTTTTTCACCCCAGTTACCCCAACTATCGTTTTCTAAAGCTGTTTTACCATGACCTACATGATCATCTGCTGCTACAATATAACCTGCCTCTAGATATTTTACAATCATATGAAAATATCTACGAGAATGCTCTCCAAAACCATGTATCAACTGTACGATACCCTTTGGCTTTGCTGCTGGCACATAAATCCATCCATAGACTGTGTCTCTTTCATTAAATGATTTAAAGCTTACTTCATGTAACATACTTAAAACCTCCTCATGTAACTAAACATCTTTAAAATTTAACTCTATATACATAGTTAGCTCTTGCAAATGATGAGCACTTAACTTTATAAGGTTTGTTGTATTTGACTTTGTATTTAGCCTTGTACTTAACCTTTACTCGTTTAGTTGCTTTTACTTTATACTTCTTGTATTTATATTTCCATCTACCACGTACTTTTTTCCACTTTACACGTTTAGTCTTATATACATATCTAGTTTTATATTTCCACTTACCATGTACCTTTTTCCATCTTACCTTTTTAGTTTTGTAAACGTATTTTGTCTTATATTTCCATTTGCCACGTACTTTTTTCCACTTTACTTTTTTAGTTTTATATACTGTTTTATATTTATATTTGTACTTATATTTATACTTATATGCAGTTTTATATTTTGTCACATAATAATATTTTGTATATGATCTATAAAAGCCTGCATAAAACGCATCTCCTGCGTGAAATAAGCTTTCGATTTCGTAGTATACCGGAATATATACTTTATACAGATAATGACCATCCCAGTCATATACAGTTACTGTATTTCTAACTCCTGAACAGCTTTGTAGATCATAAATATGTTCACCATCTGCATCTATGCCTTGATTAGTATCACGATTATACTTATTTACTTTTACATATCTAATAGGCTTCATATTTGCATCAAGTAACATATAGTTATGTGACTGTTTTAATCTAATAACATATTGATGAAGCTGTGCACTATATGCAATTGCCGTATATCCTTTTATTCCTTTAAGTGTTTTAGAAGAAGCTCCACTTAACTTACTTGGAACTTTAATATCCTTATTATATTCTATTTTCAAAGAATATGGATTTACAACTGATACTCTATATGGACTAGGGCTATAATGAACTACTACTAATCTGTCTATATCTGCATTGTATGTAATATCATTGCCATGTCCTAAATTCATAGCTGATGAATATTTTACAGTTTGATTATTAGACAATGATGCTTTTAAAATCCTTGCCCTATTATTATTCTTATTAATCATAACATAATATGCATAAGTACCATCGCTACATGACCCCTGGAGCACATCATACTGTCCAAGCTTTTGACCTGTCGCACTATTTAGTTCAAAACTCTTACCCGATTTTTTTAGAATTGATGCTTCTGCATGACGATCAGGCTGAATTGGTGGTACTACAGGTTTTTCTGGCTCTATTGGCTTTTCTAGATCAGGATCTAGTTTTGGTTTCTCAGGTTCTGAATCCGGCTGTTGTTCAACCTCACTTACTTTTTCAATTTTTTCAAGTTCTTGTTTCTGCTCTAAAGATTGATCTATAGGTGACTGATCGTCCATAGCAAGTACTGATACAGGTTCAAAAACTGTAACAGCGGTAAATATAGCAGCAACTACTAAGCATATTATTCTTTGTGTAGTAAATTTCTTACTATTAAACATTGCCCCTCCTCAAATATTCCTTATTTAACCCAATCATTATATCATATATCTTTACATTTTAAAATTATTTAAAGTTATGATGACTTAGTAGTATCAGTTGCTTTCTTACCTTTGATTAATGGAGTAGTGATTTTATGTAAACATATACTTGAAATAATCATACCTACTACAACCATTAGATATATGCTTACTTTATATGTGTCAGCTCCAAATGATTTTACAATTTTTCTAATGCCTACATGTGTCATATATAACTCTAAAGAGTAATCTCCAACTTTTGCCATACACTTATTAAATGTTGTCCAATTTATTACTTCTAAAATTATGCAAATTAATAAAATCGCAGATATACCATATAAAGTGCATATTATCCTGTTAGCAAATATAGAAAAGTCCATTAATTCTCTAACTATTTTTAAAGTGGGTCCAATAATAATAATTAATGCTACTGCTATCTTAGATATTTTTACTTTTCTTTGTGCCATCCAACCAAACAATATGCCAATAACAAAAATAGGTACTCGCATCAACGCTATTTCTGTATTATTATATATAGTTGGTAAAATCATCTTAAAAAAATACATAATAATAAAAAATATGACAGTAAACAGACATGTATTTATTACCGGCTTTTTAGAATCTATTATCTTATACAAAATAGGAAATAAGATATATAAAACTATCATAACTCCTATAAACCAAATACCCTTTTGTCCCTCTGTGAATAAGCTTACAAATGTTAAGTCTTTTATAAATCCTATTAAACCTTGATCTTTAATTATAAAATCCCAAATTCCCCAAACAATAATTCCAACTGGAATATACGGAATTAGAAGCCTTTTCATTCTTTTTTTGTAAAAAGATCCTATATTCTTATTTTTACTATAGGAATAATATAGTCCAAAGCCTGAAAGAAAGATAAAAATCTCAACGCCTATACTTCCTATCATCCTAAAGTAACTATGCGCAACTAGATTTTTAGCTATTGCACCCGCTTTAAAAGCTGAATAATAATCCTCAGTAAAATGAAAAATTATAATGCTAATTATTGATATTCCAAATATTTGATTTCTATATTTACTTATTAAATTTATCTCCATATAATACCTCCATTAATTCATTTTACAGCAATATTCTTCTATTTACTATATGATAATTTTACTGATATAATATTATGCGGAGGAAATTTATTATGACTACAATAATTAACATAGGTCGAGCAATATTAAATTTTATTTACTCGATTTTAAAACTTTTACCACAACAAGATAAAATACTTTTTTTAAGTAGACAAAGTAATAAGCCATCTATAGATATATTAGCTTTAAGTGATGAATTTGTAAAAAAACATAGGTCCTTTAAATCTATAATATTATGTAAAACTTTAGATGGAAATATCTTTAATAAAATCGGATACTGTTTTCATATGCTTAGACAGATGTATCATCTAGCTACTGCTAAAATAGTTGTCTTAGATTCTTATGCTATTTTAGTTAGCTTGCTAAATCATAGAAAATCTTTATTTGTAGTGCAGATGTGGCACTCTGTAGGGACTATGAAAAAATTTGCTTATAGTATTTTAGATAAGCCAGAAGGTTCTTCATCGAAACTTGCTCATTCTATGCATATGCATGAAAACTACGATTATATCTTATGTGCTGGTGATGGTTATGTGCAACATCTTGCAGAAGGTTTTAATTATAGCAAAGATAAAATTGTCGTGTTACCACTTCCAAGAGTAGAACTGTTACAAGATAAAGATTTTGCTAATAAAAAAAGACAGGCTATTTATGACAAATACCCTGAATTAAAAGAAAGAAAAAATATAGTATATGTTCCTACATTTAGGAAAGATGCTGATGAACACGCTAGATTTTTAGATGAAATTACAGCTTTAAATGATGAATTTAAAAACTATAGTTCTGATTATAATCTTATTATTAAAGCACATCCTTTATCAGGAATATCAACAAAATATGAGGAGTTCTCATCTTTTGATATGTTATTTATAGCTGATTATGTGATTAGTGATTACAGCTGTATCATATACGAAGCAGCTATACTTCATATACCATTATTCTTTTATACTTATGATTACGAAAGTTATATAAGCAAACGCGATATATATATGGACTATCCAAATGAAATACCAGGTCCTATGTATAATAACTCTTGTGATCTTTTGAAAGCTATTTCAAATAATAATTATAATATGGAAATGCAAGAACAATTTTTATCTAAATATGTTTCATGGAATAGACCTCATATTATTAAAGATATTGTTGATTTTTTATGGAGTAATATAAAATAAATTTAAAGACTAGTCAATATTATTCAATTGACTAGTCTTTTACATATCTATCTATTTCCCAATTGTATTTGCTTTTAACCCCCTATATTTTATTAAATAACTATGCAAATACGTCACAATTATACAACAAATTATTTCTATGAGTAACAAAATTGCTAAAATTAATAAATGATTAATTAAAACACTGTCCACAAATTCCAAATTTTCTACTAATCCAAATACATTTTTAAAAATCCAAATATGTGTTAAATATATAATCAAAGTATGTCTTCCAAAAAAAGCAAATATTGTTTTTTCTTCGGAAGTTATTTTTAATATACAATATCCAATAAAAATTGCAATAGCATAAGCTACTAATTTCATCGCTAAGCCTATTAATGGATTTTCGTGATATAAGTCAAAATAAGATTTATGCCCTGCAAAAGTTTTTCGATTAAACCATTTAGCATTTCCTAAACAAAATACAACTATTAGCATTACAAATAATATAAAGTAATATTTCAATCTTTTAGCATTTCCCTTTATTCTTTCCTTCTGTTTTGCATAAATCACGCCTAATATAAAATACGGAAGAAAGTAAAATGTTCTGCCTATTCCATATAAGTGTCCTACTGATTCATCAAACCCTACAAGCAAACTCGCTGCAAACGAACATATTAACCACGTAATCGTATTTTTATTTTCTATAAACTTATACGCAATATATGCATAAACAAGAAATATTAGATACCAACAACAATATGCTGGATCGGCTAAAAACTCCCAATTAAATGATTTCTTTAACAACAATACGCTGCCTATCTTAAATAGTATCTGCATTAAAAGATATATTCCAAACATTTTAATTATTTTATTTTCAACTGGACTTTTTGATTTTTCTGCAAAATAACCATTTATGAAAATAAATAAAGGCATATGAAAACTATAAAGAATAACCCAGATACTTTCCATAGTTCTAGAAGTTTCTATATATACTTCACACAAATGCCCCAATACCACAAATAAAATGAGTAATCCTTTTAAGTTATCCCAATAATATGTTCGTCTCTTTATTCTATTCATTCAAATATTAACCTTCCAAAAATTCCACTGTTCTCTTTAAACCTTCCTCTAAGCTATAGATTGGTTTCCAACCTAAAGCTTTAAGTTTATCACTACCTAAGATACCTAGAGTAAATGGTGCACATCCTGCATTAGCATCTGATTTTGGTATATCAAAAACAAGCTTTAAGTTTCTTTCTGGATAAGCATTAACTAAAGTTTCAGCAAGCTCTTTAATTGAAACTGTTGATTCTTCACTTGAAATATTATAAACAACATCTTCAGAGTTAAGAAGAATATAAAATAGTGCTAAAACTGCATCTCCAACATATGTATAAGTTCTAATAGCTGTTCCTTCACTTTTTAAAACAATATCTTCATTATTTACAACATTCTTTAAGAAATCAGCCTGAACTCTTCCATCGTTTATTGACATACCTGGTCCAAATGTATGAGCAAGTCTTGCAATCTTAGTATTAACTCCATACTGTTCTTTAAAGCATACACACATTGTTTCAGCTGCTTTTTTTCCTTCAGGATAACAAGATCTTACATTTAACGGATCTACTAGTCCATAAGTATCTTCTGTAAATACCTTCTGATTATGATATGGCTGACCATATATTTCTCTAGAAGAAATAAATAAATAGCCTTTGCCACTACCTTCTTTAGCAAGATTTAAAGTATTAAAAGCTCCCAAAGTATTAGCAGCAATTGTGCCAACTGGATCTTCTCTCATAATAAGTGGGCTTGCTGGGCTTGCAGTATGAATAATATAATCAAATTTAACATCTGTTACTATTGGTTCTACTACACTCTGCTGCATAACTGTAATGTATGGTAAAGCTTCTTCAGATAGCTTTTTAGAATTTCTTACTAAAGCATAAATGTTTATATCAAATCCTCTCTTCTTTAGTTCGATTAATACATTCATCATATAGCTACCTAGCATACCACTAGCACCTGTTATTAATACATTTGTTCCTTTAAAACTATCCCAATTTAAGTCTTCTTTTAAAATATTATTAATATCTTCTTGCAAAATCTTATTCATTGTAATTCTCCATATTCTATTTTTTAAGTTTAGCTGGTACTTCTTTTTGACTCAATCCAAATACATCTTGAGTTTCTCTGTACTGTATCATAGCTCTGAAAATATATAAATCTTCTGGTGTTGTAACCTTTATATTTCCTCTATTTCCTTTAACTATAGCAACTTCTTTACCTAAGCTTCTCATAAGAGTGCAGCTATCTACGATACCTTCATAACTTGGATTAATTTCTCTAGTTTTTAGATGAGCTTCATATATCTCACCGATTTTAAATCCTTGAGGTGCTTGTGCTGTATAAAATGCATCTCTTGACGGAACTTCTTCAACAATTTCACCATTATGACTTACTACCGGAGTTTCAAAAAGAGCAGTACATGTAATAGCTGATCCCTTTTCATTAACACTCTTTATTACATCATCAATAAGTTCACTAGTAATGCATGGTCTAACTCCATCATGCATTAACACAACTGCATCATCATTATTATCTTTTCTAGCAGCAGTAAGCGCATTAAAAATAGAATCTTGGCCAGTTGCTCCACCAGGAACTATAGACTTAACCTTTTTAATCCAAAATCTTTCAATCATCTTTTTTAACTTACCAATATACTCTTCCTTACAGGCTATATATATTTCATCAATTAAAGGATGATCTTCAAATATATCAAGTGTATGAATAATAATCGGTTTACCATTTACTTCCAAAAATTGTTTTGGTAGTCCCGAACCCATACGTGCTCCACTACCACCAGCAAAAATAATAGCTATATTTTTACTCATTTTATTCTTCCTTTCCTAACAATATCTGATCAATCACACGATCTGCAGCATGACCATCATATTCGCTAAAGTTTTCTTCAACAAATTTATCTAGTTTTTCTATTTCATAATCTTCATTTTTAAGAGCTGTAATTAGCTCATCAAAAGTATCACAAACCTTACCTGGTGCATGGCTTTTAACATCTCTGTGAACACCTCTTGTTAATTCATAAAACTCTCTATCATAAGTATAGAATAATACAGGCTTCTTAAGAAGTGCATATTCATAATAGTTTGAAGAATAATCTGTAATAAGCACATCTGTAATATAATATAAATCGTTTATATTTGGATAGGTAGCAAAATCTATTATTCTATCTTGGTATTCTTCTGGAATTTCTATTGGATTATCAACAAATGGATGCATCTTTACTAAGAAAATCCACTGATCACCACAAAACTCATATATTTGTTTTAAATCAAGCTTATCATAGTCATAGTATGCAGTTTTTTGTCCTGTACCTCTAAAAGTAGGCGCAAATAATACTATTTTTTTACCCTCTAAATTTGGATACTCCTTATAAAAATCAATTTTAAAGTTTTTAATTTTTTCTTCATCTAAAAAGTCATCTAACCTAGCCATACCTACAGGTAAAAATGCCTTTTTCTCAATACCAAATACTTCTTCATAAACTTTTACTAGATTTTTTGATCCTGTTAATACATAGTCATATGCTTTATGACAAGATTCTGATGGAAACGGTGATCCATCTTTCCCAAATCTACTGTATCCTACAGATTTAAATCCTTCACCTGCATGCCATACCTGTATTAGCTTTGTTTTAGGATTTAATTTGAAAAATCCAAAAACAGGAGCATAATCATCTATAAAAATATAATCATGTTTAGCTACTAAATATACGGTCTTAATCCAACTTAAAACACTCATATGACTACCAACAGCTCGTCTACACGAGTAAGATAATTTAAACTGTTTATCCAAACCACGTTCTTTTATCCTATCATCAATATACTTTAAATTACCCCATAAATAATCTTTAGTTTCTGTCATAAATAAAATTCTAGTTCCATCTTTAGGAGTAACTGCTGATACAGTATGATAAAAGGCACGTATCATCCAAATGACTAAATACATGTAAAAACGTTTAAATTTCCCTTTTTTAGTAAATGCTTCCTGGATGTACCTTCTTCGCTTCCATGTTTTATTTTGCATCATAAAATAGCTATTGAAATACAGTTCTAAGTTTTCACCATCGAAGTTCCTCAAACTAAATGACAAATTATATGCATATTTACTTCTGCCATATCTAAAAATTCGAGATAAATCATCAAGATTATATGCTAATTCATTTGATATAAGAGCTACTGAAGCTCCCTCAGGCATAAATGCACATATTCTCCATTTACCATTATCTAAAAACTCTCTTCCATCAGCTGCCGCCATATTAACAGAAAAATAATATTTTCCGTCTTCATATCTGTCATATTCTATAGGTGCAGTTTCTTTTATCTCAAAATCATATATAGGTTCTGCGCCTAATTCATCTCGTTCTTCCTTATTTAATAAATTTCTTTTAAACTTTGCAAATGCAAAATTCACTTCACCTTTATATTCAGTTTCAATGGTAAATTCTAAAAAAATTCTTTCCCATTTCATGTCTGTTATGGTAAATTTTATTTCTTTACACCACTCTGTTACATAATTATTATTTGTCATATAAACCCTCTTGTGTTATATTTAGTTCTTTCTTTATTTTTGATGTTGAAATACCCTTTGTTCTATCTAAATAGACAACTTCACACAAATCTTTTAAGTCTTCAAACTTTTCATTGCCTTCCCAGTCACTTCCCATTACGACTGTATCAACATAATACTTCTCTACATCATTTCTTTTTTGCTCCCATGTTTCTTCAGGAATTACTAAGTCCACATATCTTACAGCTTCTAACATTTCTTTTCTTGTTTCAAAATTATGATATGCTTTTTTACCTTTTATTGCATTAAATTCATCAGTTGAAATTGCAACAATCAAATAATCTCCTAATTCTTTTGCTCTTTTAAGTAAACGTATATGACCATAATGTAATAAGTCGTAAGTTCCATATGTTAATACTCTTTTCATAGTTTTCCTCCTAATTTTATACATAATAATATATTATATAATATGTTAATTGAATTTACCACTATTTACAACACAGTAAGAGGGATCTTCATAAATCCCTCTAAATTCACTTATTTTATTAAATCTAAAATTCTTTCAGTTGAATGACCATCACAACAAGACATAAACTTATTTTTAAATTCAGTTACTTCATTCTTATCAAAACGTTCATCTATATTTGCAATATAATCTATCAGTTCTTCAGTACTGTAACATAGTGGACCAGGCGTAACTTCATCAAAGTCATAATATAGACCTCTTTCATCTATATATTCATCTATGTCATTTACTAAAAATGCCATAGGTCTTTCAAATAATGAATATTCAAATACAACAGATGAATAATCAGTTATCATAATATCAGCTACAGTCATAAGATCATTTATGGTCATACCTTTGCCTCTTGTCATATCAAAAGCAAATCTATCCTTATATTCCTCTGGAATTTCTGGAATTGTCTTAGCAGACTGATGATGTTTAAATATCAAAATATATTTATCACCTAACGCTTCATAAAATTTCTTAACATCTAGAAAATCTGGTGAAGTTGCTTTTGCTACCTCCCCTCTAAATGTTGGAGCATACAATATAATTTTCTTTTCTTTTGTCGCAGGAATTATTTCATGAACTTTTTGATAACAATTTTCTATATAATTCTTATCAAAAAATTCATCTGTTCTACTTATACCTGTAGGAACAATTATTCCTGATTCTTTATCAATGCTCATAGACTCTTCAAAAATCCAAGAAACCTCTGGACTTGCAATAGTCACATAAGAGTAATTTGTATGATCTGGATACTCAGCTCTTGCCTTAGCACTCTTTCCAAACTTTTTACCTACTGTACTTGCACCAACTTTTTTAAATGCACCACATCCATGCCATAACTGTATGTATGTTGTTTCTGGTCTTAAAGTAAAATATGACATTAAATCATTGGCTGTACATATAAAAATAGCCTTTGCAGTTGCACAATCTTCAATATATTTTGCAGCATTCAAATAAAAAGCTGTAAACGGCCATACATTAACTTTTAACTCATGTAATTTTATTTCATATTCACCTTTCTTTTTAACCGCATCGTAAATATAATTTAAACTTGGAGATTTTTTACCTCCTCTTTCCATAAATACGATAGTATTCTTTATAGGTTCTTTACCTTTTTCATTGTAAATTTGAGGAAGAATATTTTTGATATATTTTTCTTTAAGAGCTTTTTTATAGCCTTTAGTCTTTTCATATTCGAATATTATATCATAAACACCTTTACGAAAATCATCCATAGGTAACTTAGCAACTCTTTGACAAATATCTTCAACAACGTTAATACATTCGTTTACTGGAAATTGAAAAGTTTTTTTACATATTTCTTCAAAATCCATTATAAGTTTATCCAATATATCCTGAGAATCTGCTTGATTATAATTAAAAAACAAAGTGTCTATTTCTGTATTTATGTGTGTTTTTTCTAGCTCAAGTACTCTATTTTTTAAAGTAGCTACTTCTTTTTTCAAAATATCTAATTCAAAATTATTATTTTTTGAAATGCTATTTCTTTTATTTTTTCTATCTGTATATATATTATAAGTTTCTTTTATTCCTTTGTTTTTAACATTATTCATTACTGCCTTTACATCCATTTTAATTCCCCGTTTCTTTTTTAATTAAATCTCCATCAAATAAAACCATAGCAACTAAATAAAATATTAATACTGGACCTCTGCTAAATGGCAAAGTTTGCACGTCTAGTAATGATTCTATACCATAAGCTAAAATTGCCATTACCACAAATATACTGTATTTCTTCCTATTTCCATTTAAAATTCCTATATTCATCATAACTAATACTGTTGACATAAAAACAAAATAAAAGATTCCGGCTGGAATACCATATCTAAATCCAACTTCCAAATAAGTATTATGAGCATTATGTAATGCTGTTCCAGACCCTGTAGGTATTTCATGATTTGTACAATCATTCCCAATAAATGTCATCCTGTCCCAATAATACTTCCACAAATAATCCCTTCCTGATACAAAGCTTCCCAAATCTTTATCTTTTATATCGAATCTTTCTTCTATTGTTGGATTTGTTTCTGCTGCATATGCTTGCATTTGTTTTTCGCCTAAATTAGTTAAAACACATTTAAAAACTGGAACTGATACTATCATTATAACAATTGTCATCAATATAATTAACATCTTTGTAAAATCTCTATTATAAATATTTATACGTATCAGCATAATAGACCATGCTATTATTTGAAATATTAAAACTAGCACAGCTGTTCTCGCCATAGATAACCATATAAAAGTAGTTGCAATTCCATTTATAATTAAATAAAACCATATACTTTTTTTACACAGGCTAATTAAATATAGAGAAGCACTTGTAATAATTATACCTATCATTCCAAGCAAATTTGAATTATCTGATAGTCCCATATATCTACCTGAAAGCATAGAGAATTCATTAACTGGCCTTAATATAAACGTTAATATAATTACTACCGTTCCAGAAAAAACTATTGCCTTTGCTAAAAGATTATAATATATTTCATAGTCCTTTCTATTATTCCAAACAAAATATAAAGCCGGAAATATTACTAAAAGTTGCCATGCATAGCTTTGATAGCCATTTCCTGTAAAATGATCAAAGCTTGCAATTACCATAAAAATAGCTGCTAAAAAATATGGATATACTAACCATTTTTTCCATGATACTTTTTTTAGTGGCTTATTTACGCTTAAAACACATAATATTACTAATAATATCATACCTATATTGGATCTATGAATTGTATTAAATCTAAGTCCTATTAAAAAATTACTACATTGTACCCAAAACAGTGAAACTAAAGCAAATAAACATAGAAATATACCTATATTTCTATGTTTTTCACTAATATGTTTCGTTAATTTATAAATTGTATTAAATATAACGATATATACTGTTTGTATTATTGTAATCATATAGTTCATTTCCTTATCTATTTAAAATATTATAATTTATCATAAACGATGTTAAACTGTTGCCAATTTCAGCATATGTGGCTCTACTCATATGCAAATTATCTGCCGTTTTATAATAACAATTTGAGCTATTCACAATATTATTACTATTAAATTTATATATTTTCATACCGCTTTCTTTAAATTTTTCTATTATCTTATCAATATTATTTTGATAATCTCTAAGAGTTAGTCCTTTTTCATTATGTGTGATAAATCTATTTGAAATTTTATTATGATCTTTCCCTAAGTTACTATAGAAAAGATTCATAATAACTACTTTTATTTCTTTTTTTCCACTATTAATTCGTTCATGATTAGCCTCTTTTATCCTATTCAGCGTATAATTTAAGGCACCATTAAACTCTTTATTATTTAGACTTTTTATTGAACCAAGTGAATTTGAAAAACCATAATCATTTGTTCCTGCTGCAATAACTACAACATCATAATCTTTCAATTTACTATTCGTCTTATGCAATGTAGAAGAAGTTTTTATACCTAAATTAACCTTATCTATAACTTCACCAATAAGCCAATGTTTACCTGGTTTATATCCTAATGAAGCACCTGGGATAGATAAATTAGTAATTTCAGCACCTGTTAGCTGACCAACTCTATATGGATATGAAAAAATTTCTTTATTATAGGCACTTTTATACGGCGATCCATAAGTAATACTATCACCTAAAAATAATACTTTTGATTTGCTATATCGATAATTTAATTTACTAAAATCTTTTTCAAATTTGCTGTAATAATTTTTACCATTTATATTATATCTAGCTTTTACTGTATAAAAAGTATTTTGAGAATTTTTCTGGATATTTGTTGTTTGTTTTATATTATTAGTATGTTTAACTGTCTTCAATTTTTTCCAATGTGTTTTTCCATTTTTGTCTCTATAACCAGAGTAAATATAATATTCCACAGCATTTTTAACTGTTCCCCATGTAATATTCCCTGAATCAACACTTATGATTATTGGCTTCTCCATATGAATAGTTCCTTCTTTTAAATATGGACCATATTTATATTGTCCTGAAATATTACTATACGCTTTAACAGTATAAATAAAAGAATTTGACACAGGATCAACAAAGCAATCATCTTTTAATAACTTTTTTTCATCTTTTGTCTTAATAGTTTTACTATATATATCATCAAAATAGTTTTTACTAGTTGTTCCTATATGCCTATATTTACCAGTTATCCCATTTTTCCTATATACTCTATATCCACCATTTTTCAGACCTGGTAATGCATTCCAAGTCAGTTTAGTATTTAAATTACCATACTTTGCTTTTATTTTAGGAACACCTAAAATAGTATCCATACTTTTGCTTAAGTCAGAAAAAAAATATATTGTATCTGACTTTTTATAAGCTCTTACAGCATAATAATAATTCTTACCTTTTTTTACTTTTTTATCTATATAACTATTATCACCAGTCTTCCCTTTTATAACAGACAACTTTTTCCATACTCCATTTTTTGTATTTTTCCTATAAATTTGATAGTTATATCCTTTTTTTCCATTAAATTTAATATTCACATACTCTCTATTATTCTTCGAATTTCGAATAGTAGATATCTTTGGAGTTTTTAATTTGCGAATTTCTACTTGTTTAGGTGCGGTTTTGTAAATCCGAACAAACTTTTTCATATATATTTTATAAGTGTATTTTTCCCCTAATTTTACAGTTCTGTCTTTATATGTTTTTCTATTTCCACTTAAAGTTGCTATTTTTTTATATTTTCCATTACCAATTTTTTTATAAACGTAGAATTTATTAGCTTTTCCACTATTTTGCCAATAAATGCTAGTATACGACTTTGTTACATATATTTTATTAATACTAATTTTACTTTTGCCTTTTGCCTCTGCATTGGATAATGGTAAAATCGAAACTAATATTGCAATTATTAACATAATTGCAATTCGTTTATACTTTTTTAACATGAATTTATTCAATTTATTTCCCCTCACATTAATTAAAATAAATATTCTTTTACTGCCTTAACTACTTTATCAATATCTTCATCTGTTAAATATGGATGCATTGGTAATGTATACTTATCTGCTACATCTCTTACCTTATTAAAATCTGCAGGTAATCCAAATAGATCTACTGTAACAACTACTTTAGGTGTCAAATTGCCTTCTTTTATAGTTTTATTAATCTGTTTTTCTAAATCTTTAACCTGATGTCCATTAATAAAGTTACAATTAGTTGCAACTTCAACCATAGCAGCATCTATATTTTTTTTTAGTACTTGATATTGTTGTTTTAAATCTTTGAATTGCATAGTTCCCTTATAATTTAGTCTAAATATTATATCATACTACACAACCATCTTGAATTTTTTCTTCATTTCTTCATAAAAAAAGCTTTATCGAATTGTTTCTTTGAAATTACCGGATATTAACAAATTAAAGCTTATTGTTTTTACCTTTGTGCACTTTGAATTAATATATAACAATGCTATAAATATTACATTTAATACTTTATAGCATCTTTAGTCAAATTATCAATAATGGTAAAACTTTTCTTATAAAAGTCATTAAATTTCTTAATAAGTTCATCCATAGATACCACATATAACTGTGGATCTTCATTAAAATCATTATATTTGCTATAAATTCCCACAAAGCAATTTTCATATATTCCTTGCATATAAGTTGAATTATTAGCATATGAATGTTTATAAGTATTAAATAAATCATTTAAAATTCTAAATAAGTCTTTAAACTCATCAAGTTCATTAAAACTATTATTATTTAAATATTCACCTATTGAAGATACTGATATTTTATTTTTAACTGTTAGATTTTTAATGACCGCTATTGTTGCTATTACTTCATCAACAAAGTGCTTTAAATCAAAAATTATGTATTCTTGAAGTTTAAGAAATCTTTTCCATAAATATGTATTATATATATCTAATCTTAAGCTATATTTTTCATTTCTAATTTCATTCCACAAGTTATGAGATTCAATAATATGTTGATTCACCATATCTAAATCTGTTATTAAGGCTATGAACTTTAGCTCTTGATTAACAAATGGATCTTTATATCCATTAAAATTAGGAAGTAAATTACAATTGAAATTTTCTATGATTTCTTTTCCTGTATCAACTAAAATATATTCTTCTCTATATTTTTTACATAAATTAATATCTTCTCTATATTTCTTAATATATTTCAATTTATCCAATATTTCTTTAATACTCTTGTCCTTCATCTCTAACTTTTTATCAATCCTTCTTAGTATTTTTCTTATAGTTTTATTCTCTTATAATTTTTGTTCCATTCTTTTCCCATAATGGTGTCAAAGTTAAATAAAATATTTATACATTTTCTATAAAATATGCTAAACCAGCTATAATACCTGATCTAAATGATATATCTATATATGTATTATGAGCATTTTTAATATATCCTCCACTTGGTAATTTAATATTAAAGTTCTCATAATCATTACCCCATAGATTAAAATGTTTTACATATTCCTTCCAAATAAAATCTCTACCTGATGAAATTTGCGCTATGGTTTTATCTGTAAGATCAACTCTATTTTCTAGTTCAGATTCAACTTCTTCTGCTGAAGCAACTGGTACTACAGCTGTGCCTACTGCAGTTAATGTTGTCTTCACAATTGGCACTGAAACAACCAATAAAACAAAAGTTGCCCCTATAATTATTAGACTTTTAATTTTTTCATGTCTAAAATTAATGCGTAATATCATTATACTCCACGCTACTAACTGAAGCGCGAGTGCTATTAATGCTGTCCTTGATACTGATAACCAAATAAAAGCAACAAATATTCCATTTATTATAATATAAATCGGCACTTTCTTTTTGCTAGTAGCTATCAAATACAACGTAGCAGTTGTAACAATTAATCCTACCATACCTAAATAATTTGGATTAGTTGTTAATCCCAAATATCTATTTGATATACATGTAAGCGTATTTATAGGTCTCATAAAATATGTCAAAAATGCAATTATTCCACCTTGTATGGCTATGGAATTTGCCAAAATATTAAAATATTTTTCATACTCTTGTATATTATTTAGGATAAAATATAATCCCGGAAATACTAAAAGCATCATCCATGCATATTCTAAATATGTTTGTCCTACTGGATGTTGATAACCTGTAACAACCATAATTATAGCAGCTATATAGTATGGATATGCAACCCATTGGTTCCACTTAACATATTCTAGTTTTTTATTAACACTAAATATACAAACTAAAATTATAGCAATTACACCTATAACCGTTCTTGTTTGGACTGTTCCTGGATTTAACCCTAAACTAGCTGATCCACATTGATAAAAAAACAATCCTGCTAATATAAATAGTGAAATTGTTACCAATATTTCTCTTATTTTTATTGGGATGTTTTTTGTCAATATATATGTACTATTAAAAATAAGTTTATATACTGTTTGTATTACTTTTATCATAAATATTTTCCCTTTGTATATATTTAATGCACTCTGTATATGTACAATATTGCTATTTCCTGCAAATTACTATGCTAATCCCGTATTAAATTATCACATTCATTTTTCTTTTCGATATCTCTATTCATATTCTGATATTTTTTATACAACTTATATCCTTGATGATCAAGTATAAATTCTGGAAAAGCACTTAGAATAAAAACTCTATTATCTGTAATATCATTTTCTTGCTTATATATTTCATATGGACTTATATTCTCTATATATTCTTCGTAACTAAACAAATTATCTCTATTAAAAAGACATGTAATCATGAGTAAAAAACTTTTATTATCTCGTTCCAAATTAAAAAATTTTACTTTTCAAATTGTTTATACTCACTTCTACATGCTGATATTCGTTTATAATTTGATAAATCATCTATATCTATATAGCAATATTTGTTGTTACCACATGTCGACTCTTTAAAATCTCTTACTGCTTCTGCCATTTAATAATTAATATTATATTCATATACTCTAAAATTTATCTGATATTTTCAACACCAAATTAATGAAGCCAAAATAAAACCATTAAAATAACTTCAAGGAATTCCTAAAACAAATCGTTGCTCACTATTTAATCGTTATAGAAAAAATTCTACTCGCAACAGCATTATATGAATTCACAAAATTCTTTTTAAATTCCTCCACAAGTCCTTTATTATCAACAGCCCAATAATCATACAACTTCGTTGAATCAAAAATTGTTTGATGATCTACAAACCATTTTTTATATTTTTCTCTTTCTTTTTCCTGATTGTATCTAGATGAATCCGGTCCATTTTCTTTAAAGTAAATCCAATTCATATCCACTCTAGCCGCATTCTCCCAATATGGATGTTCAGGTTCTAAATTTAAAATATATTTATATATTACCTCTTCCGGTCGTACATTTCCTGGTAATTTAATTATATTACTCAAGCGCTTCCTTAATTGTTCCGGAATTGTTTGTAAATCTTTATCTTTCACATCACCATCAAGTATAATCAGTACATTTCCAAAATAAGCAATATCACCTGTATACAAACTTAACAACTGATCACAACCAATTTTAACATCCAATATATCCACATAAGGTAAATATTCTGGTACTAATTTACTTATAAACCATCTGTTCTCTGCATCTTCTGAATAAACTTTTACTTTATTTGAATTTTGCAACATGGATTCCACCAATAAATCATTTTCACTTGTTGAATAATCAGGATTACGTTTCATTTCCAAACGTCTATTTCCATTTGTAAAATAATATAATTCAACATCATTATTCTTACTATCATTATTATGTGCAGTCTTATTACAAATATGCTTAAGTAAATCAGAACTATGAGTTGTGACTACAACTTGTATATTATTTTTCTTTGCTTCCTTTATTAGTAAATCAATCAATCGCTTCTGTGCCGCCGGATGAAGCGTTGCATCAATCTCATCAATTAGTAAAAGACCTCCTGTCCACTCTTCTCTTTGCTCTTTCAATCTTTTGAACGAAAGAATAGACATTAAAATCTGACCCAAGTTATCCTGACCTGAAGAATTTGTAAGGTAGTCATATTTATTTGTTTCTATTCCAACACCCTTCTTCTTATCTGTTTCTCCTATTGAATAGTTACTAATATCCGTGACAACATCATACAGAGATAGTATCTGCTTATATTGTTCAATAAACCATTTTTTCTGCTCATCATCTATGAATTTTATCTTGCTTTTTCTTATCCTATCTTCGTTTGCTTCACCAATAGGAAACAGTCTAGATAACCCTAAATAAATTACAGGTATCTGCATTTTTGCCTCTGTTTTTTTACCATCTTCAAGGTATTTTAAAGGAATAACTCTAAAGCGATCCTTTCCATTATCATTTTGCCAAGCCGTCCTGAATTTTCTATAATCTATTCTATTATCATTTTCATCGACTATATCTATTTGTATTCTGTCCGAACCAGATGCATCATATTTTTTACTTCCATGGAAAATCTCACTAAACTCTGCTCTGAACTGTCCATCAGAATATGTCGTCCCATCTTTTTTCTTTAATTCACCACTATTGGCCAATACCCCTAAAATTGTGGATTTACCTGTTGAATTTCGACCTGCTAAAACAGTTAATCGTTTTCCTAATAAAATATCCATATTTTTAAATTGTCTAAAATCATTCAATTTTAATAGCTTGTACATCACTGTTCTCCTTTATCGTAGATTCACACAAATCCCACTCTGCTGTAGCTGGCTATCCGTTGGTATCATATCCCGGTGCCTAAATATTATAATCTCACTTGCTTTTCTTTTTATAGCAGCACTATAATTCAAATCAAATCGTCTTAAAATATGATTTTGGTAAATATCTGCAATTTCTTGAACATCATCATACGTAATAACCCAATCACAATTGACTTGATTCTCTATCATTCTCTCGATTCTTACATGATCATCATACGAAAAGAAATTCAAATACAATTGCTTTCCCTTTTCGAAATATGGTGGATCAAAATACACAAATGCATTATGCTCATACCTTGGCAAATAATTTTGAATAAAAGAACTAACATCTTTATTGTATAAATGAATCTGTTTCTTCCGTTTTGTAATTTTAATAATACGTTCAATTAAAGCTTCCCTATTAAACCTAGCATCTATTTTCCAATTACCTGCCTGCTCTGTACCTCCAATTACTCCCCCTTTTATTATTCCTGATCTATTCGTCCTATTCAAATAAAACGTCGCAAATCCAAGTTCATACCTGTATCGGTTGCAATTCTCAATTTCTTGCCGCTGCTTATTCCATTCATCAATAGTCAATTCTATATTTCGTATATCATTGATAAATCTGTCTGTTTCAGTCAGAATCGCCCTCCAAAACGAATAAATCCCTTTATCCAAATCATTGATAACTATGTCATTCACTATTTCTTTTTCTAATAATTCTAATGCAATTCCTGCGCCACCAGCAAACGGTTCCACATAAGTTCCACCCAAATGTCCCGTTTGCCTAATTAATAATTCCATAAATGGTTCCAATTTTCCTTTACCACCTGGATATCTTAGCGGAGAATAAAACATACTATACCCCCTATACTTTTGCCAAATACTAACAATCCTTTATTCCTTTTTAACCTTTTTATCAGTATTAAAATTTATTCCTTCTATATCTGTTACTTCGCCAATTTCCATATCAAAAATAGCTTCCTCAACAACCCTTACACATTCATCAAGATTTTTCTGGATATCTTTCCCTCAAAAATCTAATTACAATCCAAACTCTAAATAAAAGCTGCTTTTTCACTTCATCATCACGTATCCTATTATTGGATATTTTTTTGAGCCAATAATTACTGTTAGAAGCTCTCTCGATTCTAGGCTTCAAACTCCCCCTATCTTTTCCATGAAAAAATTCACTATCGCAGAAAATAGCAATTTTATATTTGGTTAAGATAATATCTAATTTCCCCAGTAAATTCTTATCATTTTTCCGATAACGATATCCTTTATTCCACAATGCCTTTCTTAATCTCAATTCTATTCTAGTTTCTTTTAATCGAATACGCTGCATATTTTTCCTGTGCTGTTCTTTCGTTAAATTATCCATTTTAACGCTTCTTCAGCTCTTTACTTACCGCTTTTGCAACATACCAAAACATTACTGGGGAATAGCATTTCCCAAAGCTCTATACTGCGCAGCTTCACTTCCGACCAATTCAAAGTCATCTGGAAAAGATTAAATTCTTGCTATCACTCTTAGAGTAAAACGTCTATATCTTTCATCTTCAATAAGTACCAGAGCTGTACTATTTGAAGATACTTTCGCTAAATGAACACCTACTGTATTACAAGGTTTATTGATATCCTGTGCCCTTCCCTTGTTCATACTCTCACGTTTTTCCATCATTCCTGCAACTACTCACTCACTAAAAAAATACTTTTCATCTACACGTTTTTCAATTACAGTTAATAACTTCTGTATTAAAATTATAGTTACTAGGCATACCTAAATCAAAAACTATTTTTTCTTTAAATCCCTTAAAATTTTCAACACTAAATTTTTTTCAACATAATATCATTTCTCCCATCGATATTATAGACATCACCGTAAAAAAGTACAAGTTGTTCCGTAATTTTTTTATGCCATATTTGTGATAATATTTTTCTAAAAATAAAGTATTAGATTTCCTATAATACTTTATAAACTAATTTACTAATATTATGGAGCATATGATAAAGTTTAATTTTACTGTTTAAGTTATGGCAATAGATCAACCAAATGATTTTTCAAGCTATTTATAAACTAATCTATCTTATTCCAATATAAAATTGTAAATTCTAATTCTTTCTTTATCATTTTCAAGCTACTATTAAAGCTAAAGATACCTATCACTCCTCTAAACATAAAAATAAATCCCTCCAGTATTAAACAAGCTGTCAGTATCCAGACAATTTCCATCTTTGTTAACGCAGCTTGTTGCATAAGTAAAAGAATTATAGGAAATATAAATGTCGCCATCATGTTTTTAAAACTATTCATTATTTCCATATTCCCCTCTGTTGCAATCAATCTTTGATTTATTAATTCATTCAATAGCTTACATTCATCTTGAGTTGTTATTTTAAACTCATTTTTCAAAAGAGATTTCATTAATGTAATTCTCCATTCGAATTCTTCAATTTCTTTTACTGTTGAATCTTTGCAATTTCTATATCTAATATAAATAGGATAAACAATAAAATGTAAAATCAAAGTAGAGATATATACTATAATAAAAGGATATAAGATTTGAAAAATTGTATCCACTATTAAAGCTATACCCATTACTATCATCATTATTCCTAAAACTTTTTCATATGTAAAATATAGTCCTTTCTCTCGATTTTTCCGTTTTTCAGAGTCAAGTTTTCTATAATACTTTATAGGAAATTTTACAATTATATCTATCATTATCTTTACCTCTTTGACATAATATGATTTTTCATTTGGTTCATCATAAAAATAGTTACCAGAACTACAGCCCGACATTCATAAGTTTTTGTAATCATGACTAAATTTTTCAATGTAATAAACTATCTAATTTAAAAAAATTAATTTTATCATTAAACGAATATTTTTCTAGTTGAGTGCGGCGAACATCCCTACAATCAAAATATGATATATACCATTTAAGAGAGCAAATTTTTTTCTCAATTTGTTCCATATATTTTACCTCTAACGAACTCATCGAATGTCCTAAAACAACTACACAATCTATATAATTGCATTGAGACAAAAATTCATTTAATCCATCTAATTGTAATTTTTTCCCAACGACAAGTAAAATAAATAATTTCTCTTTGTTGACAGATATAAAAATCCGTATTTTCAATTCCTATGTTCAACCAACTATCTCTATAGCTATTTACATCTTTTTTATATTCAAAAATTAATGGCGCCCCATCTTCGTAACATCCATGGATATGATATATTGGTACATTTGATGGTATATCAAAAAGAAGTTCAAGTATAGAAGTGTAATTAAATTTAAGAATGGCATCGCCATTTTTGAATAAATCACAATTTCCTTGATAATTCATGTGTGCAATACCATCATTAGCCTACGCAACCATTTCTCGCAATGCTTCATTAATCGCCTCATTTAGACTTGCTATATACATTTGCAAATTCACAATTCCATAATCCCTATCATACTCATGATTTAATGAATAATCCGGATATATTCCATTTTGCAATTATATTTCATCCAAATCGATTCCGTTTAAAGATTGTTCATAATCACTCCAATTCATGCCGTATGAATTGAACACATCTACAGCATTTTCAACCTCACTGTAAATATGCTGTTTTTCAAAAATTCAATAAAATGATCTGTTTTAGTCCTTAAGTGGAAATATAAATCCAAACCATTGCCAATTATATATAGTGTACTCATATTTTGTAGGCTATTTTTGATTCAAAAACTTCCTTACAACTCCAACTACTTCATCTATATCTTCGTCTGTTAAATATGGATGCATTGGTAGTGATAACACTGTGTCACAAAGCTCAATCGTATTTGGGAACTCAGCATCATCACAGCTCAGCTGACCAAATGCTTCCTGTCTATGCATTGGTTTTGGATAATAAACCATACTTGGTATACCTTTTTCTTTTAGATATGACTGTAGTCCATCTCTCTGCTCTTTATCTTCTAATCTTAATGTATACTGAGCCCAGCTTGAATAAAATCCATCTGCCACTACAGGAGTTTTAACTATATCCTTTAATTTTTCAGTATACTTATCTGCTACAGCATTGATATCTGCGACTTCATAGTCTCTAAAAGCTTTTAATTTAATTGATAAAATAGCTGCCTGAAGTGTATCTAATCTTGAGTTTAATCCAATACGAACATTGTCATATTTCATCTCGCCTTTACCGTGGACTCTTATTGATTCAAGTAGCTTTGCTGTTTCATCATCATCTGTAAATACAGCACCGCCATCACCATAGCAACCTAGAGGTTTTGCTGGGAAGAATGATGTTGTGCTAATATCACCAAAGCTACATGCTCTTTTGCCATCTATTTCTCCGCCAAATCCTTGAGCCCCATCTTCTAAAACTTTGATGCCATATTTATCTGCGATAGCTCTTACCTTATTAAAATCTGCTGGTAATCCAAATAAATCTACTGCAACTACTGCCTTAGGCGTCAAGTTGCCTTCTTCTATAGTTTTCTTAATCTGTTTTTCTAGATGATCTACATCAATATTAAATGTTTCCTTATCAACATCTACAAATATTGGTGTTGCTCCTGCATGTGAAACTATTTCTCCGGAAGAGAAAAATGTAAAGTCAGGTACGAATACTGCATCACCATTACCAATTCCCCAAGCCATCATAACCATAGTTAAAGCATCTGTTCCGTTAGCACATGTAATACAATGTTTAACTCCTACATATTCTGCAAGTTCTTTTTCTAAATCTTTAACCTGCTGTCCATTGATAAAGTTACAATTAGTTGCAACTTCTACCATAGCAGCGTCTATGTCTTTTTTTAATACTTGATATTGTTGTTTTAAATCTCTGAATTGCATTTAATATCACCTCGCAAAATATACTTAACCTATTTAATCATTCTCTTTTCTAATTTTAATTATTTTAGCAGGTACTCCACCTACTACTGCAAAATCTGGAACATCTCTTGTAACAACTGCTCCTGCCCCTACAATCGCTGAATTACCTATAGTAACCCCTGACATAATTTGAGCACCATAGCCAATCCAAACATCATTTCCAATAATTATATCCTTTTCTATATGGCCTTGCTTTAACATAGGTATATCTACTCTATCATGTATATGCATATCAGTTCTCATATGTACATTATATGATATCATACAATTTTCGCCTATTTTTATAATTGCATTTTGAGAAGCAACTATTGCCCCTCCATTTATATAACTTCCTTTGCCTAAATATATATTTTGAGGAAATGATATTTCTGCCTTACCACCTACTACTCCACCATCATTATTTATTATATGAGTATTGTACTTTGTTTTAATTCTAAATATCAAACTATCAATTTTCTGCAATAATTGCCCTAACAATATACCCTCCTATTTCTTTTTTCTATTAATAATTAATTCCTTTACTATACCAATCAATTCTACTATTCTATTCTTATATATAATAATATTTATTAAGATAAATATACAAAACATCACTATGCTTATTAGATTTATTGTATTAAATGTAATGTAAATTACAAATACATAATAAGAAAATGCAACAATAAAAGTTTTTATTAAATCATAATTCACCTTATAAAACTTTAATGATATTTTAGTTCTTATAATAAACATGCATGTGTAAGTAATACCTGTTGCAATCGCTGCGCCTAATGCTTGATATTTAGGTATTAACATCAAATTTAATAATATATTTATAAGTGCGGATGTAGCCATTACTACAATATTATAATATGTTTTACCAGAAAAATTTATTCCATACCCTGTGCTTTCTGACAAAGTATACATTATCGGATATAGAGTCAAAAATGGTATTAAATGCACCGCCTCACTATATTCTTTACCTAAAAATAATATTACAATATCTTTTAGTAAAACAATTGTTGCACCCACAATAAACATTATTACAGCTATATATCCAGTTGCCTTAGTGAACAATTTAGTGTTTTCACCATTCTTTTCATATTCTTCAATTGCTATAGGTCCCCAAATAGTATTAAAAGTTGTTGTAATAATAGAAAAAACACTTATTATACTAACTGCCGAAGCATAAATACCTACTGCTAATTGTGAAGACATTTGCTGCAACATTATTTTATCAGCACCAGTAAAGATCCAATTGCATAAATTAGAAAAAATAAATGGAAATCCATATATAAATAAAGTCTTTGTTGATATACCATAATTCTTTTTTTCATGATTTTTAAACCAAATATTTTTTTCTTTTATAATACAAATTATTGTTATAACTATTTGAGATAGCACAGTTGATATAATTAAAACTAAACTATGATTTATTGATAAAAATTTTATTATGCAAATTACTAACAAAAGATAAATAATCTTTTGCATATTTATTATAATAGAGTATAATTTAGTCTTTAACATAAGTCTTAATGTTAAAGTTGCAAAGTTCCCTATAACTAAAGAAACAATATATATTCCAAAAATAGGAATTAATATATTTTTATCTTTACTTACCAATAACGTTATCGTCATAAACAATGTTGTTATAATACTTAGTATTAGTGGTGTTTTTATAGTATTCTTCAGAATATATCTTTTATAATCAATATCATCTTCTCTATAAAAAAATCTTAAATACGCTTGATCCTGACCTATCATTACGATTAGCATAGCAATATTTGCATACGTATTAAATAGCGATAATCCACCATAAGCTTCAGGAGATACTAATCTAGTTATTATAGGTGTAGTAACAATGCTTAAAATTACATTTATTCCCATACCGAAAAACAATTCAATAAAATTTTTACTCTTATTCATACCCTTTTCTTTTTAATAGTACCTCTCTATAAACATCCTCTATTTGTTTAGCTATAACTTCTTCTGAAAATTTGTACTCAATCGTTTTTGAAATTTCTTCAAAATCATAGCTATCATAATTATTATATATTGCCATAATTCCTTCCACTAATGAATCATCATCAACAATAACGCCATTTGTTTCATCTACAAACTCTTCTGGTCCACCACATTTTGTAACAACGACTGGAGTTCCTGTATATAAGGCTTCTGCGCATGCAACTCCAAATGTTTCTTTAACAGATGCTAACACAAAGCAATTTGTATCATGCAATATTTCATTAATTTCTTCTTTTGTTATTACACCCCATAATTTAACATTCTTTTTTAAATTATACTTATTAATTAGATATTCTATATCTGTCCTATTAGGACCCTGACCAATAACATTATATTGTATATTATTTATTTTTTTATCATCTATGATTTTTTTTATAGCTTCTATCACTAATTCAACACGTTTATTATTATCCAGTGAAGCAATTGTAGTTATTACAAAATTATCCTTTTCAAATTTAGGCATATATGAAAATTTTGTTAAATTTATCATATTATTAATACAGATTGAATCTATATCCAATATTTGCTTAATTCTTTTTCTCAAATCTTTACTAACAGTTATGACTTTATCAGCACGACTATATACATCCTTATATAGTTTGATTTCGCTACTTGTCAAATTTCTATTAAGTTGAGAAGAATGTTCTGTTATAACAAATGGAATATCATCCAACTTACTCTTAGATACAATAGTAGCTATATCCAAAAAATGTGCATGTATAACATCTGGTTTACCATACTTTTCAATAACCTTTTTTAATAACTTTCTAAATACTTTTTCACCTAAATTTATAAATACTTTTTTAGGAACAGCTCCTATTGGAAATGAATATTCTTCTATTCTTACACCTTTTTTAATGTAACTCCTATATCCTAAAGGACGTTTTCTCCTTATTGATCTCAAATCTAATGATAAATAAATAACTTCATGTCCTAAGTCACTTAATACCTTAGCTTGTTCAAATTCAAATATACCTAAAAGATGATTTCTTTCATTTGGACATCCACGAGCAACTATAAATATTTTCAATCTTTGCCCACCTCCTGATGATTAAGTAATTGATTTATCGATATGTAATATAAAAATGTTAAAGAAGATATAAGAGGTGAATATAATGTTTCAATCATAGTATATGTTCCATATATTAACACACTTATAAATACCAACATGTACTCATTATCATCTCGTTTAATTAATTTAACCAATGCTTTTATTCCTATAATAATATTAAAAATTAATAATGATATTCCTGCTATCAAACCATTTATATACGCTATATGTATATATGTGTTATGCGCAGTTCTCATTTGATTATTAAACTCTATTGGTGCAGAATGACCTAATAGTTCTATTTTTTCTCCATATATTTTCCATAAATCAATTCTACCTGTAGTATAATCCCCACTTTCTTTAAATAATCTATTTTCTTCAATCTTATTTTTATTTTTCTTTGCACTATTAGAATCAATATGATTTTTATCAACTTTTAACTCATCAATTATTATTCTATCTCTATCATTATGTAAGTCATATATTGAAAAATTATACTCGTAAATATTCTCATAAATATAAACCGACACATTAGAATGTATAAATGGTATTCCCCAAAATATAATTATACTCAATAATATTAAACTTATAGATTTACATATAGATTGAAATTTATTTTTTTGTCTAAAAGAATCTATTATATATATAATAACTGATACAATTACGCAAATTTCAGCAGCTCTTGACTCAATATAAAAAATGTATCCTGAGGATATACATGTTATTAAAAATGAACTTACTCTATATTTATTATAGCTATACATAAAATTCGTACTACAAATTATATATACAGTCAAAATAAAAATCGCTGATGAATTTGGATTTATCAATATTGCCCTATATTGCATATTTGACCCTGGAGCAAAAAGAATCGATAAAGCTACAAATAATAGGAATGATATAACAATTGGTCTATACATGAATAATAAAATGGATTTTTTCTGCCTGTACATAATAAGTACTAATAATAACAAAACCATATATTCCCATACATTTCCATATAATCTATTATATATATTCATCAATAATGAAGTAACCACATATACAATAAATACATATAATTCTTTGTTCTTGTTTAAAAAATTTATTATGTCATTTTTATTATTTTTAACGCCATCTGAACTACTTTTGTTTGTTACATATGCTATAACAAACAACATCGCTGTATTCACTACAATTGCAACCTTTTGTAAATTTAAAAAGTTCGTAATATTATATGCCCATGTCATTGTTATTATAATAAATATGCAAAGCTCAACTAAACTAATTTTATTTTTGCTCATAGTAAAAAACTCCTCTAGCTAATTACTTATTACTTTATAGAAATATAGTTATTATAACTATATCTAATTTAGTTTTTATATTCATAATTTAACTCACTCTAACAAGTAAACTTTTATAAATTATTAAAAATACTTAAACTAAAATTAAATATATATAATACTTTTCCTAAAAAACACCTATTACATTATCTTTCTCACTATAGAATGCATTATATTTGTTATATTATACAGAGATTATTTTTAATTTACCTATCTTCAAACATTATTTTTTTATAAAATTCATCTAGATTTACCATTTGCTTTTTCCAATCAAATTGATTCTCATATAGTTCAAAAGCTTTAATTCCCATCTCTTTATATGCTTCTCTATTATTAACTAAATCTCTTATTGCACTCGAAATTTCTAAAATATCATATAGATTTACTACTTTTACAAATTTATGTTTTTCAACCATCTTTATATTAAAAAGCGAATCATACATAGGTATAGGTAATTTCATCTGCGTATATTCATACACTTTTACACAAATACAGCTAATTTATAATACCGACCTACATTTAATAATAACTATCCACCAAAATCAGACTTCACATATATTTCATAAACATCATCATAGTTATAGTACCCGCTATAATCTACACAGCTATAGCTCTCTTTATTTTTAATCCTATTAGTAAACTCTACAGCTAGTATTTATTTAACACTCGCATTATAACATGCATCTATTAATTGCTCTATACCTCGACTTTCTGATAGTCCACCAGTACAGCAAACCTTAAACTCTTTACTGATACTGCTATCATTCTTTATATTTACTAGTCTTTTTAAATGATAGTTTTCAATTCTTGCCATATTTTTACATCTGTCAATAAACTTATCTACAATTTCATTTTAATTATTTAAAATTGTTCTAAATAATTTAGGTGAATATTCTTTAATTTTTATTTGTTCATAGTAATATTCATAACTATTAAATATTACCTTTTTAAAATTTATTAAGTTTTAGCAATTAATAGCAATTCTGGATCGTGTAAATGATAAATATCTGTATCTATTTCTAAAGTTTTTTTCAATATCTCTATTAAGACATTAAGAATTCTACTTGTCCTGCTTTTATATTCTTTCCTTAATGAAATAATTTTCACACTTTACACTATTTCGTCAATTTCGTTATCTTTCTCTAACAAAATTACATCATATCCGTATTGAGCTAGTGATTTGCATTCTTTATGAAAAATACAATCATCATATCGCTTATGTACACTTGTTACATGACATACTTTTACCACTAAAATTCACCCTTCATATCAATTGAAGCAAAATCCTTTAAAGGCATCTTGACTGGTACACCATCTCTCTGACTCTTGTAAATAGCAAGAACTACTTCCAGAGCATTTCTACCCGCTACTGCATCCACATATGGTTTTCTATCATTTTCAATAGCATCGATAACATCAGCAAATAAGCTAGTATGTCCATTGCCGTAAACATTGCTAGTTTCTTCTTCTAGTCCTTTATTTTTATTATCTTCTTCTGTTTCATCAGCAAAATCCCATACATCAATATTATTAGTTGATGTACCTCCAATTTTAACTGTTCCATTTTCACCAAAGATATATAGTGTTTCTTCTAAATTCTTTGGATATACATTTGTTGTTCCTTCAATAGTACCAATTGCACCATTTTTAAATTTAACTACAGCAACACCTACGTCTTCTGCTTCTAAATAATCATGGAACTGCTGTCTTGTAGCACCATAAATTTCTTCGATTTCATCGCCCATCATCCATCTTAGTAAATCAATACCATGAATGCACTGATTCATAAGAGCACCGCCATCTTGGGCCCAAGTTCCTCTCCATGATGCCTGATCATAGTATCCATGATTTCTATTCCATCTAACATGAATTGATCCATGTGATAGCTTACCAAATCTACCAGCTTCTACGGCTTTTCTTAATTCCTGAATAGCTACATTGAATCTGTTCTGATGACAAGCTGAAACCTTTACTCCTCTTTTTTCTGATAGATCAATAATCTTGTCAGCATCTTCAATGCTCATAGCCATAGGCTTTTCAATAATAAGATTTACATCTTGTTCAATACAGTGTAGGGCAATTTCTGCATGGTTACCGCTTTCAGTTGCAATACTTGCAAGCTGAGGCTTTTCTTTTTCAATCATTTCTTTATAGTCAGTATATCTTTTAATACTGTCATCTTTTTCTAAACCATGTTTAGCTAATAGTTCTTCCATCTTTTCTGGCAATACATCACATACTGCAGCTATTTCTAATTCATTATTTACTGCTGCTTTCATATGATTTGTTGCAATTCTTCCACATCCAATTAATGCATATCTCATTTATTTACTCCTTATAATATCATAGTATATTTTAGAATATGTCTCAGCAATATTCTCCCATTTGAATTTATTAACTTTTTCAACACATTGATTAGATAAATAGTTGTAATTGTTTATTATCATTTCAATTTTATTAACTATATCATTTTCATCTTCAGGATTTACATGATATCCTACAACTCCTTCTTCAAATTGGCCATCAAATCCTTGTTTTTTTGTATATATAATTGGTAATCCTTGACTCATTGCCTCAGCATAAACTATACCAAATGTTTCTGTTTTAGACGGCATTACAAATATATCATTTGCCCTATAGATATCAATTAATTCATTTTTCCTTTTTGTGCCATAATATTCAAAAAACACTTTATTCTCTAATTCGCTATAGAATTTATTATCATTTTTTCTACCAACTACATTAAATTTCACATTACCATATTTTTCATTCAACTTTTCACAAGCCATTGCAGTCTTTATTTGATTTTTATTTTTTTCTATATCCCCTACAGCTAATATATTTAATCCTTTTGATATATCTAATTCTTTTTTATTATAATTTAAGTTATCTATCCAAAATTGATCCACTCCATTTGGTATTACCACTGTTTTTTCAAAGTTCTTGCTTTTTTTAACATATTTATTTAAAACTAAATTTCTATATGGCTCTGAAATATAAATAACATTGCTTGCATTTTCTAAAATATTTTTCCCAAGTTTCTTTAAATGTAACATTTTTTTAAAAAAAACATTAACATCAGTATTTCTAACTGCAACTATATAAGGTATTCCATATTTTTTATTCAACTCATATGCTATATATCCATTTGAGAATAACGAATGAGCATGTATCAAGTCAAATTTTTCTATATCATATCTACATTCAATATCCTTTAATATTTTATTATGTTTTTTAAAAAAAAATAATCTATCTCTTTCTTTGAATACAACACTTTTTGAGGAATACTCTCCGAAGTTTTTTTTAATATTAGCATATTTTTCACTTATGGGAATATATACCGATATTTCAAAATCATTACTTTGTATATCATATAAGTTTTTATAAAATGGTGCTGCAATATAATACGAATTTATATGTAATATATTCATAAATATATTATCTCCCTTCTAAAAATTCTATATACAAATAAATTAATTTAGCTGGTATTCCTTTTACAGTTTTGTTTGCAACTATATTCTTTACAACAACCGAATCCATACCAACTGTAACATTATCTCCTAACTCACATTGACTACGTACAATGCCTGATATTAATATTTGATATTAAAAGAAATACATATGACAAATTGACACATAGTATATTTAAATATTCATTTCCTAAATCTACCAAACATACTGAAAAAGTAATAGTAGTAATAATTGTTAATATTTAATACTACACCATCTCCCTATATTCTACCTATTTATATCCTATTACCCTTTTTATCTTAGGTTTAAGATATTCTAAAGCAGTTTGTGAAATTCTGTGTTTTGTAACATGATAATATATTTTAGGTTCAGCACCAAATCCTCTAACAAATCTTTCAATTGATTCAATCATCGAACCTTCAAAATCAAATATTTTATTTTCCTCACTTGCAGATTTAATTCCTTCCCAAACTAATAAAGATGTCGCTCCCGAATTTCTATATTTAGGATCTCCACCACTCATCAAATAATAGCATCTATTTGAATCAAAAATAAAATATGTAGCTGCATGAATATTACCACTTTCATCAATTGCATAAAATATTTTGCATGCTTCATTTTCTAGTAACATTTTATGTAGCTCTTTTATCATTTCAATATTGTATGGTAATTTTCTCCCTTGTCTTTCAAAAGTTTTACACATCATATCTATTAATATTTTTATATCTTGTGTCTCTTTTACATTGACAATTTTTTCAGCTTTTCTTATATCGGTTTTAATATTTTCTTTAAACCCTTTCCATACAACATCTAAGTCATTTGTATCAACTATTCTATATGTTACACGAGGCTCTACTTTAAACCCATTCCATAAAAAAGGTAAAAAGTATTCATTATTGATATCTAAATAAAAGTCATATGCATACCCTTTTGGTAATTTTTCTATTACTTCATTTATTAATTTCTTTTCTTTTTCTAATCGTTTAGTTAATTTAGCATTTGTTTTTTGAATATATATACCCACTGTCTGTGTCATAGGAGGTGTAACTAAGGTTTTAAAACCATATTTTCGTCCTTTCACTATTGGAAAAGATGCAATCGTTTCATTATTTTTATTTTCTATAGTTATTTTCTCCCATGAATCTTTAGCAACAATATTTAACCACTCATCTGTTTCAAATATTGAATTAACAAGTTTACTATTTTTTCCCATTTATTCCCTCATTTAATTCTTTTATGGCGTCTTTATATGAAATAAACTCATATCCATTTCCTTTTAAATAATCTATCAACCATATATACCATTTTTTATCTGTTTCATAACCTTTAGAATATAAGTAATCATGAAACAATATTGTTAAATAAGTTAATTTTTCATTTTCAGCTTTTTTTATCAGCTCTTTTGTAACTCTTTTTTTGTCTTCTAATTTTTTAGGTAAATAACCATCCATAATATTTAAAGGGAATTCCCACATATTACCAACTTTATGTGGTTCCTTTAAACAATTATCACGGCTTAATTTATCAAATTCTGTAGTATCAAAAATATACCCCGCTTCATTTAGATAATTAAAAGTATTTTCAGAAAAACGCACATAATGCATTCTAATTCCAAAATCATCTCTATTTATTATTTTTTTTAAAAGATCTCTTTCCTTTTGAATATTATCCAAGTCGTCATATGCAATACCATGAACTCCTACATCAAAACCTGCCTCATCAACAGCTTTTATAATTTCGATTGCATTCTTATATCCATATGACATACCTAAGCCCTTTTCCATACCAAAGAAAAAACTCGATGGAATACCGTTAGCTTTATCAAACTCCATCACTTCTTCGATCCTATGACGTACCTTATTAAATGGAGACATCATCCTGTGTCCCCATTCTTTAATACCATACTCACCTTTAAAAAGTTCTAAAGTACTTCTAACCCACAATTTAGGATATATTAAATCTCTGTAATGATCATTTCTCCACAAATGATCAACGTCATGTGATATTATTATTTTCATTTCTCTACTAATCCATTTTCAACTTCAACATATTCTCTTTTACAATGGCTACATTTCAAATCGTCACCTAATATTTCTCCACACTCGCATACCCAGCCAATTTGTTTTGCAGGTACACCTGCCATAAGAGCATGATTTTTAACATTTTTAGTTACTACTGCACCTGCTGCAATCATAGCCCAGTTACCAATTTCATGACCACAAACAATAGTTGCATTTGCTCCTACAGTTGCTCCTGTATGAAGAACTGTCTTTTTATAGCCTGCTGCTCCTTTAGGATATTTTGCTCTAGGTGTTAAATCATTTGTAAACACCATAGATGGTCCACAAAAAACATAATCTTCAAGCTCAACACCTTCATAAATTGATACATTATTTTGAACTTTACATCCATTTCCAATTTTAACGTTATTAGAAACATTTACATTTTGTCCAAATGAGCAACCTTCACCAATTTCCGCACCTGTTTGAATATGTGAAAAGTGCCAAATTTTTGTTCCTTTGCCAATTTTAACACCATCATCTACTACACTTGTTTCATGCACAAAATATTCGCTCATTATAGCACCTCAATATTTTCTCTATCAGCAATATCCTTCATAGCATTTTTAGTATCAAAAATAGCCTTAGCATTTTTCTGAATCATATCGTAATCGACATTGCTATGTGATGCTGTAATAATTACTAAATCATAAGAAGCAACCTTATCAGCATCAATTGACTCTAAACCTCTAAATATTTCTCCATTATCTTTATACTCAATAATATATGGATCATAAAATTCAACTTCTGCACCAGTTTCCTTAAGTACATTAATTACATCGATAGCTGGACTTTCTCTATAGTCATCAATATCATTTTTATATGCAATACCGCATACTAATACTTTTGATCCATTTAGCGCCTTCTTATGTCTATTTAATACTTTGCTTGCTCTTTCAACACAGTATTCTGGCATCTTATCGTTAATCATCATAGATGCTTCAATCATAGAAGTATGGAATCCATACTCTCTAGCCTTCCATGATAAATAATACGGATCTAGAGGAATGCAGTGTCCACCTAAACCTGGACCTGGGTAAAATGCCTGGAATCCATACGGTTTAGTTTTAGCAGCATCTACTACTTCCCATAGACTAATATTCATCTTGTCACATAATATAGCTAATTCATTTACAAGACCAATATTAATATTTCTATATGTATTTTCTAAAATCTTTTCCATTTCAGCTACTGCTGGTGAAGATACTTCATAAACATCTCCTTCAAGTACTGCTCTATACATAGCTGAAATAACTTCAGTTGCATCCTTACCAATAGCACCTACAACCTTTGGAGTATTCTTTGTCTTAAACTGTTTGTTACCAGGGTCAACTCTTTCAGGTGAAAATCCTAAATAAAAATCTTCTCCACACTTTAATCCAGAACCTTCTTCTAATAAAGGTTTGATTAACTCTTCTGTAGTTCCTGGATATGTAGTTGATTCTAGTACTACCATAGTTCCTTTAGTCATATATTTAGCTATTTCAATAGTTGAGTTCTTTACATAGCTAATATCTGGCTGCTGATGTTCATCAAGAGGAGTAGGTACACAAATAGCTACAAAATCAACATCTTTGATGAAGCTAAAATCAGTTGTAGCTTTTAGTTTTCCCTCTGCAATTAACTTCTTAAGATCATCATCAACTACATCTCCGATATAGTTTTCACCTCTATTTACCATATCTACCTTTGCCTGCTGTACATCAAAACCGATTGTTTCAAATCCAGCTTTAGCTTTTTCTACTGCTAGTGGTAAACCTACATAACCAAGACCAATAACTCCTACTTTAATACTCTTATTATCTATCTTATCTAATAACATTGCTTTCATATTTATACTTCCCCTTCCAAAAGAATATTAATTTCCTCAACAATTCTATTGTATGAATATCCATCACCAAACGGTTTGTCTTCACTTATTATCTGTTCTCTATTAAGTTTTTCCAATATTTCATTTTTATTTGGTTTAGATAGCTGATTTCTATTATCAACCATAGTCTCTGGCCATACTATATAGTCAAATACTGTTACGCACTGCTTTTCAGCAAAAAATGCTTCTCTCTGCAATCCACCTGAATCTGTAACTATTTTTTCTGCATGATTTACTAAATATACAGATGTTAAATATCCAACAGGTTTACATGCAATTATATTATTAAAACCATGTTCTTTAACAATCCTATTTACCCTTTCAGTATTTCTAGGATGAACTGGATATATAGTTTTATGCTCTAAAGAATTCATAGCAGATAAAATTTCTACTAATGCTTTGTCATTTCCTGCGTTCTCTTCTCTATGACAAGTCATGTAATAAAACTTATCTGGTAACTCTAACATTTCACCATTTTCACCTTTAAGTTGTTCTATGTTTTCCCTATCCACTTTCTGTGAATAGTACATGAAGGCATCATACATAGGATCTCCAACGACTCTAACTGTGTCTACAATACCTTCCCTAGCTAAAAACTCTTCTGCTGATTTTGTACAGCATAAGTGAAGTGAAGCTACATGATCAGTTAATATTCTATTTACCTCTTCTGGATTATTTTTTGTTCCTAATCTATTTCCAGCTTCAACATGAATAACAGGTATGTGAAGCTTAACTGCTGCTAAAGCTCCAGCTAATGTTGAATTAGTATCTCCATAAAGTAATACAGCATCTGGTTCTTCTTTTATCATAACTTTTTCAAGCTCTATAAGCATCTCGCCTGTCATTTTTCCATGAGTTCCACCAGATATGCCTAAATTGTAGTTAGGTTTAGGTATATCAAGTTCTTCAAAGAAAATATCTGACATATTATAATCATAATGTTGACCAGTATGAACTAATATTTCTTCATAGCATTTTCTCAACTCCCTTGAAACAACTGCAGCTTTTATAAACTGTGGTCTAGCTCCCACTACAGTTAGTATTTTTTTCATAAAACTACTCCTCCATTACATCTACAAATGCTTTTGATAATGCAGCATAATTAAATATTTCTACTGCTGCTTTCCTACCATTGTTTCCAAGTTCACTTCTACCATCTTCGGTGCAATTTAATAACAAATTTAAACTCTCTATTAAATCCTCTTTACTTTGTCCATTTACAGAAATACCACACTTATATTTTTTTATAAAGTTATTTGGTGCATCTACCATATATAAAATAGGTTTCCCACCCATCATCGAATCAAACAATTTATTCATCGCAATACCAAATCTAAAAATCTTTTGGCTTTTAGCCCCAACAAAGCTAGCATCAATATAGTTAAATAAATCAGGTATTGCGGTTTTTTTAATCGGATCAAAAAATTTAAAACAGTGTTCATAACCAATACACATTGCTTTAAGTTCTTCTTTGTCAAGGCCTGGCCCTATAAAAGTAACCATTAAGTCATCTCTTTCAATATCTTTAACAGCTTCAATAAGCAAATCTAAATTATAAGTTTTATGTATACTTCCAAAAAAACATAAATTAAATTTGCCTTCCTCTTTACATCGAACAAAGTGATCTGCTATCTCTACTGGTATTTCAGTATAATTTTCCCATTCTTCTAACAAAACTCCATTTGTTATATATCTAAAATTATTTTCTGACATACCATGCTCCATAAAATATTCTTTAGTTGCTGGTAACAAAGAAACTACTATGTCGGAATTTCTACAAAAAGAATCTTCACCCATCTGCATAACCTTTATAAATGGATGTTTAGGTGACATACCACCAATTTCTATTGGACTTATTGGCCACATATCATGAACCTCATGTATCAATTTTACCTTCTTCTTTGATACTTTTTTTATCCTTTGCCCTACATAAGTATCTAAAGGATAAGTAGATGAACAAATAACTACATCTGGCTTCATAGTATCTACAATCCATTTTGCTTTCATCCATAGCTTAGATACGAACTTAGCCATAGTCATAGATCTTTTTACTCCATTGCCATCATATCTATTGGTTTTTATCCAGTAATAATCTATTCCTTCTATATTTTCTTTTTGAAAATCCTTTGCAACCTCTGGATTTACTCTTCTCAAATGAGAATAGTCTGCAGCTATTATGCTTACCTTATGGCCCATCTTTACCCATTCTCTTGCAAAATAGTATGGTCTAAATTCCATGCCCATTTCTGGAGAACCAGCATAATGATTTATCAATAAAATGTTCAAATTTATCTCCTTACTTTAATACCTCAAACACAGTTTTAAACATTAATCCTATTTCTTTTATAAAGCTAAAATCTTTTAAAGATTCTAGATTATATTCCATTTTTTTTGATAAAGCAAAATTTATATACGCTTCATCTACAGAATAACCTTCTTCTACATGTTTACTTATAATTTCATCTTCATCTTTAAACTTGATACTGGCAAGTGAAGTAACTCCTGCAGGCATAAGTAAAGTAGCCTTCATTTCATCGTTATATTCATCAACGTACTTTCTAACCTCTGGCCTTGTTCCAACAAAGCTCATCTCACCTTTTAAAATATTAAAAAGTTGTGGTAGTTCATCAAGTCTCAATTTTCTTAGCTTATTACCCACCTTAGTAATCCTGTTATCCTGGCCTACCGTAACTAGACTACCTATTTTATCAGCATTTGAAACCATAGTTCTAAACTTAAATATTCTAAAATCTTTATTGTTTTTTGTTACTCTTACCTGTCTATAAAATACAGTTCCTGGTGAGTCTATCTTTATCCAAATTGATATAAATATCAAAATTGGTGAAAGAAGTATAATCATAATAAGCGACACTACTATATCAAATAGTCTCTTTATAAATAAACTTCCTTTTTTCTTTGATAATATATCATAGTATTTTTTTACTGCCTCACATTGTAAGGACTCATCCAAATTTTCCCACTTTGGTAACATTATTTTTTATACTCCTTTAATACTTCTTTTATTGTATTTAAAATATAATCAACTTCTTCATCAGTTAATCTGCTATAAAGTGGCAATGTTATTTCATTTGCATAATGTTTATATGCATTTGGATAATCAAATATATCAAACCCTAGATTTTTATATGCTGTTAACATAGGAAGTGGCTTATAATGAACATTTGTAGCCACACCCTTTTCAGCAAACTCAATTATTAATTTATTTCTAGTCTCTTCATCAATTCCATCTATTCTCATTAAATATAGATGTCCACTTGAAACATTATTTCCTTCTAAATGTGATAGTACTTCAACTTTATAGTCTTTTAGTAAGTTATTATATTTATTTATAATCTCATGTCTTCTTTTTAGCATATCATCATATCTATCAAGCTGAGCTAATCCAATAGCTGCTTGAAGATCTGTCATATTACATTTATATGCTGGTGAAACTATATCATATTCCCAAGAGCCTGCTTTACTCTTATTCAAAGCATCCTTAGTCTGTCCATGAAGAGATAAGTTCATATAATCTTTATATATTTTTTCATCATCTATCCCTTCAATGGTTTTCCATGTAACTGCACCACCCTCTGCAGTTGTAAGATTTTTCACTGCATGAAAAGAGTAACACGTAAAATCTGCAAAATTTCCCGTTTTTATATTGCTCTTTTTAGCACCAAATCCATGAGCACAGTCACTTAATATAATTACTCTGCCTATAGCTTTTTGTATATCATTATTAGATTTGAATTTATTTTTATTTCGTTCTACTAGATTATAAATCTTATTAAAATCACAAACTACTCCGCCTAAATCTACAGGCATAATTACTTTTGTTTTTTCATTTATAACATCATCTAATTTATCATAATCTAGTTCATACGAATCTTCTGCTATATCAACTATTACTGGTTTTGCTCCAACATGGCAAATCACACTACATGTCGCTGTATAAGTGTAAGCAGGTACAATAACTTCATCTCCTTCTCCTACACCTAATAATCTCAATGTCATCTCCATAGCAGCAGTTGCTGAGTTTAGACATACTGCTTTGTTAGTTCCAATATAGTCAGCAATCTTTTGTTCAAATAATTTTGTTTTAGGTCCAGTTGTAATCCAGCCTGAACGAAGTGCCTCTGATACTAACTCTATTTCTTTTTCTGTTATATCTGGTGGTGAAAATGGTATATTCATTTATTTCTCCTTAATTATTCGTAATAGTATACGTATCACATATAACTCTTGTCATTTCTTTAATTCTATCCGAATTATCATTTGCCTCATCTATAAGAGCTTCCAAATTGTTTAAAAACTCTTTTTCATCAATTTCAATAGGCTGACCTACAAAGATTAGCTGATTTTCTGTTTTAGCAAGACCCTCTTCATCCATAAGGAGCTCTTCATAAAGCTTCTCACCAGGTCTTAACCCTACTACTTCTATCATAATATCCTTGTTAGGTACATGACCTTTCATCCTAATTAGATTTTCAGCTAGTTCATAAATCTTAACTGGTTTACCCATATCAAGAACAAATATTTCTCCGCCTTTGGCATATAAACTAGCTTGCAGTACAAGTGCTACAGCCTCTGGAATAGTCATAAAAAATCTAGTTATATCTTTATGAGTAACAGTAACAGGACCACCACTTTCAATTTGTTTTAAAAATAGCGGTATTACTGAACCATTACTTCCAAGAACATTTCCAAATCTTACAGCTGCAAATCTTGTATGTTTAGATTTATTAGCATAAGTCTGCATAATCATTTCACAAATACGTTTACTTGCACCCATAATATTAGTAGGTCTAACAGCCTTATCTGTTGAAATAAGTATAAAATTATCAACCTTATACTGTTCTGCCAATTTAACTACGTTTAATGTACCAAGACAATTATTTTTAATCGCTTCATTTGGTGAGTCTTCCATAAGAGGTACATGTTTATGAGCTGCTGCATGATATACAACATTTGGTCTATACTCATTAAATAAAGTATTCATCCTATCATAATCTCTAACAGATCCTATAAGAGTCTCAATATCAGCTTCTGGATAATATCTTCTTAATTCATTTTGAATTTCATAAGCACAGTTCTCATAAATATCAAATATAATTAACTTTTTCGGCTTATTAGCTACTATCTGTCTGCAAAGCTCTGAACCTATAGATCCGCCTCCACCAGTAACAAGCACTGTTTTATCTTTTATGAAATCATGAATACCAATTTGATTTACTTCAATAGGATCTCTACCAAGTAAATCTTCATAGCTTACATCTCTTACTTCCTTACTTAAAGATTTCTTCATACTCTTAGCCACAGATGGAAGTATCTTTACTGGTCTGCCAGTTGTATTACATATTTCTATAATTTCTTTAATATCTCTTGGACTTGCGGATGGCATAGCTATGATAATTTCAGTTATATTATACTTTTCAACTCCTGATGGTATACTATTTCGATTTCCTAAAATAGGTACACCATGCATAAATTTGCCTTTTTTATTTGGATTATCATCTACAACACATAAAGCCTCTGCATAAGACTGGCTGCTTTCTATTTCTTTAATAAGTATAGATGCAGCTGATCCAGCTCCAACAATCATAACTCTACGCTTTACAGGCTCATCATCAAATTTTCTTTTCAGCCTTGCAAGTAATCTTTTTGCAAGTCTGCTGCTTCCAATAAGTATAAATAAACTAACAAAGTTTAATAAATACCAGCTTCTTGGCATGTTTATACTAAATAACATCCTATACGTAATAAATATAGCTTCTATAACTACTGTAGCTTTTAATACATCTAATATTTCCTCTACCGATGCATATGTCCATACTCTGTTATACAAATCGATGTGTCTATATAATGGTGTAAATTAGGATAACAAAAAAAGAGCCACAGTG
>CALCFD010000047.1 GCA_937900695.1 uncultured Eubacterium sp. | reverse complement strand
ACCGACCTCCTAATCGTTAGATTTTTTTGGTCTAACTTTTAGGGGTCGGTACATTAAATTTACATAATCTCTCTTTTTTTATTTTTCATCGTTTAAGCTGCCCATAGTAATCTGATGCATATGAAGACCATCTTCTTGTTGCATATCGTCTCCATCCAACTCAGTGTCAAAATCATCAATTACAGGTAGCTCATCAATAGATTCTAAATCCATATATCTTAAAAATTCAGATGTTGTTCCATATAGTATAGGTCTTCCAAGAGCATTGCTACGACCTACTTCTTTGATAAGATCCTTTTTAACTAGACCATCTAAAACTCTATCACATTTGATACCTCTTATAGATTCAACTTCTCCACGAGTAACTGGTTGCTTATATGCTATTATCGCTAAAACTTCTAAAGCTGATTGAGTAAGCTTTTTGCGCTTTACAGGTGTGCAAAGCTTTTGTACATATTCAAAATTATCTAAATTAGTTACAAACTGAAAGCTCTTTTCAATACGTCTTATCTCAATTCCTCTACCCTCTTGTTTGTATTCTTCTTGAAGTTCTAAAAAAAGATCATACACTTCTTTCCAATCCATATTAAATACATCTGCTGCCACTTTAACATCAAGTGGTTCACCCCAGGTAAACATCATGGATTCAAGAGCTGATTTTATAGTTTTTTTACTTGTCATTTTCTAATTTATTCTCCTTATCGAAATTATCACCTTTTGAAACAAAAATTTCACCAAAAATAGAATACTGTTCGGCATTGATTTGTCTTTGCTTTACCATTTCCATTACAGAAGTGAAAGAAAGAGCTATATCATATTTGTCATCTAAATCTGAGACAGTCTTAGAAAACGTATACTTTTTGTTTGGATCTGCTTCAAATAGATTTCTAATAAATTCAACTCTTGCTTCTGCTGTAATTTTCTTTTTTTGTACATTTTCATAATTTGCTTTAATTTCGGAAACTTTTTTCTTTTTGCCTATAAAACTTTCAAATGCATTCATAAACTGTTTTGCATCAAAAGACAAAACTTCTTCTGGTTCATCAGTGAACTGTGAGATATCCTCCTGAGGCTTTTCATAAATTCGACTACTTTGCTCTTCTAACTGAGCAAAGAATTCTGATGCAGCTCTAAACCTTTTATATTCTATTAATCTTTCAACCAAATCTGTTCTTGGATCTTCAGGATTTACTTCTTCGCCTTCGCTGTTAATACGAGGAAGAAGCATTTTAGACTTAATTTCAATAAGCTGTGCTGCTAAAACCATAAATTCAGAAGCTAAGTTAACTTCAAGTTCTTGCATCATACTAAGATATTGCATATACTGTTCTGTAATTTCTGATACCTTTATATCATAAATATCCATACGTGCACTTTCTATTAAGTACACCAACAAATCAAAGGGGCCTTCAAAAGCTTCTATTTTTACTTTATATCCCATCTATTTCCTCTCTAACCTAAGATTTTCTTTAAATTTACATCATAAGGTGGCTTTATTACTCCCTTTTCTGTTACTACTGCACTAATAAGCTCATGAGGTGTAACATCGAAGGCAGGATTATAACCATTGATACCATTTGGAGCCATTCTCTTATCATACCATTTGCTATATATTTCTTCGCTATCCCTTAGCTCAATTTTAATATCATCACCACTTTTAATAGACATGTCAATAGTTGATGATGGAACATACATATAAAATGGTATACCAAAGTGCTTTGCTAAAATAGCAACTCCTAAAGTTCCAATTTTATTTGCCCCATCTCCATTTGAAGCCATGCGATCACAACCTACCACTACTGCATCAACCTTCCCTTTACTCATAAGACTTGCTGCCATATTATCACAAATAAGAGTAACATCTACACCTAGTTTCTTCATTTCCCAAGAAGTAAGTCTAGCACCTTGTAATAATGGTCTAGTTTCATCTGAATAAATCTTAAAATCATAGCCCCTCTCTACACCAAGATAAATTGGTGCAAGACATGTGCCTATTCCGCTAGTAGCAAGAGCTCCTGCATTGCAGTGAGTTAAAATTGACATACCTGACTTTAAAAGAGTAAGTCCATTTTCTCCCATAGCTCTACAAAATTTCTTATCTTCCTCATGAATCATTACTGCTTTGCCTTCAATAACTAAAAGAGCCTCTTTTGCACTTTTTACTTTTTCCTTGTTTTCATTCATGGCAAGTTCTAATTTATCCATGGCATAAAATAAATTTACTGCTGTTGGTCGTGAAGTTCTAATATAGTCCGTTACCTCATAAAACCTTTTTATAAATTCATCTTTTGTCTCATATACAAATTTGTTCATTACAGCACATACACCGTATGCTGAAGCAACACCTATGGCAGGTGCCCCTCTTACCTTTAACTGATAAATAGCATCCCACAAATCATCAGCAGTATCAATTTTTATATACTTTTCTTCATTTGGTAACAATGTCTGATCTAAAATAATCAGCTGTCCATCCTTATAATCTACAGTCTTAAAATTCATCATAATACTTTATTATACCATCTTTTTGACCGGAATGCTAAACCTGGTTACATAATCTACATCCTCAGAAGCAGTTAGGTTATCCACTATACACTCCTCATAGCTATCTCCTATAATTTCATATCCATCTTCTTTAATTTTGGCAAGAGCTTTGCAATAAGTTTCATCAGCCTTGCTATATGGACCTCTGTGATAAAATGTAGCATATAAATCTTCAGGAAATACCATACAGTTTTTATCTTTTATTTTTTTATCAAGTATCGTATAGCATCTATATGCCTTTAAAAAATCCTTTTTTAAAAGATTTTCCATAGATACTATTGTACCAATTTGATAATTGTGAGGAATCTTTGCCTTAGAAGCACGCTCAAACATAATCTTAATAGCAATATCTACATCAAAAGCTGTAAATGGTTCACTTACATCAACATAATACAAATATCTTTTTTTGCGTATTTCATAACGTATCTCATCTACATCCTTAAGATTACTAGCTTCTTCTAACTGCATCAGCTTTGCATCAAGCCTATTTCTAATCTGAATCTGCTGCTTAATTTTGCTTTCAAGCTGATTCTTTTTTTCTCTTAAAACTTCTATTGCCTGATTTGTGCCACGATTATTTAAATATACCTTCATTTCTTCTAAAGGAACTCCGATTTCCTTTAGCATAAATATAGTATCTAAAACCTCTAGTTGACTTGCACTATAATATCTATATCCATTTTTTTCATCTACATATGCTGGTTTTAGTAAATCAATCTTATCATAAAAAATAAGAGCCTGCTTGCTTAAACCATGAAGCCTTGCAAATTCACCTACAGTAAAATATTTTCCCATAATCTATAATTCACTCCCAAAACTATATTGACAATATAGTTACTATACCGTTTATAATCAAAAAAGTAAAGAAACTTCAAGGAGAATATTTTATGATAAACACAGCTTTTACAAATTCCCTATCATATAAAGAATATTTAAAGTATCTAGCACCATCTATAGTTTCGATGGTTTTTTTATCATTTTATACTACCATCGATGGATTTTTTGTTTCTAGATATGTAAACGCCAATGCTCTTGCAGCAATAAACATTGTTGTTCCATTAACCTGTGTATTTTTTGGTATCGCCGTAATGCTTGCAACTGGAGCTGGTGCTATAGTCGGTATACGTCAAGGCGAAGGACGCAGACACGAAGCTAATCAATTTTTTACATTTATAGTTCTTTGTCTCTTAGTTATAATACTTATACTAACCTTAGGATTTTTAATTTTTTTAGATCCTATACTTCGCATATCAGGTTCTAACGATACCTTGATACCATATACGCGTCCTTATGGCTTTTGGACTATTATGATGATACCAGCTATGATGCTAAAACTCTTTTTAGAATATTTTTCGCGTATTGATGGACATCCTAAATTAGCCATGGTTATGTCAGTTACAGGTCTTGTAGCAAATCTAATCTTAGACTGGCTATTTGTTGCCATATTTAAGCTTGGCATTTCAGGAGCAGGAATAGCTACCGGACTCTCTATGTATATTTCTGCTTTTATAGGCATACTTCACTTTGTCTCTGGGAAAAGTAATCTTAAACTAGTAAAACCTAAAATGCAATTTAAAGGATTTATTCGAGCTTGCTACAATGGTTCATCAGAAATGATGACTGAGTTTTCAACTGGTATAACAACTTTATTGTTTAATTTAACACTTCTTAAATTTGCAGGTGAAAATGGTGTAGCTGCTATGTCTGTAATAACTTATTTTTATTACTTCTTTACATCAGTCTATTTTGGTATCACAGTAGCAGCTCAGCCGATTATCTCCTATAACGTAGGAGCTAGAAACCAAAATAAATTAAAGGAAATTGTCAGACAATCGTATTTTACACTTTTATGGTCATCAATTGCAATCGTTGGACTTTCATTTATATTTGCAAAACCTCTAGTAATGATTTTCTCTGTAGATCCAAAGGTTTTAGCTATTGCAATTCCAGGATTTAGACTATTTTGTATAGCTTTTTTACTATGTGGTTTTAATATCTTTATATCTGGCTATTTTACAGCTATTGGAAACGGTGGTATGTCAGCCATAGTTTCATTTTGTCGTTCTTTAATATTTGTTTTTGCATACCTTATGATACTACCTAAGATTTTTGACTTACCTGGTGTATGGCTAACAAATCCAATGGCCGAAATCACTACTGCGATTATTGCATTTATTTTATATAAGGCATTTAATCTGCAAAAAGATAAGAATTTTAATAAACTTAATATATAATAAAATAAAGCATTGCTCTTGCAATGCTTTATTTTATTATTATGCTGCTACAGTTAATTTCATAAGAGGTTTTCCAGCTTCCCACAGTTTCTTATACAAATACTTACATTTATCAAAACGTTCAAAACTCTTTAAAGCTTCACATTCATTACAGTATACCTTCCAACAACCTACGCATTTACTATTTTTCCCTGAATTAGTTATAAATCCCTTAACATCACCAAGTGGATATCCTAAAAAAATACCAATTTCATGAGGAAAATCCTCTTGTTTTTTTAATTTTTCCCTTAATACACTGATGGCAGAGTCTGCATCATTGTTATCATATCCATAGTTTTTCATAAATTCACTAACGCCATCTTTACTTAGGTCCTTTTGGAGCTGATTTTTTCTGCAAAGATATATTAGAGCTCTCTCTCCTTCTTCTTTTAAAAGAATCATCTCTACGCCTTTTTCTCTAAACTTATCGTTCCAATTTTTAATATGTCTTTTTAAGTCTTCAATTTCTGAAGTTACCATGCTAAATAAATTTGCTGTCTTTATGGATGCTAGGGTCGGTGAGCAATGTTCAATTAAATACTTTTCTAACATCTTTCTTTCCTTTCTCATTTTGGATAAAACGAGGGTTAGCCACTGCTAACCCTTGGAGGTTTTTTTACGGATTCCTTAGGAATCCGAATTATTATGAGGTCAATTGTCATTGTGAAAATATACATTTTTCATTAGTTAGTTTTATCTAACTAACTGTATTTAGTATACCACCCATTCTTTAACTATGCAACCCCTTATATAAATAATTTTGTTAAATTTGGCAAGTTTTCTATCACTTATTAATAAATATGCACAAATCGCGTATAAACATTTAATACGACCTAATCTTATGATATAATATATATAGTTGAATACGTAAGAAAGGAAGCAATACCATGAGTAAGAAAAAAGATGATAAAACAAATGTAATGCGTGTATTAGATCAAAAGAAAATTTCATACAAGCACTATAATTACGTTAACAGTGGCGTTATAAGTGGTCTTGAAGTTGCTGCTGCTATGGGTCAAAACCCATCTCAAGTTTTTAAAACACTAGTTACTCGCGGCAAAACCGGAACAAATTATGTTTTTGTTATTCCTTCTGATAAAGAGCTTGATCTTAAATTAGCAGCAAAAGCTGCTGGCGAAAAATCCATTGAAATGATTAAGTCAAAAGAGCTATTACCACTAACAGGTTATATACACGGTGGTTGCTCACCAATAGGCATGAAAAAAACATTTACAACTTTTATAGATCAGTCAGCACAAAATTTTGATACCATAATTTATAGTGGCGGCAAAATCGGCTATCAAGTAGAAACTAGTCTAGACGATTTATACAAAATCGTACGCTTTGCACTTGCCCCATTAACTGTATAAAATTTATTTTATAGATGAACTTAATTATCAAGTTCATCTTTCTCACATAGAAAAATCGCACTAACAAAATATGAGGTGTGAGGTGACCCCAAAAGTTAGACTTTATTAGCGAGACAGTTTTTAACTGCCTCGCTATTTTTATGCAGCTTGAAGAGAGAGTCTGTATTGCACAGGACTCATCCATTTTAATTTTTCCTTTATTCTTTTCTCGTTATAATACTTTATATATTTCTCGATTGCTACTTTTAATTCCTCATAGCTATAGTATTTTGATCCGTAATACATTTCTTGCTTAAGTATTCCAAAGAAATTCTCCATCATAGAATTATCGTGGCAATTTCCTTTTCGAGACATACTCTGAAATATTCGCTCATCTTTAAGGCGATGAGAGTATGCTTTCATTTTAAATTCAAAGGTATATTTAGCTATAAAAATACCGACCTCCTAATCGTTAGATTTTTTTGTCTAACTTTTGGTGGTCGGTACATAATGCGATATATATTTTTTATTATTTTTTTTCCAATAATTCAGCTGCTTCTAAAATAGCAAATTCTGCACTAGCAAATACATGATCCTCACCTATTATCTCCATAAGTCCACCTTGTCGAAGTTTCTTTTCAACCTTAGGCTGAACACTTGTAAGCATAACTTTTATGCCTTCTTCACCAAGTTCTTCTACAAGCTCAAGCATAGCTTGAATACCAGATAAATCAATAACAGGTACACCTCTCATAGATAAGATTATAACCTTAGCATCATCAATATCAGTCAACTTATTTTTAATTTTTTCTGTTACTGCAAAGAAAATTGTGCCTGTTAAATAAACAACTTTTATCTTGTTGAATGCCTCAGTATGATCTATTCCCATCTGCTTTAACTTTTTATCATCTACGTCTGCAGTGTTAATCTCAATATCTGTCATCCTTACTACAATTAAAATAGCTGCAAATGACACACCAATGATGATGGCCTGAGTAAGGTCAAGAACAATTGTAGCAATCATAGTGATAAAGAACTTTGCCATTCCTGTTTTAAAGCGATTGTTAAATATAAACTTTATATTTTCCCAGTCATTCATACGCCAAGCTGTTACAATAAGCACTCCTGCTAAGGCAGATAAAGGAATTGCAGACATAATTGGTGCAAGAACAAACATTGAAAGAAGCAAAATCAATGCATGAACAACTCCAGCCATACGTGTTTCACAACCAGCCTTAATAGCAACGCTAGTACGAGCAATAGCCGCAGTTGCAGGCACACCTCCAAAAAATGGAATTATCACATTACCTATACCTTGAGCAATCAGCTCTCTATCGGCATTATAGTCTTCCTTTTTTAGCTTACTTGCAGAAGCTACACATAATAAACTCTCAATCATAGCAAGAGCAGCAATAGATAATGCTGGTATTACAAGATCCCAAAACTGCTGTAAATTAATACTTGCAAGGGATAATCTATCATCTAAAAATATAGTTTTAGGAATATCTCCTACCACTGCAACATCAAATTTTGCAAAATGGTTTACAACTAGCACAAGTACTAATGCTACTAAAGAAGATGGAACTTTGCTATTCCACTTTGCTGGCCATAAAAACATAAATATTACTACTGCTAGACCAATACACATCGTTGGAATATCAGGGTTAAATCCATCTGTAAAATATGAAAAAACCTTAGCTATAGCCAGGTCCCCTTTAGATGTAACACCAAAGAAATTATCTAGCTGACCTAATGCGATAATCACCGCAATCCCAGATGTAAATCCAGTAATAACAGATGACGGTATAAAATATATGATCCTTCCCAACCTAAAAATTCCAGCTATAATAAGAATCACTCCTGCAAAAAAGCTTGCAATAAAAATACCTTGCATGCCGTATTTAGCCGCCAATGTTACAAGTATTGCTGTCATGGCGCCCGTTGGGCCAGACATCTGAAATGAAGCACCGGAAAATACTCCAATAATTATGCCTCCAATAATAGCTGTAACTAAGCCTGCTGCTGCACTAGCTCCTGAACTAACACCAAAAGCAAGTGCTAGTGGCAATGCAACTGCAGCTACAGTAATACCTGCCATAACATCCTTCATCATCTTTTTACTGTTATATCCTGTAAATTCTCTTTTTAAATCTGAGATATAGTCTCCTATAATATTCAAGTTTTACTCCTTCCTCTATACAATATTTTAACTCATACACTAAAATTATAACACAAATCTGGTAAATGTCATAGTACAAAAAGGTTTACCAGTGAGATTGCTGTATTGGTTAAATACTGGTAGTGGTACTGGACCCTACTGAAGGTTTTGGTATGGCGACTAGGCGTACCAACCACTTCAAAAAATAAGAATAGTTGTTACTAAGTTTACAAAGTAAATGACTCTATATCTTAGGTTTTAAAACTATTACATTCACCTGCTTTTTAGCGCAATAAAAAAAATCGCTATACACACCGTATAGCGATTTTAAATATTTTTGTAGTTTATGTTCTGTTTAAGATTACATCATTCCTGGCATACCACCCATACCCTGAGGCATTGCAGCAGCGGGATTTTCATCAACAACATCTACTACTCCTGCTTCAGTAGTTAGTAGCATTGCTGATGCTGATGCAGCATTTGCTAATGCTGATTTTGTAACCTTTGCAGGGTCTACAATACCAGCGCTAATCATATCCTGATACTCTTCGTTGTAAGCATTAAATCCAGTTCCAACTTTGCTTGTCTTAACCTTTTCAACTACTACGCTTCCTTCAAATCCAGCGTTTTCTGCAATCTGTCTAACTGGTTCTTCTAGTGCTCTCATGATGATTGTTGCACCAGTCTTTTCATCACCAGATAAAGTCTTAACAAACTTAGCTACTGCAGGGATAGCATTTGCTAAAGCAACACCACCGCCAGGTACGATACCTTCTTCAACACCAGCCATTGTAGCGTTTAGAGCATCTTCGATTCTTAGTTTTCTTTCTTTTAGTTCAGTTTCTGTTGCAGCACCAACCTTGATTACAGCAACTCCACCAGTTAACTTAGCAAGTCTTTCCTGTAGTTTTTCCTTGTCGAAATCTGAAGTAGTTTCAGCAATCTGGTTTCTGATAAATGCAACTCTAGCGTTGATTTCATCCTTATCTCCAGCGCCACCTACGATTACAGTATTATCCTTGTCAACCTTAACTGTAGCTGCAGTACCAAGCATGTCGATTGTAGCTTCCTTTAGGTCATATCCTAATTCTTCAGCTAAAACTGTACCGCCTGTTAAAACTGCAATATCTTCCATCATTGCTTTTCTTCTGTCTCCAAATCCTGGAGCCTTAACTGCAACACATTCAAATGTTCCCTTTAGTTTATTTAATACTAGTGTAGCTAATGCTTCACCTTCAACATCATCAGCAACAATAACTAATTTTCTTCCTGCCTGTACAACCTGTTCAATTAATGGAAGTACTTCCTGAATGTTGTTGATTTTTTTATCTGTTAGTAAAATTAAAGGATTATCTATTACAGCTTCCATTTTTTCTGGATCTGTTGCCATATATGGTGATAAATATCCTCTATCAAACTGCATACCTTCAACTACTTCTAGGTTAGTTCCAAGAGAAGTTCCTTCTTCTACTGTAATAACGCCATCTTTGCCAACTCTTTCCATTGCTTCTGCAATTAGCTGACCGATGTTTTCATCTGCTGAAGAAACTGATGCAATATTTGCAACTGCTTCTTTAGTGTTAACTTCCTTAGCATTTTTCTTAATTTCTTCAATAGCAACATCTACAGCACCCTGGATACCTTTTTTAAGGATCATTGGGTTTGCACCTGCTGCAACATTTTTGAATCCTTCGCTAATAATAATCTGAGCTAACAATGTAGCTGTTGTTGTACCATCACCAGCAACGTCATTTGTCTTAGTTGCAACTTCTCTAACTAAAGCTGCACCCATGTTTTCAACTGGATCTTCAAGTTCAATTTCTCTAGCAATAGTAACACCATCGTTTGTAATTAATGGAGTACCGAATTTCTTTTCAAGAAGAACGTTTCTTCCTTTAGGTCCTAATGTGATTTTAACTGTATTTGCTAATTTATCTACACCTTTTTGTAGTTTTCTTCTGGCATCTTCGCCATAATATAAATCCTTTGCCATCTTTCTTCACTCCTTCACATTTATTATTCAACAATTGCTAATATATCTTTTTGGCTCATGATAGTATATTCTGTTCCGTTGTACTTAACAGGTGTTCCTGCGTACTGTGAAAAAATAACTGTATCTCCAACCTTAACTTCTATTTTAACTTCTTCTGTTCCAGGTCCTACTGCAACAACCTTTGCCATCTGAGGCTGTTCTTTTGCCTGTCCTGCTAACAAAATACCACTTGCTGTTTTTTCTTCTGCCTTTACTCTTTCGATAACTACTCTATCTCCTAAAGGTCTAATTCCAAAGCTCATCTTTCTTACCTCCATTTTGTTATATATTATTAGCACTCATCTCTACCGAGTGCTAACCATAACTATATTGTACTCTCTATTTCATTATTGTCAATACTTTTAAATTATTATTTTTACTAATTTAATAATCAGAGGCCTTGAAGTTATATACGGACTTTAGAACTTCTATAATTTCTATTGTATCGTCTATTTGCAATAGTATTTCATCAATTGATTTATATGCCATTGGAGATTCATCTAAGGTAGCTTTATTAACAGAAGTTGAGTAGATTTCTTTCATGCTTTCCACATAATTATCCATAGATAATTTCTTTTTTGCTTCGGTACGAGACATTAGTCTTCCAGCCCCATGAGGTGCAGAATAGTTCCACTGTTTATTGCCCTTACCTACAGCCAAAATAGATCCATCTCTCATATTTATTGGAATCAAAACTTTTTCATCTTTATGAGCCGCTATAGAGCCTTTTCGCAGGATCATTTCATCTGTATCAATGTAGTTATGAATAGTATGAAAAGCCTCTTCACCATGTAAAGCTGTTTTTTCCATAATAATCTCTGCAATTTTTTCTCTATTTTTCTTAGCGAATTCTTGACAAATATTTATATCATGAAGGTAGTCATCTAAAAATTCACCGTATAACCAACATAGCTCTGATGGCACCTTTAGTTCTTTTTCAATATATGATTTTGCTAAATCATCAAGTGCACTTTGGATTTCTTTTTTTCTTCCGGCTTCTTTGTATGTTTTAATTATCTCTTTCTTTTTATTAAAGTATTCCTCTTTTCCCTTATGTAAATCTATAGCAAGATTTTGATAAATTTCAGCCACTTGCTTACCTAGGTTTCTACTTCCAGTGTGAATAACAAGATAATATGTTCCATCCTTTGAAACTTCAATTTCAATAAAATGATTTCCACCGCCCAAAGTTCCAAGAGAGCGTTCTAGTCTTTTAGTATCCTTAAGAGATCTGTAGCACCGTAACTGCTCTAGGTCAAACCTTTCAGTTCTGCCATCCCACACAGCCATTCCTGATGGAATGAAGTGTGCTGCTTCGTCGATCTTTTCAAAATCCAAATCCTTTTCACGTAGCTTCACCATGTACATGCCACAACCGATATCCACCCCGACTATATTAGGGCACACCTTATCACTAATTGTCATAGTTGTACCAATAGTGCAGCCTTTACCTGCGTGAACATCGGGCATAATTCTAATAAGGCTACCCTCCGACAAAGGGTAGCTACACATTTTCTCTATTTGCTCTTTTGCACCTTCCTCAATTTGGGAAGTATAACAGATAGCGCTGTTAACTTTTCCTTTAATTTCAATCATAATCTATCATTCCTTTTTAATTTATGCTGCAATTTTAGCATATCTTTCACTTTCAATTACATCTAACATACATTGATACGGGGATAGCTCGCCTGCCACCATGGCAAAAATATTAGGCGATGCACCTGACACCAAGGCAACTCCTCTGTCATTGACAGTTACAGGCTGCTGCCTATGTCTGCTGGAAACATTCCAAAAAACCAGCTGTGGCAATTGATATCCCTGCTCTTCAAATTTCCTTTTAGCATTTTCAAAGTTGCTGATTTCTGCATTTTGGGCGCAATAATTAAATTCCATATCCGAAATTATCACTATTTTTTTAGGCAAACTATCCGAAGATACCTTATTTTTTACTGCTGTATTTAAAATTAAATCAAACACTGCTTCTATGTTGGTATCTGCAATTTCGCAAAAAGATAATACATAATCTAACTTCTCTACAAAATCTCTTCCTTTTATTTCAATTAACTGAGGCCTTTGGGAAAATTCAATAAAACAGTTTTTAAAAGGACCTTCATTTCTTTCAGCAAAATACATGCCCAAAGATATTGCAACTGAAGCCGGCGTAGGCTCACTGCCTCCAAACATTGAGCCTGATGTGTCAACTACAGCAATAGCATTTTCATCACTGCAAAAATCAGGAATGGCACGCCAAGTTGCGTCAAAGATTTTTCGCTGTTCCTGGCTTACTGGATGTTGGCTTGCCAAATATCTTTCTACCAATTCATATGGCATAATATTATCTGCTGCAAGCTTTGCTTTTCCTTGCAAACTTTTATTAATAAAGTTGAAATATCTCTCCTTATCATTTTTTGCAAAGGCATTTTTATACTTAAAAAGAGCTTTTGACGGCAAATTTTCATAGTTAAATGAAAAATCCTGTTCTCTTAAATTATTTTCAACTATACCGATTTTGCCTCTTAATTTTGTTAAGGTTTTTCTGTATGTCTCATTGGTCATGACTAAACCTTTAGCAATTTTCTTAGCCTCATATCTAGTGTTTTTACTTGAAGCGTTTATAGATGGTAACCACTTACCAAGTAAAGAAACTTGGGCATTTTCATCAAGACTCCTTAAATCAGTATCTAGCTGCATTTTAATTATTTTCATCATTTCAGCTTCACAAGGGGTATCTATAAAGGCTAAAAGATCATCATATCTGCCATACTCAGCAATATACTGCATATTTTTACTTGCGCTGTTTGTATGATTAAAAGCTAGCCATCTCATAATTGTCTTAAAAGTATGTCTTTCGCCTATACCCATGCGTATATCTCTAGCAAAAAACAAAATTTTCATAGCTAAATCTGCATCCTCTGCAAATGCCAATAAAAATCTATTTATTTTCTCTTTATCATCTGCATGTCTAAGTGCTCCAATTGTTCCAAACAAGTTCAAACAATCCGAACCTGATGTTTTATTTGTAACTGCACCATTTTCTGTATATGTGATATTCGCTTCTTTTTTCAACAAATCTAGCATATGAAATCCCCCTCAAAATAAAATAAACAAAGCTCTATTACTCATTAAAATCTTCTTTTATATGTATTATAGTAATTTTTTTGCTGTTAGAGCCTTTATAACAAGATGCAATAAAATCATTTTATTAAAGTTGATCATCTTTTATTACATGTTTGGTTTGCTGTTTGCATCTTTAACTTGATTTTATTTTACACATATGCTTCTCATTTATCGTGGAAAAAAAACTGCGAACTTTATATTTCTAAATATTTTTGTCGTCTTAACCTATCTTTTATCTGCTCTACAAAATAGTCTGGACTTGTGACTTTTATCATTGGACCAAAAGACAATATCCGTATTACCATTTCCGATTCATCATCCTTATCATATCTTACAGTGACTTTGTATCGCTTATCATCAATTCGCTCAGCTTCCTTTTCAAAATGGGCAAAGTGAAGCATAATTCTCTCCAGTGCATTTCTCTTATCTATAAGTTCAAAGGTCACACTATCCTTTATTATTTTCCTCTTTTTATTTTCAAATATCTTTTCATCTATTTCATTGTCCGTAAGAGCTTCACAAAATGTAATGCGGGCCAAATTAACTATATTCATATGGCCTGAGCCTACTCCTACAAGCCTAAATTTATCATCCTTTGAAGAATACTCCAAAAGCTCTGGCTTGAAAAATTGCACGACTTCTCTTCCCTTACCTGTTTTCATTTCTATTTTAAGGATTTGCTTATTATTAATAGCCTTTAAAATAGTCCTAAAATTATTTATATACTCCTCACTTTCGAAAGGATCTCCATCTAAAAACCTATCAAAATAACAAATATCATCTAAAGTAAAAAGTGGCTCTACATCTTCTAATCCCTTAATTTCATCTGTAAATAGCTTCATGCGAGGATCTAAGAATATAGCTTTAAGCCATCTTTTCTCTAAAAAGCTCAATGGCCTTGTAACTTTATGCTTTATTGGCGTTAAGCCATCCTTTGATATAAGCTGCCATTTTTCTTCGTCTATGGATTTTTCTATATTTATAAGACTTTCACTAAATGCATATTTTTCAATTATCTCTCTTTGTTCTTTACTGCTAATTGGCCCCTCTTCTAAAATGTTATTAATAATATGGGATACAGTGTTGTAATAAGCACCGTAAATTTCGCTAAATATCATATAATTTATACATTCCTTCCATGTCTTTTTTAAACTGGTTTTCAAGTTCCTTGTTTGAAAATTTAATTTCAGTTATTCTGCAAATAAAAGTTCTTATCCAGGGAATAAGTTCCCCTGAATCAAAAACTTCCGCCGTGAACCTGCTACAATTTTTGCTTAGCTGCTGAGCCATTCCGCAGCGCTTCTCCCTTAAAAGTCTGTTGTAAATGTACTGCTCATGATCCTCGTCGGTTATGGTAAATGTGACTTTTTCTAGGCTTCGATTCTTGCTGCTTCCTAAACTAACGCCCCAAATATTATCTTTATGTTCTTCTAAAATCTGGCTGTAGTGCTGGTAATCATCTAAAATCTCCAGTAACTTTACCTCTTCGATGTTGTCCACCCTGTATGACATGAGCCTCTCTTCGCCAATGTTAAATGCCATCAAATACTGCCTGCCGCTTCTAAGGCTTATGTAGATTTTCAATGGCACCACCTCTACATCTATGGCCGTTAAAGCTATTTTTCTCTTCTCGAGAATGGCTATTAGTATTTTGCATAGTATTTCGCTGTCCATAGCGCCGGTAATATAGTGATGCTTAAATGTAAATTCTTTGTTTTCTTCTTCATTTTTATCTAAAATATATGAACCTAAAACTCCGCAAGGAGCAACTTCAGAAAAGAATTTAACACTGTCCATATTAAAGTCAGCTTCATCATCTGCTCTGCTATACTTATAACTTCTTCCCACTTTTTCTGTTTTTATAAATCCTTCTTTTACATATTCATTTAGTTTTTTGCGAATTGTAGACTTATCGTAGATTTTCGGATTTTCAAATGCCTGCAAATATTCATCTATTTTTTCTACTATTTCATTTAATGTATATGTTTCTTTCGAATCGTGTAATATGTCCAAAATTATAAAGTGGAGGGTTATATCTGCATCTGTGAAGCTTTTAGCTTTCAATGCTTTATACAGTGGATTTTCTTTTATGGCTCGGCTATCTATAGACAAAAATATATTTTTGCCTTCTTTAGTGTATCTAAATCCCATATACTCCCCAAGCCAGCTTTCTATGCGTCTTTTTTCATCATCATAAAGGCGCAAGCTCTTTTTATTAAATTCGTCTCTGCTCTTAAAGCCATAGACATAAAAATCTCTCATATAACCTCGAACACCATTGAAGTTTTTTAATAGTTCATTGTAAGCCATAATTTTTATCCTTTTTATATTTTGATTTTGTTAAGAAGTTCTCCATTAAAATTGATTCTATAGAAATTATCTTGCCAATCATATAGTTCAATTGTATTATCTTCGCATATAGAAAATGCCTTTCTTTTTGAATCAGAAACAAAAATATCGGATCCAGAAAAAGTCCATTTTACTTCAAATTTTTTGTCTAGCATTGTAATTTCTCCTTCTCCATAAATTATATATCCATTTTTAATTTTATAGATTTCAAAGTTTTCACCATAGCTATATAGATGCTTGTGTAAGATAATGCTTCCATCTAAAACATTTATTTTTATAATCATATCATTTTGTAGCACTATTAACATATTTTCCTCAAGAATAGAAATATTATTATTTGTATCTACCGCACCACCTATTAAAGCTATCTTAAAATTATCGTAGTACAAATTAACTTTTACAGATATGATTGCATAATATTCATCCTGATTATATTCATCTAAATTATAAACAATATCATAATTCCCTTTATTTATTGTATTAATATTACAAGTATTATCCCTAACTATCTCAATTGTACATATTTTATTTTTAAAAATCATAATTTTTAACTTTTCTCCTTTTTTCAAATTATACTATATATATTGTCCATAAAACTGTACCCACACTAAATAAATCGCCAATCCCCATAGTACACTAAAAATCACCGGTAGATTTTAAATATAAAAAAATAGATGTCTACACCAGGCGAAAACATCTATTTTGCTTCTATTTAATTGTAATTTTTATATACGATCTTTTCTTTGACAAATTTATTCATAACTTTTATTTTCCCTATGAGCATAAACAATAAAGCGCCTACTACAACTCCTATAGTATTGCAAATTATATCGTCTATATCACAAATATGATTAGCATAATTTGTAATAATATTTATCAACAATTGCACTAATTCTATTCCAAAAGAAGCAAGTATACCTATTCCTATAGATTTTAATGTGGTTTTTTTTCTGCCTTCCATTATGTATCTTATAAAAAAGTACATCGGTACAAACAAAAGAATATTTCCTATGATTTGTTTTATAAAGCTATACATAGTTATATCTTGTAATCCTGCTCCAGGTATTAGCTGAAAAAAAGCGCCTTGATTAGTATCAATAAAAGTACCTTTACCTAATTCTGTAACAATAGTTATAGGAAATATAGTAACAGAGAAAAAAACTAAAAGATATATTATAAATAAAATCATGAATGATAGTTTGTATTTATGATTTTTCTTTAATTTATAATATAGCAAAACTCCAACTAAACATGCCAATAAACATATTACAAATAAAGGCATTTGCATTTCAAAAGTGTATGAGTATATTCCCATAATTCAATTCCTTTCTTAATTCACATAATTTATATCATATAAATATATTATCAGCCTCTCAAATAAAATCAACAATTCTCAAAAATCTTTAGAATTCTTTAGATTTAAACTACTAAAAAAATCATATAGTTAATTAGTCTACAAAAAAACTACCACACAAGCCTTCTTTAGCCCATATGGTAGTTTTGTTTTCATTTTATCTTACTTATACTTTACTAAAATATGAATCTTCACAGTATTTACATTTATATGTATAAATTCCTGTACTTGGATTATATGCTACTCTCTCATATTCATGTTTCCCCTCTAAATTAGGAAGTACGGTACTTTCTCTCTTATTACATCTGTAACAAAATCTTGCTTTTTCTCCATCTAAAACACAAGTTGGATTAGATACGATATACCAATCACTAATTTCATGTTCACAAGGAGTAAGAACATCACCTGGCTTTGTTAAATTGCACTGAGTACATTTATACTTTTTAACTCTAGTATCATTCTTTTCAACCACTGTATAGCCACAACCACAAACAGTTAAAACATGAGTAGCAATATCATATTCATTGCCAAAGTGAGCATGACAATCATTACATTGCCAGTATACAATTTTTACATATTCTGCTTGCATGTTATGTCCCATTTTAGGTATGTCTCTTCTTTGAGTGTGATCGCAGTACTTACATTTGCGAACATCATAACCATCACTTGTGCAAGTTACTTTTTTCTTAATAACCCAGCTTCCGTAAACATGATTGTGTCTCATGTTTACCAGCTTGCTTGAGCTATATGAGCCATAAATTTTAGTAGGAGAATAATAGCTTCTTACCATGTAGTAGCTCTTACCGCGGATTGGCTTTTTGTCCACATAAGTTGTAGTCTTAGCCTTAAGCGTAGCAAGACGTTTCCATGAGTCACCTGCTACCTTGCGATATACACGCACGTGAGTGCTACCCTTTGGCTGATACCATTTAACAGTTACACTCTTCTTATTTGATGCAAGCTTAGCATATCTCATCTTTACCTTTTGAGGCTTAGTGTATGTAGTTTTACCCTTAGAATCATACTTTCCATTTCTTTTAGACTTGCTGTTGTAAGCCTTAACTGTGTAAGTATACTTCTGACCAGGCTTAATTGCTCTCTTCTTTGAAGAAGTGTGAGTGTAGCTTCTACGATTGCCCTTTACAGTAGCAACGCTAGTCCATTTCTTAGCCTTAGCCTTTTTATAGTAGATTTTGTAATGAGTAGCATTTGATGCTTTTTTCCACTTAATGTTTATCTGGTTATATGCAGGAGCTGATATCTTTGTCAGTTGCACCTTTGAAGGAACAACTTTTCTTTTAGCTGCCATAGCACTAATAGGAAACATGGTTACTACTAATGCACATACTAATAACATGCATATAAATGATTTATTCTTGTTTTTCATATTTGCACCTCTCTAAAGCATTTTAACAAAACTCCAAAAGAGTTTTAATCCGTAAAATATAATTACAATACCACATACAATATTTATAATCTTTAATGTCTTGTCTGTAATTTTTCTGCTAAACAATGATAAAATAGTCGAAATCCCTAAGAACCAAATAACTGATGCAGAGGCAAAACCTATTACGAAAAATAGATCCATTCCCGGTGGCAATGTAGCCTTAAATGCACCCAGCATCATAGTTCCGTCAATTAGAGCCTGAGGATTAAACCAGGTCACTACGCAAGCTGTAGTAACAACTTTTAAAATTGGAATATCCACTTTAGTCGACTTATCTAAAGAGCTTTTATCTTTCAGCAAACTTACACCTATCCACATTACAATTAAGCTGCCGATTAATAGCACTGCTTTTTCTAAAATAGGCCACGACTCCATCACAGCACCAACACCAAAGAAACAGGCCATTCCTAAAGTAACATCAAAGAAAATTACAATGAGAGCGGTCATGTATACCCTTAGCCGGTGCTGGGTGATAGCTGTATTTATAACAAACAGATTTTGTAAACCTATAGGTGCCACGTATGCTAGACCCATAGTCAAACCTTGTAGATAAATTTCCATATTTCACTCCATTATTTAATGTTATATGGTATATTTTATCATTTTTTTCTAATAATTTGTATAGATTATTGCTATATTTGTAATAATTTAGGTGCACCTTTTAGTAATGCTTGATGCACCCTTTTCACTTTTAAAATGGCATGTCCTCGCTAAAGTCCAGGTCTTCTCCGAAGATTAGTTCATCTTCATCAAAAATGCTATCATATGCTAAGTTTTTTTCCTCGTATGGAGGAACTCTGTCTATGAGAATGCCCCTTTTGCCTCGCTCAATGAAATAGGCTTTGCCTGCTGGCATTAGCATCACGTTGTCTTCTGTTTTGTTTGAGCGATGTCCTATGTAACTTGCTGTATTTATGTCCTGACCTCCCAGGTATAGGAGATGGTCACAGTTAGTTATAATTGTATTGGCTTGACCTTTGGTATAAAGGGCATCTAGCTGTGATAAGCTCTGCAAGATTACGCTTACTGATATGTTTCTTGAACGTATTACTGATATGATCTTGTCAAAGTTATCTATGTATACACTTGATGCGAAATCGTCTAGGATGAATCTTACAGGAGTTTTAAGTCTGCCATTTGGCATTTTCTCAGCCTCTTCAAATAGTATCTGAAATGCTTGTGCGTAAATTAGGCTCACTAGCACATCTGCATACCTGTCAATATCGCTTACATTTAAGAATACTACCGTCCTGTCATCACATAAGTCTAAGATGGACACTGCATTTTCTCTGCTAGTTGGTACTGCAAATATGTCATCTGCTTCTTCGAAGTCAAAGGGCTCTATGGCTTCTGCTACAAACTGCATTATGCATGCCCAAGTTTTGTCAACTGACATAACGCTTTCAAACATGTGAAACTTCCTAGCTGCATAAGAATCTGGATTTTCCATGCACCATACTTTCATCTTTTCTACTCCAAGTTCATCTTGAAGCATATGATAAAGCTCAGCCACAGTTACCATGCTGTGATCGCCTTCTACGAAGGCTTCAAGTGTAAATGCTATTAGAAATGATACTACAGTTCTGGCGCTTTCTTCCCAAAATGGATCGTGTTTTATACGTGAAGGCACTAGGATTCTTGCCAGTGACACGATGTCTTTGCTGCTGTATTTTACATAATCTTCTTTCACCTCCCTTACTCTTATGTATTCTATCGGATTGTAGCTCATAGATTTTTCCGGATTGGCAAAGTCTATGACCTTAACTGTGTAACCTTTTCTTTCAAGGTCACCTCGCAGCTTTTTTACCAGCTGACTTTTGGTGTCAGTTACCAGTAAGTTGCTGTTGGCATTTTTTATGTTGGGAATGACATATCCGCCTGTCTTACCGCTTCCTGATCCACCAACTATCAGGTCGTTATTGTTGTATCCTGATGTTAAGTCATCGTTTGAAATCCATAAGTCTTTACCGATGATTCTTTTATTATTCATATTTTCCATATTGTTTACCTACTTTCTTTTTATTATTTCTGTTGCTATACCTAGTTTCATAGCCTCACTTGCTGTAAGGTATGTATCTTCTTTAGTTTTGTTGTAGACTTCTTCTTCATTCATATTTGAATTTTCTACTATGATGTCTACAAGGGTTTTACGTACATCTATAAGCTTATCTAGTTGTTTTTGTATTTCCAGTGGCTTACTGCCGCTTAAGATGTTTTTTGCAAAGCTTGGATCGTGAATCATAACCTGTGAGTTTTCAAGCATGCTACGAGTTTGGCCACTGAGAAAGAGTATTGCACCCATACTAGCTGCCATTCCTATACATACTGTATTTACAGGAGAATTCATGGTTTTTATGTAGTCGTAGACTGCAAGCCCACTTGAAACATCTCCGCCAGGGCTATTTATGTACAGGGTAATTGGCTCATTATCCTGACTGTTTTCAAGATACATCAGCTGCTTTATAAGGTCTGCTGAGGACTGAGCCGTAACAGGCTCTATTAAGAATATGTTTCTGCTTAAAAGCATCTCATCGTCCATAGCCACTGGCTGAATTCCTCTTACTGTTTCTTTTAAAATATTTGGTATCATGATTTTGCTCCTTTCAAATTAGGCTAAGTCTATTTCTGTTTGTAACTTAAATAACTCTACTAAAAATTCCATAATTATGAAGTGACCAAGGTCTAGCTTGTTTTGATCGTAAGTGCCTTCATCTTGGATAATCAGACATTCATTTATTGCATAGTTTAATACTTCACCTATGGTCATAAAGCTTAGGTCAGTTATATTTTTTTCCATGTAATTGTAGGAATTTCTTAGTTTGTCAGCTAACTCTACTTTATTTTGATTTAAGGACTCTTGTATAAGAGTTCTGTAGAGCACTTCTATACTTACGCGCATATATAGTTCCTGCACTAGATGTGCATCTTTATCATACTTATTGTTAAATTCTTCTATATTTAGTTTGTACATATTTTTACCTATTTACCCTTTCTGTTATAAAACTTATTGATACCGCCAAGTGTTATTAGTATTGGCAATGGCTGATTTAACTTTTTTTCTTTTTTATTTGTGTAGTATATGTCGCTAACCATAGCTGCTATGTTGCCAAAGTTAAGTCTTAGGAAGCTACTGTAATTTGGCAGCTTCATGCCTTCTGCTTGCAGCTCATCATATACCCATTGCCAAGGTGTAGGTTTATAAAACCTATACCTTGGATGAAATATATATTCAAAGGAGAAACACCACAATTTACTTAATAATGTGTTGATCAAATTAGGATCGCGAATATATTGATAACCTGTTTGGTTTTTAAATTCTTTTAAATACATTTTTGTCATATTATTATGCTCCTTTCCTTATTAGCTTTTATGTTTTATTTCATATATTCACTCGGATGCCGTAAGGCATCTTTTATTATTTATTAGTTTTTTTGTAGTTCAAATTCTTTTGTTTGTAAACTTCAAGTGGCATCGCTACCGCACATTATCATATATGGATGCCACTTGAGCTTACTTTGTTCGTTTATATATAAAGAAAGAAAGGAGTTAAAACTTATAAGCGAACAAAACTTATCATTACTCATGAACACACAAATTTTCACCCGGGAGCCGCCAGGCGACTTTTTTCTCTAGTTATTAGAATTAACAACTAGGTTAAGAACAACTCAGTTAGCATCTAACTTCGTTATTCAAAAACTCACCCGCGAGCCGCTAGGCGACTTTATATATCATAAACAAACGCTCCCGGGCACCTTTGGTGCCATTTATGGTCAAGTCCTAAAGGTGGTGTAAATTCCCTGTCATATAATTTAGTCATCCT
>CALCFD010000046.1 GCA_937900695.1 uncultured Eubacterium sp. | reverse complement strand
ACCGACCTCCTAATCGTTAGATTTTTTTGGTCTAACTTTTAGGGGTCGGTACATTGAGATGCTCTAATTTTTTATAAAATTGGTTTACTGGTGTTGGTGTTAGTACTTCCATTTGTGTGATTTGAATCCGAACCTCCACCAGGCTCAGGTTTTGGCTCTGGAACTGGAGGCTCAGGCTTTGGCTGAGGTTCAGGTTTTGGCTCTGGAACTGGAGGCTCAGGCTTTGGCTGAGGTTCAGGTTTTGGCTCTGGAACTGGAGGCTCAGGTTTATCAGGTTTTGGTTTATGTGGTTTTGACGGTTTGTCAGTTACATCTGTTATAGTACCATCAGGTTTATTTGTTGAAGGCTTTGAAGGTTTTTTATTTTCTTCAATTGAATCATTACTATTTGAAGGTTTATTTGTTGGTCTTTTATCAAAGATACTAGTAGGTTTATCTGTTTTGTCTTTATTGATTGGTTCATTTTCAACATCTATTGGTTTATCTTCAATAGTTTCACTGAAATTTGTATCTAATATTTCAACTTCTTGTGGAGACTTAACTTCATATTCGCCTGTTAAAAATATGTTATAGAAAAGAGTTGTGCAAATTATTACCGAAAAAACAGTTGATAATGCAATAATTTTATTAAAAGATAAAAAGCGCTTTTTATCTTTTATGTTAGTCGCCTTTTCATTAGTTTTTTGAGTTTGTTGTTTATCTTTAAAATAATTAGATCTCGGTGACATATCATATCCTTTCTCTATTGGTTAGTAACGTCTATAATAGTACCTTCTATATTTTCATCTAATCCTGAGTCATCAGAATTAGTTGATTGTTTATCTTTTGAAGGTGTTGATTTGGGTTTAGAATCGATATCTTTTATTTCATCATCATTACTAGGGTTTATATTTTCTGTTTTTGTTGTATTGTCATCTGGCAAATTATTTTTATCATTAGATGATGAAAATATGAGTCTTATAGAAATAAAGCATAGTAAAAGTATTGCAATTATTATTATAATTATCTTTTTCTTCATTTTTTTATCCTATTAGAAAACTATTTATTTGTTTATCATTTGCATTTTATATGCTATAATATTATACAGCAATTTATAGTATAAAATCAATAGATAGAGGAGAGCAAAATGGAACCGAAATACAAGCGAGTTATATTAAAAATTAGCGGAGAAGCACTTGCAGGAGATGAAAAGTTTGGCCTAAATGGTGAAACATTAAAAATCGTTGCAAGACAGGTTAAAGAAGTACATGAACTTGGAGTGGAGGTTGCCATTGTTGTTGGCGGAGGAAACTTCTGGAGAGGAAGAACAAGCAAAGATATGGATAAGGCAACAGCTGATTACATGGGCATGCTTGCAACAGTGATGAACTCATTAGCACTTCAAGAAGCGATTGAAGCTGTTGGATTGCAGACAAGAGTACAGACTGCTATTGAAATGAAAGAGGTTGCAGAACCATATATCAGAAGAAAAGCAGTACATCATCTAGAAGGTGGAAAAGTTGTAATTTTTGGTGCAGGAACTGGTAACCCATTCTTTTCTACAGATACAACAGCAGCATTAAGAGCTGCAGAAATAGATGCAGATGTAATTTTATTAGCTAAAAAAGTAGATGCTGTTTATTCAGATGACCCTGAAATAAATCCAGACGCGATTAAATATGATGAATTAACACATTATGAAGTGCTTGAAAAGGATCTAAAGGTGATGGATTCTACAGCTGCTTCATTATGTAGAGATAATAATATCACGATTCATGTGTTTGGTATTGCAGAAGAAGGAAATGTTATGAAGGCAGTATGCGGTGAAAAAATTGGTACTGTTATTAAATAAAGAATATAATACTAATTGGAGGATAATTAAAAATGAGTGATAAAGTATTTACAACATTAGAAGAAAAAATTGAGAAAACGGTTGCAAGACTTAAGGAAGATTTATTAACAGTAAGAGCAGGACGTGCTAATGCTGCATTAGTTGATAAAGTTATGGTTAAGTATTATGGAACACCTACACCGCTAAAACAGCTTGCAAATATTTCAACACCTGACCCAAGAACTATTGCAATTTCACCATTTGATGCTTCAATCATCAAAGAAATTGAGCATGGTATTAATGAAGCTAATATAGGTATTACACCAAGCAATGATGGTAAGGTAGTTAGACTAAGCATGCCTCAGGTAACTGAAGATAGAAGAAAAGAATTAACAAAGACTGTTAAGGCTCATGGTGAAGATGCAAAAGTAGCTATTAGAAACTTAAGAAGAACAGCTAATGACGAATTAAAGAAAGCAGAAAAAGCTGGAGAAATCACAGAAGATGAACTAAAGGAAGGTTTAGATAAGATTCAGAAAGACACTGATAAAGGTGTTAAAATGATTGATGAAGTTGTTGCTGCTAAAGAAAAGGAAATAATGGAAATCTAATTATGTTGGATATGAATAGGATTCCAGCTCACGTTGCCATCATTATGGATGGCAACGGTCGTTGGGCTACAAAAAGAAATATGCCTCGAGTTATGGGACATAATGCAGGTATGAAGACGATGAAGGGAATCGTTAAAAGAGCTGCACAAATTGGTGTAAAGTATTTAACCGTTTATGCATTTTCCACAGAAAATTGGAAGCGTTCTGAGGAAGAAGTAAGCGGTATTTTTAAGTTGTTAATTAAGTATGTTGATACAGAACTTGATGAACTGCATAAAAACAATGTTAAGGTTAATATTTTAGGTGATTGGTCAGCTATGTCTGACAAAGTAAAAGAAAAATTAAATCTTACAGTTGAAAAAACTAAAAATAATACTGGTTTACAGTTTAATATTGCTCTTAATTATGGATCTAGAGCAGAAATCGTACATTCAGTAAAAGCTATAGCTGAAAAAATTGAAAATAATGAGATATCTATTTCAGATATTGATGAAAATATGGTAAGTGCTAATCTATATACTGGAGAATTTAAAGTTCCTGATCCAGATTTAGTAATAAGAACCAGTGGAGAAATTAGACTTTCAAATTTCTTGATGTGGCAGTTGGCTTACGCAGAGATGGTATTTACAGACGTATTATGGCCTGATTTCACACCAGAGGAGTTTGATAAAACAATAGAAGAATTCCAGAGCAGAGATAGACGCTTTGGTGGGAGGTAGATGATGAAGACTAGAATTCTTTCAGGAATAATTATGCTACCGCTTTTGGCAGTGTTATATTTTGGTGGATATCCTCTTATTGTTGCATGCTTTTTAGTTGCAGTATTTGGAACTTATGAATTTTTTAAGGGATTTCACGCTATGGATATTAAACCATGCTATCCAATTGCAGTATTATCAGCGATAGGTCTTTATGTGATAAATATTTTTACAGATAATCAAAGTTGGTATATGCTATGGCTATTTGGAAGTGTTTTATTATGTTTGCTTTACTTATTTAGAATTGAGGAAAGAAAGCTTGCAGATGCAATGGCTACAATTACAGGCATTGTTTATGTAGTATTTTTCTCCTATCATGTGGTTTTAGTTGAGCAAACAGATATTCCGAACTTGATTTGGTTAATAGTCTTATCAGCATTTGGTACAGATATTTTTGCATATTTTACTGGTGTTGCAATAGGAAAGCATAAGCTATGCCCTAAAATTAGTCCTAAAAAGAGTATCGAAGGTTCAATTGGTGGTATTTTAGGCAGTATGCTTTTATGTGGACTATTTGGCCAGTTTGTAGCCAATGAATATTTAATTCATTGTATTATTATAGGGCTATTAGGAGGAATTGTTTCGCAGTTTGGAGATTTAACTGCTTCAATTTTTAAGAGAAAAATGGGAATTAAAGATTATGGAAATCTAATTCCAGGTCATGGTGGTATTCTTGATAGATTTGATAGTGTATTATTCACAGCGCCATTAGTATATTATTATATTGTATTAGTTATTCAGTAGGTAATTATGAAGAAAATAGCAATTTTAGGCAGTACTGGTTCTATAGGAACTCAGGCATTAGATATTATAAGGAATAATAGTGATAAATTTGAGGCCACAGTGTTATCCTGCGGTAAGAGAGTTGAAAAGCTTTCTGAACAAATCGAAGAATTTCATCCGAAGATTGTAGTTGTCAGTGATGAAAAACAAGCTATGGAGCTTAGTCATAAGCATAAGAATGTAGAGGTGCTTTTTGGAGAAAATGGACTTATTGAAGCTGCCAGTAAAGGTGATCATGATATAGTTCTTAACTCTTTAATGGGGATTAGAGGTTTAGCTCCTACTTATGCTGCTATTTGTGCGAATAAAGATATAGCACTTGCAAATAAAGAAACTTTAGTAGCTGGCGGAGAGGTTGTCATGAAAGCTGTTAAAGAGCATAATGTTAAGATGCTTCCTGTTGATAGTGAACATAGTGCTATTTTTCAATCGTTACAAGGAAATTGTGATGCTAAGATAAAAAGGATACTTCTTACTGCTTCAGGTGGTCCTTTTAGAGGAATGTCTCTTGAGCAGTTGCATGGTGTTACTTTAGAACAGGCACTAAAGCACCCTAATTGGTCTATGGGTAGTAAAATTACTATTGATAGTGCGACTATGATGAATAAAGGATTAGAGGTAATAGAAGCAAAATGGTTATTTGATGTTAATTTAAATCAAATTGAAGTCCTTGTACATCCTCAAAGTATTGTTCATAGTGGGGTTGAATTTATTGACGGATCAATAATTGCTCAGTTAGGAGTACCTGATATGAGAACTCCAATTGCGTATGCGTTTACTTATCCAGAGAGAATACAAGGAAGTGCTGAGCATTTAGATTTCTTTAGTGAGGCTTCTAATTTAACCTTTGAAAAGCCTGACTTTGAAACTTTTAAATGCTTAAAATTTGCTTTTGAAGCTTTAAAAGCAGGTGGAAGCTATCCAGTTGTTTTAAATGGTGCTAATGAAGTTTTGGTTGATAGGTTTTTAAAGGGAAAAATTAGTTTTATAGATATCCAAAATACCTTAGAAAAAATATTACAGAATCATAAGCCTGAATATAATTTGGAATTAGAAGATATTTTAAGAATTGATAAAGAAATAAGAAGTATGATATAAGGAAGAAAATATGACAATAATTTATGCTATTTTAATGATATGTATTTTGATTTTTATTCATGAGCTTGGACATTTTATAGCAGCTAAGCTTAGTGGGGTAAAAGTCAATGAATTTGCTTTAGGTATGGGACCTGTTCTTTTTCAAAGACAAAAGGGAGAGACTATGTATTCTCTTAGAGCTATTCCTATAGGTGGATTTTGTGCTATGGAAGGTGAAGATGAAGAAAGTGATGACGAGGGAGCTTTTAACAAAAAGCCTGCTTGGAAAAAGGCAATAATTCTTGTTGCGGGTTCTTTTATGAATCTTTTAATGGCCATAGTACTTATGACAATAGTAACATATGCTATTGGATTTCCTAGCTCAACTTTAGGAGAAGTTACAAAAGGTTCACCGGCTGAAAAAGCAGGAATTATAGCTGGAGACACTATTATTGAAGCTAATGGTCATAAAGTTGATGATTGGTATGATTTTACAAAAATTGTAGATGAGGCAGATAAGAGTAAAAGTCTAGAATTAGTAATTGACAGAGATGGCAAAAAAATTGCAACTAAGTCTGGCTTTATGGAAAATGAAGGAAGAAAAGTAATTGGTGTTATTGCTACAAATGAAAAGAATGCTGGCAAGGCTTTGATAAATGGTCCTAAAGCAACTTGGAACATGGCTAAAAATATGTATGGTGTATTAAAACAACTAGTTACTGGAGAAGTTTCAACTAAGGATTTATCTGGACCTGTTGGAATTGTATATATGGTAGATAAAAGTGCTTCTCAAGGCTTTATAACATTCTTATATTTTATGGCTATGATGAGTTTGAACTTAGCTATAATAAATATGTTGCCATTCCCAGCTTTAGATGGTGGTAGATTAATATTTGTAGTTATCCGTAAGATTACTGGTAAGGCAATAACAGATAATATGGAATCTATAGTTCATATGATTGGTATGGTTTTATTAATGTTACTTATGATATATGTAACTTGGCAGGATATTTTAAGATTTGTTATACCAATATTTAAGTAGGTGATTATATGACAAAGCAGGTAAGGGTAGGAAATGTTTTAATAGGAAATGGTGCTAAGATTAGCATACAGTCTATGAGCAATATCGATACTAAAAATGTAAAAGCTGTTTTAAATCAAATTGATCAGCTTGCTGATGCGGGTTGTGAAATCATGCGTCTTGCAGTTCCAGATATGAGTGCAGCTAAAGCTTTTGGTGAAATTAAAAAGAAATCGAAACTGCCTTTGGTTGCAGATATACATTTTGATTATAGATTAGCTATTGAAGCTATGAAAAATGGGGCAGATAAAATCAGAATTAACCCTGGCAATATAGGGAGCATAGATAATGTAAAGGCTGTTGTTTCAGTGGCAAAGGAGAGAAATATTCCTATTAGAGTTGGCGTAAACTCAGGGTCACTTCAAAAGGACATCTTAGAAAGAGAAGGTGGTGTAAATGCAAATGGCCTTGTAGAGAGCGCTATGAGAAGCGTTAAGATACTTGAAGACTTGGACTTTGATGATATTGTTGTATCTCTTAAGGCTTCAAATCCTAAGATGAACTACGATGCTTATATGAAGATGAGCAAGATGGTAAATTATCCACTTCATATTGGTGTTACTGAAGCTGGAACTGTAGAAAGAGGTAGGATGAAAAGTGCTGTTGGGTTAGGAGCTTTATTGCTTGCTGGAGTTGGAGATACTATGCGAGTTTCTCTTACTGGAGATCCATTAAATGAAATTAGTGCAGCAAAATCCATTTTAGCTTCAGCAGGTCTTTATAAAGAACCTATTAATTTAGTTTCATGTCCAACTTGCGGACGCACTAAGGTTGACTTGGAAGCTATTATAAAAAGTATTGAAAAAGATTTACTTGTAGTTAGTAAATATAGAGAAGATAATCAATTAAAACCTTTGACTTTGGCTGTAATGGGCTGTGAGGTAAACGGTCCTGGAGAAGCTAAAAGCGCTGATTTAGGAGTTGCTTGTGGAAAAGGTAAAGGATTGTTATTTATTAAAGGCAAGACAATTAAAGCTGTAGAAGAGCATCAAATAAGTAGTGCTATAATAGATATGGTTAAAAATTATGAGAGATATATTTGAACACTGTAAAAATAAAGAAATATATGAGTATAATTTAGAAGAAGCTTCCCTGTCTAAAGAGACAGGGAAATTAACTATAGAGATAAAAGCTAACTTTGTAATTCCATTTAAAGAGGTAAAAAAAGCTGAGGAAGAATTGGCGAAAAAAATACCAGGAGTTAAGGGGGTAGCTTTTGTTTTTGTATATGAAAATATTGCAATGGGGATAAATGAAATTATGCCTGTTTATATTGATTATATGATAGCAAAAGCTAATGGTAAGTTTTGTCATCTGACTAATACTATTAGACGTGAGCATTTTCTTATTAAAGATAATTCTATTAAGATCTTTGTGGTAGGTGAAAGGATTGCAGAGGAATTAAATGATAGCCTTAAAGTTATGTTTTCATCCATGCTAAATGAAGATTTTGGTTATAATTATGAAATAGAATTTACCAATGATGATAAGGCATACGAAGAAGCGGAAAACAAAAAGAAGGCTGCTTCTAAGCTAGTTGTCAATGTTCCAGCTAAAGAAAATTTATTAGAAAAAAGCAAACCAGAAAAGGTATCATATAAAAATCAGCGTAAGTCTAAAAGAGATGATGCTGTTGAGATGATTGGAAATAGAGTTATGGGAAAACCTATTCATGGTGAAATTTTACCTATGACGCAGTTTTCAGAATTAAGTGGTGAATGTATTGTTGAAGGTGAAATCTTTGCTAAGACAAATAAAGCTATAAAAAGTGGAAAACTAATAGTAACATTATTATTTTCTGATAAAAAAACTTCTATTTGTGGTAAGTGCTTTGTAACTACAGAAAAATGGGACGTCATTAATAGTAATTTAAAAGAAGGAGAGCGTATAAGAGTTAGAGGTATTGCAGAATTTGATAGTTTTGCAAACACACCTGTTTTGATGATGAAGGATATTGAAAAGTTACCAAAGGAAACTCGTACAGATAATGCAGAAGAAAAGAGGGTTGAGCTTCATGCTCATACTAAGATGAGTTCTATGGATGGCTTATCAGATGTAAAGAAATTAGTAAATCAAGCAAAAGCTTGGGGACATAAAGCAGTCGCAGTTACTGACCATGGGGTAGTTCAAGCATTTCCAGAGGCGGCTAAGGCAGCTAAGGGAGAGATTAAGATAATATATGGAGTAGAAGGATATCTTTTAGATGATAGAGATTTACAACTTCCTGATGGTACTATTGACTATAAAAAGAAAGGAACAAATCATGTTATAATTTTAGCAAAAAACCAAGAAGGGTTAAAAAATTTATACAAATTAGTTTCTCTTTCTCATATAGATTATTTCTATAAAAAACCTAGAATACCTAAATCTATTTTAAGTGAAAATAGAGAAGGTCTAATTGTAGGCTCAGCTTGTGAAGCGGGTGAAGTTTTTAGAGCTATATTAAATGATTTACCAAAGGAAGAAATAGATGAACTTGTAAGATATTATGATTATCTTGAGATTCAGCCTCTAATCAATAATAAATTTTTAGTGAATAATGGTAGAGTTGCTGATAAAGAAGGATTAATTAAACTTAATAAAAAAATAATAGAACTAGGCAGAGAGCATGGTAAGCCAGTTGTGGCTACATGTGATTCGCATTATATTGATGAAGATGATCAAATGTATAGAAGAATTCTTATGGCTGGACAAGGGTTTAAGGATTTAGGTGAAGGTGGACTTTTTTTTAGAACTACTGAAGAAATGTTATCTGAATTTGATTATCTAGATCCTAAAACGGCTAAAGAAGTGGTAATTGATAATCCTAATAAGATAGCTGATGCTATTGATGAAATACGCCCTGTTCCAAAAGGCAAATTTCCACCGCATATTGAAAATGCAGATGTTATTTTACGAGAAGGTTGCTATAAAAAAGCACATTCTATTTATGGTGATCCTTTGCCTGAATTGATACAAAAAAGACTTGATGATGAGCTTAGAGCTATTATTGATGAAGGATATGCTGTGATGTATGTATCAGCACAGATGCTTGTAAATAAATCTATGGAAGATGGATATTTAGTAGGTTCAAGAGGTTCTGTGGGATCTTCTTTTGCCGCAACTATGGCTGGCATAACTGAGGTAAATCCTTTGCCTCCTCATTATATTTGTCCAAATTGCAAATATCTTGAATGGGGAGATGAAAACGAGTATGACTGTGGAGTTGATATGCCAGAAAAGGTATGTCCAAAGTGTGGTACAAAGCTAAAACAAGAGGGGTTTACAATACCTTTTGAAACCTTTCTTGGGATTCCTGGTAAACAAAAAGAGCCAGATATAGATTTAAACTTCGCTGGGGAATATCAGCCTGTTGCTCATAAATTTGTAGATGAAATATTTGGTGAAAAAAATGTATTTAAAGCAGGTACTATAGGTACTATAGCTACTAAAACAGCTTTTGGATTTGTTTTAAAGTATTTTGAAGAAAGACAAATTCCTGTAAATAAGTACGAAACAGAACGTTTGGCTTGTGGATGTGAAGGCGTAAAAAGAACAACGGGACAACATCCAGGAGGAATTATTATTTTGCCAGAAGGTCACGAAATTTATGAGTTTTGTCCTGTTCAAAGACCAGCAAATGATATGAATTCGGATTTTATAACTACTCATTTTGATTATCATGCTATAGATGAAAACCTTTTAAAGCTTGATATACTAGGACACGATGCTCCGTCAATTATTAGACACTTGCAAGATATGACGGGAATAGATCCGATAAAGGAAGTACCATTAAAGGATGAAAAAGTGAATAGTATTTTCCTTGGAACAGAAGCCCTTGATATAAAAGATCCTGAGTATCGATTTAAGCATGGAAGCTATGGTATTCCTGAATTTGGTACGAAGTTTGTAAGGCAGATGTTAGATGATACTAAGCCTACTAAATTTGCCGATTTAGTTCGAATATCTGGATTTTCACACGGTACTGATGTTTGGTTAGGCAATGCAAAAGATTATATTAAAAATGGAACTGCTACTATGCAAAATGCTATTTCTACACGTGATGATATTATGAACTACTTGATTTTAAAAGGTGTAGAGCCAATTCCGGCATTTACTATTATGGAAAAAGTAAGAAAGGGAAAGGGTGTTACTGATGAGGAAGCTAAGATTATGACTGATCATGGAACTCCTCAGTGGTATGTTGATTCTTGTAGAAAAATTAAGTATATGTTTCCTAGAGCGCATGCGGTTGCTTACGTAACTATGGCTTATAGAATTGCTTGGTTTAAGGTTTATCAACCTCTTGCATTTTATGCAGCACATCTTACTACTAAAATAGCTGATTTTAACTGGGATGTAATTAAAAAAGGTAAAAGTGCTATTTTAAATCGCATGGATGAGCTTCTTGCTAAAGGCAAAAGTGCGACTACAAAAGAAGAAGGAGAAATTTTGGTACTTGAAATATGCTATGAAATGGCAGCTAGAGGTTATGAATTTATGAGTCCTTCTTTTGAGTGTAGTGAAGCTACAAGATTTGACATTAGAGATGGTAAGGTTGTGGTACCGATAAGTGCCATGTCAGGTGTTGGTGAAAACTGTGCCAATGCTATTATGGAAGAATATAACAATAAGCCTTTTGAAACTGTTGAAGAAATTCAAAACAGAGCTAAAGCTAATAAAACAGCTATTGCTGCTTTAAGGGAGAATGGTCTTTTAGATGGCATGCAGGAAACAGACCAGATGTCGTTTTTTGGAATTTGATGAAATTGGAGATGTAATATGAGAGAGTTAAAGTTTAAGATGATACACAATAATATAAATGTTAGTGATTTGGATAAAAGCTTAAAATTTTATAACGAAGCTTTGGGATTAGTTGAAAAAGGAAGTATTGATGGTGAAGGTTTTAGAATTGTTTATCTTGGCAATGAACAGTGTGAACATCTTTTAGAGCTTACAGCTTTAGATGAGCATCCACAAAAATATGACTTAGGAGAAAATGAATTTCATTTGGCATTTGAAACAGAACAGTATGATGAAGCGTATAAGAAACATAAGGAAATGGATTGTATAGTATTTGAAAATCCAGATATGGGAATATATTTTATTGTAGATCCAGATGGATATTGGCTTGAGATATTACCTAAAAAATAATTAAACAAAAACAAATAGCATCGTAGTAATTAATTAACTTACGATGCTATTTTATTTAAAAATTATTTATCTATTAAATATAAAAGTTCAATTATTGCAAAGCCTGAAATAAAGCATACAGGACAAATAAATAAATTTATACCGTTTGGTGCACCTGGAAATACAGGAAAGATAGATCCGATTACAAATCCAAGAATTATTAAATATGTTTGACGTTTATATTTTGTCATAGCTTTTTCTAAAATTTGAGTAGTACTTATTATTCCTACTATAAGTCCTAAACCTAAGATGGCTAAATACATAATATTTAGTTGATCGAAGGCTTTTATAATTTCCTCATATATTCCAAGTATTAAGAGTACGTAAGAAACACTTATACCAGGTAAAATCAATGCTATGGCTGCAATAAATCCTGCTAAGAATAAAATTATAATGCCATAAAAACTAGACATATTAGCTGGATTAAATAGATTTTGTGGAATGGAAGATATACCCATTACTGCTATTGCTCCTAGGATCGGTAATATTGCAGAGGTTAAAGATAGTCTTTTTAAACCACAAGATCTTATAATCATAGGAACACCACCTGCTACAGCACCTATGAAAAAGTACATAACAGGTATGTGATAGTTATTTAAAAGTGATAAAATATTTTTTGCGAAAATTGCCATTCCGCCAAAAGCACCTACACAAAAAATCCCAAGAAATATTAAACTTTTCTTTTTTTCTTTAAAAAAGTTACTTACAGCTTTAATTAAGTTTTCATAAATACCTAAAATCATAGCCATAGTGCCTCCGCTGACTCCGGGGACTAGCATTGTACCTCCAACGATAAAGCCTTTTAGCAAAACTGATATACTATTTTTCATAAATCTCCTTCTTTCTTAAGTTTTATTAAAACTTATTCTATTTTACAAAAAAAATAGTTATTTATAAATAGATTCCTTAAAAAAATTATTAAAATGGTGTATAATAACTAGAAGTGTATTTTCTTAATATACTTAAACTTTTTTAGAATATTTGTATTGTTTGAAGCGAGGTATAGTAAATGGAAACAATTAAGTGCATCAAAGAAAGAAGAAGTATTAGAAAATTTAAGGACGATAAAATAGAAGATAATATTATAAATGAAATTATCGATGCGGCATCCTATGCACCATCGTGGAAAAATAGTCAGATTGCAAGATATATAGTTATTGAAAATAGAGAAGTTATTGATAAGATTGCAGATGAATGTGTTTTAGGATTTGAATATAATACTAAGACACTTAAAAAATCTCCAGTGCTAGTAATTGTAAATGTGGAAATAGGAAAGAGTGGATTTGAGAAAGATGGGTCTTACTCAACACCAAAAGAAGATAGATGGGAAAATTTTGATGCTGGTATAGCGACTCAGACATTTTGTTTAGCAGCACATGATAAGGGAATAGGAACTGTTATTATGGGGATTTTTGATGAATATAAAGTTGCAGAAATCGTTGATATTCCAGAAAATCAGAAAATTGTAGCTTTTATTGCTATGGGTTATCCACAAGGAGATATACCTGCAGCACCAAAGAGAAAACCTGTAGATGAATTAGTAACTTATATTAAATAGGAGCAGTTATGAGAGAGTATCTAAGTAGTACATATAGCCTTGAGCCAACTAATGAAAACCCAAATACACCTTTGCGAATTGTTTTTTTTAGATATTATGACAGAAAAATCGCATCAGGAGAAATAACTTTTAGTAATTTGAAGATGGATAAGGATGCTTTTATTTGTTTAAGTAAAGCTCAAGATCCTGAAATGTCAAGAGAGGATATTATGGATTTATGTATAAATATGAAGCTTACAAAAGAAGAGGCTGATGAAATGATGATATCAGCTGGATATGAAAAGGTGTAAAATGGATATTTTAGACATACAGAAACAACAAAGAGCATATTTTAATAGTAATGAAACGAAGTCTTTAGATTTTAGGCTCATAATGTTAAAAAAACTGTATGAGGAAATTATTAGAAGAGAAGAGGATATTTTTACGGCTTTAAAAGCAGATCTTAATAAGTCTAAAACAGAGAGTTATCTTACGGAGGTAAGTATTGTTTTAGATGAGATTAAAATGATGATTAAGAATTTAAACAAATGGTCTAAGAGGAAAAGAGTTAAGACTCCGTTTGCACATATGCCTTCATCAAGTTTTGTTTATAGGGAACCTTTTGGTATAACTCTTATTTTAGCACCATGGAATTATCCATTTCAGCTTGCTATGATGCCGCTTGTTGGAGCTATTGCCGGTGGCAATACAGTGATTATCAAACCATCAAGAAATAGTAAGCATACAAATAAAATTATATTTGAGATAGTAAGTTCAATATTTGATGAAAACTATGTTGCTTGTGTAGATATTAGCACTTCAAATGAAGAAATTTTAAATGGAAGATATGACCTTATTTTCTTTACTGGAAGTCCGAATGGAGCTAAAGAAATAATGAAGTTTGCTTCTGAAAATTTAACACCTATTATTTTAGAATTAGGCGGCAAAAGTCCTTGTATTGTTCATAAAACTGCAGATTTAGATTTAGCGGCTAAAAGGCTTTGTTGGGGAAAGTTTTTAAATAGTGGTCAAACTTGTGTTGCTCCAGATTATTTATTAATAGATGAGAGTATTAAAAAAATATTTATAGATAAGTTAAAAAAAGAGATTGAAGATATGTATAATTATCCTCTGCAAAATGAAGAGTTTGTTCATATTGTAAATGATAAGCATTTTAATGAACTTGTAGAACAAATTGAAAGTTGCAGAGAAAAAAATGAGATTATTGGAGGAAAATATAATAAATATAATCTTTGTATAGAACCTACTATTGTTGTTGATGCTAGTTGGGATGACCCTATTATGGAGTCTGAGATATTTGGTCCTGTATTGCCTATTATAGGATATAGTGATTTAGACGAAGAAATTAAAAATATAAAAGATAGAGAAAAACCTTTAGCCTTATATATTTTTAGTAATAATAAAAAAGTTGTTAAAAAGGTAATTGATGAAGTTTCTTTCGGCGGTGGATGCGTAAATGATGTGGTAATGCATGTTGCAAATAACAGTTTGCCTTTTGGAGGTGTAGGTTATTCAGGAATGGGTACATATCATGGAAAATATACTTTTGAGACTTTTACTAGAAAAAAAGGAATAGAAGTTGGGAGTAGATTTATAGATATACCTTTAAGATATCCTCCATATACATTGACAAAGAATAAATGGATAAGAAGAATTATGAAATAAAAATTAGGAAGATGAAATTTTGAAAAAATTAATAATAGCAGAAAAGCCATCAGTAGCTAGAAATATTGCTGATGCAGTAGGTATAAAAAATAAAAGAAATGGTTACATGGAGGGCGATCAGTACATCATAACATGGGTGTTTGGTCACCTTCTTCAGCTTTATGATGCTGTAGATTATGATGAAAAAATGAGTTCTTGGCGCATGGAAAATTTTCCTTTTATACCTACGGATTTTAAATATAAAATTAAAAGTGAAAATAACAATAGAAAAAAAATAGATCAGGGAGCTTTAAAGCAAATTGAGACTATAAAAGAGCTAATGAATAGAGATGATGTTTCATCTATAGTTTCTGCAACTGACTGGGATAGAGAAGGTCAGGTTATTGCAGATGAAATATTCATATATTTAGATGCAGAAAAACCAGTAGATCGTCTTCTTTTAAACGAATGGACTAAGGATGAAGTTTTAAACGGTCTTGATAAGTTAAAGAGCAACGATGAAATGGCATCTTTACAGGATGCAGGTTTTGGTAGACAGATTGCAGATTGGCTTATTGGTATTAACTTAACTTCAGTTGCTACAGTTAAGTATAAAAATTCTGGTTATGAAAAGCTTTTAAATATAGGTAGAGTTCTTTTGCCTACTCTTAAAATAATTTACGATAGAGATAAGGAAATTGAAGAGTTTGTAAGCACAAAATATTATAAGCTTTCTCTTAATCTTTTAAATGATAAAGAAGAAGTTATAGAAGGTTTGTATTATGAAGAACAAGAAACAAAAGACGAAAAAACTGATAATGAAGAAAAGAGTTTAAGTGAAAAATTTGACAATAAAGAAAAGCTGGAAGGAATTTTAGAAGAAATCAAAGGTAAAGATTGTCAAATTATTAAAAAAGAGGTTGAACGAAAAAAGGAAAAGGCACCACTTTTATTTAACTTATCAAATCTTCAAGGTTTTGTTACAAGTAAATATAAAGGATTTACTTCAGATAAAGTGCTTAAAGTAGCCCAAAGTTTATATGAAAAAAAGCTTATAACTTATCCTAGAACTGCTAGCAGTGTTTTAGATGAAAGCTTAAAAGATAAAGCTAAAAGAGTTTTAGAAGCTGTTAAAAAAGGTACGCCTTTTGAAGATAAAATAAAGTTTAAGGATAACAAAAGGATATTTGATAGCAAAAAGGTTGAATCCCACAGTGCTATCATTCCTACATATGTTTTGCCAAAGGGCCTTACTTCAGATGAACAAAAGGTATATGATGCAGTTAAAAATAGATTTTTAGCACAGTTTTTGCCAGAGGCCATAAGTGAAGAAACAAAGCTTACTATAAAAATAAAAGATAGAGATGACTTAGGAGTTATTATAGCTAAGGGCAAGGTTCAAGTTGAAGAGGGATTTAGATTAGCTGAAAATATACAGTCAAAGGACACTTTGATTCCTATGGTAAAAGAAGGGGAAATATTAAAGGCTAAAGATGGTAAGGTAAATGAAGTAGTTAAAAAACCTCCAAAGCATCATACTGAAAAAACTCTATTAAAAGTTATGGAAACTTGTGGTAAAAGTGCCAATGAAGAGGATTCTGAGGAGATGATGATGGCCATTTTAAGTGGATTTAGCATTGGTACACCTGCTACTCGTGCAGAAACCATAAAGAAGCTTAAAGATGTTGGATATATTACAACAAATAGAAAATCTCTTGTTTGTACAGATCTTGGGAAGATGATGGTAGAGACATTTCCAGTTAAAGAACTTTTCGACTTAGATTACACTGGAAGGCTTGAAAAAACTTTATCTGATATTGAAAAGGGTAAGTTTAAAAAAGAAGATTTTATCGATTTAATTGTTAAATTTACCAAATCTTCTGTTGAAGCCATAAAAATGGATACTAATTTTGGAGGTAAAGCAAAGGTTCCTGATGGAGCAAATGTAGTTGGAATTTGCCCCGAATGTGGAAATGATGTTATAGAGACTGAAAAAGCCTTTGGATGCACCAATTGGAGAAATGGTTGCAAGTTTGCTGTTTGGAAAGATGACAAGTTTATAACTAGTTTAGGTAAGAAGGTTACTTCTCAAATGGTTGAACTTCTTCTTAAAAATGGCAAAGTAGGTTTTAGAGGTCTTGTAAGTAAAAAAGGAACAAAGTTTACTGCTTACCTTAAATATAAAAAGAACGAAAATGGCTACTATAGGTGGGAGATGGAGTTTATCAATAAATAGTATAAGTTGTTACAATTGTAAAGTAGAGTGAAGTTTGATAAAATAGCGTTATGGAAAATAGATTAGTAATTATAGATGGAAACAGTTTAATAAATAGGGCATACTACGCTATGCAAAGACCTATGATAACTAAGGAAGGCATATATACACAAGGGATATATGGTTTTCTTAATATGCTAGAAAAAATTAAAAAAGATTATGAGCCTAAATATATCGGTGTAGCTTTTGATGTAAAGGCACCTACTTTTAGACACAAAGCTTATGATGAATATAAGGCTGGTAGAAAAAAGATGCCTCTTGAGCTAGTTATGCAGATGCCTATATTAAAGGAAATACTAGAGGCTATGAACATTAAAATAGTTGAGCTTGAAGGATTTGAAGCAGATGATCTTATAGGAACAATCGCTCGCGAAGGAGAGGAAAATGATCTTAGACCTCTTATTATTACTGGAGATAAAGACGCTCTTCAGCTAGCGACAGATAAGACAGAGGTACTTATTACTAAAAAGGGAATATCTCAGTTCGACTTATTTGATGAAAAGAAATTTATAGAAAAATATGGATTTACTCCTATTCAGTTTATTGATTGCAAAGGACTTATGGGAGATAAATCAGATAATATACCAGGTGTTCCAGGTATTGGTGAAGTTGGAGCAACTAAATTAATCGTAAACTATGGTTCAATTGAAAATATATATGAAAAAATAGATGAGGTTACTCCAAAAGGTACACAAAAGAAATTAATGGAAAATCATCAGTTAGCTTTTTTAAGTAAAAAACTTGCAACTATAAATAGATATGTACCAATTGAAATAAACTTTGAAGAGTATTTAAGCAAAGAGCCAGATTATATTAAATTGGTGGAATTATATAAAAAACTGGAGTTTAATAGTTTTTTAAAGAAGATAGACATACCTTTAGATCAAGCTAAAAATAGTGAAATTGTAGATTATAAGTTAGTGTTTGTAGATGACGATAATAAGTTAGAGGATTTTAAAAGAACTTTTCAAGGTGTAGATGAAGTTGGCATAAAGATTATTTCAGATGATAGCCATAAATCAATACCTAAAGTAAGAGGGATCTTTGTTTCAGCAAAGGAAACTGTATTTGGATTTATAAATGATGCAGAAAAAAAGTACTTCTATGAAATAATATCATTATTAAAAAAAGTTAAAAAAGATATTTATGGACACGATTTAAAAAATGAAATATATAATTTGCTGTACTTAGGTATATCAGATGTTAATTTATCCTTTGATACAGCTATTGCGGAATATGTGATAGATTCAAGTAGAAGCGATTATTTGCTTGAAACATTAGCAAGTGAAATTCTTCAAGTAAATCTTCATAGTAATGAAGATGAACCAAAAGAACAAATAGATATGTTTGAAGCTATTAAAAGCCCAGAGGAAGAATTTAAATCATACGGTAGATGGTTTGCTGTATGTGATGAAATCAAAAAGCATCAAAAAGAGTTACTTCAAAAAGAAGAGCTTTGGGAAGTTTTTATGGAAGCTGAATTACCATTAGTTGAAGTAATGGCATATATGGAATATGTGGGATTTAGAGTTGATAAAGATTATTTAGAAAAAATAGGAGCCGATTTAACAGCTAGAGAAAAAGAACTAACTAAGGAAATTCATCAACTTGCAGGAGAGAAATTCAATATTAAATCTCCAAAACAGCTTGGACCTATTTTGTTTGAAAAGTTAGAGCTACCAGCTATTAAAAAGACAAAAACAGGATATTCTACTGGTGCTGAAATTTTAGAAAAATTAAAAGATAAACATCCAATAGTTCCACTTATTTTGGAATATAGAAAGCTGACAAAGCTAAATAGTACTTATGTAGAAGGTCTTATTCCTGTAATTGCATCAGATGGAAAAATTCATGCATCTTTTAATCAGACTGTAACAACTACAGGACGTATTTCAAGTTCAAATCCTAATATGCAAAATATTCCAGTTAAAGAGGAAATAGGAAAAAAAATAAGGGGAGCTTTTATACCTTCAGATGAAAATTATACTTTAGTTGGCGCTGATTACTCCCAGATTGAGTTAAGAGTTTTGGCTCATATGAGTGGTGATGAGGCATTGATAGAAGCCTTTAACAAAGGGCAGGATATACATAGAGCTACTGCTGCAAGAGTTATGGGCATTCCTGAAGATGAGATTACACCTATCCAAAGAAGTAATGCTAAGGCGGTAAATTTTGGGGTAATTTATGGTATGAGTTCTTTTGGTCTAAGCTCAGAGTTAAATATTACAAGAAAAGAAGCAGAAAAATATATTAACGATTACTTTGATAAACATCAAGCAGTTAAAGACTTTATGGATATGCAAGTGGCATTTTCTAAGGAACATGGATTTGTTAAAACAATTTTAGGTAGAAAGAGATATATAAAAGAAATTAATGCATCTAATTTCAACGTGAGACAGTTAGGTGAGCGACTTGCTATGAATACACCTATACAGGGTAGTGCGGCTGATATCATTAAGCTTGCTATGATTAAAGTATACAATAGCTTAAAAGGCATGAAATCAAGACTAATCTTGCAGGTACACGATGAACTTATAATAGAAGCACATATAGGCGAAGTTGATCAGGTTAAAGAGATTTTAAGAGAAAATATGGAAAATGCAATAAAGCTTGGAGTAGCATTATCTGTTGACTTAAATTCAGGAGATAATTGGCTAGATTTAAAATAAGGAGTGCTATTGTGATTATAGTTGGATTAACAGGTGGCATTGGTAGTGGAAAGAGTACTGTGTCGGAGTATTTAAAAAGTAAAAATTATTTTATAAGTGATGCTGATAAAATTGCTCATGATATTTTGGAACCGGGAATGCCGGCTTTGGCCAAGTTAGTGCTTGCTTTTGGTAATGAGATTTTAGATGAGCATGGTAGGCTTAAGAGAAAAAAACTTGCAGAAATTGCCTTTGCTGATAGAAACAAAGAACAGACTTTAAACCAAATTACTCATGGTCAAATAAAAGAGCAGATTTTAAAAGAAATTGAAATATGTAAAGAGGCCGGAGAAAAAATAATGTTTTTAGATATTCCACTTTTATTTGAACAAGGCTTAGATAAATGGTGTGATGTATCTTGGGCTATTGTTGTAGATCAAGAAATTCGAATAAAAAGGGTTTTGGCAAGAGACGATATAAAAGAATCAGATGTTAGGGCTCGCATTGATTGTCAGATGGCTGATGACCAAAAGAAAAAACTTGCCGATGAAGTACTTGATAATTCTTTTAGTAAGGAGGAGCTCTATAGACAGATAGATGAGCTTTTGGTGAAATATGAACAAAGAAAAGAAAATTAAATTGATTATCTTAATCGCACTTATAGTAATATTAGGTTTACTTGGTTTTAGAGAATGTGCTAATAAGGAAAAAGTAGAAGATGCGATTAATAATGTAGAAATTGAAAAGAATAGAGTAAATGAGATTACTTTATCAATGGTACCTGTAAAAACTCTAAACCCTTTGGTGTCAACAGATGAAGATATCTTTTATATTAGTAAATTGATATATAGTAGTTTATACGCTTTTGATAAAAATATGACTCCTGTAGGCGATTTGGCGAAAAACTATGAATTTAATGGCGATACAGTTAATATTTCTCTCAAAAACGCAAAATGGCATGATGGGAAAAATGTAGATGCTGATGATATTAAATTTACAGTAGATGCTATAAAGGCTATAGGTGAAAAAGGAGAATATTATGAAAAAGCAGATAAAATTGAATCTGTAAGTGGATCAGGTACTAATGTAAAAATAGAATTTAAAGATGAAAATGATATGTCTTTAAGCTATTTATCCTTTCCTATTTTACCGGAGCATAAATTTGATGGAACTTATGCTTTGAAAAAAGATGTTGATGATTTTAAACCCGTTGGAAGTGGCAGATTCAAGTTTTCATCTTATGATGCTAGCAAAGCTATGATTTTGAAGAAAAACAAAGACTACTATGGTGAAGAAGCTGTAAGTGATATTAAGATAAAGGTTGTAAAAACTAGCAGTAATAGAACTAAGATGACTGAGACTAGTAATATAAGTGTATTTTTAGATAAAGATATGAATAGAGATTCTAAAATTACTAAAAAGGATATTAAGATTAAAAATTTTGTAGGAAATCAAGTGGAATTTATAGGTTTTAACTTTCAAAATCCAGCTTTAGCTAATAAAGATATTAGACATGCTTTAGCTTATGCTATAGATATTGATAAAATTATTGAAGAAGATTATTACAATAGTGCTGTAAAAAGTGATAGCTTGTATTTTCCAAATTATTTAGGATCAGAAAAAATAAAGGAAGAATATAAGTTAAATATTGATAAAGCTGTTAAGATTTTAAAAGATGAAGAATTTAAAGATACTAATGATGATGGTATCTTAGAAGGTAAAGATGGTCAGAAGCTTAAGTTTAAAATGATAGTAAATAGTAGAGAGCCTCAAAGGATTGAGGCGGCAGAAAATATTATTGATGTTTTAAAGGAATTAAATATAGAAGTGGAGTTAAGTACGCTTGATGAAGCAGCTTATTTAAAAGCGCTTAAAACAGGAAGCTTTGATTTATTCATTGGTGGCATGAGTTTAGATGAAAGTCTTAATATGCGAGATTTACTTATAACTGATGGTCAGTTAAACTTTATTAAGTATTCTAATGAAGAAGTGGATAAACATGTAAATAATCTTATGTCAGGTGATACAGCAGAAGAAAATACTGCTACTATTAATGAATTAAAAAAGATATTAAATGAAGAGTTACCATATTATTGTATAGGTTATAAGACTTTTGGTATTGTAAAGGCGCCTGTTTTTAATGGGAATATAAATGCTAACTTTAGTAATCCTTATAATGGTATTGAAAATTGGTATTGTGAATATGAAAAGCGTATTGTTGAAGATAAAAAGCTTGAACAGCCAAAGGAAGGTAAATAATATATAAAAAAGTGACGTTTTTTAAAACGTCACTTTTTTATATAAATGATTTATCAGATTTATCTGGTGCGACTGATGAGACTTGAACTCATATAAGGTTAACCTTACTGCCCCCTCAAGACAGCGCGTCTGCCATTCCGCCACAATCGCCAATTAAAATCAACTAATATTATACTGCAAAAAAACAGATATACAATAAAAATGTTGATTGATATTTTTTACTTGAATTAAAAAGTGAAAAATATTATTATTATCATGGATTAAAATTGTGTTTAAGAAAGGAATAATATGTTAACAAAATTTAGTATAAAAAAACCATTTACTGTCTTAGTTGCGGTAATTATAACTATAGTATTTGGCTGTGTTGCATTTACACGTATGACACCAGACTTGTTTCCAAAGTTTGATCTTCCATATGTTGCTGTTGTGACAACATATCCAGGAGCTTCTTCTCATGAGGTTGAAAAAACGGTAACTGAACCTATGGAGCAGCAGTTAGCTTCGCTAGAGAACTTGAAGAGCATTTCATCTTCATCACAAGAAAATGCATCTATGGTATTTTTGGAGTTTGAACAGGAAACTAAACTTGATACTATATCAGTAGATATTAGGGACAAAATAGAATTAGCTTCTAGTAAATGGTCAGATACCGTTCAAAAGCCATTGATTTTAAAAATGAATCCTTCTATGGTACCAATAGCTGTAGCAGCAGTATCACAAAAAGGAAAGGATATAAATGAGACGTCTGCCATTTTAGAAGAGGAGCTACTTAGAAAACTTGAAGGAATTGAAGGTGTCGCTTCTGTATCCACAACAGGGATGGTAGAAAACACTATACATATTACTCTTGATGAAAATAAAATTAAAAATGTAAATAAGAAAATTTCTGATAATATTAGTGCTGGATTTGGGAATGCAAAAAAACAAATAAATAATCAAATTGAAAATGCCCAAAAAGGTGTTGAACAGATAAATAAAGGAAAGACTAATATTAAGGTCACTCAGGATACCTTGATAAATCAGGGTTCAATGGTAAAGCAGCTTTTAGTGACTTTAAAAACATTAAATACGACCAAAGAAGGTTTACAGTTGGCCAATAGGGAAATTAAGGAACAAATTAAGTCCAAGCTTCCAACAAACATTACAGAAGAGCAGCTTGAAAAAGCATGTATGGCAAATAAGCTTTATGCTCAAAATAAAGAGGCTATAAAAGCGGCAGATAAAGGCATAAACAAAATAATAAATCAGCTAAAACCTATGGCTTCTAACCTTAAAGCTATGGATATAAAAATAAATGATTTAAGAAGCTTAAATGGAGTAATTAAAGCTGAAAGTGATTTTAATAAGAATTTAGATAAAGCTAAAAATAAGCTTGGTAACTCTATGTCAGAACTTACTGGAAATGAGGCTTTATTGAATTCTGCTAATATGCAGTTAAAAGGGGCGTTAAGCCAGATATCTCAACAAGAAAGTACTGCTAAAAAAAGTGGGGATGTCAGTGAATACTTAAATATTTCAAGTATATCAAATTTAATAATGGCACAAGATTTTCAGATGCCGGCAGGATTTGTATCAGATGATAATAAAGATGTTTTAGTTTCCGTTGGGGATAAGATTAAATCTGCTAGGGAACTTCAAAATATGATTATTTTGGATATGGGAATAGATGGGGTTAAACCTATTAAATTATCAGATGTAGCAAATATTACATATCTTTCTAATGGCGAGGATAACTATTCCAAAATAAATGGAGAAGATGGTATACTACTTATGTTTAATAAGCAGTCTGATCATGCTACTACAGAGGTTTCTGATAACATAACTAAAAAGTTTGATGAACTTTCAAAGTCGTATGATGGACTTAAGTTTGATGTTTTATCAGATCAAGGCGATTATATTCATATGGCTATAGACTCTGTATTAAATAATCTGTTAATCGGTGGTATACTAGCTATTTTAATTTTGTTATATTTCTTGAAAGATATTAGACCAACTATAGTAACTGCTATAAGTATTCCGATAAGTATTACATTTGCTATTGTTTTGATGTATTTTTCAAATATATCTTTGAATATTGTTTCTTTAGCTGGCCTTGCTGTAGGTGTTGGTATGTTAGTTGATAACTCTATTGTAGTTATTGAAAACATATATAGATTAAGAATTCTTGGTTACAGTAAGATAAAGGCAGCTCTTTCTGGAGCTGTTCAAGTTGCAGGTGCTATTACAGCATCGACGCTTACTACCGTTTGTGTATTTGTGCCAATTGTATTTATAGATGGTATGACAAAAGTAGTATTTAAGGATATGGCACTTACTGTTACATATTCTTTATTTGCTAGTTTGATTGTAGCTTTAACTGTAGTTCCTACTCTTAGTAGCGTAGTTATTGATAAAACTAAGAACAACACTGTTTTAAATAATGATAGTAAGGTTATAAAGTTTTATCGAAAAATTGTAAATAGTGCTATAGACCATAAAGTTATTGTTTTAATAGTTGTAGTTTTACTTTTGCTAAGTTCAGTTACAGTTTCGTTGATGAGAGGATTTGAATATATGCCAAGCATGGCTACTCCACAGATTTCTGCAACAATTAAAATGCCAGATAAATCAACTAAGGAAGAAACTATGAAAATTGGTGATAAGATGGCAGAGTCGTTAGATCAAATGGAAGGTGTTAAAACTGTTGGTGTAACATTATCATCTAATATGGCTAGTATGATGGGTATATCTGGTGGCGCAGACTTTTCAAGTATTAGTTTATATATTTTGATGGATGAGGATAAGCTTGATAAGGGTGCTGCTGTAACAGAAAAAATAGTAAAACTAAGTAAGCAAAGTAATTGCGAAGCTTCAGTATCAGGATCAGCTGACATGATGGCTATGATGGGAGGCTCAGGTATAAGTATAAATATAGAGTCTGATAATTTAGATGATGTAAGAGAATCATCTTTAGAAGTTGAAAATCTTATGAGAAATACCAAAGGATTAAGTGAAGTTTCTGATGTTAGTGAACAGTCTACTGAAGAAATAAAGATATCTGTAGATAAAGATAAAGCCATGAAATATAATTTGACTGTTGCTCAGGTTTATGCACAGATTACTGATAAAATTTCAACAGAAAAAGTTGCTACATCCATAAGTTATAAAAGTGGTAATAAGGATGTTGTAGTTTCAAATAAAGGAGAAAAAAGAGTAACTAAAAATGCATTACTAAATATGAAGTTAAAGAGTGGCAACAATAGTGGTAAAAGTGTTTTATTAAGAGATATTTGTACTGTTAAAAAAAGTAGTACGTTTAGTGTTATTTCAAGAATAAATCAAAAGAGAGGTCAGACTGTTTCAGCTAAAGTAGACGATGATTATAACGTTACTAAGCAAACTAGTCATTTGAAGAAGGAAATAAAGAAGCTTGACCTACCAAAAGGAGTGGAAGTTGAGTTTAGAGGTGAAGATGAACAGATTAAAGATGCTATGAATCAGCTTGTAAAAATGTTCGTTTTGGGATTTTTATTAGTTTATTTAATAATGGTAGCGCAATTCCAATCATTACTTTCACCATTTATAGTTATGTTCACTGTGCCACTTGCAGTTACAGGAGCTCTTATAGCCCTTCTTATAACTGGATTTGAACTTAGTGTTATATCTATGATAGGAATAGTTGTTCTTATGGGTATTATTGTAAATAATGCAATAGTACTGGTAGACTATATAAATCAAATGAGGCAGGAAGGAATGTCAAAACGTGAAGCTATAGTAGAAGCTGGTGCTGTGCGTATAAGACCGGTTCTGATGACTGCTATAACTACAATTTTAGGGTTACTACCTCTTGCTTTAGGTATTGGTAAAGGTGAAGAAATGATGCAGCCTGTAGCAATTGTATGTATAGGTGGATTAATATATGCAACAATTATGACTTTGATTGTAATACCTATTATGTATGATATTTTGGTGCGAAAAAATATTAGAAAAATTTCTCGTGAGGAGTTGACTATTACAGAGGCATAAGCTATAATAATGCTATTGCTTATGCCGGCGTGATGGAATTGGCAGACGTGCGGGACTCAAAATCCCGTGGTGGCAACACCGTATGGGTTCGACCCCCATCGCCGGCACCAATTATTTTAAGAACTAACAAATAATAATTTGTTTGAATATTTTAGGAGGAAATTAAATGAGTGAAGGAAATATGAGACTAATTATGCAGATTGGACCTTTAGTGTTATTAATTCTATTAATGTACTTTATGCTAATTAGACCACAAAAGAAAAAAGAAAAAGAAGTTAATGCTATGAGATCTGCATTAAAGGTTGGAGATTCTATTGTTACAATCGGCGGTATCTGTGGCAAGATTGTTAAAGTTAAGGATGATACAATTGTTATTCAGGTTGGAGCAGATAAAGTTAAGTTTGAAATGATGAAGTGGGCTGTTTCACAGGTTGTTTCAAGTAAGGGAACTAAGTTATCAAATAAAAACGAGGTTGTTGATGCTGACGTTGAAGAAACAGCTTCAAGACCTAAGAGACTTAAGAAGTCAGAAAACAAAGATGAAGTTATCGATGTTGTTCCAGAACCAATCGAAAAGAAAGCTGATGAAGCTAAGGAAGAAACTGAAGAAAATAAATAAGATTATTTTAGCGACTGATAGTTTTATCAGTCGTTTTTTTACTATAAAGAAACCTATAAAAGGGCACAATACTTGATTTTATCACGTAAAAATAATATAATAATGTGTAATGCTAAAAAGTAAAGGTGATGATTATGAAGGAAAAAATGAAAAAAGTTATAGCGGTATTGTTAATTGTATTATTAGTGTTTGGCTGGTATACAATGATTTTTGGTATAGGCGATAAGGAACCTATAAAAGATAAGATTCCTTTGGGCTTAGATATCAAAGGCGGCGTAAACGTAGTTATGGAAGCTGATACTAATTTAGAAGGTGAAGAACTTACTGCTCTTATGAATCAGACTAAAGAAGTAATTAACAGAAGAGTCGATCAGATGGGTATTAGCAATGCTGATGTAAGAGTTGAAGGTAAAAATCGAATTAGAGTTGAGCTTCCTGGAGCTAAGAATGCAGAAGAAGCTATTTCTCAAATTGGAAAAACTGCACAGCTCAAGTTTGTAATGTGTGATGGAGGTTTTGTACTAGACGGTAGTTCAGTTAAAAATGCAACTATTGGACAGGCCGAAAAAGGCGGATATGCTGTAAGTCTTGAATTAAAAAGCGATGGGGCAAAAGCTTTTGAAGAAGCGACTAAAAAAGCTTTGTCAGGAAGTTTAACAGCGACAATAAAAGATGAAAATGGGCAGACAGTTTCAAATAAAGCAGTTGTAATTAAACTTGATAATGAAGTTATTTCAGCACCAGAGGTAAATGAAGTAATAAGTGGTGGTAAATGTGAAATTACAGGTAATTTTTCAAAGGAAGAAGCTACTCAGCTTGCTGCTTTAATTCGTGGAGGGGCCCTTCCTGCTCCATTAAAGGAAATATCATCATCTGTTCAAAGTGCAAAAATTGGTTTAGACGCATTTGAACAGAGTGTTGTTGCAGGTATTATAGGTATTGCAATAATATTTGTAATTATGATAGTTGGTTATCGTATTATGGGTGTTGCTGCTGATATTGCTTTGGCTATGTATATTCTAATAATATTGTTTGTAATGGCCTTAATGGGAAGTGTTATCACCCTACCTGGTATTGCAGGTTTAATTTTATCAGTAGGTATGGCAGTAGATGCTAATGTAGTTATTTTTACAAGAATTAAAGAAGAAATTATGAGTGGCAAAACTGCAAGAGTTGCTATACAAACTGGATTTAAGAGAGCTATGAGTACAGTAATTGACTCACAGGTTACAACTCTTATAGCAGCCGTGATCTTATACCAAATTGGTACAAGTGCAGTAAAGGGATTTGCTCTAACATTATTAATAGGTATTATTGCCAGTCTAGTGACAGCAGTAGTTGTTACACAGCTATATTTGACTTTATTTGCTAAATCTAAGAGATTTGCTAATAAAAAGTATTATGGTATCAAAGAAGATAATACAGCTTCATTTGCTATAAAGAAGCAGTTTAACTTTATGAAGCATAGAAAAGTTTACTATACTATTTCAATAATAATTTTAGTTATAGGGCTTGCTTTTGGTCTAATCAGAGGATTTAACTATGGTATTGACTTTACAGGTGGTACTATGATTCAAATCGATATGGGTAAAAAAGTTGAAATAGAGCAGGTCGAAAAAGTATTAGATAAAAAGGACATTGATGCTGAAATCGTTTACAGTGGAGAAAATAATGAAGAAATTATGATAAGAACTGTAACTTCACTGGAAAATAAAGAAAGAAACGAAGTGATTTCTGACTTACAAAGGGAATTTAAATTTGAGAATGATGATATTTTAGGTCAGGAATTATTTGGACCTACTGTAGGTAAGGAATTAAAAAACAATGCTATAAAAGCAGTACTTCTTGCAGCATTAGGTATGTTAATTTATATTCGTATAAGATTTAAAGAATGGAAATTTGGTGCTGCAGCACTTCTTGGTGTACTTCATGATGTATTTATGGTATTAGTATTTTATGCTGTATTTAATGTTACTGTTAATAACCCATTTATTGCAGGTATACTTACAGTAGTTGGTTACTCTATTAATGATACTATAGTAATCTTTGATAGAATTAGAGAAAACAATAAATATATGCGTAAGTCAGAGGAAGAAATTATTGATACATCAATCAATCAGACATTGTCTAGATCACTTATGACTACAATAACAACGTTGGTTGTAATGGTTCCTTTATACATTATGACATCTGCAGCTCTAAGAGAATTTGTATTACCACTAATGGTTGGTATTGCAGTAGGTTGTTTATCATCAATATTCATTTGTAGTCCGCTATACTATGAATTTAACAGCAGACAAAATAAATCCAAATATCAGAAACAAATGGAAGCTTCAAAAAAGAAAAAGAAGAAATACGTAGGTGGCGTGAAGAAGGAAGATAAATAAAAAAAGGGGACAATAAATAAACAATGGAAAGCAGACAAGAGTTTTTAGAAGAAATATTGGAAGTAAATCCAAAATATGATATTGAATTAATCGGAAGAGCCTATGATGTAGCAGCAAAAATGCATGAGGGACAGCTTAGAAAATCAGGTGAACCGTATTTAATTCATCCAATTGCAGTAGTTAAAATACTTGCAGAGCTTGGTATGGACGAAGATACTTTAGTTGCAGGTCTGCTTCATGATGTAGTAGAAGATACAGAATATACAAAAGAACAGCTAGTTGAAGAATTTGGAGATGAGGTGGCTTTACTTGTAGATGGTGTTACTAAAATTGGTGCTTTAGCTTTTGAAAATAAAGAAGAAAGACAGGCGGAAACATTAAGAAAAATGTTTCTTGCCATGTCTAAAGATATTAGGGTATTAATTATTAAATTAGCTGATAGACTTCATAATCTTAGAACAATAAATTATATGACTGCAAATAAAATTAAAGAAAAATGCAGTGAAACTTTAGATATATATGCACCACTTGCAAGTAGACTTGGTATATACAGTGTTAAATTTGAACTAGAAGATATTTGTATGCGTTATTTATGGCCAGATGAATATAAAGATCTTTCAGAAAAAATTCATGCAAAAAAGGAAGAACGTGAAGAAGGCTTAAATAAGATTATTCATGAGGTTAATGAGGCACTAAAAGATTCAGAAATAGAATATGAAATATATGGAAGAACAAAGCATTTTTACAGTATTTTCAGAAAGATGAAATATCAAAATAAACAATTAGATGAAATTTTTGATTTGATGGCTGTAAGAATTATCGTTGATTCAGTTAAAGATTGTTATTCTATTTTAGGACTGGTTCATTCGATGTGGACACCTATTCCAGGTAGATTTAAAGATTATATAGCGATGCCTAAACCTAATATGTATCAGTCTATCCATACGACTGTTATGGGTGATAATGGTTCGCCATTTGAAATTCAGATAAGAACTAAAGAAATGCATCGTATTGCAGAATATGGTATTGCAGCTCACTGGAAATACAAGGAAGGTGTAAGTCAGGATCAAGAAGAAGTTAAGCTTTCTTGGTTAAGACAGTCTATCGAATGGCAAAAGGATTTAGATAATCCTAAAGAATTTTTAGAAACACTTAAGATGGACTTATTTGAAAATCAAGTGTTTGTATTTACACCAAAAGGTGATGTTATGGAACTTCCGGCTGGCTCTACACCTCTTGATTTTGCCTTTAAAGTGCACTCAGAAGTAGGTGCTAAGTGTGTTGGAGCAAAAATAAATGGTAAGATGGTAACTATAGACCATAAACTTGAAAATGGTGATATTATTGAAATTGTAACTTCTGCAAATTCAAGTGGACCATCTATTGATTGGTTAAAAATTGTAAAGACTTCAACAGCTAGAACAAAGATTAGACAGTGGCTAAAAAAGGAAAATAAAAGCGATGGTATTGACAAAGGAAAAGTCTTAATTGATAAATATGTTCGCAAAAAGGGCTATGAGCCTAAAGAAGTTTTAAAAAACTCATACGTGGCAAAGCTTGTTAAAGAACTAGGCCTAAGAGATTCTGATGAACTATACATGCAGATTTCTAATGGTGGTACTGTTGTAAGTAATGCTGCTTCTAAATTGTTTGCAATGTACAATGCAGACCAAGAAAAAGAAAATAAAAAAGATAAAGTAGATGAAATTAAAGTTAAAGAAACTTCTACTAAAAAGAATAAAAACACAAGCAACAAAGGTATCATTGTTAAAGGAATGGAAGGACTTTTAGTTCGTGTTGCAAAATGTTGTAACCCAGTACCAGGAGATGAAATTATTGGCTATATTACTAAAGGCAGAGGAGTATCTGTGCATAGAAAAGACTGTCCTAATATGGTTTCATTGCCTGAAGAGGAAAAACAAAGATTCATTGATGTTGAATGGGAGAGAGATGCTCATGAGTCTTATGAGGCAGATATTACTGTAATTGCAGAGGATAGAAAAGGATTATTTTCTGATCTTTCAAAGGTATGCGAAAACTCAAATACAAATATAACTGGGGTAAATGCTAAAACAGATGTAGATGGGAATGCTACAGTTTCATTAACTGTTGTGATTTCTAATATTGGCCAAATAGGTAAGTTGATGCTTGCTATGAAGAGCATTGAAGGTGTTTACGAAGTATATAGAAAAAAAGTATAAGTAGGAGATTAAAAATTTATGAAAATAAAAAATATTCCATCAGGACCACTGATGGTAAATACATATCTTGTGTGGGATGACACAAACAAAGGATTTATTGTAGATCCAGGTGGATTTAATGATAAGATTGCCAAATCTATAGAAGAGGAAAATATAGATTTACAATATATAATTTTAACTCATGGTCATTGTGATCATATAGGTGGCGTAAATGAAATTAAAGTAAAATATGGATGTAAAGTATTAGCAGCAGAAGCTGAACTTCCAATGCTTTCAAATAGTAAGTATAATATGTCTGGCGATTTTGGAATGCCAGTAGAAATTATTCCTGATATTTTGGTAAATGAAGGGGATACTTTAGAAGTTGGCAATATGTTACTTCATTTTATTATGACACCAGGTCATAGTGAAGGTGGCATGTGTATTCGTATAGGTAAAGCTTTGTTTAGTGGTGATACTTTATTTCATGGCTCAGTTGGTAGAACTGACTTTGTTGGAGGTTCAATGAATACACTTGTAAACAGTATTAGAGAAAAGTTATTTGTTTTAGATGATGACACTAAGGTTTTCCCAGGTCATATGGGAACAACTACCATAGGATTTGAAAAGGAGAATAACCCTTTTGTATAAATTTTATTTAAAAAATGTAGAAAAGGCACACCAATATGAAGAACTTATAAAAGTGTTTTTAAAGCCTGAAGATTTTTTAATTATCTTAGATAAGGAAGATATAAACTGTTCAAATGTTGTCGATATTTATGATGAACATGCTAAGATAAAAAGTGAAGATAAATACTATGAATTAGTTTTAAAAGAAGATAGAAATATTCTAAAAAAAGAAATATTTGAAATATTAACTGATGAAACAGGCAAAAGTGTAAGCTGGGGAACTATAACTGGAATAAGACCAGTTAAACTATTTGGTGAAACAGTAAAGAATTTTGATGGTTGTGATAAAGTGGCAGAAACAGAAGCTTTTTTTAAGGAATACTATTGTGTAAGTAAAGAAAAAGCAAAGTTAACATCTGATATATATAACTATCAAATGAGTGCCTTTGGTGAAGCACCAGAAAAAAGTGTTGGACTTTATATAGGTATACCGTTTTGCCCTACTAGATGTTTATATTGTTCTTTTACATCAAATCAGACAACAGATGATGAAATTGAAAAATATATGGTAGCACTTCATAAGGAAATAGATTATGTATCTAGTAAAATGAAGGAGTTGGATCAATTTGCCGAGTCTATATATATCGGAGGAGGTACACCAACAACCTTAAATGATAAATTGCTTAAAGAGCTTTTAGATCATGTTAATAGTGCTTTTAAAACCAACAAATTGAAAGAGTTTACTGTTGAGGCAGGAAGACCAGATACTATAACAGAATCAAAATTAAAGGTTATATATGATGCAGGTGTGGATAGAATCAGCATAAATCCTCAAACTATGCATGATAAAACATTAGAACTTATAGGCAGGGATCATAATGTTGTGGAAATAGAAAATAGCTTTAAATTGGCAAAAAAGATAGGTATAAGAAATGTAAATGCTGATTTAATTGTAGGGTTGCCAGGAGAAGAGATCAACGACTTTAAGGAATCTTTAGATAAACTTTTAAGTTTAGAACCTACTAATATAACCATTCATACATTAGCTATAAAAAGAGCATCAAGACTAGCAGGAATAGATGATCAGTATCATTATACTCAAGGTGAAATTGCAACAGAAATGCTCGATTATGCCTACGAAAGGTTAACTAAAGAAAATTTCATCCCTTATTATCTTTATAGACAGAAACACATGGCAGGTGCTGGTGAAAATACGGGGTTTTGTTTAAAGGGAACTGAAAGTATATATAATGCAAGAATAATGGATGAGCATCAAAGCATAGTAGCTTTAGGTGCAGGTGGTATTTCTAAGCTATATTATCCAAAGGAAAATAGACTGGAAAGAGTAGCTAATGTATCAAATTACGAGACTTACATACAGCGTATTGATCAGATGTTAGAACGTAAAGAAAAAAATTTATTTAAGGAGGTTTAAAATGTTAACTAATGCTCCAAAAGGAACAAAAGATATGTTGCCACAAGATGCATATAAATGGCAGTATATTGAAAGGAAATTCGCTGAAGTTTGCAGCAAATATGATATTAAAGAAATTAGAACTCCCATGTTTGAACATACAGAACTATTTGTTAGAGGAGTTGGTGATACAACAGATATCGTGCAAAAGGAAATGTATACTTGGCAGCAGGCTAAAAGAAGCTTAACTTTAAGACCTGAAGGAACATCACCTGTAATGCGTGCATTTCTAGAGAATAAATTATATGCTGATCCACAGCCGAGTAAGTTTTATTACAATATTCCTTGCTTTAGATATGAAAATCCGCAAGCAGGCAGAATGAGACAGTTTCATCAGTTTGGTATTGAAATATTTGGATCAAAAAGCATGATGGCAGATACTGAAGTTATAGTACTTGCATACGATTTCTTGCAAGAATTAGGAATTAAGGATATAGCACTTGAAATCAACTCAGTTGGTTGCCCGGAATGCAGAAAAAAGCATAGAGAAGCACTTAAGGAATTTTTACAGCCGCATTTTGATGAATTATGCAACACTTGTAAAGATAGATTTGATAGAAATCCAATGAGAATTATTGATTGTAAAAATGATACTTGTAAGGAAATTGTCAAAGATGCACCTACAATGATTGATTATTTATGTGATGAGTGTAAACATGATTTTGAGGAGTTACAGTCAAATCTTACTGCAGCAGGAATTGATTACACAGTAAATCCAGATATTGTTAGAGGTCTTGATTATTATACTAAAACAGCATTTGAATTTATTACAAATACAATTGGTGCTCAAGGAACAGTATGTGGTGGTGGAAGATATGATCATTTAGCGGAAGAACTTGATGGACCTGAAACACCAGGTGTTGGCTTTGGAATGGGAAAAGAAAGACTACTGCTTGTTATGGAAGCAAACGGTGTTGAGATTCCAAAGGATGATGATGTGGATGCTCTTATTGCATACATGGGAGATGAGCCTAAAAAGGCGGCTATTTCACTAACTAGAAAATTGAGAAATCTTGGTTTTAAGATTGAAATTGACTGTATGGAAAGAAACTTTAAAGGTCAGTTTAAACTAGCAAACAGAGTTAATGCTAAAAATACAATTGTAATTGGTGATAGTGAATTAGAGTCTGGCAAAGTTTCTGTTAAGAATATGGCAAACTCTGAACAGACTGAAGTGCCATTTGAAATCGATAAAATAATTGAAATTATAAAATAGATTAAAACGAGGAGAAAATCAATGTCAAATATTTTTAAAAGAACACAGATGTGTGGTAAGCTTGATGCTTCACATATCGGTGAAAAAGTTGTTTTAAATGGATGGATTGCAAAGAGAAGAAACCTAGGTGGTTTAATTTTCTGTGACTTAAGAGATAAGACTGGTATCGTGCAAATCGTGTTCGATGATAAGATTCCTCAAGAAATCTTTGAAAAGGCGGATAGTCTAAGAAGTGAGTATGTTGTAGGTATTAAGGGTACAGTTAAAGAAAGACAGTCTGTAAACAAGGAGCTTGCAACTGGAGATGTTGAAGTATTTGCAAATGATTTGATTATCTATAGTGAAGCTGATACCCCACCAATTTATATTAAAGATGATGATAATGTGGATGACAATCTTAGATTAAAATATAGATATCTTGACTTAAGAAAACAAAAGATGCAGAGAAATCTAACTTTTAGACATAAAATTACAAAATTAGCAAGAGACTATTTTGATGAAAATGGTTTTACTGAGGTAGAAACACCTATGTTAATTAAACCTACTCCAGAAGGGGCTAGAGATTATCTTGTTCCGTCAAGAGTAAATCCAGGACAGTTTTATGCATTACCTCAGTCACCGCAGATGTTTAAACAGCTACTTATGGTAGGTGGTACTGATAGATATATGCAGATTGTAAAATGCTTTAGGGATGAAGACTTAAGAGCTGATAGACAACCTGAATTTACACAAATTGACCTTGAAATGTCATTTGTTGATGTAGACGATGTTATTGCAATCAATGAAGGATTTTTAAAGAAAATATTTAAGGAAATGATGGGTGTTGATATTACATTACCTATTAAACGTATGCCTTATGATGAAGCAATGGAGCGTTATGGTAGTGATAAACCAGACTTAAGATTTGGTTTTGAATTAAAGAAGCTAAATGATGTTGTTGTTGATTGTGATTTCAAGGTGTTTACTGATGCTTTGGCAAACGGTGGAGATGTTAGAGGAATTTGTATCGATGGTGGTGCTGAAGCTTATACAAGAAAGAAAATAGATAAATTAATAGAAGCATCAAAAAGTTATGGTGCAAAAGGATTAGTTTGGATGAAAGTTGCTGAAAATGATATTTCATCTTCAGTAAATAAATTTTTCTCACCTGAGCAGTTAAGAGAAATAGCAGATGTGTTTGATGCTAAAACTGGCGACTTAATTTTGATTTGTTCAGATAGGCCTAAGGTTGTATTTGATACTCTTGGATTCTTAAGAAGACATATTGCTAGTGAATTAGGACTATTAGACGATAAGAAATTTGAACTATTATGGGTAGTTGATTTCCCATTATTTGAAATCGATGATGAAACTGGTGCAATGCATGCTATGCATCACCCATTTACTTCTCCAAAAGAAGAAGACATTCCTCTACTTGATAAAGAACCTGCAAAGGTAAAGGCTAATGCATATGATATTGTCTTAAATGGGGTTGAGCTTGGTGGCGGTTCAATAAGAATTCATGATAGAAATTTACAGGAAACAATGTTTAAGACTCTTGGAATTAGTGATGAAGATATTGAAGAAAAGTTTGGATTTTTAGTAGAAGCATTTAAGTATGGTGCTCCACCACATGGTGGACTTGCATACGGCCTAGATAGATTAGTAATGCTGCTTGTCGGTGAAGATAGTATTAGAGAAGTAATGGCATTTCCTAAAAACCAGGCTGCACAATGTATGGTTTCAGATGCACCAGGGGTAGTAACTGATCAGCAGCTTGATGAACTAGGTTTAAAAAGAGGTAACTAATAAAAAGAAATATGAGTAGAATAGGAGTTTTAGGTGGTAGCTTTGACCCATGTCATAGAGGACATATTAACCTTGCTGTAGATGCTAAAGAACAGATGAATCTTGATGAGGTTATACTTATGCCTACAAGAATACAGCCATTTAAACAAGATAAAAAGGTTGCAGATGCTAATCATAGGGTAAATATGTTAAAAGAAGCTATAAAGGAGTGTAGCGGTCTTAGTGTATCTACATGGGAAATAGATCAAAAGACTGTTTCGTATACCTATAAGACTTTAGAAGCCTTAAAAAAAATTAAGGGTGAAGATGCCGAAATTTATTTTATTTCTGGTACAGATTCGTTTATTAATATAGAGAGTTGGAAAAATGGCAAAGATATGCTCAGAAAGCATAAGTTTATAGTTGGCGTTAGACCGGGCTATAGATTAAATGAACTTGATGAAGCAATTGCTAAAGCTAAAAAAATTTATGGTACAGATGTACATAAAATTGATAATAGAAGATTTCATATTTCTTCTACTGAGATAAGAGACAGACTTAAAAATAATCAAAGCATTTCAGATTTGGTAACAGATTCTGTAGAAAGGTATATTTTAGAAAATGGTTTATATGTTGAATAACATGACTATAGATGAATATTTAGAAAAAAATTTATCTGAAAAAAGACGTAAGCATATTTATAGTGTGGTAGATGAAGCTAAAAAATTAAGTCTTATGTATGATGGAAATATTGAAAAATGTGAGACTGCGGCTTTATTTCATGATATGGTAAGAGAAATTTCAATAGATGAAATGAACAATTATATTAAAAAGTATAATTTGGATGAAAAGTATTTATCTAATAGAAATGTTGCTCATGGTAAGGTAGCAGCAGCTCTTATGAAAGATTGCTGGGGTATTGATGATACTGAAACTTTAGAGGCTGTTTCATATCATACTACAGGAAGAGAAGGTATGTCTAAAACTGAAAAGATTGTTTTTATTGCTGATGCCATAGAACCAACAAGGAACTATGATGGCGTTGAAAAAATGAGAGAAGCAACTTACGAGGATTTGGATAAAGGATGTTTAGTATCTCTAAGAAACACTATCGCTCATCTAAAAGATAAAGGCGTTAAAGATATAGATGAGGATACAATAAAAGCAGAAATATGGTTTAAAGAAATAATAGAAAGAAAGGAAAAAGTTAATGAATAGTAAGGATTTTGCTTTAATTGCAGCAAAGACGTTAGATAGTAAAAAAGCTGAGGATATCACAATTTTTGATATTGCTACTAAGTCTTCTATTGCAGATTATCTAATTTTAGCATCAGCTAGCAACGAAAGATTAATTGGCGCTCTTGTTGATGAAGTTGAAGATGCATATGCAAAGGAAGGTTTACTAGTTAAAAGTATTGAGGGAAAGAAAGAATCTGGTTGGATTCTTATGGACTTTGGCGATATTATTGTTAATGTACTGACTTTTGAAATGAGAGAAAAGTACAATATAGAAAAGGTATGGGCAGATTGTGATACTCTAAATTGGGAGGTATAATCTATGAACGAAAGATATGATTTTGCTAAGATAGAAAAAAAATGGCAAAAGGAATGGGAAAAAAGTAATATATATAAAGTGACGGAAGATGAAAACAAGAAAAAGTACTATGTCCTTGAAATGTTCCCATATCCATCAGGAAAGCTTCATATGGGTCATGTAAGAAATTATTCTATTGGAGACGTTTTAGCAAGATTTAAAACCATGAAAGGATTTAATGTATTACATCCTATGGGATATGATGCATTTGGTCTTCCTGCAGAAAATGCAGCTATTAAACATGGTCTAGAACCAGCGAAATGGACTTACGAGAATATGGCTGAAATGACAGAACAGCTTAAGGAATTAGGTCTTTCTTATGATTGGGATAGACAAGTTGCAACATGCACACCAGAATACTACAAATGGATGCAGTGGATTTTTATTCAGTTTTATAATAAGGGATTGGCATATAAAAAAGAAAATCCAGTTAACTGGTGTCCTAGCTGTCAAACAGTACTAGCAAATGAGCAGGTAGTAGATGGTAAGTGTGAAAGATGTGATTCAGTAGTAGGTAAGAAAAACCTTTCACAATGGTATTTTAAGATTACTGATTATGCAGAAAGATTATTAGAAGGGTTAGATAATTTACCTGGTTGGCCAAATAAGGTTAAAGTAATGCAAAAAAACTGGATTGGCAAGTCAATAGGTGCGGAAGTAGAGTTTAAAATTGATGGATTTGATAAGGTTTTAGATATTTTTACAACTCGTGTAGACACTCTTTATGGCGCAACATATATGGTACTTGCTCCGGAACATCCTTATGTAAAGGAATTAGTTGCAGGAACTGAATATGAAAAGGAAGTAGATGAGTATCTAGATAAAGTTCAACACATGAGCGAAATCGAAAGAACAAGTACTACTAATGAAAAAACAGGCGTATTTATAGGTAAATACTGTATAAATCCAGTAAACGATAAGAAAATTCCTATATTTATTTCTGATTATGTACTGATGGGTTATGGAACTGGTGCTATTATGGCCGTGCCTGCACATGATCAAAGAGATTTTGATTTTGCTAAAAAATTTGGTTTAGATATTATACCTGTAGTATTACCAAAAGATTCAAATATCGATATTAATGATTTAAAGGAAGCTTTTGTTGCCGAAGGTGAGATGATAAACTCAGGTGAATTTGATGGCATGAATAATCTAGAAGCTATCGAAAAAATGATTGAAAAACTAGATAAGGAAGGAATAGGCAAGAAAACTGTAAACTATAGACTTCGTGACTGGTTAATTTCAAGACAGAGATATTGGGGTACACCAATTCCAATGATTTACTGTGAGGATTGTGGTTGGGTTCCTGAAAAAGAAGAAAATCTACCTGTGGTATTACCAAAAGACGTAGAATTTACAGGTAAGGGAGAATCACCACTTACAACAAGCAAGGATTTTGCAAAAGCAGTATGTCCAAAATGCGGTAAACCAGCAAGAAGAGAAATGGATACAATGGATACATTTTTAGATTCTTCTTGGTATTTCTTAAGATACTGTGATGCTAAAAATGATAAGGTTGTATTTGATAAGGATAAAGCTAAATATTGGATGAACGTAGATCAGTATATAGGAGGTGTGGAACATGCTATTTTGCACTTAATGTATGCAAGATTTTTCATGATGGTATTTCATGACTTGGGCCTTGTTGAATATACAGAGCCATTTGCAAACTTATTAACTCAAGGAATGGTTATTAAGGATGGTACAAAGATGAGTAAATCTAAAGGCAATGTAGTTGCACCATCAGAAATTATTGAAAAATATGGTGCAGATACTGCAAGATTATTTATCTTATTTGCTGCTCCTCCAGAAAAGGAATTAGATTGGTCTGATGAGGGAGTCGAAGGATCATATAGATTTATAAACAGAGTATATAGACTTGTATATGAGAATATTGAAAAATATGGAAATGTTATAGCTAAGGTAGATCCTGCTACAAAGGCGGACAAAGAGTTACTATACGTACTAAATACGACTATCAAAAAGGTAGGCGAAGATATAGGAGATAGATTTAACTTTAATACAGCTATTTCATCTATTATGGAACTTGTAAATGAAATGTATAAGTACAAGGAGCTACCAGAATTTAATTCTGAATTATTTAGGGACGTTTTAAATAAATTAGTATTGTTATTAGCTCCATTTACACCACATTTATGTGAAGAACTATGGTATGGCTTAGGATTTGAAGAATCAGTTCATTTACAATCATGGCCAGAGATAGATGAAAAAGCTATGGTAAAAGATACTATAGAGATAGTAGTTCAAATAAACGGAAAAGTTAAAGAAAAGCTTGACGTTAATAATGGACTATCAAGAGAAGAACTGGAGCAAGTTTGTATGAACGAAGATTCAATTAAAGCTTTGGTAGAGGGTAAGAACGTTGTAAAAATTATCGCTGTACCTAACAAACTAGTCAACATAGTTGTAAAATAATCTCCGGTCCTTCTCAAGAAAGGACGGACAATGGAAAAAAAGACTAATAAAAACAATGGCAATAATAGGCAGAAAAAAGGTTTTCTGCCTAAGCAACCAAAGCAGGAGAAAAAATTAAAGGTCATTCCTATTGGAGGATTAAATGAAATAGGAAAAAATATGACACTCCTAGAGTACGGAAATGATATTATCATAATAGACTGTGGTTTATCTTTTCCTGATGATGATATGTTTGGAATTGACGTAGTTATTCCTGATTTTACATATCTAATAAAAAATGCTAAAAAGATAAGGGGTATGATTATTACTCACGGGCATGAGGATCATATTGGAGCGATACCTTATTTAGTAAAGAAATTAAACGTACCTATTTATGGTACAAAGCTTCCTATTGGACTTATAAAAAATAAATTTGAGGAACATGGTATTTCAGGTAAACTACATAATATCAATGCTGGTGATAAGATCAATTTGGGAGTATTTAAGATTGAAACTATAAGAACAACTCATTCTATTGCAGATGCTATATGTCTTTCGATTGATACACCTGTAGGTAGAGTTTTTCATACTGGAGACTTTAAGATAGACTATACACCTGTAGATGGTGAACCGATTGACTTGTCAAAGCTTGCAGAAATCGGTTCAAAGGGAGTACTTCTTATGATGTCAGATAGTACTAATGCAGCTAGACCTGGTTTTACTGAGTCTGAACAAAAAGTTGGTAATACATTAGAGACTATTTTTAGGGGAGCACGTACGAGAATAATAGTTTCTACGTTTTCTTCAAATGTCCATCGTATTCAGAAAATCGTGGATAATGCAGTAAAGTTCAATAGAAAAATTGCTTTTTCTGGAAGAAGCATGGTAAATGTTGTTACTCTTGCCGTTGAGCTAGGATATTTAAAAATTCCTGCTAATACGATGGTGGATATTAATAAAACGAAAAACATTCCTGATAAGGAGTTAGTTATTATTACTACAGGTAGTCAGGGTGAGCCTATGTCGGCTTTGGCAAGAATGGCAAATTCTGATCATAAGGCTATTGAGATTAAAAAAGACGATGTTATTATTTTAAGCTCTACTCCTGTTCCAGGAAATGAAAAAATGGTTTCAAATGTAGTAAATAAATTAATTGAAAAGGGAGCTAGAGTTATCTATTCAGACATTGCAGATACGCATGTTTCAGGCCATGCATGCAGAGAAGAGCTAAAGCTAATTCACTCTTTAATTAAGCCTAAGTATTTTATGCCTGTGCATGGTGAATATAGGCATCTTGAAGCTGCAGCAGAAATTGCTATGGATCTTGGGATGAATAGAAAGAACATATTTATCATGGAAAATGGCGACTGTCTTGAGCTATCAAAGAGATCAGCAAAAATGACAAAGGAAAGTGTAGCTGCAGGAGCTGTAATGGTAGATGGCCTTGGTGTAGGTGATGTTGGAAATATAGTTTTAAGAGATAGAAGAATGCTTTCTGAATCAGGTCTTATCATAGTTGTAGCGGCTATTGACAAGATCAGTGGAGAAGTTGTATCTGGACCTGATATAATTTCTAGAGGTTTTGTATACGTAAGAGAAAATGAGGGCTTGATTTACGAGGCAACTGAAGTTGCTAGACATTCTTTAGAACAGACTACAAAGAGAACAAAAAGAGGTAATGACTGGAATGCGATGAAAACAGGAGTTAAGGATGAACTAAGAAAGTTTATTTATGAAAAGACTAAGAGAAATCCAGTTATATTGCCTATATTTATGGAGGTATAGAAAATGAATGTATATGAAGAAGCACATAACTTAAGTAATGCTATTAAGCAGTCAGAAGAATATAAACAGTATAAAGCAGCATCAGATAAGGTAAAGGAAAATCCTGAACTTGATAAGATGATGAAAGATTTTTTAGATAAGCAGATTCAAATGCAGACTAAGCAGATGCTTGGACAAGAAGTTGAAGGTGAAATAATGGAAAGTATCCAAAAGCTTTCAGGTATTGTAATGAGTGATCCTGTTGCAGCTGATTATTTACAGTGCCAGATGAGATTTTCAATTATGATACAGGATGTTTATAAAATTTTAGGTGATGTAATTACTATAGATTAATGATGTAAGGGTTGGCAATAGCTATAGATTTTGGTATAATATTTAACAGTAAAATGTAAATAATTAGAAATGGAGAGAATATATGATTAGTGCAGGAGATTTCAGAAAAGGTATTACATTCCAGTTAAACGGAGAACCACATGTTGTTTTAGATTTTCAGCATGTTAAACCAGGTAAAGGTGCAGCATTTGTAAGAACTAAATACAGAAACATTCTTACTGGAGCAACAAGAGAAGAAGCATTTAATCCAAATGATAAGTTCCCTAAAGCTCATATTGAAACTAAGCACATGCAGTATCTATACAATGATGGCGAGCTTTATTACTTCATGGACAATGAAACTTATGAACAGATTCCAGTTTCAGCTGAACAGTGTGAAGATGCTATGAAGTATCTAAGAGAAAATGATGAGGCAACTTTAAAATTCTATCAAGGAGCACCATTTATTGTAGAAGCACCAAATTTTGTTGACCTTGCGGTAACAGAAACTGAACCAGGTGTTAAGGGTGATACAGCTACAAATGTAACTAAGGCTGCAACTGTTGAGACAGGTGCTGTTGTACAGGTTCCTATCTTTATCGAAGAAGGAGAAGTTATCCAGATTGACACTAGAACAGGTGAATATTTAGGAAGATCTAAATAAGAAGATATTGACCGGATGGGACGCAAAATTTTGCGTCCCTTTTAGAAATTATAAGGAGTTTTTATGAAATCTAAAAAAAAGCTTATAATTGTATTAGGAATTATAATTGCAGTTTTATTAGTTGGTATTGTGGGTAATATGATATTATCTGGGCCAGTTGATAAGGATAATAAAAAGATTGAAATAGTAAAAGTTGAGCAAGGAAGTACAACTGATCAGATAGCAAATTCTTTAAGCGAAAAGGGTACTATTAAAAGCAAGTTTTATTTTAAGATTAAATCAAAGCTTACAGGATATGATGGTCAGTATAAGGCAGGGCAGTATGCTGTTAAAAAGAGTATGTCCATGAAGGAACAGATGGATATGATTAGAAATGGTGAAACAGTAGGCAAGGTATTTACCATTCCTGATGGAAACACATTAGAAAAGGATGCTAATATTTTATCCAAAGGGAATGTAGTAACAAAAAAAGATTTTTTAAAAGAAGTAGCTATTGGTAAATTTAACTATAAGTTTTTAGAAGGTATACCAAATAGAGCAAATCGCCTAGAAGGTTTTTTATATCCTGAAACTTATCAAGTTGATTTAGATGCTAATGCTCACCAAGTTATAGATGTAATGTTAAAACAGTTTGATAAAATATTTACTGATGAATATTATGCTCAAGCTAAAAAAATGAATAAATCTGTTTTAGAAGTTATGACTGTTGCTTCAATTATTGAAAGAGAAGCAAAGACAGATGAAGATAAGAAAAATGTTGCGAGCGTTATTTACAATAGATTAAAGGTTGGCATGCCTCTACAGATGGACAGCATTTTAGCGTATATTACAGGTGAAGAAAAAATTAAAGCCAGTTTGGCAGATACTAAAGTTGTATCAGATTATAATCCTTATACAAATAAAGGATTACCACCAGGACCTATTTGTTCACCAGGTAAAGCAGCAATAGAAGCAGCTCTTTATCCAGCTGACACAGATTATTTATATTTTGTAGCAACAGACAAGCTTGATGGTACAAATGTCTTTTCTAAAACTTATGAGGAGTTTTTAAAGGATAAAAAGGCTTTTGATAAGGCATATAAAGAATATATTAAAAAGAATCCAGGTAAAAAATAATTATGTTAGAACGAAATAAATATAGTATGAGAAATATCACCAATGAAAAGGTGACAGAATATATAGAGCAACGCTATATCCCTATCGATCAAAAACTTTGGCGTATGAGACTTGAAGCAGAGGATAAATATATACCTATAGTACAAAGAGATGTTGAAACACTTATGATTTCTATTTTAAATATTTTAAAGCCCAAAAATATCTTAGAAGTGGGAACAGCTATTGGCTATAGTAGTGTTGTTATGGCTAAAACTGTACCTAATTGTAAGGTTATAACCATGGAAAGAGCTCCTGAAATGATAGAAAGAGCTGTTGTAACTTTAAAAGATTTTCAAGTAGAGGATAGAATCACAATCTTAGAGGGTGATGCCAGAGAAAATATGGACTTGCTTAGAAAAAAATGTATAGATGGTAAGCAGGAAAAATTTGATTTTGTATTTATAGATGGGGCCAAAAGTCACTATTTAGAGTTTTGGCATAAGCTAAAAGATCAAGTAAATCCAGGTGCAATTATTTTTTGCGACAATGTTTTGATGAGAGGGATGACTGTTGATGACAGTTATGATGTTAGAGATAAACATAGAACTAATATAAAAAATATGCGTCAATTTATAGATTATATTACAGGTTTAAAGGAAGTTAATACATCTATTTTACCTGTTGGTGATGGAGTAACAATAAGTTATATAAAGGAATAGAGGATAAATGGAAAAAATAGAATTATTAGCTCCTGCGGGAGATTTAGAAAAATTAAAAACTGCAATTGATTATGGTGCCGATGCAGTATATTTTGGAGGAGAAGTTTTCAGCTTAAGAGCAGGTGCTGGCAATTTCTCCAAAGAAGAGATGATTGAAGGAATTAAATATGTTCATGATCATGGGAAAAAGTGTCATTTAACACTGAATATTTTTCCTCATAATTATGATATTGAAGCACTTGAGAGATATCTTTATGATATCAAAGATCTTGGTATCGATGCTTTTATTGTATCTGATCCGGGAACAATTATGATGGTGAAAAAAATAATACCAAATGCTGAAATCCATCTAAGTACACAGGCCAATTTAACTAACTACAAAACGGCAGAGTTTTGGGCAAAACAGGGAGTTAAGAGAGTAGTGATGGCTAGAGAATTATCTTTAGAAGAAATGATTACTATGAGAGAAAAAATTCCAGTAGAGCTTGATACTGAAGCATTTATTCAAGGAGCAATGTGTATTTCATATTCTGGTAGATGCCTTTTAAGTAATTTTATGATTCAAAGAGATGCTAATAAAGGTGAATGTGCACATCCTTGTAGATGGAAGTATAAAATTGTAGAAGAACAACGACCAGGCGAAGAATATCCAATTGAAGAAGATGAAAGAGGGACATATATTATGAACTCTAAGGATTTATGTATGATTGAGCATATTCCAGACTTAGTTAAAGCAGGGATATCTTCTGCTAAAATTGAAGGTCGTATGAAAAGTGCATTTTATGTAGCAACTGTAGTAGGAGTATATAGAAAAGCAATTGATAAATATTATGAAGATCCAGAAAACTATCAGTTTAATCCAGATTGGTTAACAGAGTTAAAAAAAGTTAGCCATAGGGACTTTACTACAGGATTTTATTATGGGAAGGCATCTAATGAAGCTCAAAATTATGAGACAAGTGCATACACTAGAGAATATGACTTTATCGGTAAAGTTTTAGATTATGATAAAGAAACTAAAATAGCTACTGTAGAGCAGAGAAATAAAATGGTATTTGGTGATGAAATCGAAGTATTTGGCCCATATACTGATTTTTGGGTACAAAAATTAGATTATTTAAAGGATGAAGAAGGCAATGATCTTGAAGCTGCACCACATCCACAACAAATTTTGAAGATAAAGATGGAGCATCCAGTAAAAGAAGGATTTATGCTTCGTAAACGAAAGGAGAAATAAAATGAACCCTGACCCCGGTATTATAGCTGGTATTGAAATCGGTATATCTATAGTCTTACTTGTTTTGTGTGGATTAATGTCTGCGGTACAAAGGGCTATAGGAGATGTTAATCGTAATCACATAAAGGCTATGGCAGAGGAAGGTAATTCTAAAGCCCAAAAAATTGTAGTTTTATCTGAAAAATCATTTAGGATTTTAGCTACGACTATAGCGATGATAGGTTTTTCAGCATTTTTAGTCGGACAGATGATTATAACTAATCACTTGTCATTAATTTATGGTTTTTTTAATAGTCACAATTTCCCAGTTGCCAAGGCTATAGCGATACTTATAACTGCTTTGTTATGTTCAATTGTTTTTTTAGTATTTGGTGTGTTTTTGCCAAGACAAATTGCGAGACAACATGCAGAGGGAGTGGCTTTTGCACTGGCAGGATATGCTAACTTTATGATGATTATCAATAAGCCATTTGTTGTTTTGATAAGTGGATTAACTAATGTAGTATTGATTATATGTAGACAAAAAACAGGAATATATGAAGAGTCTTTTTCAGAGGAAGATGTTATTTCTATGCTTGAAATAGGTCAAGAATCAGGTGCATTAAAAGAAGAAGGAAAGAAGATGATAAATTCTATATTTGCATTTGATGATAAGCTAGCTTATGAAATTATGACTCCTAGAACAGATGTCTTCTCAATTGACATTCAAGATGAAACTGAAGAGTATATTGAAGAGCTTATGGAAATGAGATATTCTCGTATTCCTGTATATGATGATGACAGTGATAATATCATAGGTATTTTAAATATTAAAGATTTTTTACGAAAAGCGAGAATTGATGGATTTGATAATGTAGATGTAAAAGAAATATTAAGAGATCCATTTTTCGTGCCTGAGACAAAAAACATTGACTCATTGTTTTTTGAATTACAAAAGACTAAGCAACATATTGCTATTTTAATCGATGAATATGGTGGATTTAGCGGTATTGTTACTATGGAAGATATCATCGAAGAAGTTATGGGAGATATCGATGATGAGTATGATGAAGAAGAACATGAAATTGAAGAGATAGGGCCAAATAAGTTTTTAATTGATGGTTATATGGACTTAGATGATATTAATGAAGAACTTCATACTACTCTTGATTCAGAAACAAGTGAGACTGTAGGTGGCTTAATTATAGATATTTTAGGTGAAATTCCTGATGATGATCCTGATGAAAAAATTGTTGTGACTTATGAAAATTATGAATTTGAGGTCGTTAATGTTAAGGATAGACGTATTGAACGTATAATTATGACTATTAAGCCAAAATCTGAAATTAATAATGATGATAATAATAAGGAAGAAAAACAAGGAGAATAAATTTGAAAATAGCATTTCACACACTTGGTTGTAAAGTTAATCAGTATGAGACAGAAGCTATAAAAGAGAAATTTATAGCTTTAAATCATGAAATTGTAGGTGAAACTGATTTTGCTGATGTCTATCTTATTAATACTTGTACAGTTACAAGTTTAGCAGATAGAAAATCTAGACAGTATATACGACGTATGAAAAAATTAAACCCTAATGCAATAGTTGCAGTAACAGGTTGCTATGCTCAAGTAAATAAAGATGAAATAGCAGCTGTAGAAGGTGTAAATATTGTAGTTGGAACTAATGAAAAAGCTCATATTGTTGAATATATTTTAGATTATATAAATAAAAATCATGGACGATGTGATGACAATATTGTAGAAGAACACGTTTTATCTTATGATAATTTAAACTCATTTGAAGAGTATGGCACTATTACTTCAATGGAGTCAAGAACTAGAGCTTACGTAAAAATACAAGAAGGTTGTAATCGATTTTGCTCATATTGTATTATACCTTATGCAAGAGGACCGGTTAGATCTAGAGATGCTAGTGAAGTAATAAAGGAATGTAAATCCTTAATAGATAAAGGATTTAAAGAAATTATACTGACAGGTATAAATACTGCTTTATGCGATTGCCTTGATGACATTTTAGAGGCTTTAGAAAACCTAGATGGTGAGTTTCGTGTAAGACTAAGTTCTCTTGAACCTACTGTAATAAATGCAGAATATGTAAAGAGTCTGTTTAAATATAAGAGACTTTGTCATCATTTACATCTATCATTGCAAGCAGGCTCAAATAGTGTGTTAAAATCTATGAATAGAAGGTACGATAGGGAAGAATACTTAGAAATAGTAGAAACCTTGAGAAACTTTGATAAGAATTATGGTATCACTACTGATATAATTGTTGGATTTCCAGGAGAGACTGAAAAAAACTTTGAAGATACTTTAGATATGGTAGTAAAAGCTAAATTCGGTAAGGTTCATTCTTTTAAATATTCTAAGCGCAGTGGCACTAAGGCTGCTATTATGGAAAATCAAATACACCCACAGATTAAAAAAGTTAGAAGTAATAATTTAATCGAATTATCGAATAAAGTAAGTATGGACTTTAATAAAGATAATATAGGATCAAATAGAGTGGTTTTATTTGAAGAATATGATGAAAAAGCAAAAGCTATTGTTGGTTATACAGATAATTATATAAGAGCGTATTTGCCATGCGAAAAAGATCAAATATATATATATGAAAACAAACTTTTAGATGTTTATATAGAAGATATTTTTGCAGATGGTGTAAAAGTTATGGTAAAATAAACTAAATTAAAGAAAGGGGATTTGATTATGAGCGATTGTATTTTTTGCAAGATTGCAGCTGGCGAGATACCATCTAATAAGGTTTATGAAGATGATAAAATCTATGTATTCCATGATTTAGACCCGCAAGCACCTGTACATATTTTAATGATTCCTAAAAAACATATAGCTTCAACAGATGATATTGAAGCGGAAGATCAAGAATTATTAGGATATATGATGACTAAGATTAAAGAAGTTGCTAAACTAGCAGGTTTAGATAATGGTTATAGAACTGTAATTAATTGTGGTGAAGATGGATTGCAGACAGTAAAACATTTACATTTTCATATCTTAGGAAAAAGAGCTATGCAATGGCCACCAGGCTGATAAAAACCTCTTGCATTTATGCTAGAGTTCTAGTATAATATTTGTGTTATAGGCTAGAATTAAATTCACAGGTAAGTCAGGAGGTGAAATAGGATATGGCACAGGTTATAGTAAAAGAAAACGAAAGCTTGGAAAGTGCTCTTAAGAGATTTAAGAGATCTTGCGCTAGAGATGGAGTAATGAGCGAATTAAGAAAAAGAGAACATTACGAAAAGCCAAGCGTAAAGAGAAAGAAGAAGTCTGAAGCTGCAAGAAAAAAGGCTAAGAAGTACTAATTTCTAAGCGTAAATTCAGAGAAGAGGTGTAGTGATTGACACTAAAAGACAGACTTATGAACGACTTTAAAGATGCTATGAAAAGCAAAGATGAAGTCAAAAAAAATACAATTAATTTAGCTAGAGCAGCAATTAAACAAGTTGAAGTTGACACTCGAACAGAACTAACTGATGAAGAAATATTGCCGATTATAGCTAAACAAGTAAAAATGAGAAAAGATGCTCTTGCCGATTTTGAAAAAGGTGGGAGAACTGACTTAATGGAAGCCTATAAAAAAGAAATAGAAATACTAGAAGTTTATTTGCCAGCTCAGCTTACAGATGATGAAATCAAAGCTGTAGTTGAAGCTACTGCTAAAGAGCTTGATATCGAAGGTGGCAAGCAGAACATGGGTAAACTCATGGGACCAGTTATGGCAAAAGTCAAAGGTCAAGCAGATGGCGGTGCAGTAAAAAAAGTAGTGATGGAATTTCTTGGATAAGAATAATTAGAGCAAGTCGTATGACTTGCTCTTTTATTATGCTATAATTATTACAACAAATTAAAAGAGGTATAAAATATGGCAATATTAAAACAGACATATATTTTTAAAAGTGATGTAAAAAAAGTTTGGAATTTAGTTACGGATTTAAACAACCAAAATTGGAGAAGCAATATAAAGAATATTGAAATATATCAAGATGGTCAAACATTTGTAGAACATACTGTGGATGAATATGTTACTACTTTTAAAATAAATATATTAGAACCATTCTCAAGATATGAATTTAATTTTGAAAATGAAAATATGACAGGAAGCTGGCTAGGTATATTTGAAGAGCATGAAGAAGGCTGTCAAGTTACATTTATAGAAAATGTAGAAGCAAAAAGAATTGTATCTAAACCCTTTACAAAAGAATATGTAAAAGCACAGATGACTGCCTATTTAAGAGATTTATGTGTCGCTTTAGGTGAAGAGCTACCAATAGAATATAATGCTGGCACATATAGTGGATTTAATAATATGAGTCTTGCTGTAGCAGTGGGAGCAGCTTTAGGAGTAGTCTTTGATAATATTGCTCTAGGCATATGCTTTGGAATTCTTGGAGGAGTTATTATTGGAGGTATAAAAAGATAATATATGGAAAGAGACTTAACAAAAGGCTCAATTACAAAAAATTTAATATATTTTACTATGCCACTTATTTTAGGAAATGTGTTTCAGCAGCTTTATAATATTGTTGATACATTTGTAGTGGGTAAATATATAGGCTCTCAGGCACTTGCTGCTGTAGGCTCATCATATACTTTAATGGTCTTTTTAACATCTATATTCATCGGGCTTTGTATGGGAGCTAGTGGAGTATTTGCTATTTATTATGGTAAAAATGATCAAAATGGACTTAGAAAAAGTATAGATGTTTCATTTTATTTTATAGCTATAATTGCCGTAATTATAAATATAACAGTGTATGCAGGGCTTAATTGGATAATAGAAATTTTTAAAGTTCCAAAACAAATAAATATGCCTATGAAGGCATATTTGAAGATTATTTTTGCAGGAATGGTATTTATTTTTATTTATAATTTTTTCGCAAATTTACTTCGCAGCATAGGTAACACTCTTGTTCCACTTATAATACTGGCAATATCAGCATTACTAAATATAGGTTTGGACCTTTATTTTGTTATAAATGTAAAAATGGACATTAGAGGTGTAGCATGGGCAACTGTTATTTCACAAATCGTTGCGGCTGTATTGATTGTTGTTTATATACATATAAAAATGCCACATTTAATGATTAGACTTTCTAATATAAATTTTGATAAAAAAATATTTAGGCAGATAAAAAGTATGTCCCTTATTACATGCATACAACAGTCGGTTATGAATTTTGGTATACTTTTAGTTCAAGGTTTGGTAAATAGCTTTGGTATAACAGTTATGGCTGCTTTTGCTGCAGCGGTTAAAATTGATACATTAGCATACTCTCCAGTGCAGGATTTTGGCAATGGATTTTCTACATTTATAGGACAGAATTATGGAGCTGGCAAAGAAGATAGAATTAAAAAGGGAATAAAAATTTCTTTTACAATGGTTTTGATTTTTAGTATATGTATAAGTTTTATAGTATGTGTTTTCTCTAAAAATTTAATGAGTATATTTGTAAGTTCATCAGATATAGAAGTTATAAATATAGGAATGGAGTATTTAAGAATAGAGGGATCGTTTTATTTAGGAATAGGGATTTTATTCATGTTGTATGGATTTTATAGAGCTATTATGATGCCTCATATGTCGTTAATACTTACTATAATATCTCTTGGAGCTAGGGTTATATTAGCATATACATTATCTAGTATTAAAGTTATAGGAGTATGTGGGATTTGGATATCAGTGCCTATAGGATGGTTTTTAGCAGATTTATATGGAATTGTATATTATAGGAGAAAAATATGGACAAAATAGGTTTAATTATAGCGGTGGAAATGGAGTCATTTTTAAAGGTATTTGATAAGTATGAGAATAAGAAAAAAATAGGATCATTTAATATATATGAATATAGCTTAAAAAAAGGAAAGTTGATAGTTTGTGAAAGTGGTGCAGGTGAAATAGCATCTGCAGCTGCAACGCAGCTGTTAATATCTCTTTATGAAGTTTCATACATAATAAATTTTGGTGTAGCAGGAGGGCTTAAAGAAGAGATAAGTGTTTTAGATAATTGTTTAGTTGAAAATGTAGTTCATTACGATTATGATATAACGTCAGCTGGAAATTACAAATTAGGACAGTACATGTTTAAAAATGATATATATTTTGAAACAGATAAAAAAATGTTTAATATGGTTAAAGAAAATTTCCCTTTAGTTAAAGTTGTTAATTGTGCTTCAGGAGATAAATTTATTACAGAAAAAGAAAAGCGTACAAGATATGGTGAAAAGTTTAATTGCCAAATTTGTGAAATGGAAGCAGCCGGGATATTAATAACATGTAGGAGAAATAAAATTCCATGTCTTATAATAAAATCTATTTCAGATAGTGTCGATGATGGTGCAGAGGCGTTTTGTCACAATATAGATGAAGCATCTAAGGCATGTTTTAAAATAATTGAAGAAGTGATTAATATGATATTCGTTGATAAATAAAACGATAGCTATTATAATGATTATGTATAATTATATAGAAAACGGAGATAAAACATTTGGATAATATTATTAAGCTAATTATTGGAGAAAATATAGACAGAAGAGAATTATTTGGCAATTTAGATAAGAATTTAAAGATTTTAAAGGAATACTTTAAAGTTGATATAATTCAAAGAGATAATGAGTTAGTTTTAAAGGGTGATGATGCTAAGCTTGCTGAAAAAGTAATGGGCGAGTTGATGGACATTCTCGAGACGGGCGAGCAGATAGATGCCCAAAAGGTACATTATGTAATAAGCTTAGTCGAAAATGGTATGTCATATATAGATGGCAACATGAGTAAAGAAGTTATTTGCTATACTCATACTGGTAAGCCACTTAAACCTAAAACTTTAGGTCAAAAGGAATATGTCAAATCTATGAGAAGTAAAGATATAGTATTTGGAATTGGACCTGCTGGTACAGGCAAAACATATATTGCAGTGGCCATGGCTGCAGCAGCATATAAACAAAAACAGGTTCAAAAAATTATTTTGGCAAGACCAGCTGTTGAGGCTGGAGAAAGCTTAGGATTTTTACCAGGTGATTTGCAAGATAAGGTAGATCCGTATCTAAGACCTCTTTATGATGCTCTTTATGATATTTTAGGAAGAGATACGGCCATGAGACTTAAGGAAAAGGAAGTAATAGAAATTGTACCTCTTGCATATATGAGAGGAAGAACTTTGGATAATTCCTTTATAATTTTAGATGAGGCACAAAATACTACAAGAGAGCAGATGAAGATGTTTTTAACACGAATGGGATTTGGCTCTAAGATGGTAATAACAGGTGATGTTACTCAGATAGATTTACCTAGAGGGAAAAAGTCTGGACTAATTGAAGCATCTAAAGTTCTTAAAAATGTAAGTGATATTGATTTTTGTTATTTAAAGGATGTTGATGTAGTTAGACATGAATTAGTTAAAAAGATTATTGGAGCATACGATAGATATTATAGATCTAATAAGGATGCGGAATAGGAAGAGTTATGAAGCTAATAATTGATGGTGAAAGATTACCTAAAGAAGAATTTATTGAAGTAATGGAAAAAGCAGCTACACTTTGTTTAGATAGAGAAAATGTAAAGAATAATTTACTTGAAATAAGTGTAACTTTTGTTGATGAGGCTGAAATAAAAGAAATTAATAATCAGTTTAGGCAAATTGATAGTGTTACAGATGTACTTTCGTTTCCTCAGTTCGAATATACAGGGGATATAACTGAAAATGGCCCAGTAGTTTTAGGAGATGTTGTTATTTGTGAGCAACAAGCAAAAAAACAGGCTGAGGATTTTGGACATAGCTATCAAAGAGAACTTATATATTTATTTGTTCATAGTATGTTTCATTTGTTAGGATATGATCATATGCAAGAAGATGAAAAAATTGAAATGAGGGAAGCCGAAGAAGAAATTATGGCAAAGCTAGATATTTTAAGAGGATAGATATGGACGATAGATACATAAATTTATATAAAAAGGCTAAGATGATAAGAGAAAATGCATACGCACCATATAGCAACTTTAAGGTGGGAGCAGCTATTTTAGCAAAAGATGGGTCCATATATACTGGTGTGAATATAGAAAATTCATCTTATGGTGCAACTATATGTGCTGAAAGATCAGCAGTTTGTACTGCTGTTAGCTTAGGTCAAAGGAATTTTGAAGCCATAGCTATTACATCTTCTAGCGGAGAGGCTTGGCCATGTGGAATATGTAGGCAAGTTCTTTTTGAATTCAATGAAGATTTGTTAGTTATTACTGGTAAGGATGAGAATAATCTTAAAATAATAAAGTTAAAGGAATTATTGCTACATGGATTTAAATTGTAGCTATTTATGAAAGGAATATTTATGAAAAGTGGATTTATAAGTATTATAGGTAGACCTAATGTGGGAAAATCAACTTTGTTAAATGCGATTTTAGGTGAAAAAATTGCAATTGCAACTGATAAGCCACAGACAACAAGAAATACAATTAGAGGAATTTATACGACTGATGAAATGCAGCTTGTATTTATCGATACACCAGGTATTCATAAGCCTAGAACAAAGCTAGGTACATTTATGACTGAAAGTGCAACTAATACTTTTAATGAAGTTGATGCCATTTTATTTTTAGTGGATGATAGTATTAAGGCTGGCCCTGGGGATAAGTATATTGTTGAAATGTTAAAAAATGTAGAAACTAAAAAGTATTTAGTTATAAATAAAATTGATAAGCTAGGGCCTATTAAATATAAGGAAATATATGATGAATACGATGAGCTGAGTATATTTGATGGTATATTTGGTATTTCTGCTAGAGAAAATAAAAATGTTGATGAAATTATCACTAAGCTAGAAGAAATAATGCCAGAGGGACCACAATATTTTCCTGCTGATATGGTAACAGATCATCCGGAAAGGTTTATTGTAAGTGAAATTTTGCGTGAAAAGGTTTTATTATATCTAAACGATGAAGTACCGCATGGTGTAGCTATTGAAATAGAGTCATTTGAAGAGGAACCAAATATTACAAGGATTGGTGCTGTGATTTACTGTGAACGTAAATCTCACAAAGGAATTATCATTGGCAAAGGTGGTAGAAAATTAAAAGGTATAGGTAAAAGTGCTAGAGAAGAAATGGAGGCACTTTTAGGTACAAAGGTATTTTTACAGCTTTGGGTTAAAATAAAGGAAAATTGGAGAGATAGCGATTTTGCATTATCTAATTTCGGATATAAGGAAAAGTAAGAAATGTATGTAGATACTGAAGGTATAGTGCTTAGAAATATTAAAACTGTTAATAATCGTAGAATGGTTATGATTTTTTCTAAGAAGTATGGCAAGATAAGTGCAGGCACGAGCATTTCAGAAAAAAGCAAAAGCAAATCGTCATTGGCTATGCGTTCATTTACATATGGAAAATATGAGCTTTATAAAAACCGTGATAATTTTAACTTAAACGGTGCAGAAACTATTAAGAGTTTTTATAAAATTGGCGAAGATGTGGACAAATATATGAATGCCTCTTATGTCCTTGAGTTTACAGAAAAGCTACTTCCAGAAAATATACCACAGCCTAGATTGTTTAATCTGTTAATTGATTTTTTAGTTGAACTTGAGAAGCGCAAGAAAAAATATGGAACTCTAGTAATAGGATATGAGCTTAAAGCTATTAAGGAACTTGGGTATATGCCAGAACTTGATAGGTGTGTAAATTGTGGTAGTGAAAATAACTTGTTTTTTTTAGATGTAGAAAATGGAGGCCTTTTGTGTAGAAATTGTGCATCAAAATTAATATCTGCTAATAATGATACGTTGATTTATGAGGTTGGTTTAGGTATAATAGATATATTAAAGTATTTTATAAGAAATCCTTTGAGAAATCTTGAAAAGATAGCACTTGAGCCAGAAGTTTTAAAGAAATTAAGGCAAATAATTAATAATTATATTAAATATCACCTTGAAATAGGGGATTTAAAGAGTGAAGGATTTTTATCCGACTAGATAGGAGGAAGAATTATGGAAATTACATTAGAAAAAATCGAACTAGTTAAGGATAGAACTGGTGTAAGTTATAAGGAAGCTAAAGAAGCATTGGAAACTGCTGGTGGCAGCGTAGTAGATGCCATTATTGAAATTGAAGAAAATATTGATAATCAGACTAGAAAATCATTTGGAGAACAGGGCAATGCAGTGATTGATGCTATTAAAGATCTTGTTAAAAAAGGAAATGTTTCTAAGATAGTTGTTAAGAACTCTGAAGGCGAAGTTATTTTAAATATACCTGTAAATGTAGGTATTTTAGGCGTAGTAATTGCACCTTGGGGAGCAATTGCAGCTGTAGTAGCAGCTTTTGGATTTAAGTGTGTAATAGAAGTTGTTAAGGATGACGGTACTATTATTGATGTAAGTGATAGAACTAATGATGCAGTCGAAAAGGCTACTGAAAAGGGTAGCGAAGTTTACGACAAAGTTAAGAATAGTGACACTTATGAAAAAGTAAAAGAAAAAACTGGTAAAGCTACAGAGGCTCTTAAAAGTAAGTTTTCTAAATCAAAGGAAGAAATAGAAGACTTTGCAGATGATTTTGTTGAAGAATTTGAAGATTATGAAGAAAGTGAAGGCGAAGAAAAATAATGACAGAATTAACAATGGATAAGTTAGTAGCACTTGCAAAAGGTAGAGGATTTGTATATCCTGGTTCAGAAATTTATGGTGGATTAGCAAATACTTGGGATTATGGTCCTTTAGGGGTTGAGCTACTAAATAACGTAAAAAAAGCATGGTGGAAAAAGTTTGTACAAGAATCAAAATATAACGTAGGTTTAGATGCAGCTATTCTTATGAACCCACAGACATGGGTTGCATCAGGACATGTAGGTGGTTTTTCAGATCCATTAATTGATTGTAAAAAATGTAAATCAAGATTTAGAGCTGATAAAATTATCGAAGCGGATCTTGAAGCTAAGGGTCAACCAGATGTAATTGTAGATGGATGGTCAAACGAAAAGCTAGAAGCTTATGTAGAAGAAAATGATTTAAGATGTCCAGAATGTGGAGAACATGATTTTACAGGTATCAGACAGTTCAACCTTATGTTCCAAACTTATCAGGGTGTAACTGAGGATTCTAAGTCAGCTATTTATCTAAGACCTGAAACTGCACAGGGGATTTTTGTAAACTTTAAAAATGTACAGAGAACTTCAAGAAAGAAGTTACCTTTTGGTATCGCACAGATTGGTAAAGCTTTTAGAAATGAAATTACTCCAGGTAACTTTATTTTTAGAACAAGAGAATTTGAACAGATGGAAGTTGAATTTTTCTGCAAACCTGGTGAAGATTTAAAATGGCATGAATACTGGAAGGAATACTGTGGAAACTTCTTAAGAAGTTTAAATATGAAAGAAGAAAACATGAGATTTAGAGATCATGATCAGGAAGAATTATCACATTATTCAAATGCCACAACAGATATTGAATACTTATTCCCATTTGGATGGGGTGAATTATGGGGTATTGCTGATAGAACAGACTTTGACTTAAAACAGCATGCTGAACATTCAAAACAGGACATGAATTATGTAGATAGTGAAACAGGCGAAAAATACATTCCGTATTGTATTGAACCATCACTAGGTGCAGGTAGAGTTACTCTTGCATTTTTATGTGATGCTTATACTGAAGAAGTTATCAAAAAGGAAGATGGTAAAGAAGATAGCAGAATTGTTATGAAATTCCATCCAGCATTAGCGCCATTTAAGGCTGCTGTATTGCCTCTTGCTAAGAAACTTGCTCCAGTTGCAGAACCAATTCATGAAGAATTATCTAAGTATTTTATGGTTGATTATGATGCAGCAGGTTCAATAGGTAAGAGATACAGAAGAGAGGATGAAATTGGAACTCCATTCTGTATTTGTGTTGATTTTGATACAGAGAATGATGGTTGTGTAACAATTCGTGATAGAGACACTATGCAACAAGTTAGAATTCCTGTTTCTGAAGTAAAGAACTATATTGAAGAGAGAATTGCCTTTTAGGAGATTAAAATATGAATAAATATGTATATTCATTTAATGAAGGTTCAAAAGAAATGAAGAGCCTTTTAGGTGGTAAGGGAGCTAATTTAGCAGAAATGACTAAAATTGGCTTGCCTGTGCCTTTTGGCTTTACAATTTCTACAGATGCGTGTAATAAATATTACCAGGACGGAGAAACTATTAGCCAGGACATCATAGATGAAATATTTGAAAAGATGCAGGAGTTAGAAGCTGTTACTGATAAGCAGTTTGGTAGTAATCAAAAACCATTGCTAGTATCAGTTAGAAGTGGAGCTGTATTTTCTATGCCAGGTATGATGGATACTGTTCTTAACCTAGGATTAAATGATGATACGATAAATGGTCTTATTGCTATTACAGGTAATGAAAGATTTGCATATGATAGCTACAGAAGATTTATTCAAATGTTTGCAGATGTCGTAATAGGTATTGAAAAAGAAAAATTTGATAAGATCTTTGATGGTAAGAAAGAAGAAAGAGGCTGCAAGTTAGATTTAGACTTGACTTGTGAGGATTTAAAAGAAATAACTAAAGAATACAAAAAGTTGTATTTAAGTGAGACTGGAAATGAATTTCCTCAAGATCCTAAGATTCAATTAATAGAAACTGTTAAGGCAGTTTTTAGATCATGGAATAACGATAGAGCTGTACTATATCGTAAGTTAAATGATATATCTTCAAATTTGGGTACAGCTGTAAATGTTCAATCTATGGTATTTGGTAATACTGGTGAAAGCTCAGGTACTGGTGTTGCATTTACACGTAACCCTGCTACTGGTGAAAATAAATTGTATGGTGAGTTTTTAATCAATGCTCAAGGTGAAGATGTAGTTGCAGGTATTAGAACACCTCAGCCTATTTCAGAGATGGCAGAGGCATTTCCAGAAATATATAATAATTTCAAGAGAATAGCAGAACTACTTGAAAAGCATTATAAGGATATGCAAGACATGGAATTTACCATTGAAAACAATAAACTTTATATGCTTCAAACTAGAAATGGTAAACGTACTGCACAGGCTGCAGTTAAAATTGCTGTGGATATGGAAGAAGAAGGCTTAATAGATAAGCAGACTGCAATTATGCGTATTGAGCCTGAACAGATTGACCAGCTACTTCATCCAAGATTTGATGATGATGCTTTAGAGTTTGCAAAGAAGCTTACAAAGGGATTACCAGCATCTCCTGGAGCTGCTACAGGTAAGATTTACTTTACTACTTCTGATGTTGAAACTGCTTCCTTATCGGAAAAGGTAATACTTGTAAGACAGGAAACTTCACCAGAAGATTTGGCTGGAATGGTTGCTGCAGAGGGTATTTTAACTTCTCGTGGAGGTATGACATCACATGCTGCAGTAGTTGCAAGAGGCATGGGAAAATGTTGTGTTGCAGGTTGTAAGGATGCTATTGTAGATGAATTTAGTAAGACTGTAACTATTGGAGATATAGTTTTAAAAGAAGGGGATTATATTTCCTTAGATGGTTCTACAGGAATGGTTTATGAGGGAAAATTAAAGTCTGTTGAACCAGAACTTAGCGGTAGTTTTGATACATTGATGAAATGGACTGATGAAATTAGAACTTTAAAAATTCGTACAAATGCTGATAATCCTAAAGATGCAGCTAAAGCAATAGAGTTTGGAGCAGAAGGTATAGGCCTTTGCCGTACAGAGCATATGTTTTTTGATGAACAACGTATTATGGATGTTAGACGCATGATATTATCAAGTGATGAGACATCTAGAAGAAAGGCATTATCAAGATTATTACCATATCAGAAGGATGATTTTAAGGGTATATTTAAAGTTATGGGCGAAAGACCTGTAACAATTAGGCTATTAGACCCTCCATTACACGAGTTTTTACCAAATACAGATGAAGAAATAAAGGCTTTATCAGAAGAAATTAATGTTTCATTTGACATATTAAAAAACAAAGTGATAGAACTTAAAGAATTTAATCCTATGCTAGGTCATAGAGGTTGTAGACTTGTTATTACTTATCCAGAAATTGCACAGATGCAAGCTGAAGCGATTATTAGCGCAGCCATAGAAGTAAAAAATGAAACTAAACTTAATATTATACCTGAGATTATGATACCGCTAGTTGGTATAGATAAGGAATTAACTAATATTAAAAATACAGTAGTTGAAACTATAGATAAGACTTTACAAAAATATGAGGAAACTATCGAATATCAGATTGGAACTATGATTGAGATTCCAAGAGCAGCATTAGTTGCTGATAAAATTGCTGAAGAAGCCGAATTCTTTTCATTTGGTACTAACGATTTAACTCAAATGACATTTGGTTTTAGTAGAGATGACACTGGTAAAATTATTAGGGAATATGTGGACAAGGGTATTTTAGAAAAAGATCCTTTCCAGACTATTGACCAAGAAGGTATAGGTAAGTTAATTAAAATGGCTATTGAACTTGGTAAAAAGACACGTCCTAATATTAAGCTAGGTATTTGTGGCGAACATGGTGGAGATCCAAAATCTATTGAATATTGTAATAATATTGGTTTAAATTATGTTTCATGTTCTCCATTTAGAGTACCAATTGCCAGAATAGCAGCAGCACAAGCTGTAATACGAACTAAAATTGAAAATTAAAATTATTATTTAGACCCTATATTGCTAGGGTCTTTTTTTTAAAAAATGTATTGTAAAATATTACCAAATATATATAATGTAATTGGAGGTGGTAAATAATGGAAAATATAAATGCGGTTATTATATCCAATGATTTACAATATGCTGAAACAGTTTGTCGTTGTATAAGAAGTATCCAGTCAAATATAAATATATCTTCAGTTAATACAAAGGAAAGTATTAATGATTATGATTTTGTCTTAATAGATGGAAAAAGCATTGATATAGATAATAAGCCTTGTTGTTATATAGTGGAAAAAAATGAAAAACTTAATAAAGACGAGATATATAAGTATTCTCGTGCGAGTGAATATATAAATAGGATGATAGATATTTATTATGATGCTACAGGTAATTATATTGATAATACCTTAAATGAGAAAAAACCCATTATTAATGTATTTTCTTCGGCAAAAGGAGGTGTAGGTTGTACAAGTATTGCATTTGCAATGGCAAAGGATTACGCTATGGCATCTAATGAGAATATTCTTTATTTATCTTTAGGAAATGCCCATGAAGAAATAGATTTTTTCAATATGCATCAAGGCTTAAGCATTAGAGATTACCTTTACCGCATAATTTTTTTAGATGATAAGTGTAATATTAATAGCTATTTAACAGAAAATCAATATGGCATAAGAGCATTTAATATGTTAAATATTGAAAATGAAATTTTAAATTTAGATGAAGGCGATTTCTTAAAATTCATAAGATTGATTATAGAAAATTCACAGTTTAGAAGAATAGTAATAGATACAGGTTCTTCATTAGATGATAAAGCTAAATATGTAAGAAAAATAGCAGATTACAATATTTATATAGGATGTGGTTTTAAATCTGATTTCGAAGAAAAGATAAAAAACAGTTTAGGCATAGACTTTGGAAGGAAAATAATTGTAGAAAATATGAGATATAAAGGTAATCCTAAATTTGATGAGTTTTTTGAAGTTGAAAATAAGCTTGCTGAAAATATTGATGTAGGTATTTATGAAGAAAAAGAAGCATTTGTGTTACAAAATGGTAAAATAGACATTGAAATAGATGGTGAATTTGGCAAAGGTGTAAGAAATTTAATTACTTTTATAGCTAATAAATAGCTAATTTAAAAGCTTTACAGCAAATTAACATAAATTTAACATAAACTTAACATTTATATAAGCTGTGTAAATTAAAATATAAATATAGTATATATGAGTAAAAATGGAGGAGTTTATGGAATTTGATGTATTTCAAGTTGTTACGACTTTGTTAGGCGGTTTGGCGGTATTCATATTTGGTATGAATCTTATGTCAGAAGGTCTGCAGAAGGCAGCTGGTGATAAGATGAGAAATATTTTGTCAATGCTTACTGCTAATCCAGTTTTAGGTGTTTTAGCTGGTGCGGTAACAACAGCCGTTTTACAGAGTTCAAGTGCAACAACGGTAATGGTTATAGGTTTTGTTAGTGCAGGCCTTATGAAGTTACCTCAAGCTATTAGTGTTATTTTAGGTGCTAATATAGGTACAACAATTACAGCACAGCTTATCGCTTTTGATATTGGCGATTATGCTTGGATTGGTGTATTTATTGGATTTGTAATGATGTTTTTCTTAAAATCAAATGAAAAAGTTGCAGATATTGGTGAAATTTTATTTGGTTTTGGATTACTGTTTGTAGGTATCAATACTATGGGTGATACTATGGAACCATTAGCACAATCACCGATTTTTACTGATTGGATGATGAAGGTATCAGATATTCCTATTTTAGGTGTGGTTTTAGGTACTATAATGACCATGATTATTCAGTCATCTTCGGCAGTTATTGCTGTATTACAAAATTTAGCTGCAACTGCAGGTCCAGATGGAGTAACATCAATTATTGGATTGCAAGGTGCTTTACCAATACTATTTGGTAGTAACATAGGTACAACAATTACAGCCTTGTTAGCGGCTATTGGTGCTTCTATAAATGCTAAAAGAACAGCGGTAGCTCATACTATTTTTAACTTTGGTGGTACTTTGATATTTATTTGGTTTATCCCACAGATTTCAAAATTTATTCAGTACATTTCACCGGGTGGAGCTGAGGTAGATGTAATAGCAAGAGAAATTGCAAATGCACATATGCTATTTAATATAGCATGTACATTGATTTTCTTACCTTTTATTTGGTTATTAGTAAAGATCGTTACTAAGATTATTCCAGGTGAAGATAAGCAATCATTGACAACAGAACCTATGTATTTAGATTATAATGTTATTGGTCAGCCGGTATTTGCTATCCATTTAGCAATTCAAGAATTGGTAAGAACTGGTAATATGGTAACAGATATGGTTCTTAAAGCTAAGAAATCATTTATTTCAGGTGACTTAAGCGAAGTAGATGAAATTATGGAGGCAGATAATGTTATCAATCATTTGCGAGATGAAATATTAAAATATTTATCTATGATTCTATCAAGTGAGAGTATAACGGAGTTCCAAAAACAGACAGTTGCTGCTTTATTCCATGTTGCAGGTGATATTGAACATATTGGAGATTATAGTAAAAATATTGTAACTTTATCACAGGAAAAAGTTAAGAATAAATATAAACTATCTGATACAGCATATTCGGAAATTTATGAATGTTTTGATAAGATTAAGGTTATGATGGCTGACACATTTGAAGCTTTAGCTTCTGGTAGTCCTGAAATTGCCAATGAGATTTTGGTTCAAGAAGAAGGTATTAATAGCCTAGAAGGAAAACTTAGAACAAAGCATATGAATAGACTAGAAGTTGGTCAGTGTTCACCAGCTGTAACAGTAGTATATATTGATGCAATACACAACCTAGAAAGAATTGGAGACAGCTGTAATAATATAGCCGAAGCTGTTCTTAAAGGTCATAAAGAAAGAAAGAGAATGAAAACAGATGAAAAAAATACTAATAATTGAAGATGAAGTTAATATTCGAGAGTTAGTAACCTATAATTTAAAAGCTAATGGTTATGAAGCAGTAGAAGCTGAAGATGGTATTACTGGAATAACATTAGCTTATAAAGAAAAACCAGATTTAATCCTACTAGATATCATGTTACCTGGTAAAGATGGTTATGAAATTTGTAGGGAACTAAGGTCTGAAGGAATTAATATTCCTATAATTATGCTTACTGCTAAGTCAGAAGAAGTTGATAAGGTTTTAGGACTAGAATTTGGCGCTGATGACTATATCGCTAAGCCATTTGGTATTAGAGAGCTACTAGCTCGTATTAAAGCTGTATTAAGAAGATACGATTTTAATGAAAAAACGGCAGATGTTAAGGAAGATAATGATACTTTGGATAATATAAATGCTGGAGATATTATTATTGATCAAGGCAGACATCAAGTGATGGTTCATGGAGAGTCTATTGAACTTACATATAAAGAATACGAATTATTGTCATTTCTTGCCAAAAATCGTGGAAGGGTTTATTCTCGTGATGAACTCTTAGATAAAGTTTGGGGAATTGATTATGTAGGCGAAACACGTACTGTAGATGTTCATATTAGGCATCTACGACAAAAGCTTGGTCAAGATAATACTGGTGAAGAATATATTGAAACAATTAGAGGAAGAGGTTATAAGCTTAAATGAGAACAAGATGTGTGGTATTAGCATTGTTAGTAGCATGTTTTAATACACTTGCTGCAGTTTTTATTAAAGACAATATAATGGCTTTATTTATAGTTTGTTTTACTATTACGAGTGCAGGGTTGATTTTACTTGCTTACTGGATGACAGAACCTGTTAATAATATGCGTAAGCGAGTTGAACAGATGAAAGAAGAAAATAAACAAGTGGAAAATATGCGTTCTGAATTTGTAGCTAATGTAAGCCATGAATTAAAAACTCCACTTACATCTATTTCTGGCTTCATCGAAACTTTGCAAGCAGGTGCTGTAAATGACCCAGAAACAAGAGATCGATTTATAGATATTATAGCTATAGAAACTGCAAGATTAAAAAGGCTTATAAATGATATTCTAGTATTATCAGATATTGAAAGTCGTATGGATTCATCAAAAGAGCACTTTAATGTTTCTCAATTAATAGATGGTATTTGTGAGGTACTAGGGCCAATAGCAAATGGAAGAAGTATAACGATAATCAATGATGTGGACAAGAACCTTTATTTGGATGGTAGCGAAGATAAGTTTAAGCAGATGATTATGAATTTGGCTGAAAATGCTATTAAATATGGAAGTGAATATGGACATGTTTGGATTAGTAGTAAAATAGATGATGAAACTATAACCATAAGTGTTAGAGATGATGGTATTGGCATCGAGAAAAAAGATCTTGATAGAATAGCTGAAAGATTTTACAGAGTAGATAAGTCAAGGTCTAGAAAAGTGGGAGGTACAGGACTTGGATTATCTATAGTGAAGCATACTGCTGCACTGTTTAATGGAGAATTAAAAGTTGAAAGTACCCCTGGAGAAGGATCAGTGTTTCACATAATGATGAAAAAATAATAATATGTTTGAAAACCCTTATCATAAGTTAAGATGATAAGGGTTTTTTTAATAAAAGTATAATAATTTACATACTCTTAACATTTCTTTAATATTTTATAAACAATTCTAAAGTAAAATAGTACTTAAGTTAAGAGTAAAAGAAATCAATTAGGAGGAATTGATATATGAGTCAAGAGGTTTTCCAGATGATTGCGACCTTACTTGGAGGTCTAGCAGTATTCATCTATGGTATGAATTTAATGAGTGATGGTTTGCAGAAAGCAGCTGGCGATAAGATGAGAAATATTTTATCAATGCTTACTGCTAACCCTGTTTTAGGAGTTATAGCAGGTGCTCTTGTAACTGCAGTACTACAGTCAAGTTCAGCTACTACTGTAATGGTTATAGGTTTTGTTAGTGCAGGCTTAATGAAGCTACCACAGGCGATTAGTGTTATTCTTGGTGCTAACATAGGTACAACAATTACAGCGCAGCTTATTGCTTTTAATATAGGCGACTACGCTTGGATATTTGTATTTGTTGGATTTGTAATGTATTTCTTCTTTAAGAAAAAAGAGCTTGCTGTAAAAATAGGTCAGATTTTATTTGGATTTGGTCTACTGTTTGTAGGTATTAACACAATGGGAGATACAATGAAGCCACTTGCACAGTCACCTGTATTTACAGATCTTATGATGCAGGTTGCAGATGTTCCTGTATTAGGTGTTTTAGTTGGTACACTTATGACAGTAATAGTACAGTCATCATCTGCTACAATTGCTGTACTTCAGAACTTAGCAGCAACTGCAGGTCCTGATGGCATTCACAGTATATTAGGACTACAAGGTGCATTACCTATCTTATTTGGTGATAACATAGGTACAACAATTACAGCTTTATTAGCATCTATTGGTGCTTCAATTAATGCTAAGAGAACAGCTGTAGCTCATACAATTTTCAATGTTTGTGGTACGCTTATATTTATTTGGTTTATACCACAGATAGCAGATGTAATTACTATGATTTCACCATCAGGTCCAGAAGTTGAAGTTATTTCAAGACAGATAGCAAATTCACATTTACTATTTAACTTAACTAACACTATAATTTTCTTACCATTTATTTGGGTATTAGTAAAGATCGTAACTAAAATTGTTCCAGGTGAAGATAAAGAAAAACTTGGTGATGAGCCAATTTTCTTAGATAATAATGCACTTGAACATCCTGTATTTGCCATTCATCTAGCAATTCAGGAATTATCAAGAAATGCTACACTTGCTTTTGAAATGGTAAAAAAATCTAGAAAAGCTTTTGTTGATATTGATTTATCTGAAGCAAATGAAGTAATTGAGACAGATAGCATTGTTAACAAATTAAGAACTAAGACTATTGAATATTTGTCACAGATTTTAGCTGCTGAAAGTATTACAGATTTCCAGAAGGAACGTGTAGCAGCGTTAATGCATGTAGCTTCCGATATAGAACATATAGGTGACTATTGTAAAAACATTATTGATTTAGCTGAAGACAGAAGTAAAAATAAGTACACGTTTTCTGAAGTGGCTAACAAGGAAATCGACACTTGCTTTAATATGATTGAAAATATGATTGTTGATACTATCCAGTGTTTGGAAACAGGAAATCCAAAGCTAGCTAGTAATGTGTTAGATGAAGAGGAAAAAATTAATAAGTTAGAGCTTGAAATCAGAAAAGATCATATGCATAGACTTGGAGATAATACATGTTCACCTGCAGTTACAGTTGTATTTTTAGATGTTGTTCATAACATTGAAAGAATGGGTGATAGCTGTAATAATATCGCAGAAGCTGTTATTAAAGGTTATACAGTTAAAAATTCATTGAGCAATTAAATTATAAATAAACTCACATTTATACTCGAAAAACTCTCTTTGCGATAAAAGCAAAGAGAGTTTTTTTATATTCAAAATAGAATTTACAAATATTTACAAATAATACTTGCAAGTATTTTAAAAATGGATTATTATAAAAATATAAAAATGGTAAATAAAGGAAGTAATGTAAATGAGTGTAAAAGAATTTGTCGATGATGTTCGAAAGAGTATATCTCAAGCAAATGGATTAAATGAATATAATGATATTTATAATTTTGTTGTTAAAAAAGCTATTAGAAATGATGATTTCAAATTTTTAACTATTAGAGAACTTGATAGGGTTATTCATAGAACTGTCGATAGTATTAAAAGTGATGTCGCTGTACTAAAACCATACTTAGATGATGATACCATTTCGGAGATAATGGTCAATGGGTATAAAAGCATATTTGTTGAGAAAAATGGTGAAATAATTAAGGTTGATGATGAGTTTTTTGATACAGCTGAATTAGAAGATGTTATACGAAGAGTCTCAGGTAGAGTACACAGGGAAATAAATGAGCTGAATCCAATAGTTGATGCGCGCTTAGAGGATGGAGCAAGAGTTAATGCTGTGTATAAAAACATAGCATTAGGGGGACCTGTTTTAACAATAAGAAAATTTCCAGAAAAAAATATATCTATGGATGATTTAGTAAATTGGGAGACTCTTAATAGAGAGGCTGTAAAATTTATCAAAAGGCTTATGGATGCTGAGTATAATTTCTTTATTTCTGGAGGAACTTCATCAGGTAAAACAACCTTTTTAAATGCTATGGCAGGTATGATTTCTTCAAAAGAAAGGGTTATTGTAATAGAAGATAGTGCTGAATTAATTATTAATAATATTCCTAATCTTGTAAGGCTAGAGTGTAAAAATGCTAATACTTCTGGAAATGGTGGGATTCTTATGGATCAGCTTATAAAAACTAGTTTACGTATGAGGCCAGATAGAATTTTAATTGGTGAAATAAGAGATGGGAAGGCTTTATTGAATATGTTAAATGGCTTAAATACAGGTCATAGTGGCATATGTACTGGTCATGGTAATTCAGTAAAGGGCATGATAAAAAGGATGGAAGCTCTTTATATGCAAGAGTCTAATTTTCCGATAGAAACTATAGATTCACAGATAGCTGAAGGTATAGATATAATAATACATTTGAGTAGAAGGCCAGATCATAGTAGAAAAGTTATGGAAATATCGGAACTATATATAAATGAAAATGGAAGAATTGATATTAATCAATTGTATGTATATAAAAATGGTCAGCTAATGCCTACTGGAAATGAGCTTATAAATAAGGAGAAAGAAGAAATCAAGTATGAAAAATAAAAAGGATAAGGTTAAATTTGAAATCTGTTTATATTTTTTAGCTGCTGCATTTACATATTTATTTTACAAAAGCTTTTGGATTGCAATGCTTGGAGGATTAGCAGGAGTAATGTTTGAAGATGAATATATAAATTATTTAGCGATGAAAAAGAAAAAAGTAATATTAGCTCAATTTAAGGATTTGCTTTATTCTATATCATCTTCTATGGCTACAGGTAGATATATGTTTGAAGCTTTAAAAGAAGGTGAAAAGTATTTAACTATGATTTATGGAAGCCAAGCTTTGTTAGTTGTCGAATTAAATCAAGTAAATAAAGAAATATATGATAATCATGCAGATGAGCAAAGGGTTTTAATTGATTTTGCTGTAAGGACTCAAATTGATGATATTAAAGATTTTGTAGATGTATATTTGACTACTAGGGTAACAGGTGGCGATATTCAGAGAGTAATTTCTAATGCTACTATGGTTATTATAGAGAAAATGCAAATTCAAAGAGAAGTTCAAGCAATTATGACACAAAAACAACTAGAGTCTAAAATTGTAGCATTAATTCCGATATTTATCATTTTATTTTTAAATATTTTTTCTCCAGATTATTTAGAACCTATGTATGTGACATTTATAGGTAGAGTGATTATGACTGTTGCTCTAATAGGATTTATAGTTGCTTTTAAGTGGATAATGAAGTTAACAGAAATATAGGTATTGCTATGAAAGAAAAAATAAGAGTGTGGTATCAAAAATGGATTGGTGAGAGTCAGTATATAGAAGAACGGTATAAGAGAATTTATGGGTATGGTAGATTTAATGAAAAAATAAATCTATTACAAAGAAATAATAAGTGCAAATATTTGATTATATTAATGTTGTTGACAGTTTTAATGGTTAACTCTTTAGTAGACTACACTAATAGCAAAAGCAAGATGCACATAGATAAATCAAATAATGCTTATTATATTGATAAAGATTCAAAGGAGACGGCATATTCCTTTAAAGTTAAAATTATAAAAAATGGAAGAGTCTACTCTAAAAATGTTATTGTACAGTTTGATAATGGGAATGGAGATAAAATAAACATAGATGAACCTATGAGTGAAAAAGAAAAAAACAATATTTTAATTGATGATATTGTAAGAGGTGTAAATAGCAGTGAAGAAGAGAGAGTTAGCTTACCTTCAAGATTGGAAGATGGAACCAAAATTATATGGGAGTATAACAAAAGCTTTAATATAACTATTTATATAGTAATTGCATCTTTATTCTTACTATTATTATATAAGGAGCGATATTCTCAAATTGATAAAGAAGAAGAAAAGAATTTAGCAATCGTAAAAAAAGAATTACCAGTATTTATAAATAAGATAGCTCTACTTTTAAATTCGGGTATGGTTTTTCAAAGTGCTTTTATGAAAATTGTAGATGATAATGAAAACTTTCTAGGAGGTAATAATAATTATTTTTATCAACAATTAAGTGTTATAGCATCAAATGTGCGAGAGAGGAATTATACTTCTCATGAAGAACTAGAGAATTTTGCAAAACGAACGAGACTTAAAGAATTTATAAGAGTAACTAATATCATATCAGATAATATTTATAAGGGTGTAGTTTTAACTGATAAATTAGAAAAGGAGGGAGAGCAGTTATGGTTTAATCATAAAAAGCAGATAGAGGAAAATGGAAGGTTAGCTGAAACAAAACTGGTAGCACCACTTGCGTTATTATTATCTATATTAGTATTGATAACGGTGGCACCAGCTTTAATTGAAATGTGAGGTAAAAAATGTTAAAGAAATTAAGAAGATTAAATAATAGATTAGGAAACAGTGGTATGGAAATGATACAGGTTGCCATATTAATAGCTTTAGCTATTATTTTAGGGCTTATTTTTAAGACTGAAATTACAGCTTTTGTAAATAAGACTTTTGCAAATCTAAACAGTGGATTTTAAGATGGTAAAAAAGTTAAATAATAAAGGATCTACTATAGTTGAAGCAGCTGTGGTTATGCCTATTGTTATTTTAGCGATTATTTCAATTGTAGTGATGATGGTGTTTTTCGTTTATTCATTGTATGTTCAAGTGAGTATTCATTGGGAGCTAATAGATAAAGAGGGTGCAAGGTCTAAGACAAAAGCTATTTTTGAAGAGGATAAGAGAACATATAACGAAGCTTTTACTTTTATTAATGGTAAAAGAGCTATGAACATAGATTATAGACTTCAATTTGATGGTGGTGGGCTGTTTAAAAATAAATTAAAAAGAAAAACTAATGCAAGGATATATGAAATAAATGAAAAAGATAGTATTAGATATTTTGACTTGTTTAAAGAACAAATTAAATAACAAAGGTAGTACTACCATTTTGATTTTAATAATTTTAAGTACGATTATTTCAATTACCATAATGCTTGTAAATACCAGTGAAAATAAGGCTAAAAGTGGTATGCAAAGAAGTATGTTAACCTTGTCATCTAGATCGGTTTTAAGTGAATACAGTAAAACTCTTAAGGATGAATACGGTATATTCGCTTTTGATTTAACCACTAAAGAAATTAGTGATAAAATAAAGTTTTACATCAAATCAAATACAAAAATAAATCCTAAAATTAATAGGTTAACTATTGATAGATATATGTTAACAAATACGCAAAACTTTGAAAATCAAATAGTGGAATATTCAAAATTTGCTTTTGTAGATCATATTATTAATAAAGACAAGAAGCCTACCAATGATAGAAAAGGTGATAGGGTTTTAAAAAATCAAAGAGTTATTAGTATCTTACCATCAAAAAATATAAAAGGTAATAGTCTTAATATTTCAGATATTGCAGAGGCTATGAAAGATATAGATGGTTTGTTTGATAAAGGTAAAAAGACTGTTTTAGGCAATATGTATATTTTGAACATGTTTAATAATAGAGCAGAAGACAATGGCGATACGTTTTTTAAACATGAAGTGGAATATATAATAAGTGGCAAGTTAGATGATCAAAAAAACTATAAAAGCGTTAGAAGAAAAATTGTACTTGTGCGAAATATGATTAATTTAGCTGTTATATATAATACGCCAGAACTTAAAGGAGTGGTCTTAACTATGGCAGCTTTAGCAGGTGTGGGAGTAGAAATAGCCATTCCTATTATAGCTGAGGCCTGGGCTCTAATAGAAGCTGAAAACGATATGAAAATCTTAGAAAATGGCGGTAAAGTACCTATTTTGAAAAACAAAGATACTTGGGCAACAGATATAAAATCCATTATTGAAAATGAAGAGGATAAATATATTGATAACAACAGTCAAACAGGTATGGATTATAGAGATTATCTGCACGTACTTCTTTACTTTACAGATAAGGAGTTGCGCTATCTTAGAACCATGGACCTTATGCAGATTAATATCCAGGGCAAATACGATGAAACTTTTAATATTAATCTTGCAGCTACGGGATTTTCATATGATATTAATATAGACAAAAACAGGTATAAATACGATGAAAAATATTAACTTCTTTAAAAAATTTAAAGATAAAAAAGGACATTATGTTGTGGAAGCATCTATAATATTGCCGATTTTTTTAATAGGGATTATTACTCTTTCAGCCTTAATAAATACTTTTATGGTATATGAGAATATTGTATTTTCTTCCGTTGATGAATGCAGACATGCTATGTTAAATAATTATATGGTTAAAGAAGATATACTATTTCCTAAAAGGCTTGAAAATAGATTGATAGATGAAAATGAAAACATCGCATTAATAGATATAGATCATTTTATTTCCGGATATAAAGTAGGTAAAAATAATAATTTAGTTTCCCTTCGTGTTAATTATAAATTAGATGTAAAGGCTCCTTTGCCTTTGATTAAGACTAATGAAAAAAAGCAGACATTGGTATTTAGGAAATTTTTAGGTCAAAAAAGTGATAATCTGCCTTTTACATTTGAAAGGATGGAGAATTTAGAAGAAGATAATATTGTATATATCTTTCCAAATGATGGAATAAGGTATCATAAAAAGGAGTGCAGTTATGTTACGCCTAAAGTTGAAGAAAAGATTTTAGATAGCAAAATAAAATCCAATTATATACCTTGTAATAGCTGTGGCACTATAAAAGCTAAATTTGGAGATGTAGTTTATATTTTTAAGGAATATGGAGATGCTTATCATTATAAGAAATGTAGCACTATAAAAAAGAACTTTATAAAATTAGATAAACAGGCGGCTATAAAAAAAGGTTATACACCATGTAGTAAATGTGGAGGTTAGTTATGAATCTTAGAGAATGTGGATATGAATTAGAAATAGAAGGGGATGCTATAAAACCTTTCGAAGAAAAAATATTGTTTTCAGGATTGTGTGATTTTATAGTGCCTATGAGTTTTTCAAATATAGATAATAAGAAGAAAATAACTTATGATTGCAGTGGCTATGCATCTTTAAGGGATATGAAATTAATAGGTGCTAGAGAGGTTTTTGAGATATTAGAAAAGACATTACTTACATTAAATAAGTCTGTGGATTTTTTTGTACCTCATGATAAGGTCACTATTAACAAAGACACAATTTATTATAATTTAAAGAAAAAGAATATTAGAATTGCATATATTCCATCGAAAAAGGGTAGTTTAACAGAACATATTGGTAATTTTATAGATGAATTATCTGAAAGTGTAGATGATGCTACAACTGAATATTTAATGAGTGTTAAGCATGATTTACATCTATACAATAGAAATTTAAAAGATTTGGCGGGCTTTGTTAGTGAACAAAGAAAAAGAATTTATCAGTGTGGTATCAAATAATTAAACACCAATCCCCATTAATTTGCTAATTTCAAATTTGTGGGGATTCTTTTTTAATCTTTAAAAAATCTTTATTATAATATATAATAAAGAAATATAAATTTATGATAAGGTGGTGTTTAAAATGAATTTTATTAGACAGATTAAGTCAGCAGGCTTATTATTTGGAGTTATATCACTTATTTTAGGCTTAATTTTATCGTTTAGGCCAGTTCAAACAGAGGTGTTTTTAAATACTATTGTTGGTATATGTCTTTTGGTAATGGCAGTTAGTAAATTAGTACAATACTTTTTTTTGAGAAAAGATATTAATCAAGTAACAGGATCTGTTATAGTACCTGTTCTTATAGCAATTTTAGGTATATTTATATTAATGAATCCACAAGTGACAATGTTTACAGTAGGAATAATAATTGCGATATTTGCATTAACACTAGCTATAGATAGATTTATGATAGCATATCACAGAAAAAAATTAGGTGTAGATTATGGCACTACGATAATTTTCGGAGTAGTTCAGTTAATATTTTCTATTGTGATGTTTTGGAATTCCTTTGAAACTATGACAGCTATTGTAGTTATGACAGGAATATATTTAGTTACAAATGGCATTATGATTGTTGCATCAAGTTTGTTTTTAAAAGATTTAAAATAGGAGGGGCAGCTTAAGATGATACCTTTATCCACCAAGATGAGACCTACTAATTTAGATGAATTTGTTGGGCAAGAACACTTTTTATATAAGGGATCCTTACTTTATAATGCAGTTAAAAATAAGACCTTTGACAACGGGATTTTCTTTGGACCTTCTGGTACAGGCAAGACAACTCTTGCTAGAATAGTGGCAAAAGAAATGGATGCTAATTTTATTGAGATTAATGCTTCTACTACTGGCACAAAGGAACTTAAGGAAATAATAGAAAATGCAAAGGATAAATTTTATGGCTTGCAGCAAGAATCCACTTATGTTTATGTGGATGAATTTCATAGATGGAATAAATTGCAGCAAGATTCTCTTTTAAAGGCTTTAGAAGATGGCGTTATACGCTTTATAGGAAGTACTACTGAAAATCCTTATTTTTCAATTAACAATGCTATTTTAAGCAGAGTTAGAAACATATATGAATTTAAGTCTCATACTTCAGATAATATTTTTAAGATTTTGAAAAAGACCTTAGATGACTGTGAAAAGGGATTTGGTAATTTAAAAATTAAGTATGATGATGATGCATTGATGACTTTGGCAAAGATGAGCTCTGGAGATGCTAGAGTGGCTCTTGATACACTTGGATTTATAATCGATAATGTAGATCCTAAGGTTGGAATTAATGATAATATAATTGCAGAGGCTATGCAACAAAAAACACATTTTTATAATAAGGAAGAGGATAAATACAATTTATTATCGGCTCTTCAAAAATCAATAAGAGGTTCAGATCCAGATGCATCTATACATTACCTTGCTAGATTATTTAAAGGTGGAGCAGATATTCAAATGATCGGTAGAAGGCTTCTTGTTATTGCTAGCGAAGATGTATCTATGGCATATCCACAAGCCATTAACATAGTAACTTCATGTGTTCAGGCGGCATTGATGGTAGGTTATCCTGAGGCGGAAATCAATTTAGCTCAAGCAGTTATAACCTTAGCTTGTGCACCTAAATCAAATAGATCGTATGAAGCTTTATTAAAAGCAAAGGCAGATATTAACAATAGAGAAATAGATGATATACCTGCTCACTTAAAAGATGCCCATTATAAAGGGGCTTTTAAAAGAGGTTTTGGGTTAGAATATAAATATCCTCACGATTACGGCGGATATGTAAAACAACAGTACTTACCAGACGATTTATATAAAGAAAATGTTAAGTACTATGAACCGACAAATAATGGAACAGAATCATCATTTAAAAGATATTTAGAAGAGACTAAAAGGAGATAAAAGTGGAAATTATAAGAGCACCATATAGTGGATTTTGTTTTGGAGTTAAGCAAGCTATTGAAACAGCCGAAAAAGAAGCTGATAAGTCAAATGAAAAAATATATAGCTTTGGGCCTTTGATTCATAACAAAGGAGTTACCGATGAACTTGAGGAAAAAGGAGTATTTATTATTGATACTTTAGAAAATCTTCCTGAACGTAGTAAAGTAATAGTTAGATCTCATGGAATAGGAAAATGGTTTTATGATGAAGCAGCATCTAAAAATATAGAGGTAATAGATGCAACTTGTCCATATGTTAAACGTATTCATCAACTAGTTCATAATGCTTATGAAGAGGGAAAACAAGTGGTGATTGTAGGAGATGCAAATCATCCAGAAGTACAAGGTATAAATGGTTGGTGTGAAAATACTGCAATTATTTTAAATGAGCCAACAGAAATTATTAAAGATAATTTATTTGTAGTTGCACAGACTACTATTAGAAAAGATCTATTCGATAGTGTTGTTTATCTTTTAAAAAAGATAAACAAAGCTGTTGAAGTAAATAATACTATCTGTAGTGCAACATCTAAAAGGCAAGAAGGATGTAAAGAAACTGCTTTAAAAGTTGATGCAATGTTAGTTGTTGGTGATAAAAAAAGCTCTAACACTAAAAAACTATATGAAATTGCAAAAAAATATTGTAAAAATGCTTATTTTATTGATGATATTAAAAATTTACCATTGAAAGAAGTTGAAAAATATAATAAAATAGGATTAGCGGCAGGTGCATCGACGCCTGAAAACGCAATTAAGGAGGTTACTGCAAACATGAGTGAGAAAATCACTAGAGAAGAGTCCATGCTAGATTTCATGGAAGAGATTGAAAAATCATTAAGACTGCCAAGAAGTGGCGAATTAGTAAATGGTAAAGTTCACCAGGTTACAGACAAGGAAATCATCGTAAACCTTGGATGTAAAAAAGACGGTATTATTCCGTTAAACGAAATTACATTGGAAGGAGACCAGAAGTTAACAGACTTATTTAGTGAAGGCGATGAAATAAGCGCTAAAGTACTAAAGACTGATGATGGTGATGGTACAATTCTACTATCTAAGAAGAAGTTGGAAGCTAGCGAGCGTTGGGAAGAAATTAACAAGGCTTTTGAAGATAAAACTTTAATCGATGTTAACGTTGTAAGACAGGTAAATGGTGGTGTTATTGCTACTTACAAAGAAGTTCAGGGCTTTATTCCACTATCTCAGCTGTCAGATAAATTTGTTGAAAATCCAGCTGAATTCGTTGGACAGACTCTATCTGTAAAGGTATCAAGAGTTGATTCAAGAAGAGGCAAAGCTGTATTCTCACACAAAGCTAAGTTATTAGAAGAAAGACAGAAAGCTCTAGAAGAAATTTGGAACAGCATCAATGTTGGAGATATCGTAGAAGGTAAAGTAATGAGATTTACTGATTACGGCGCATTTGTAGATATCGGTGGAGTAGATGGTCTACTACACATTTCAGAAATTTCATGGGGTAAATTAAAGCATCCACAGGAAGTTCTTGAAATTGGACAGACAATTAATGTTAAGATCCTATCAATGAACACTGAAAAGGGTAAAGTATCTTTAGGTCTAAAACAGACAATGCCAGAACCTTGGACTGTAATTGATGAAAATTACCAGGTTGGACAGGTTGTTAAAGGCAAGGTAGTTCAGATTAAGGAATATGGTTGCTTCGTAGAACTAGAACCAGGTCTAGATGGACTAGTGCATATTTCAGAAGTTAGCCACAAGAGAGTTACAAACATCAACGATGAACTATCAGTTGGTGATGTAGTAGAAGCTAAGATTCTTGAAATTGACAAAGATAGAAAGAGAATTAGCTTAAGCATCAAAGAAACTTTAGATGCTCCTGAAACTACTGAAGAAGAAGCTTAATTTATTAATAAGTCTATAAAGAGATAGCATTTGCTATCTCTTTTTTTAGTTTGCGCGCCATGGGCGCGCTCTAACGGGTGTAAGTCCCGAACA
>CALCFD010000045.1 GCA_937900695.1 uncultured Eubacterium sp. | reverse complement strand
TTAATCTTAGTGTTTGAAAGTGAGGAGTACTAATTTCTAAAAATACACATTATTTAGTTCCCCAACCTCTTGGCAAAAGTACTAAATTTTGCAAAATCAGGGAACTTTAGTTCTCTTGCAACTAATAAGTAACAAAGTTACCCTTTCACTGCAGTACCAATATTTTATAAAACGGCAGTGTTGGTTCTGCAAGAAGCGTATGGTAGTACCAAAAACCTTGTATTTTGGTATGTTCGTACCGCCCCAGGCACACGCCCCCCAGTCAGTTCAACACCCCAGACAGTCCACACTTCAGACGCTCTAGCACACTAACCATCCAAACAAAAAAGCGGCAGCTCTGCCATATTAAACACATCCTTGTGTTACAGGAGCTGTCGCTTTTCTTATTGTTTCATCTTTAGTAGGGAGAGAAACTATAATAATTTATTACCATTAAATTATTATTCTATTTTATAAAACTTTGCTTAAAAATTCTTTTACACGATCTTCCTTTGGGTTTTCAAAGATTTCTAAAGGTGTACCTTCTTCGACAATATATCCACCATCCATGAAGATTACACGATCAGCAACTTCCTTTGCAAAGCCCATTTCATGAGTAACGATGACCATGGTCATACCTTCATCTGCTAATTCCTTCATAACATCTAGTACATCTCCAACCATTTCCGGGTCAAGAGCTGAAGTAGGTTCATCAAATAGCATAGCTTCTGGTTCCATTGCAAGCGCTCTTACGATAGCCACACGCTGTTGCTGACCACCTGAAAGTGACTTAGGGTAAGCGTCAGCTTTATCAGCTAGACCTACTGTTTCAAGTAACTTCATGGCTTTGGCCTTAGCTTCTTCTTCACTTACTTTTGCCACCTGCACTGGTGCCATAATGATGTTTTCAAGCACAGTCTTGTGAGGGAAAAGGTTGAAGTTTTGAAATACCATTCCTAGTTTCTGTCTAACTTGGTTGATATCAACCTTAGGGTCATTGATTTTTTCGTCGTCTAAAATAACATCGCCACTTGTTGGCTCCTCAAGAAGATTTAGGCATCTTAGAAATGTACTTTTACCGCTGCCAGAGGGGCCAATTACGCATACTACTTCGCCTTTTTTTATTTCTTCATCTATTCCCTTTAAAACTTCATGATTTCCAAAGCTCTTTTTTAAATCCTTAACTTTTAACATCGTTTGCTAACTTCCTTTCAAGTAAATTCATAACCTTTGACAATGGAATTGTAAGTATCATGTATACAATTGCTGTTCCTATGTATGCAGGGAAATAAATAAATGTTGATGATGCCCATAGCATACTGGATCTTGTAATATCTGTGATAGTGATAACTGATAAAATGGCTGTCTCTTTTATTAGAGTGATAAATTCATTGCCAAGAGCTGGAATTATTACTCTAAACGCCTGTGGTACTACGACAAACCTCATAGTTTGCCAATATGACATTCCTAGAGATCTTGCCGCCTCAGTCTGACCTTTGTCGATAGCCTGAAGACCTGCACGAATTATCTCAGCAACATATGCTGATGAGTTAATACCGCAAACCGCCATGCTGACTACTAATGCTGAGCTCCATTTAAAGCCCTCAAAGCCTAAGCTCTGCTGCATAAAGTATGGTAAGCCTATGTATACCAGTAGAACCTGTACCATCAGCGGCGTACCTCTTAGCACATCGATATAAACTGATGCAATAGCACGTAAAACTTTAAATTTTGAAATTTTGCATAGGGCGATAATAAGTCCTACTAACACCCCTATGATAACGGCTACACAGGTGATTTGAAGTGTAGTGCCAACACCTCGCGCCGCAACCATTATACCTGTTATATAATCATTCATCGGTTAATTCTCTCCTTGATTTCCTACTAATTTAAACTTGTCTTAGATTTAATTAAGATTTATTTTAGTCCCCACTTTTCAAGTAGCTTATCATATTCTCCGTTGTCCTTTAGATTCTTTAGACCAGCGTTGATCTTGTCTAGTAGTTCCTTATTACCTTTTTTAACTGCGATTCCGAAGTTTTCTTCTGTTAGATTTTCGCCTACAATCTTGATTTTACCTTCGTTTTTGCTGATGTATTCCTGTGTTACAGGCTTATCGTTAATTAGTCCAACGATTGTTCCATTTTGTAGATCCATAATTGCATCTGTTACTTTGTCGTAGATTTTAGCTTCTGCAATTTTACCTTCATCTGCTAGTTTCTGTGCGTTTTCTGCCCCGCTTGTTCCAATCTGTGCTCCAACTACTGCATCTTTTGGAAGTGAGTTCACATCTTTAATTGTGCTATTTTCTTTTACTGCAAGTACTAGACCTGACTGATAATAAGAATCTGAAAAGTCAACTTCCTTTTTACGTTCATCATTTGCCCACATACCTGATGCTACAATATCTATATTGTCTGATTTAAGTGCTGGAATAAGTCCATCAAATCCTAAGCTCTTCCATTCAACTGTAAAGCCCTGATCCTTTGCAATTGCGTTTAATAAGTCTACGTCAAATCCTACGATTTCACCATTTTCATCTGTTGTATCAAATGGTGCAAATGTTGCTTCTAGTCCTACAACGTATTTATCGCCGCTTCCTGCATCTTTCGCTTCATCTCCACCTCCACATGATGCTAATCCAACTACCATTACCAATGCCATAGTTACTACTGTAAGTTTTTTAATCCAATTTTTCATTTGTTCTTCCTCCTGTTTGTATTTCATATATCTTCAATAGTTAAATAATTTTTCTGTCATGAATGTCCTTTATTTTTATCCATCGCTTTTTCTATTTTGCTTTGTTTTTGACATCCTGTCTGACTACATTTATAGTTATACACCTTTTTTTATAAAATTGCAAGCATTTTCCGTAAAAAAATTTATTTTTTTCTTTATTTATACATGTATTTATGATTTTACGCCGTTTTTTTGTATATTTATTGCATATTTATGCATATGCAGCGAATTATGCATAAATATTATTTTTCTAGACTTATATCGGCGGTATCCAAATCCGGCTCGAGCCCATCGACTGGAGTGCCTTGGCGAAAGACTTGGCGAAAGGCTTGGCGAAAGGCACTAATATCAACAATCCACTACAATTTTGTACTGCCTCCCTTTGTCTCATCGCACAAATATTTTCAATTACTAGGTTAATAGTGCTGTTTTATTATATCCGGTTGTAGCGATACCAAGTACCGAGTACGATTTATACAAATAACGAAATCTTTAGTACTACAACAAACTTAAAAAGTCACTAATAAAAAGAAAACAAGTAACTTTCGTACTCTCCATACAAAGAAAAACTCTTGCGTTTCTTAAAAATAGTACAAAAGTAAAATATATGAAAAAAATAATGCGGTAGGAAAAGAAAAAAGTCACTAATAAAAAGTATAACTAAAAATTTAGTGCGTCTTAAGATGGCGCCTTCAAAAGTTCAAGCTGGTTATATAGTGCTCCTTTAAAAGGAAGCGTACAATTGGCAAACGACATCTTCAAAGTTCAAATCGCCGCCATTCCAAGAAATATAATCCAATCTAAAACAAAAAACCAAAAGAAGGTGTCAAACTCGACACCTTCTTTTGGTTCTCTCATATAATTGCGACTAATCAATAAAAGCTGTATATATTGATCTAATTGCTTTTTCAAAATCTTTATTTTCAACTCCAACGATGATATTCATTTCACTTGAACCTTGGTCTATCATACGTATATTAACACCTGCATCGGCAAGAGCTGTAAATAATTTAGCAGATACGCCAGTACGGTAAGACATTCCGCAACCTACTGTAGCAATAAGGGCCATGTTGTCAAATACTTCCATACTATCTGGCTTTAGCTGACGTTCAAACTCTTCAACAAGTTCATCAATGCGACCATCAACAGAGTCATTTGAAACAATTACTGAAACTGTATCAATACCGCTTGGCATATGTTCAAGGTTGATATCCATATCTTCTAAAATTCCAGCAAGTCTTCTAATAAAACCTCTTTCTGCTGTTAATCTATTTTTATATAATGCTATAACTGTAAAATCTTTGCTGCCTGCAATACCTGTAACAACTCTGTCTGTGCTATCTGGTTCTGCTGTAATCATTGTTCCCTTGTCTTCTGGAATATTTGTATTTCTAATGTTGATAGGGATATTAGCAACTCTTGCAGGATAAATAGCATCTTCATGAAGAACTGATGCACCCATATATGAAAGCTCCCTTAATTCTTTATATGAAATAGTTTCTATCGGTTTTGGATTTTCAACAATTCGTGGATCGGCTACTAAAAAACCTGAAACATCAGTCCAGTTTTCGTAAACATCAGCGCCGATTGCTCTTGCAACCAAAGCACCGGTAATGTCTGATCCACCCCTACTAAATGTCTTAATTGATCCATCTGGCTTAGCTCCATAAAAACCTGGCATCAATGCCTTTTCATGCTTTGCTAATTCTTCTGATAGCGCCTGATTTGTTTCTTCTTCAAGGAATCTTCCTTTTTCGTCAAACTGTACAAGACCAGCAGCATCAATAAAGTCCATTCCTAAATATTGGGCAATAAGCTTCGCGTTTAAAAATTCGCCTCTACTTGCGATGTAGTCTTCTGTTGTTCCTTTTTCAATGGCATCCCTAATAATGTCAAACTCTTCATTTAGTCCTGCATCTACTTCAAGGTTTAGTTCAACTGCCTTAAATCTGTCACAAATCACCTGAAACAATTGGTCATAAGGTAGGTTATGTTCCTTGTGCATCATACAGGAATAAAGTAAGTCCGTTATTTTACTATCCTGGTCGAATCTTTTACCTGGTGCTGAAACAACAACAAATTTTCTATCTGCGTCAGATTCGATAATATCTTTAATCTTGCCAATCTGGATAGCATCGGCTACTGATGAGCCGCCAAATTTTGTTACTTTAATTCCCATAACTTTCTCCTTCTTTCAAATATTCTATAAGTAGTTATATTATTGAAGCTCTTTTTTTAGCTCTTCAACTTTATCTAGTCTTTCCCATGGTACATCAATATCAGTTCTACCCATGTGACCGTATGCTGCAACCTGTCTATAGATTGGTCTTAATAAATCTAAATCTCTAATAATTGCAGCTGGTCTTAGATCAAAATGCTTTTCAACGATTTCTGATAGTTTTTCGTCTGAAAGCTTACCTGTTCCAAAACTATCTACCATGATTGATACTGGATGTGAAATACCTATAGCATAAGCTAACTGAATTTCACACTTATCAGCAAGTCCTGCAGCAACGATGTTTTTAGCAACGTGTCTTGCAGCATAAGCAGCTGATCTATCAACCTTTGTAGGGTCTTTTCCTGAGAATGCACCACCGCCATGTCTAGAGTATCCACCGTATGTATCGATAATAATTTTTCTACCTGTTAATCCAGAGTCACCATGTGGTCCACCAATTACAAATCTACCAGTAGGATTAATGAAAATCTTAGTTTCATCATCCATTAGTTCTGCTGGTACTACAGCCTTAATAACATGTTCTATAAGATCATTTCTAATTTCTTCATTTGTTGCTTCTGGATCATGCTGTGTTGAAATTAGTACTGTATCTATTCTTTTAACTTTGTCATCATCATATTCTACTGTTACCTGTGTTTTTCCGTCAGGTCTTAAGTATCCTATTGTGCCATCTTTTCTAACTTCTGCTAGTCTTCTTGCTAATTTGTGAGCTAATGAAATTGGAAGTGGCATAAGTTCTGGTGTTTCATTGCAAGCAAATCCAAACATAATACCCTGATCTCCTGCTCCAATAGCATCCATATCTTCTTCATATGATGCTTTATCTACACCGATTGAAATATCGTTTGATTGTTCATCGATAGCAGTTAAGATAGCACAAGTATTACCATCATATCCGTATTCACTCTTTGTGTATCCAATATCAGTGATAACGTCTCTTGCAATTTTTTGAATATCAATGTAGCAATTTGTACTGATTTCGCCCATTACCATAGCATATCCTGTGTTAACAGTTGTTTCAGCAGCTACTCTTCCCATTTTATCCTGTGCCAAAATTGCATCTAATATAGCATCAGATATCTGGTCACAGATTTTATCTGGATGTCCTTCAGTTACAGACTCAGATGTAAATAACTTTTTCATTGTTCTCCCTCCATAATTTCTAAAGTATATTATAATTTTAAACTTCCTACATAATCAAAAAACCTCTTCTAAAAGAAGAGGCTGTTAACTAAAGCTTGACCTCATCTTTCTGAACTTACGTTCCGTAGGATTTAGCACCGTTGCACAAATGGCAGGTTGCCGGGCTTCATAGGGCCTATTCCCTCCACCTCTCTTAATAAGGTTTTTTTATTTACTAGCCTAGTATATATCAATTTTTATGTTCGGTCAACAATTTTTTTACTACTTTTTTTTAGTAAGCTGTATAAAAATATCTACACTAATGGCAAAAGATGCTATACATATGATGATAGAAAACATGCTTATATTTGATTCAGCTCCTGTTTTTATAGGCTTTTTACTTAATGATTCAATTTTATCTTCTTTATTTTCCGCGTTAACTTCCTCAATTTCTTTTATAGTATATACCTCAAAAAATGTCTTTTGCTCTTTTTTCATCTATTATGTTGCAGCTTAGTATTTCGCCATTTAAAACGTTTCCTATCTCATTTTTTAGTACTCTGCCCCATAATTAAACTCATGATTTCCAGGAGTCATGGCCGTATATACAACTTTATTCATAACTTTAACTACACTTTTATCCTTATCTACAGTGGCAAAGGATAGACTATGAAATGTGTCGCCGCCATCTAGTATAATATCTGCATTTTTTGTGTCTGCAATAGTTTTTAATCTATCAAATCCCAAAACGTCTTTTGCTCTTTTTTCATCATATTTATATCTACCATATCTAATCAATAATATAATAGTGAATAAATTTTCAAAGAAATCTTTATGTTAAGTTGTAAGTATTATATAATAAAATTTATGAAACAAACACATTTGAAATATATAGCAGGAGGCGTTAAGCCTAAAGAACAATGTAAAAAATTATTTATTTCCTCATATATAACTGACACTCGCCTTATGGGTGTTATGGGAATATATATAAGATGGGAGGTTTTGGACTGCCAAGAATACGATCAATTGAGCCAGTTCTTTTTACTTGACACCGAAGAATTCGGTTTAGAAAGATTTGAAAACATATGGGGAAATGACAGAGAAAAAATATATTCTATTGAAAATAGTACCATAGGCTGCCTTGGTGGAAAAAAAGTTGAGTTAACTGAAGAAGAAGCATGCTTCATGGTACAATATTTTCATCATTTAAATATTGAACATAAGTTACCATTACCAAAAAATTTCGCAGATTATCAGTTTATATTAGATAAAACCTTACAATTTGATGAAAAAAACTTCAATATTTTAAAGAATAAATTTTGCAAAAAGTTAGATTCAGATTATGAAGCTATTAATTATTGCTTGATGCGTATATTTGGCGGAGATAAAATAGGTGCTTCTTATGTAACTGATAAATCGCTAACACTTAAAGATTTAAATATATTTCCTGATATGAAAATGGGGACATTCCATAAAAATACTATTACGCCTAAAGATGACTATTATCTTTGCGAGTCACTGGTAAGTGTAGATAATTACTACTATATTTGTAACACCAAAGTTAAGGCAAAGGATTTTAAAGTCACTTATCTTCAGCCAATTGGAAATATGCGTATTTCAAGCCGAGAAGCAGCCTTGATACTTTCTAGTAACGAATATATTTTGCTGTACAACTTAAAAGAAAAGTATAGTGATATAGTAAGTATGCCTTTTGAGGTGCCGGAAAATTCTACTTGTTCTCATCATGGCAATGGTGATCTTTTTATGCTATACAAAAAACATAACCGTCATGTTGATAATAGGGTCTACAAATTGAGCAATGATATTTATGGTGCTTTTTTCATTACCGATAGTGGTCAGTTTATTATTTCTGCTCATACAAAGAACAATGTTTTAAAACTGCAACGATATTTTGAAAGCAGCTGTATGTGTGAGTATATGCAGCTTACTAATCAGTTTGCTTTTCACGATCCTATTTTGTATGACTTTATTGATAGCAACTATGATGATTTTAGGGAGTTTTTAAAGCTTATAGATATAAAATAAGTTAAATTGTTAACGCATAATATGCATAAAAGATTATGTTAACCTTTGTTCGTGTCGCAAAAAAACAATTCCACAGACACAAACTCCTATGATTTTAGGGCTTTTACGGTTTTTCCACAAGAAATCACAGATTGTATACAATTTGATACCACTGAAGTTGTGGAAAATTCCATCAAGAAATTTTTTGTAAATTTCAAGGTTTATACGAGAGTTTGGAAATAAATTACAAAAAGTTATCCACAGTTTTGTTCGTTTTGTGCACATGTTATTAAATCTATGTAAAGTAGTAAAATTTTCAGAATTTTTCCATGGTAAAAATTGCTAAAATGTAATATTTCAACGATTCTGGCTATTTTACAAAAAATGTATTAGGAGTGTAAATGTATGAAGACTAAAAGATTATACACAGAAAATGTATATTTATCCAGTTGTAATGCTGAGATTTTAAAAATCGATGAAGATAAAATAGTTTTAGACCAAACTGTGTTCTTTCCAGAAGGCGGTGGCCAAGCTAGCGATAAAGGAACAATAAATAATTTTGATGTACAGGATGTACAAGAAATAAAAAACGAAATCATTCACACAGTAAAAGACCATAACTTTAAAATAGGTGATAAAGTATGCTGTCAAATAAACTGGGCTCATCGTTTTGATAATATGCAACGTCATTGTGGTGAACATATTATGTCAGGAATGTGGTTTAGAGAGTATGGAGGCATTAATAGAGGTTTTCATATGGGTGATAATTATATGACTATAGATATAAGCCTTGAAGAAGATCCTAAATATACTGAAGTTACTTGGCAAATGGCTCAGCACATAGAAAATTGTACCAATGAAGCCATATGGCAAAACCTACCTGTAATTACTAGACATTTCAATAGTAAAAAAGAAGCCGAGAATTTACCTCTTCGTAAAGCTTTATCTATTGAAGAAGATATTACTATTGTTTGCGTAGGTGACATTAACAATCCTTCAGATTGTGTAGCTTGCTGTGGCACTCACCCCGCAACCTCAGGACAGGTTGGCCTTTTAAAAATATATAAAGTTGAAAAAAACAAAGGAATGTTTAGAATTTATTTTGAAGCTGGTAAACGTGCAATGGTAGATTTTGATGCAAAACATGACATCATCACGGAAATTGGCAACAAATATTCTGCAGGAACTCATGACCTTATAAAAAAACTAGATGCTCAAGAAGATCGATACAAAGAGCTCAAGGAAACTCATGCAAAGCTTAGAAATTCAATTATAAAACTTCGTCAAGATGAGATTGATACTGCTCTTAATGGTTGTGAAGACGTACTTCTTTATAGATACGAAGATATGTTAGTCGATGATCTTCTTAATATCGGTCGCCCTCTTATAGATAAAATTAAAAAGCTATTGCTTATCGCTGATGATAGCACAAATACCTTACTACTATTTTCAAATGGCACTATAGAGTGTGGCAAACTAGTTAAAGAAAATGCCTCCATTTATAATGGTAAAGGTGGTGGCAATAAAAACAATGCCCGTGCAATTTTCCCAAGCCGCGACATGATGGATACATATATAGACTTAATAGAAAAGCACTTGCGTTAATGAGTAAAAAGCACCAAAACCTTTTTTAATTATAGGTTTTGGTGCTTTTGTTTGTAATGTTGACCGGAGACTTTTGTGTCTTCCGCGCCGGCATGTACAAACATGCTCAAAATACAAGTTTTTGGTACTCCCACACGCCTCTAGCTGAACAAAAACTGCCCTTTTGTGAAATATTAGTACTGCAGTGAAGGGTTAACTTTGCTACTTATCAATTGCTATAGAACTAAAGTTCCCTGATTTTGCAAAACTTCGTACTCTCGCCGAGAGGTAGACGAACAAAATAATGTGTACTAAAAAAAATCGTACTCCTCACTTCCAAACTATAAGATTAATTTAGAGTGAGGAGTACTAACTCTTTCGTTTTTCAAGGTTCTTCGTACTCCTAAAAGCGCTTAGCCGTACTAGCTTTCCTAAATTTGGAGTTGTTAGTACGGCGATGACAAAAACACAGCGGTAACAAAAAGTAAACCGGTGCAACCCTAGTGCAAACACCATCAACAAAAACGCACCAACCCTCCAAAAACCAAAAAAAAACAGACACACACCTCGGCATATCTGTTTTTTATCATCAATATAAAATTATCTCTGGTTTGAAGCCTTTAAAACATTTTTAATCTTATGCTGTACCATTGCCTGAATAGCATCTCTAGCAGGACCTAAGTATTTTCTTGGGTCAAATTCTGATGGATTTTCCTGTAAGAACTTACGAACTTCAGCAGTCATAGCAAGTCTTAAATCTGTATCAATATTAACCTTACAGATACCATATTTAGCTGCTTCAGTAATCATTTCTTCAGGAACTCCCTTCGCTCCAGGAATATTTCCACCATACTGGTTACACTTATCAACAAATTCAGGAAGAACAGTTGAAGCACCATGAAGTACAAGTGGAGTATTAGGAATAAGTTCATGTATTTTCTTTAGTCTTTCAAAATCTAGACTTGGATCTCCTGAGAACTTATACGCACCATGACTTGTTCCAATTGCTATAGCAAGTGAGTCAACACCTGTTTTTTCAACAAATTCAGCAGCTTCTTCAGGATCTGTATAAGTTGCAGCTTTAGCATCAACCTTAATATTATCCTCAACTCCAGCAAGCTTACCTAGTTCTGCTTCAACTACAACGCCATGAGCATGAGCATATTCAACTACTTCCTTTGTAAGTTTTATATTTTCTTCAAATGGATGTTTTGAACCGTCAATCATAACAGAAGTAAACCCATCATCTACACATTTTTTACAGATTTCAAAATCCTCACCATGATCTAGATGCAAACAAATATCAAGATCTGTATCAAGCATAGCTGCTTCAACTAGCTTTAATAAATATGCTGGCTTAGCATATTTTCTAGCTCCTGCAGAAACCTGTAAAATAAGCGGTGCCTGCTCTACCTTAGCTGCCTCTACAATTCCTTGAATAATTTCCATGTTGTTTACATTAAAAGCACCTACTGCATAATCGTTTTTAAGTGCCTTAGCAAACATTTCTTTTGAAGTTACAAAAGCCATTTTTTACCTCCACTAAATACTTAATATAATTATTTGTCATCTTTTGAGCTATTATCTTCTTCCTGCTGAACTGTCTGTACCTTTTCAGCCTGTTCTGCAGCCAAAGTCTTTGGATAATCCATAATAGCTACAATTCTAAATGCAATAATAGAAAGTGCAACTATAAGAATTACCAAAGCGACGATAATATCATTTTTATTGTATAAAAAATCCTTAAAACGTTCCATTATATCTCTCCTTCTTCACTTATTATATAATACCATAAATCCTCTTTTCTTTCTATCAATTATTATTTTTTTAGATGTATTATTTATGTGAAAATTGTTGTATAATAATAGTTATGATAGAAATAGTAATTGAAAGAAATGATAGTAATCAAAGATTAGATAGGTTTTTAAAAAAATTCTTTAAAAAAGCAAGTCTAAGCCAAATTTATAAAATAATTAGAAAAGATTTAAAAGTCAATGGAAAACGAGGTAAGGAAAATACCATTGTCAACGAAGGCGATAAGCTTAGCTTTTATTTAAAGGATGAAGTATTTGACAGCCTAAGAGAACAAAAAAAAGTAATCAAAGTAACAAAGCAATTTAAGGTTATCTATGAAGATGATGATATGATTATAGTCTCTAAACCTTTTGGACTTTTGACCCATGGAGATAGCAGAGAAAAAAAGAATCATTTAGCAAATCAGGTAATCAACTATCTTATAAGCACTGAAGAGTACATTCCTGCCAAAGAACGTACCTTTGCTCCTAGCCCTGTAAATAGACTTGATAGAAATACAACAGGTATGGTGATTTTTGGTAAAAATGCAGATGCTCTAAAAAAACTTAATAAGATGATTAAAGACAGAGATTTAATCAGCAAGTACTATTTAACTATTGTTGCCGGCGAGATGAAAAATCCTATCGAGCTTAAGGGAACTTTAGAAAAAGATAGCAAAACTAACACAGTAACTGTTCGAGATGAAGATGCTGCTTTAGGTAAGCAAATCGAAACTATCGCAAGACCTATTAAGGTAAAAAATGGTTACACTTTAGTTGAAGTTGAACTTGTAACAGGTAGAACTCACCAAATTAGAGCGCATCTAAGCCATCATGGATTTCCTATTATCGGCGATGTAAAATATGGTAACCCTAAGGTCAATAAAATTATAAAAAACAAATATGGTTTAACAACCCAGTTACTCCACGCCTATAAACTTATTATTGAAGGCAAAGAAATTACATGTCCATTACCGCCAAATTTTGATAAAATCGTTAAGGATATATTTTAAAATGAGAGCTGATAAATATACTAAAAATAAAAAGGATAAAACAATAAAATTTAAAGATATATTTAAAGAGCTTATAATCGCCCTTGTTATCACTTGCGTAGTTTTAATTTTCGTAAGTCCAACCATGGTAAAAGAACATAGCATGCAACCTACAATAAACGATGGAGACTATTTACTTTTAAACAAACTCCTATATCAAAAGCCTAAATATGGCGATATTGTAGTATTTAAAAGCGATATAGAAAAAAACGATAAAAAAGATATCAACCTAATTAAAAGAATTATCGGCGTTGAAGGCGATATCATAACTATTAACAATGATAAATTATTTAGAAATGGTTATGAAGTAAAGGAAAAATATATCTATAAACAATGCCCTGGTGAAATATACAACTTTGTTGTACCTAAAGGCCAAGTTTTTGTCTTAGGAGATCATCGAGAAGTAAGCATCGACAGCAGACAGTTTGGTCCAATTGATGAAGATAAAATCATAGGTAAAGCTTTTGTACGAATATATCCATTTAAGAATTTTGATATAATCAAATAAAACTATTAAATAAAATATATTATTAAGTATTTGGGAGAATAAGAATGAAAGAATTTTTAAAAGATATTGCTATAATCTTGGTAATCGTCCTTGGTATAAGCTTTTTTATCAAGCCGATTATAGTTAAGGGTAGTTCTATGGTGCCTACTCTTGAAAATAAAGATTATCTACTTATAAACAAACAGGCCTACAACTTTGGCAAACCAGAACGTGGCGACATAGTGGTATTTCCACACGAAGAAGGTACAGGCACAAAAAACCTATATATAAAAAGAGTTATTGCCATTCCTGGAGATAAACTTGAAATTAAAAACGGCAAAGTGTATATTAATAATGAAGAACAAACAGAAAACTACATCCAAAACGGTGCTATAACCTCTGGCGATATTGACTATATTATCCCAAAAGGCGAAATATTTGTCATGGGCGACAACCGCGAAAACAGCTCAGACAGCAGATATTTTGGTACTGTTACCATTGATGATGTAACTGGCGAAGTAATGGTAAGATTACTTCCATTTAACAAAATAGGAACGGTGTAATATGAAGGAAATTAAGCTTGTAGCAAACAACAAAAAAGCAAGACACGATTACTTTATTGAAGATACATATGAGGCTGGCATGATCCTTACTGGCACAGAAATCAAGTCAGTGAGAAATGGCAAGGTGAACATCAAAGAAAGTTATGCTAAGGTGCGTGACGGTGAGGTGTTTATCATAGGTATGCATATTAGCCCATACGAACAAGGAAATATTTTCAATGTTGACCCACTTCGTGAAAGAAAACTCTTGCTAAATCGCAGAGAAATTAATAAAATAGAATCATTGATAACTACTAAAGGTAAAACTTTAGTACCTTTAAAAGTTTATATAAATGAAGCTGGCCTAGCTAAAATGCAAATCGGTATCGGTCAAGGTAAAAAGAACTATGACAAACGTGCCGACATAGCTAAGCGTGATGCCGATAGGCGCATGCAAAAGGCCATACGCCGCGATCAGTATTAATAGCTGGTACTCTTTTGGGGGGTGTAATGGTTTCGACAGGGATGTGGAAGCCGGATAAGCGAGCCGTAGACTGCACTAGCTACGTTAAAATGTGCACGTTAAATATAAACGCTAAAAATAACAACAATTTCGCATTAGCTGCCTAATTTCGCAGCCGCGCGTCAGCCCTTGCTCACCTGCAGGCTTGGATGTCTGGCGTCATCATGCAGGAAAACTTTGCGTGAGCTCCTAGTAGCGTAAGGGAACAATAGGATAGTCTTACTCGTAGCGTGTCTTTGAGTAGCGGGCAAGGCGAATTTAAACAAACAAAGACTGCGCTCGGAGAAGTTCTTGTGGAAATGTTTTTGGACAGGGGTTCGACTCCCCTCACCTCCACCATTGCTTGTACTTATGACACAATTATGTCATAAGTACTTTTTTTATTGTTTTGTTTGGTGCGTGGAGGCGTGAGGCGTGAACGAAACTCTGTACTTTTCGATCTTTTTCGTTCACTTAGTTTCAAGTTAATGAACCATGTTATAGGGATT
>CALCFD010000044.1 GCA_937900695.1 uncultured Eubacterium sp. | reverse complement strand
CACTGTGGCTCTTTTTTTGTTATCCTAATTTACACCATTATATAGACACATCGGATGTTCTCGTACTAAGAGTGCCTGTTTTAAGAAATTTAGTGACTTTGCTACGTGGTTACGGTACTAAGTGGACTTGATTTTGGAAATTTTGTATGATCAATTTAAAGTTTCTTAAGTAAAAATTAAAAGAGCCGCACTATATTTTATATTTTTTTAGATAGTAGTGATTTTAAAGAGGCTGAAGGATACTAACTTTATCGATTTTAGAGAATTTAGTGCGGCTTCATTGAAATTGCAGTATATTGAATCGTATTAGCGTTAGCTCTTGTATTAGCACACAGGCTTGATCAAGTGTACAAAACCTAGCAACAGCAAATAATCTTTTAGTGCGTATGACACCTCGAAGATTGCAAGGTTTTAGAAGCTGAGAAAAGGACATTCCGCCCTAGTAATAAAAAATTAAAAAAACTCTTGACTTTATCAAGGTAAAGGACTATACTAATAACTGTCGATAAACACTTTAGCACATTAACGCAATAATGAAATGAAATAAAATGTAAAATAAATCGACAGGAAAGAAAAGGAAGGTAATCATGAAATTTATATATTTAACTAGACGACATTGCACAACTCGACATCAGAGCTTAAGAAGCTAAACATTTTAGGCAATATACGTTATAATAATTAAGTAAAAATGAAGAGTAAATATAAAGGAGAAGGAAAATGACTTTTAAGAAAATATTAGCATGTGCGTTGTCACTTATGATGGTAGTTGGAGTTTGCACTATGACAAGCTGCGGTAGCGATAAAAAAGAAAACAAGGGAGATGCAAAGAGCCAGACAGCAAACGAAGGAGAATTAATAGTAGGATTAGATGATACATTTGCTCCTATGGGATTTAGAGATAAAAACAATGATTTAATTGGATTTGATATTGACTTAGCAAATGAAGTTGGTAAAGAGCTAGGTATGAAGGTTACATTTAAGCCAATTTCTTGGGATGCTAAGGATATGGAGCTTAAGTCTAAAAATATAGATTGTATTTGGAATGGTATGTCAGTTACTCCAGAGAGACAAGAAAAGTATGCATTATCAAAGAAGTATCTTGATAATACAATCATCCTAATGAAGGAAAAAGATGATAACAAGACAGCAGTTAAGGAAGCTAAGGATTTAGCAAATTTAAAAATTGGAACACAGGCAGACTCATCAGCATTAGAAATGTTAAAGAAAAACGAAGCTTATGATTCATTTAAGGATAATATAACAGAATATCCAGATTATGATAAGGCACTATTAGACCTTAAGGCAGGAAGAATTGATGTACTTGCAATTGACCAGGTACTTGGAGAGTACAAGAACAAGAAACTTGATGGAGAACTAGCAGTTTGTGACTATTCATTAGGAACAGATGCTTATGCAATCGGATTTAGAAAAGATGATACAGCTTTAAGAGATGCAGTAAACGATGCAATAAAAAAAGTTATTGATAACGGCAAGGCAGAAGAAATCAGCAATAACTGGTTTGGCAAGAACATAGTAATATTTGAAGATATTAAATAAAATATAATAACTAACTTGACGGCTGATACTATTAATCAGCCGTTAAGTGTGTTATTATAAATGAGTATGACTAAAAAGTAGAAAGGATTTTTTTATATATGTCACAGATTATGGAATATTTACCTATGATGTTAGAAGGTACTTTGGTAACTATTGAAGTATTCTTCTTAACTTTATTATTTTCATTGCCGCTAGGATTTCCATTGGCATTGGGAGAAGAGTGCAAATTTAAGCCTCTTGCGTGGTTATGTAAAGCTTATGTTTGGGTATTTAGAGGAACACCTTTAATGCTACAGTTGTTTTTCTTCTACTTCTTCCCAGCAATAGTGCTAGACATAAGATTAGCTGCCATTCCTACAGCGATAATTACATTTATCTTAAATTATGCGGCATATTTTGCTGAAATTTATAGAGGCGGTATGAACAGCATCGACAAGGGACAGTATGAAGCGGCTCACGCACTGGGATTATCTAAGAAACAGACTCTTATGGATATTATTTTACCTCAAACTATGAAGGCTATTTTGCCACCGGTATTTAATGAAACTATAACACTTGTTAAGGATACAGCGCTAATTATGGCTATTGGTGCAGCAGAGCTTATGAAAGCTACAAACAGTGCAGTAAATACTACAGTTTCAGTTGCACCATTTGGTGTTGCTGCAGTTATTTATCTTGCTATGACATTTGTGCTTACAATTTTAGCAGGTCGTTTAGAAAAGCACTTTAATAGATACGATTTGAAAGGAGAGTAATTATGGAAAATATTCTTGAAATGAAAAAAATAGTAAAAGAGTATAAGAACTGTACTGCTCTTCACGAAGTTGATTTTTCAATGCATAAGGGTGAAATTGTTGCAATTATCGGGCCTTCTGGATCAGGTAAAAGTTCACTTTTAAGATGCATTAATGGATTAAATAAGATTACTAGCGGTGAGGTTAGTTTAAAGGGAACTACAGGAATGGTATTTCAGCACTTTAACCTTTTTCCTCATATGACTTGTCTTAAAAATATTACTTATGCGCCAATTAAGGTTAAGGGTGTTGACAAAGATGTAGCAGAAGCAAATGCTATGAGACTTTTAGATATGGTGGGTCTTGCATCTAAGGCTGATGTTTATCCAAATCACCTTAGCGGCGGACAAAAACAGAGAGTTGCTATTGCAAGAGCCCTTGCTATGGAGCCGGATATCATGTTATTTGATGAAGCTACTTCAGCTTTAGACCCTGAAATTACAGGCGAAGTTCTTGAGGTTATGAAAGCCCTTGCAGATGAACATATGACTATGGTGGTTGTAACTCATGAGATGGGATTTGCAAAAGAAGTTGCTGATAGAGTTATCTTTATGGATCAAGGTCGTATTGTTGAAGAGGGAAGTCCAAATGAAATTTTCAACAACCCAAAAAGCGATAGACTTAAAGAATTTTTAGGGACAGTCTTAAGAGCATAATTTACGAGATTGCTGCGGGAGCATCTGCTCCTGCTTTTTTCGTATTATGACAACAATTTAACCCATGAATATGCACAAAAGAAGCTAAATATGATATAATAAATCAGTTACATAAGATTATTTGGAGGAAGATACTATGAGTGAAGAAATGAAAAGTTCAAACTTTATACACAATATTATAGATAAGGATTTAGAAGACCATAAATATGGTGACAAGGTATATACAAGATTTCCACCAGAACCAAATGGATATCTTCACATAGGTCATGCTAAATCTATTTGCTTAAATTTTAGTACAGCTGAAAAATATGGTGGTAAGTGCAACTTAAGATATGACGATACAAATCCTGTAAAGGAAGACATGGAGTATGTAAATAGTATTGAAGAAGATGTTAAGTGGCTAGGCTTTCAGTGGGATAAGAGACTTTGGGCTTCAGATTATTTTGATGAAATGTATGAAAGTGCAGTGATTTTAATTAAAAAGGGTAAGGCATATGTAGATGACTTAACTGCAGAGGAAATAAAAGAATACAGAGGAACTTTAAAAGAGCCAGGAAAAGAAAGCCCATATAGAAACAGATCTGTTGAAGAAAACTTAAAGCTATTTGAAGAGATGAGAGAAGGTAAATATAAAGATGGAGAAAAGGTGCTAAGAGCTAAGATTGATATGTCATCTCCTAACATCAACATGAGAGATCCAGTTATTTATCGTATTGCTCATGCTACTCATCACAATACAGGAGATAAATGGTGTATCTATCCTATGTATGACTTCGCTCATCCGATTGAAGATGCGATCGAAGGTATTACTCACTCTATTTGCACATTAGAGTTTGAAGATCATAGACCACTTTATGAATGGACATTAAATGAAGTTGGTAAGTGGCCAACTCCACCACAGCAGATTGAGTTTGCTAGACTTAACATTACAAATATGATTATGTCTAAGAGACATCTTAAGAAGTTAGTTGACGAAGGTATTGTAGATGGATGGGATGATCCACGTATGCCAACTATTGCAGGTATTAGAAGAAGAGGATATACACCTGAATCAGTTAGAGATTTTTGCGAACGTATTGGTGTTGCTAAATCAAACTCACTTGTAGATGTTGGCTTATTAGAGTATTGCGTTCGTGATGATTTACAAAATAAAGTTGAATCAAGAAATGTTGTTGAAGATCCTATTAAGGTTATTATCACAAATTATCCTGAAGATATGACTGAAGAAATGGAGATGGAAAACAACAGAAATAATGAAGAGCTTGGCAACAGAATGGTGCCATTTTCAAGGGAATTATGGATTGATGGTGCTGATTTTATGGAAGTTCCAGTTAAGAAGTATTTTAGATTATTCCCAGGAAATGAAGTTCGTTTCAAGGGTGCATACTTTATCACATGTGATGAAGTTGTTAAAAATGATGATGGTTCTATCAAGGAGCTACATTGTACATATGATCCTGAGACAAGAAGCGGTAGCGGATTTGAGGGACGTAAGGTTAAGGGAACTATCCATTGGGTAGATGCTAAGACTGCAGTTAAGGTTAAGATTAGAAACTATGGATATCTACTAGTTAAGGATGAAGAAGGAAATGATGTATTTAATCCAGACTCATTAGTAGAAACTTATGGATATGCTGAACCAAAACTAACGGAAGCAAAACCTGGTGAAAGATTCCAGTTCTTTAGACACGGTTATTATGTTGCTGATGAAAAGCTAACTACAGATACTGAAAAAGTATTTAATAGAATTGTTGATCTAAAGAGCAGCTTTAAGATTAAGAAATAATAGGGAGAAGATATAGATGTTAACAGGAAAACAGAGAAGTTATCTAAAAAAGCTGGCTCATGATCTTGAGCCTACAGTATTTTTAGGTAAGGCAGGGCTTACTGAAAACATTAAGAAGGAGCTTGAAACAGGTTTTGAATCAAGAGAACTTGTTAAAGTTAAAATTCAGGAAGGCTGTGATTTAAAAGCAAAGGAAATTGCTAATGAATTGGCACAGGAGCTAAATGCTGAGTTTGTGCAGGCTATTGGAAGAAAGTTTACTTTGTATAGAGAATCAAAAGATAATAAAAAAATAGAATTATAAGGTTATGATTAGAAATATTTTACTTAAAATAAAATATGATGGGACAAATTTTAGTGGTTGGCAAAGACAACCAAATGTGCCAACTGTTCAAGGTGAGGTAGAAAGGGTGCTTAGCATCCTTTGTGCCGATGATATTCAGATTAACGGTACAAGTAGAACTGATGCAGGAGTACACGCCTTCGGACAGCAGGCTAGCTTTTTAGGAGAATTTGCCATTCCTACTGAAAATATTATGAGGGCTGCAAATAATTTGCTTGATCCTGCTGTACAGATTATTGAAGTTACACAGGTGCCTTTAGGATTTCATGCAAGATTTGATTGTAAGGGCAAAACATATAGATACAAGATACACAACGGCAGAGAGAAAAATCCATTTTTAAGAAATTATTGCTACTTTGTAGATAGAGAGCTTGATTTTGAAGCTATGCAAAAAGCTGCTAAGCATATAGTAGGAACTCATGATTTTAAGTGTTTTGAGGCAGCAGGCGGCCAGGAACGTGAAACTACTGTAAGGACTATAACAGAGCTTAAGTTAAGCTGTAGCGACTCGGTGAATATCGCAAGATGTGGCAAAGAAGAGTCCATTGATAAAATAGGAAGCCAAATGGATGAAAATTTTATCGGTGGTGAAGATTTTACTATCAAAGATGAAAAGTGGTTTGCACCAAGAGATATGTATATTGAAATTACAGGCGATGGATTTTTATATAACATGGTGAGAATAATCACTGGAACTCTTGTAGATGTGGGTCTTGGCAAGATTAAGCCAGATGAGATTAAGGAAATTATAGAAAGCCAAGACAGACAGAGGGCTGGTCACACAGCACCTCCGCAGGGATTGTATTTACAGGAAATTTATTATTAAGAAATTGGGGTGAGAATATGAATAGACCAAGCTGGGATGAATATTTTATGCAGATGGCAGAGCTTACTGCTAAAAGATCAACATGCCTAAGAAGACAGGTTGGAGCAATTATAGTAAAGGATAAGCATATAATTGCAACAGGTTACAATGGAGCACCAAAAGGACTGCCACATTGTGAAGAGCTAGGTGGCTGTTATAGAGAAAAGCTTGGAATCCCTTCAGGAGAAAGACACGAGCTTTGTAGAGCACTTCATGCGGAACAAAATGCGATTATACAGGCAGCAACTTTGGGCCAAAGTATTGAGGGAGCAACAATTTATGTTACTCATCAGCCATGTATTATCTGTGCAAAGATGATTATTAATGCAGGTATTGGCAGAATTGTGGTTAGAAATGGGTATCCAGACAAAATGTCTGAGGACATGGTTAAGGAAGCCAACCTAGAAATTGAAATGTTAAATAAGGATTAATTAATACTAAAAAGAGGCGAATTATGTTGAATAATGATACAAGGGTAGCACTTATAGGCATTATCGTTGATAGTATAAATGTTGATGATGTGGCCATTGATAGACTCAATGGCTTACTTCATGAGTACAGCAAATATATTGTAGGCAGGATGGGAGTGCCTTATACTAAGAAAAAAATATCGATTATAAGTGTGGCAATTGATGCTCCAAATGATATTATAAGTGCCTTATCGGGAAAATTAGGAGCTATTGATGGTGTTAGCACCAAGACAGTTTATTCTAAGGCTTAGTTGTATTTGTGAATAATAAGGAGAAAACTATGAAGAGTTTAAAAAAGATGGGAGCTTTTGCTTTATCTCTGATGCTCTGTGTTAGCATGCTTGTTTCATGTGGCGGCGATGATAAAAAAAGCGAAGAAGCTACAAAAGAAGCTAGCTTAAGTGGCAATGTTAAAATTGTTGCTGCAAAAGGAGTACCAAGTGATATAGTATCAAAGCTTCCTGGTGATTATAAGGTATCTAAAGTAGATGATACTGTTGATGTTAAAGAAGCCGTAGTAGATGGAGAGTTTGATTTTGCTGTATTAACTCCAATTGAAGCTGCTAAATTATATAATCAAAAGGATAATTTTAGAGCGGTTACTACTGTTTCACTGGGACAGTGGAAGCTAGATGCTACAGGCTATGGGGGCGAAGAAGATCCTACACTGGCTTATCTAAGTGGCAAAAGAATTTATGCATTAGATGAAGAAGATGAAATGGATGAGGAAGAAAAATCAGAGCAAGAAGAATCTAAAGCAGTAGCAGAAGGCGAAGAGGCTGAGGAGGCTTCTGATGCTGAGGAAATTGAGATGGAAGAACCTCTTGAAATGAGTGAAGAAGTCTTAAGAGCTTTAATGAATGCAAATGGCAGAACATTATACAGTAATAATTTAGATTGGCAGGAAAAGGATGCTCTTAAGGATATAGCGACTGCAAGCCCAGTACGTATACTAGCTGATAATGCTACATTAGATGCAATTGAAAAAGATAATAAGGACTTAAAAGAATTATTTGATTTAAACTCACTATGGCAGGAAAACTTTAAAAGTGATATACCTGGATATATTTTGATAGTGAATAAGGATTTTATTTCAAAGAGAGGAGATGAAATCCAGGTTGTGTTAGATGATATGGCAGATAGTCTAGAGGAAGCGCAAAAGACAACAAAAGCAAAACTTGTTTGCTATAATAATAGTAATAGAGGTATAAGCTTAATTAAAAAATTCAATAAAGTTATGCAGGAGCATAATAATAATGCAATCGGAGGAGAAGTGCCATCCGACTATTATTACACTAAATAAACCTAAGCTAAATTTAGTTTAGGGGAAAGGAAAATGAGATGTGCGGAATTGTTGGATTTATTGATAACAGAAATAAGGAAGAAAAAACTGAAATCCTTCATAATATGATGGAGAGAATTCACCATAGAGGTCCTAATAGTGGTGGAACATTTATTGGTAAGCGTGCAGCTATCGGTTTTAGGCGATTAAGTATAATTGACCTTGAAGGTGGTAGCCAGCCACTATATAACGAAACAGGAAATTTAGTACTAACATTTAATGGTGAAATTTATAACTATAAGGAAATTAGAGAAGATCTTATAGCTAAAGGACATATATTTAAGACTAATACTGACTCTGAAGTTATAGTTCATGGTTATGAAGAGTATGGCAAGGATGTAGTAAAAAAGTTTAGAGGAATGTTTGGTTTTATTATTTGGGATATTGAGAAGCGTGAACTATTTGGTGCTCGTGATATGTTTGGAATAAAACCATTTTACTATATGAATAATGGTGATGCATTTTTATACGGTTCTGAAATTAAGAGCTTTATAGAGCATCCTTCATTTAAAAAGGAATTAAATAAAGATGCACTTAAGTCTTACATGACATTTGGATATGGTGCAAGTGAAGAAACATTTTTTAAGGGAGTATATAAGCTAAGACCAGGTCATTATTTTACATGGAAGGATGGCCAGATGGATATTGAAAGATATGCGAGTATAAACTTCGCTCCTGATACCTTAAAGGATATGAAGGCTTCTTTAAAGGAAATTAATGATATTATGGATAATTCGGTTAATTTTCATGCAGGTGCTGATGTAGGTGTTGGTTCATTTTTATCAGGACGTATAGATTCGGCTTATATTACAAAGGATCTTAAGCCTGCTATGACTTTTACAGTTGCTTATGAGGGTGGAGATTTAGAAGCGATAGAGCATGCTAAAGAGTATTCAAAAATTTTAGGTGCTGAAAATATAAGCAGAGTTATTACTGCAGAGGAATTTTTTGATATTATGGAAACAATACAGTATCACTGTGATGAGCCTTATGGAGATCCATCTGCTGTATCAAATTACTGCTTATCAATGCTTGCAAAGGGGCATGTAACAGTAGTTTTATCAGGCGAAGGTGCTGATGAGGTATTTGCAGGATATGATGAGTATCTTGAGGGATATAAAAATAACAAGCCTGTAGAGCAATGGTACTTTGGGCATCAATGTGTTTTTGATGACTTAGAGGCTAATACAGTTTTAACAGATTTATATAAGAATGGAACTACTGCTTTTGAAATCGCTAAAAAGTATTATGACGAAGTCAAAGATCTTGATAATGTTTCTAAGCAACAGTATCTTGATATTGTTTTAAGACTTCCAAACGATGTGCTTCTTAAGGCTGATAAAATGGCTAATGCACATTGTATTGAAGGTCGTAATCCGTTTTTAGATAAAGAAGTTATAAAAGTATGTGAGTCTCTTCCTGAGGTATGTAAAATAAATGGCGAAAGTACTAAATATGCTTTAAGAGTTGCATCTGAAGAAATTATTTCAGAAAACTTAGAGCATAAGCCAAAAAATAAATTTTCTGTACCATTTGGTACTTGGCTAAAGGAAGAAAAATGGTATCTAAAAGTTAAGGAATTTTTTAGTGAAGAGTTTGTGTCAGAGTTTTTTAAAACAGATGCCATAATAGATCTTTTAGATGATCACTTTAAAGGCAATGCAGATAATGGAGAAAAGATTTATTTAATCTATGCATTTTTAGTTTGGTATAAGGTTTTCTTTATCTTGGATAAGTAAATATGTGGATATATCAGGGAGCATTGAGGTGACCCCAAAAAGTTAGACTTTATTAGCGAGACAGTTTTTAACTGCCT
>CALCFD010000043.1 GCA_937900695.1 uncultured Eubacterium sp. | reverse complement strand
AGGATGACTAAATTATATGACAGGGAATTTACACCACCTTTAGGACTTGACCGAAAATCCATATAACATGGTTCATTAACTTGTATCTAAGTGAACGAAAAAAACGAATATGCCGGCATCTCATCCATCCTAAGATATGCACACTTAGGGTGCCAACAAATTTTTGCCTCAAAGGTGTACCTATAATACCTAAAAACCCTATAACATAGTTCATTAACTTGATTCTAAGTGAACGAAAAAGATCAAAAAGTAAGGCGTTTAGTTCACGCCCCCCAAAAGCACCATAATTGCATGAATGCATGCTGCTGCACTGCATAATCAAAATACTTCACGCCGCCCCTATACGCCCCCAATGCCCCACACAAAAAAACCTTAAATTTTTATAATTTTTCAATTTCGTCTATGGATGAGGTTGAGATATGAGATAGTTCTTCATGTTAAAGTATGATATAATTTAAAAAACAAAAATGGAGGATATAAATGTTTCATGTAGCAGTTTGTGATGACAACGAGTTTGTTTGTAGGGAAATTGAAAAGATACTTGAGGACGATTGCAATGTAGCTTTAGACGTGTTTTTTAGTGGTGAAAAATTATATGAGGCTATGGTTAGAGGAACATGTTTTGATTTGATATTTTTAGATATTGAATTAGCTAAGATGAATGGCGTTGCTGTTGCGGATAAAATCAGAAATGAGCTTGCAAATGAAGTTACATCGATTGTTTATATATCAGCTAAAGAAGAATATGCTATGAAGTTATTTAAAACAAGACCCTTAGACTTTATAGTTAAGCCATTTACAAAGGAACAGATACTAGATGCCCTTAATTATGCTATGAGGTTATCAGGAAATCAAAAGGATTTTTATGAGTTTAAAATTAATCAAACTTATTATAAGATTTTGCTAAAGGATATCATTTACGTTGAAAGCAGCGGCAGAAAAATCATAATTCACACGGAAACCTGTGAGTATACGGTATATTCAAAGCTAGATGAAATAGAGAATAAATTTAATAATGTATTTTTGAGAATTCATAAATCATATTTGGTAAATATGAATGCTATTAAAGAGTATCAATATGATAGCGTCCTTTTAACCAACGGGATACGCCTTAATATAAGTAAAATAAATAGAAACAAAGTTAGAGATTATTTGTTAGAATCCATATGGAGTTAATAGATCGATGTATCACGAAGTTATAAATCTTTTATTGATAATTGCAAATTTTATATGCATAATAATCGTCACTAAACCTTTTGATTATTATATAACCAAAAAACAAAAAAAGTATTATAAGCTATTGAGAGTGATAGGTTACATTATTTGTTTGCCAATAATAACAGCGGCAGAGATGACGTTGAGGTGGGCCTTTTATGACATACTGTTAGTTAATATTGCATTTGTGCTTATTATAGCATTGTTTTATAAGCTAAATTTAAAGCAGATGTCAGGAATGGCTTTAGCGACGTTGGCACTTTGCGCTATTAGCTTTGATCTTATAGATGCAAGCATGTTTTACAATAAGCTAGATAGATATGGGTTAGTTGTTTTATTAATATTTGGTTTAGTTATAATATCCATAATCCTAGAAATTATAAAAATTTGTACATTAAGGCAAATTAGTAATATAAAAAAATCTGAAATAATTATATTTGTAGGTGTTCCTATAGTTAGTGCTATTATGGTAGCTATTTTGTTATTAAACTATCATGATTTGATTTTAATCATAATGGGAGGACTTGTTTTACTAATTATAAATATTTTTACATTTTATCTATTAGATCGAATTGTACAAATGAATTTTAATAAAATCAAAGTTATGATGATAGAAGAAAAAAATGATGCTATTAAAAATCAGATGAAAGTATATGTAGATTCTAGTAGTAAAATATCATCAATAAGACATGATTTAAAAAATCATATATTTGCTATGGAAAAGTTACTAGAAAATCAAAAATATGATAAGCTGCAAATATATCTTGAAAATTTAGATGACACCATGAAACTTAAAGATAGATTTGTTAATACAGGTAATTTAATTATAGATAGCATAATCAATTTAAAGTGTAAAACTATTTCTGATCTAGTAAATAAAGAGATGCAAATAAATCTGGCAATTCCTTCTGACATAAGGATAAATGAGACAGATATATGTGTTATTTTAGGAAATTTATTTGATAATGTCATAGAGGCTTTATCAAAGTGTGTTTCTGATAAAGAGTTTTTATTGGATATAAAAGAAAAGTCCAATTTGCTTTTTATTAAAATGACAAATTCTTTTAATGGAGAAGTGGAAAAGGAAGCATCAGCTATTAAAAGTACCAAAGCTGATAAATTTGCACATGGTTTTGGCTTAAGGAATATAGAAAATGTACTTGAAAAATACCATGGAAAAATGAAAATTACTTATGATGATTGTCATTTTACTGTGGAGATTATCATGTATTTAGAATAAAGTTTATCTATTTTTGTCAATTATATGGGCTAAATATATCATTTGCGAATAAAAGTATGCTTCTCTAATATATAATGTGCCTACAGTTATAGCTGGATATTTTATAGAAAAATGAGAGGTATTAAAATGAAAAGCAGGAATATTTATAAATTATTAAGTGGAGCTTTATCTATAGTAATCTTATTTGGAAGCATTAGTATAGTTGAAGGAAAGGAAGTGAATAATAAAATTAATTCATATAGACAATATATGGAAGCTACTAAAAGTTTAAATTTAGGGAATGAAAAAGATATTGAAAAACTTAATGATATAAATAATAGAACTACTTATAAAGTAAAAGAAGTATACAGAGAAAAATTAACAGAAGAGGTTAATAATGTACTAGAAAAAGGAATTAGTTTACCAGAAGATAAGTCATATTTTAAAGAAAGTTTTAAGTTGTCTAATGGAAATGAAGTGATAATTGAAATGAAAGATTCTTCAGAAGAACTAGAAATATCTCCTTTTAAAACAGAAACGGGACATGAAGTACATTACACAGGATATAAAGATTATGGTGCTAGAAAATATGAAACAACAATTTTTGTACGATCATTAGTAGATGGTAGACTAGTTTTATCAACCCATAATCATTATAAAATTGCAAATGATGGATTGACTGTTAGATATGCAGATGGTGGAGTTCCAGTGGTAACTTCACCAACTTTAAGGCTTGCAAAAGGGTGGTATCAAAAGATAACAGATAAGAGAGCTGAAAAAGTGGGATATGATATCAATGTAGAAGGCTATGCTAAAGCATATGTTGTTGACGGTTATCAAATTCCTACAGGGCGAGAATATTCGTTAAAGGCGGATGTACGGGTTAAATTAGAAGCACTTGATAAAACAAAAAAGAGAGCGAAAGTGAAGCAACATATATATGCAACTATGAAATACTAATAGAAAGGTAACAAAAATGAAAAATAAGAGATTTGTTATGGTATTAACCATATGTGCATTAATATTTACTGTTTCTTGTGGGGGAGCAAAAGTAGGTATTACTGATGAGGAAATAGAAGTAGAGATAACTAAACCACAGATAGAAGAAATGCAAATTGGTGAGCAGGCAGGTAAGTCTGCAAGAGAAAATCTTATGAGTAAAGCCATGGGGTTAGATCAGACAAGCTTCTATGATTATAAAGTAGATGATTCAGTTAAAGAAATGAGCATTTATCTTATGAATGTAAATAGTAGTGGTAAATGGGTTAAAAAAGAAATTGCCAAAGAAACTATTTTACCAAAAGAAAGCACTTTTCTTGTTGGTACAAGCATAAGAGACTCGAAGTTATATATTGGATTTAGTAAAGATGAAAATGATTTGTCAAAATCATATGATATTCCATTGAAAAGAAGCGACAAAGTTATTTCAAGTGCTAATTTTTCGGGACAAGAAAACATAGAAAAAGGAAAAGAAATACCATTATTTATATATTATAGCTATGATGATAAAAACTTTGAAAAAATAAGCAAAGCATTTGAAAATAGTAAGGATCTTTCAGGTGCAAAGACTATGTATGAAAGACCGGATAAAATAAAACAGTTAATAGGCGACCATTTTTTAGTGGCGGTTGAATTTAAATAAGAAATTCAAATTATTTTAAGTAAGTGTAGAACGATGGAAAAAATAAAAAATCTTATATTGTTGTTTTTATCAATATTATTAATAAATATTGGAATACTTACTTTAGATTTTACGAATATTAAAATCAATAAAAGTATAAATGAAAAAAATATTTCAAGTGAAAATGATGATGATATAAAGTATGTCATTCCTATATCAGATATTTTAGACAAAAATCCCGATGTTAGTTTTGATGAGTTTTTCAGCAGAAAAAATATCATCGAGGATATGGAGGAAATTAATCATAAGCTAAATAACAATGACTTTTTTGAATATTATCAAGTTTCAGGGCCATCAATACAATATATTGGTAATTATAAGGGTGCTAAGGAGACTGCGTTAGGAGATATAAATGTAAAAGATGAAGAAACTAATAAAAGACTTACATCGCTAAATAGCATGGAAATTCCCAAGAGATTAAATTATCAACTGCAAGAGCAAATAGAGTCAGGACGAAGTTTTGAAGAAGCTGATTATAAGTGTAATACAAAAGAAATAATTCCAGTTGTTTTGGGCAGTTATTTTAAAGATAGCTTTAAAGTGGGCGATCATATGAAATTAAAATTTTTTTTGACTGAAGTGGAAGTAAAAGTAGTGGGTATATTAGAAAAACAGAGTATGATTTCTTTATCTAATATCTCAATAGATGTAAGTGACCAAGTACTTTTTCCTACTGTAAATATAAATAAAAACGACAAAGCCATTCCTAGAGATAACAATATTATTATGCTGTTAGAAAAAAATGAATCATATATAGGTTTTAGGAATAAGGAAGATTTACCACATATAGTTAAGTTTCTAAAGGATATTAATTCTAAATACGATTTCATATATGATGTAGCAGCTTTTGAGGAAAATGCACAAAAGAGGATTTCTAATTATGAAGAAAATAATATGGTAGAGCAGCATCAAGAAATTTCAAATAACATAAGTAGTTTTGCACAAAATTCATTAAGGGCTTGTATTGTCATAGGAATGATTTTATTCTTTGTAGCAACGTATTTTATGAGCAAAACTATTACTGTTACCGTAAACTGTAAAATGGTCTTTTTAAAAACTAAAATATCAATAGCTTACTTATTACAAATCGTAATATGCTACTTTATAGCCTACCTTATAACTAATATGATTTTAGGCAAAATATGGGTAAACTTCACTACATTATTTATGCTAAACTCAAATGGCAAGGTACGATTACTAATTGCTATCATAAGTATATTTGGAATTATCTATTTATGTAAGAGTATAAGGAGAGATGAATAATGATAGATTTGATAGTTTCGGTTTTAGATGAATCAATACCATTATTTGTAGCTATGATTTTGATATATTTAATTAGTATTTATTTTTATAATAAGAAGCATCAGTATAAAAATGTTATTGAAGGAAATTTTGTAATATTTATTTTACTTGGTGATATAGCTCTAATCTGTGCGGCTACATTTTTTTCAAGAAATTTTATATCTTTGATAGATTGGAACAATTTATCTATAGCTAATATTTATTGTGATGTATATACGTTTTATCATAATATTTTGTTACCAGCTTTCGGAGGCGATTTTCATAGTTTTGTAAATATTTTCGGCAATGTATGCTTATTTATTCCTTTTGGATTTTCAGTGATGTGGCTTTTGGATAATAAAAAGCAATCACAAATAATAACATTGATAATTGGTATAGTCTTTTCGATTATATTAGAATTTATGCAGATGTTAACAGGCCGTATTAGTGATGTGTTTGACATATTACTATATATAATAGGGAACTATCTAGGAATCTTGATATATAGGTATATTGAGGCAATAAAAAAGGACTCCTTCTGAAAATAGAGGGAGTCCTTTTTAAACTAGTTAGTTTTAGTTATTTGCATATAGTGGGAACTTGTCGCAAAGCTCGATAACTTTAGCCTGGATTTCCTTAACCTTATCTTCGCCGCCCTTAATTAACTCAGTAATAAGATCAGCGATGTAGATGCATTCTTCTTCTTTCATGCCGCGAGTAGTAACAGCAGGAGTACCGATACGCACGCCGCTTGTTAGAGCTGGGCTAAGAGTTTCATTTGGAATGGTATTTTTGTTTAGAGTGATGTTAGCTTCATCTAGTAAGTTTTGAACATCTCTGCCATTTACACCAAAAGGTGTAACATCAACAAGCATTAGATGATTATCAGTACCACCAGAAATAACCTTAAAGCCATTCTCTACAAATCTATTTGCCATAGCGGCAGCATTTTTAACTACTTGAGTTTGATATTCCTTAAATGAAGGATCTAAAGCTTCCTTTAGGCAAACTGCTTTACCTGCAATAACGTGCATTAGTGGGCCACCCTGCATACCTGGGAAAACTGCGCTATTGATTTTCTTAGCGTGTTCTTCCTTACAAAGTATCAGTCCGCCTCTAGGCCCTCTTAGGGTTTTGTGAGTTGTAGTAGTAACAACATCGGCATATGGTACTGGGCTTGGGTGAAGACCAGCTGCAACAAGGCCTGCAATATGAGCCATATCTACAAACATAATAGCACCAACTTCATCGCAGATTTCTCTAATGCGAGCAAAATCGATAATGCGAGGGTAAGCACTTGCGCCTGAAACGATAATCTGTGGCTTGATTTCTAAGGCTTTTTCCCTTAGCTGATCGTAGTCGATAAGTTCAGTTTCAGGGTTTAGACCGTAGAAATGAGATTCGTATAGCTTACCTGAAGAGTTTACCTTTGCTCCGTGTGTTAAGTGACCGCCGTGTGAAAGATCAAGACCTAAGATTTTGTCTCCCGGTTTTAAAAATGCCAAGTATACTGCGGCATTTGCCTGGGCTCCGCTGTGTGGCTGCACGTTGGCATGTTCTGCTCCAAACAGCTCTTTAGCTCGGTTTATTGCAAGAGTTTCAACTTCATCTACAAACTGACATCCGCCGTAGTATCTCTTACCTGGATATCCTTCTGCATATTTGTTTGTTAGATGGCTTCCTACTGCTTCCATTACTGATTCGGAAACCATGTTTTCACTGGCGATTAGTTCTAAGTGATGCTGCTGACGACGTAGTTCTTTTTCAACTAGCTTTGCAACTTCAGGATCGTTTTTTGCAATTACATCGAAATTTACCATAGTAATTTCTCCTTTCCTTCTTATAATTAAAGGTTATAAATTTGTATAAGCTTTATCAAATGTCATAACTACATAGTAGTTAGGATTAATTTCTTTAACCACCTTATTAACTGCTTCTACAATTTCTTTTTGAGAAATTTCACAGTCGTGGTCCATAATTACATCAAAAATAATATTTGTATGTGTTTTTCCAGGTACACATCTCATATCGTGAATAGTATGTATACCTTTGTATTGCATTAGACAGCAAGATATAGGTCCTTTAACCTCTGAAATAACAGGGTCATTTAATTTAATTGGATCCATATGCGCTACAAAATGAATACCTAATTTTTTATTTATCTCTTTTTCTATATTATCCACCATATCGTGACTTACTAAGCAGTCAACAGATGCATCTACTTCTATATGCATAGAAGCAAATATTTTACTAGGTCCATAGTTATGCACAACAAGATCGTGTATCCCTAAAACGCCATCGTATGATAGTGCCATCTGGGCGATTTGTTTTACTAAATCCTCATCTGGCGCTTCTCCAAGTAGTGGGCTTGAAGTTTCTTTAATTAGACCGATACCAGATAAAATAATAAATACTGCTACCATAACGCCTAAGTATCCGTCAATATTAATACCTGTGTACTTGGTAATAATAACGCTTAGAAGTACAATAGAAGTAGCGATAACATCATTTCTGCTGTCTATTGCTGTAGCTTTTAAAGTAGAGGAGTCAATTTTTATACCTGCCTTATAATTGAAGCAAGCCTGCCAAATTTTAACTAAAATTGAAATCACAAGGATTGCAATAGTTAAAAATGTAAAGGAAAGTGTTTCGGGATGAATTATCTTACCTATAGAGCTTTTGCCAAGGCTTAAACCGACGAAGATGATAATTATGGATACGATAAGCCCTGCTAAATATTCGCTTCTGGCATGTCCATAAGGATGATCTTCATCTTCGGGCAGTGCGGCAAGCTTAAAGCCTACTAAAGTTATAATTGATGATGTAGCATCAGATAAGTTGTTGATACCATCTGCAATGATGGAGATACTAGCTGATAGCACTCCGGCTATTACTTTAATAGCGCATAAAAATAAATTAGAAATAACTCCTACCATACCGGCAAGTTTGCCGTAGGCTTCTCTCACTTGAGGTTTTTTTACATCGTTATAGTCTTTTATAAATAGTTTAAATAATAATTCATTCATGACTTATTGTTTTTGTTGTTCCTCCTGGTATGCAATATTCAAAAGTCTGCATAGCTGGTCAGAGCAAGATGTGTTTTTAAAACCACAAGTGATACCTTGAAGTAATCCTGTAATCTCCTCAACAGTTTTGCCTTCTACAAGGGCTGAGATAGCTTTTAAATTGCCGTCGCATCCACCTGTAAATTTAACATTTCTTACGATGTTTCCATCAAGTTGGAAGTCAACTTTGCTTGAACAAACCTTTTCTGGTTTCATGCTGTGTTTCATATCTAATTCACCTTTCTTTGTCATTTAAAAAATAGTATAATAAATTATATCATAAATAAAGGGAGTAATGAAATGAAAATAATGTGTATAGGTGATAGCCTAACTTTTGGCTATCCTCATGAAGAAGTATATAGTTGGCCATATATTTTAGGACAGAGAAATGGCTGGGAGATGATTAATCTTGGCGAGAATGGTCAAGGTTCTGGTGATATACTGTGTCGTGTTTCAGAGCAGGGTTATTTTTATCAGGGTGGTAAGACTTTTGGAACACCTGATCCTGTAGATAAGGCTATTATTTTATGTGGTAGCAATGATTTTGTATTTGGCACTTGTCATATTTTAAATACTTTAGCAAATATTTTGCAGATAGCACTTTTAAGCAAAAATGCAGGTATAGAGCCGATAATTGCCATTCCTATACTATGTAATCCAAAGCAGGCAACTGATAGCTGGGTTGAGGGAACTGACTATGAAGAGGTAAACAAGCAGCTAGCAGAACTTAGAGAAAAGCTTATTGAGGCATGTGGGGATTTTGGCTTTAAGTACATAGATTTGCAGGAAAAGTTTAAAGATTTTAATGAATATGAGGATGGCCTTCATCCTACGGTTGAAGGATATAAATTTATTGCTGATATAATTGAGGAGGAATTAAGCCTATGAAGAAGAGAAGCGCTTTGAAGGTGGCTGTAGTAGCTGCCCTAGTGGTAAGCTTAAGTGTGGGGACTGTTATGCTTACTGGCTGTAAGAAGAAGGAAAAAAAGGAAGAGGCTAAGGATGTAAACCCTTTAACGGGTATTGAGCTTGCTAAGGATGAGAAGCTGCCAGACAGACCGATTATTGTTTCAACTGACAATGACAGTTATCGTTCTAGACCGCAGGCTGGTATTTCTAAAGCGGATATTTTAATCGAGGTGCCAATTGAAGGTGGCGGTAGCAGATATGAGCCTGTGTATTACAGCAAAATTTCTGAGCTTGAAAATGTCGGAGCTATTAGAAGTGTAAGACCATATATTCTTGATATTGCAAGAGAGTATAATGCTGTATTTGTTCACAATGGCCAAAGCCCTCAGGCGAAGGCTTACTTTGATGAAATCGGTGTAGATAGAATTTCTACTTTTGAGTATTACAAGGCATTTCATCATGAAAGTAAAAACAGTGGCAGATTGCCAGGTAACCAGTATACTACTGGCAAGGATCTTTTAGCTGCTATGGAAAGTTTAGAGTACAAAAAGAAAAAGGATGTTCGTACTTTTAAGTGGCTTGGAAAAGATGATGAAGTAAGTGGCGATGATGCTACTGAGATTATTGTAAATTACGCTGATGGCGCATATAACACATTTAAGTATGACAAGGAATCTAAGCTTTATACTAAGTATGTTAAAGATCAGGTTCTTGTAGATGAAAACAATGGCCAGGAGTTTACTTGTGCAAATATCTTGGTACAAAAAGTGCCATTTCAGCTTTATGCAGGTGAAGATGAAAGACTTCAAATCGACATGTATAAAGGTGGAGATGCTGTAATGTTTACTCAGGGCAAAGTCGTAGAAGGAACATGGGAGCGTGCTGATAAGGATAGCCCAACTATCTTTAAGGATAAGGACGGCAATGAATTTAAGATGACTCCTGGTGTAACTTGCATCCAGCTTATTGACAAAACTGTAAAGTTTGAGTACAAATAAATATGTAAACCTAAATCGCTGATTCCTGTTTTGGTGTCAGCGATTTTTAAGCAATTTTTAAGTAATTTTAACGCGAGGAGTAAAATAGATGACTAAAGAAGATAAGATGCTTATGGCGTTGGTTTTAGACAAGATAAACCAGTGCGAGGATAAGTATATGCCAACTATCACTGGCTTTTTAGATATGCATCAGAGGACTGTTATTTCTCATATGTTAAGGCAGACTAAGGTTTCTTGCGATGTAGTTTTTTATGGTGGCTACGATGATGCCGAAAGGGTTCTTTGTTTATTTTTACCTGACTATGCAAATCTTAGTGACAATCACAGTCTTGCAATTATACGTGCTACTAAAAGGCCAGGGGGCAAAGCCTTGACTCACAGGGATTACTTGGGATCTCTTTTGGGCCTGGGAATTAAAAGAGAGTTAATAGGCGATATAATCGTTTACGATGAGGGAGCGGATATTATTCTTTTAGATGATATTGCTGAGTTTATATTGTTTAATTACGATAAAGCAGGCAGGACAATGCTTTCTCTTGAAAAGCGTCCTATTGAGGACTTAAAGCAGGTGGAAGGACAGTATAAGGATATTACTGATACTATTGCATCTCTTAGACTAGACAATGTAATTTCAAGCGCTTTTGGAATCTCTAGAAGCAAGGCGCTAGAAGCTATTAAACGAGGAATGGCTTTTGTTAATAGCATGGAAGTTGCAAAGCCTGATAAGGAAGTTTGCCAGGGCGATAAGGTTGTCTTAAGAGGCAAGGGGAAAGCATATCTTAAGGAAATCGGCGGCCGCTCTAGAAAGGATCGCATATATGTGACTTTTAGAGTTTATGGTAGATAATTATTTATTATGGATAAAGTATCTCGCAGCGGGGTGCTTTATTTTTTTATGTTTGGCTCGCGACTTCTAGTGCGGTAAGCTTGGTTGGTTGTTTTGGAGTTGGTCACATCAAGATGGTTGGTGAGTCTCAGTGGGTTTTGTCGCATTAAATTGCTGAGTAATAAAGATTTTAGTACTAGTATAGTGTGTCTTACCGCACGAAAGTTACTTGTTTTATTGTTATTAGTATTGCGTCCACAAGATGTATGGCTTCATTATAGGTTGTGATGGTACAAAGATTTCTTCTTATTAGAAAAATAGTGAGTTTTTATTGTGACAATCGTACGAAATAGAGCTAATTTTAGGTCAAGTCCTAAAGGTGGTGTAAATTCCCTGTCATATAATTTAGTCATCC
>CALCFD010000042.1 GCA_937900695.1 uncultured Eubacterium sp. | reverse complement strand
AGGCAGTTAAAAACTGTCTCGCTAATAAAGTCTAACTTTTTGGGGTCACCTCATACTTATTTTCGTAAATGCAGTTTATTTTACATATTATCTTGTCTCTTGATTTTCTTTGTAGTTGTCCTTACAAAATCTTCTTTACGAATCTGAATCTTTTTAATACGTTTATAGCTTACCAAATTTTTATTAATATCATAAATCAAATCCCTAAATAATTCATAAATTTCATTATCAGTAAGCTTCCCTTTATCTTCTTTAATTGCTTCATAATTAGGTTTAATCTGAACTGCAACATAGTATTCCTCACCATGTTCCTCTTTAAGACCATAAATCATGGAATCCTCAACATACTTTAAATCATTTACAAGAACTTCTATCTCCTCCGGATAAATGTTCTTACCAGTCTTAGTTACGATAACATTTTTTGCTCTACCTGTAATATATAACCAACCTTGTTTATCTAAAAAGCCCAGATCACCACTATGGAACCATTCTTCTTTAATAACCTTTTCAGTTTCCTCTGGCATCTTATAATATCCAAGCATAACGTTAGGTCCCTTAATTAAGATTTCGCCAATACCATCCTCATCAGGATTGTCGATTTTAATTTCTACTCCTGGAATAGCCGGTCCGCATGATCCTGCTTTTTTGTAAATGTTTTCAAAATCAGGTACTCCAGCAACAAGTGGTGCAGTTTCAGTTAAACCATATCCCTGTGACAAGTCAAATCCCAAATCTACAAAACCTCTAAGCACAGCTGGATTCATTGCAGCAGCTCCACATATAACTAATCTAAACTTACCTCCAAAGTTCTTTCTAACAGATTTAAAAATCGTTTCTCTTTTGTCTATACCTAAGGCTAATAAGGTTTTATTTAATTTGATAGCAGCCTTAAGCATCTTAGTTTTACCAGTTTTTTCAGCTTCTTTCCAAATCTTATTATATATAGATTCAATAATAAGTGGTACACCTACTATAATACTTGCCTTCGATTGCTGAATATTTTTTAGAACATATTTTAGCCCTTCATAAAATGCAATAGAACAACCCTGAAATAAAACAACCATAATACCTATAGTTGATTCAAATGTATGATGAATAGGTAAAACTGATAAAGTTCTATCATCCTCTCTTAATTTAACAATCTGGCTAGTAGCTTTAATAACATGACAAAGGTTTTTATGACAAAGCATAACTCCCTTTGGATTACCTGTTGTTCCTGAAGTAAATAAAATCACGCTCATAGCTCTTGGATCAATAGTCTTATCCACAAAACTTGTAATACCAAGTTCTAAAAGTGACTTTCCCTTTGAAATTAAATTGCAGATATGATGATCAATACTATCACTATCTTCTTTTTCATATGCATCCATCTTAAACTTATAATCTATATCATAATCTTTAAAGTACTTTTCAAAGTTTGATGTATAAAATACAGCTTTACAATCTGCTGTTTCTAGTAGATTATAAATTTCATTTTCTTTTAATTCTTTATCTAGTGGAACAGCAACGCCAACCCCATTTACAATAGCAAAATAAGCAACAATCCATTGATAACAATTATTACCCATAATAGCTATCTTTTCACCTTCTAAACCCATTTCAAGTAGTTTCGTACCTAATGCATCTACATCTTTTTTAAACTGATTAAAAGAAATCTCAAAATATTCTCCACCCTTTTTGTGTTTAGCTAAAAAGGCTGGCTTTTCTCCAAATAGTGATGCACCTTCTTCTACTAACTCCTTCAGCGAATTTAATTCTCTGATCGGATGTAATTTCTCTTCCATGTTCATGTTCTCTCCAATCATTTTCTATGTTATAATATACTTATACTATTATACTACAATTAAGTTGAGAAAGGAAATATATTTTGAGTACACATATTAATGCTGATAAAAATCAAATCGCCGAAAGTATCTTATTACCAGGTGATCCACTTAGAGCAAAATTTATTGCCGAAAACTTTTTAGAAGAGCCTAAAAAGTACAATGATGTTAGAAATATGCTAGGTTATACTGGTAGATATAAAGGGGTACCTGTTTCAGTTCAAGGTACAGGTATGGGAATGCCTTCTATGGGTATTTACTCTTGGGAGCTTATGACAGAATACAATGTTCAAAATCTTATTAGAATAGGTACAGCAGGTTCATTTCACGAAGATATAAAAATTAACGATATCATCCTTGCAATAGCAGCATCTACAGATTCTAACTTTTCGCATGCTTTTGAAATTCCTCCTTCATATGCACCTTGTGCTAGCTGGCAGTTATTAACAAAAGCTGCTGAGATTAATAAAGAAATGAAACTACCTGTAAATGCAGGAAATGTTGTATCATGTGATGTATTTTATGAAACAAACCAAGCATGGTGGCACAAATGGGCAAATATGCATGTAATGGCTGTAGAAATGGAAGCTGCAGCTTTATATATGAATGCTGCATATCATAATAGAAATGCTCTTGCTATGATGACTATCACCGACCACTTTGTAACAGGTGAAAAAGCAACCACTGAAGATAGATTAAAAGCAAACGGTGATATGATTAAATATGCTCTAGAAATAGCAGTAAAATAAGAAAAAAAGATGCAAGTTTATTCACCTTGCATCTTTTTTAGTTTATTTAAATTTCCACATAATCACAAGCTATATCAATACCCTCTTTTTTTAGTTTGACTTCAAGATTTTTTAATCCTCTAAGTTCTTTTTTTTCTTCTATAACAATTTGAGATATTTCCTTTAATTTGACATAGTTAAATAATGATTCAACGACATTATTAGACCTAATTGTTTTAATATCAGCTCCCTGTTCTAAAGCTTTTTCATATAAATAATCAAGATCTTCATTTTCTTCAGTCTTATTTAAATAGTACATTTCATAAGAACCAATATTTACAATATACATCTTATCATTTTCATCACAAATAAACTTCTCTGCGTATTCGATTAATTTATCTGCCGCTTCTTTTCTCGTTATACAGACTAGTACATTTTTCACTGGTCTCACCCCATTTTACTTTTAATATATTTAATAGTATTTTCGTCAACACTGAAAATATTTAAACTTCTAATCTGATTATGCTTTTTATTATAAACACAAATACTATATTTACTGTCTTGTTTTAGTAATTCATTGTATGACATCTCTATTATATCTTTGTCTAATATCTTTACAAACTCAACTATTTCTCTGCCACTAATAGTATAGACTTCACCGGTCTCATTATCATTTACTTCTATATAATCGATAGATGGCAATATAAGTTCAAACAACATTTTTTCTTTAAATTCTTTACTATCAAAAATGTATTTATAATGGTTATTTACTACTGAATCATTTATAGGAATACGGTATTCTCTTTGAATAGAGTCCCCATTTTTCAACTTATAGCTTATATTTATATATTCGATTTCTTCATCAAAATTACTATTTGTTTTGCCTAATGATACACACCTTTTATGAATTTTCACTACATTTGAGATATTATCTCTACCCTTAAAAGAGTCCATTTCTTTGTTATCACTTATAACTCTCTCTACAATTGAACTATCAATTTTAACACTCCTAATTTCATTTATATTAGGTATCCTATTTTCATAACCAAAGATATCATATACAAATGCCAATGATAACATCATAGATACAATAACTAATATAATTGCTAGTTTAAGTGTCTTAGCGTTAAAAATTCTAAATGTCTTATTAAATATCATATATCCAAGATATACACCTAATATAGCTCCTATAGCACTACCTATTATAAATGATAATGTAGTATTATTAAAACTATAAACTACAAGACCCAAAAGCGCCATAAAATAGATACTGACAATTATATTTAAAATTATTTTAAGACTTGTAAATACAATAGCATTTTCAGATCTTTCAAGTTTTAGCTTCTTATATAAAACACCTGCTAACACTAAAATAACTATGGCACTTGCAAGATATACTAAAGATTTATATGATGCTATTTCAAAATGATGTGTCTCTGGAGACATTATTTTTATTAATCCCATAGCATCTTCATTACTATAACCATTAAGCAACCCTTCACCAAAGGATGTTAAAACAAAATATATACTCTGCGGCAAGAAGTTAAACCAACAAGCTACAATAAAATGCATCACTGTTGTTCCAGTTATTATACCTGCCAATGTACATATAGAAAATACAAATGTTGATGCAATAAATCCAAATACTATCACCTTTAATGCAATTCCAATATTTAGAACTGCTGAAACATATACACCCAAAAGTATCAAAGGTATATTTATTAGTATTATACCAGCTAAAACTAAGCTGACATACATTTGACTTCTTTTTACAGGAATGCTATGGTGAAAAAGCACAGCATTTTTCTTATGTAAAAAATTAAATAATGCCAAAGAAGTTATTAAAGGCATACTTGCACAGTAGAGCCTAACTCCCATCATAGAATAATCTAGCTCACCTCTAAGAAACATATCAATATCAACTGTAAAAAAACATGGAAAAACATATAAAAAGAAGAAATATATAATACCTAAAAATATAACAGGCATAAATCTTTTTATATTACTATTTATCACAGCTGTAGAGATGATATTATTAGATGATGATTTCTTCATTTTTGCCACCTCCTAGCTCATAAATAAAGATTTCCTCTAATGTAAGTGGTAGTATATCAAATATTACCGGTTCATATTTATCAATAGCCTCTCTAATTTCTTCTACTTTATTTCTGGCTATAACAAGCTTAATTGATCCCCTGCTGTCCTCATGAAGAACTCTTAAACTCTCAAATGGATGATATACCTCTTTAGGAAATGCTACCTGAACTTTATGAATATCAGATTTTAATGAGTCAATGTCTTTTTCAATCTTAACCTGTCCGTCCTTCATAATACCTATAGCATCACATACACCTTCCATTTCACGAAGATTATGTGATGAAACTAAAACTGTCATCTGTCTATCTGCTACTTCATTTACAATAAGAGACCATACCTTTTTTCTAACTATAGGATCTAATCCGTCAATAGGTTCGTCTAAAATTAAAACTTCTGGTTTTATAGATAAAGCTAAGATAAAAAAAGCCTGTTTTTTCATACCCTTTGAAAAACTCTGAAGAGGCTCCTTCTCATTTAATCTAAAATACTTAACATATTTCTCATAATAGTCCCATGACCAATTATTGTAATAATTAGCATACTGGTTTGCCATATCTTTCAAGGAAAATCCATGATAAAAGAATAAATCATCTGGCACGTATGCAATTTTTTCCTTCACATTATTATTTTCATAGATAGGTTCACCCATTATTTCAATAGTGCCTGCATCTGGCTTTAACACTCCTGTGAGATGTTTTATTATAGTAGTTTTCCCTGAGCCATTTACACCTACTAAACCATATATAGAACCTTTTTTAACATGTAGATCTATGCTATCTAAAACTCTTTTTTTACTATCAAAGCTTTTAATAACACCTGATACCTTAATCACTCCCATTCACCTCTTTCATCAAATATATCATCCACAATTTCTTTAGCTGAATTTTTTGATATACCTGTATAGTATAACTTGTTTATATCTTCCTTAAGCAGTTTTTTAATTTTATTTACTTCTCTCATATCAACTGCCAAATTCTCTAAATTCGAAACAAATGATCCTTTACCTTTTACCACATATACATATCCTTTTTCTTCAAGTTTAGTATATGCTTTTTGTACTGTATTAGGATTTACAGTCAACATCTTAGAAAGCTCTCTAACTGATGGAAGTTTTTCATCAGGTTTCAGTATACCTGCTACAATCAGCTCCATAAAATTGTCGGATATCTGCTCTTGAATAGACTTATGACTTTTTAAATCTATCTGAAACATGGATATCTCCCTTCTATAAATATATATAATCTTTTAATTAAATATAGTGTACTATATATTATAGTACACTGTCAACAGGTGATTTTGAATTAAATAAAAACACCAAAGCCTTAATATATAAGACTTTGGTGTATATCATACTATTTACATAGACGGTAAATTGCTTCAGCATACATCTTAGCTGATTTAATCATACTATCAATATTAAAAAATTCATTTGGCTGATGTTCTACAGAAGCTTCATGAGGGAATACAGGACCAAATGCTACGCAATTTGGAACTGTTCTAGCGTAAGTAGCTCCACCGATTACAAGTGGCTTACTTTCTCTATCACCAGTAAATTCACCATATACATCCATTAGAACTTCCACTAGTTCATGATCCTTTGGAACGTAAAGTGGATTTAAGTGGTCTACTCTTTCGATTTCGTAGCCTCTGTTGATTGTTTCGATACCATTGTAAATATCATCTTCTTTTAAAGTTGCTGGATATCTGATGTTAATTGTTAGTCTAATTTCATCCTGGTCGATTTTTAGAACGCCAACGTTGAAGTTTAATTTGCCTGATGGTTCATCAGAAAAACCGCATCCAAATCTCTGGCCATTGAAGTCAAATCCGATAGTTTCGTTGTAGAATTTGATAAATGCATTTACATCTTCATTATCAAATACAACTGGAGCTAAAGCTTCACATAAAATTGAAATAGCATTTAGACCTTCTTCAGGCATAGCACCGTGAGCAGCAATACCCTTAGCAACAACAATGCAACCATTGTCGCTTGGAGTACAAGTAATGTCGTAATCCGGATGATCCTTGCTGTACTGTGCGATAACATCGCTGATGTCTCCACCGCTGATAACTAGCTCTGCTCTGTCAGCAACCATGTTAGATGCAGTACCAGCATTTAGACTTTCGATGTGAAGGCCTGTTTTTTCTGCTGAAGCAAGCTTTTTAATAAGGTCGAAAATAATTAGACCCTTTTCACAGTGGATAACAGGAAAATCAGCATCTGGTGCAAATCCCATATCAGGAGTTTCTTCCTTTTGCATGTAGTATTTCATGCCATCCCAGTTAGTTTCTTCGTCAAGACCTAGGATTAGTCTGATGTCTTTTCTTGGCTTAAAACCAGCTTCCTTTAAAGCTTTCATAGCATAGTAAGCAACGATTGTTGGCCCCTTGTCATCGATTGCTCCTCTACCGTAGATTTTATTATCGATAATTGTAGCTTCGTAAGGATCTGTGTTCCAGTTGTTGCCTTCAGGAACGATGTCAAGGTGACCTAATAGAGCGAAAATACCGTCGCCTTCGCCTTTAAATTCAATGTGTCCACCATAATTATCAACATTTTTTGTTGTAAAACCATCTCTAGTTCCCATAGCTAACATAGCTTCAAAAGCTTTATGAACACCTTCACCAAAAGGATATGGGCCTTCGCATTCTTCTGCTACGCTTTTAATTGCGATTAAGTCAGATAAGTCCTTTAACATGTCGTCCTTATACTGATCGATTAGTTCAATATAGTTTTTCATATTCTCTCTCCCTTAAAATTTAGGCAACGCAGCCGACGCCACGTTGCCTATAAATTTAATCTTAATTATATAGCTGATACGTTAGCCTGAATTAATAATAGGATCATACTTAATACAGTTAAGATACCCATTAGAGGCATTACAAGTTTTAACCACTTGTCATAAGTTACATCAACCATGTCTAATGTAGCAAGGATCAATCCTGTTGGTGTGATAAATGAAATCATACCTAGACCGAAGATGTATGCAGAAATGATAACTTCTCTTGGAAGACCTACTGCATCAGCTAGCGGTGCGATAATAGGAATTGATAATGTTGCTAGACCTGAAGATGAGTTGATAAAGAATCCTAAAATTACAAAGATGAACATCATTAAGATGATGAAAATTGAAGGATTCATGCCGTCAACCATTGATGATAGCTTAAATAGGATTGTATCTGAAACAGCACCCTGATCTAAGATCATGTTTACTGCTCTAGCTACACCGATAATAAGACCTACACCAATTAATTCACCTGCTCCTGTAGTAAACTTATCAACGAAAACCTTTTCAGGAATACCAAGTAGCACACCTAAAATAACAGATACTACTAGGAATAGTGCTGTCATTTCTCCAAACCACCATCCCTGTCTTGAAACTCCCCAAACCATTACTACAAATGATAGTAGGAAGATGATTAAAGCTAGTTTATATCTAAATGTTAATGCTGGAGCTTCTCCATCATGAGCAAATTTAGCTGCAATCTTTTCTCTATCAGCATAAATAAGTGATTTTGTAGGATCCTTTTTAATCTTATTAGCATATCTTAAGATGTATAGGATTGTTACAGCTGTACCTAATACAAGACCGGCTCCTCTAAACCACATACCCTGAGTAAAGTTAATACCAGCAGCATTTGAAGCTATTACTACTGAGAATGGATTTACTGTTGACATCATAGTACCAATAGATGAACCCATGTAGATAGCTGCGATACAAACTAAAGCATCGTACTTAGCTGCTAAGAATACCGGCACCAATATCGGATATAGCGCAATAGTTTCTTCAGCTAGTCCAAATGTTGTACCACCTGCTGCAATCAAAATTGTAATAAATACAATTAAGATATATTCTTTACCTTTAGTAGCTCTTGATAGCGCCGCAATTCCCGCATTAAACGCTCCAGAGTAATCTAAAATACCGATAAGACCACCTATAACTAATACAAATAAAATAATGTCAATTGAGTCGTATACCCCATCAATAGGTGCCTTAATAAATGCCGAAATACCTTGCGGACTTTGTTCAACCTTTTCATAAGTTCCAGGGATACCAACAGGCTTATTGATATCGCCGTTTTCAAACTTTTCAACTGGAGTAGAAATTCCTAAGTCGTCTAAGGTTTTCTGAGTTGCAGGAAGTATTTCCTGTTCGCCATTTGGCTGAGTTAAAGTAAACTCTTTTGCTCCTGTACCTGCTGCATCATACTGAAGCTCTGCATAAGAACCTGCAGGAACTACGTATGTTAGTACACATGCTAAGATAAGCACGATGAAAAGTACTGTAAACGCAGTAGGAAACGAAAGCTTTTTCTTTTTCTTTTCCATCTTTGTCTTCACTCCTTAAAAATCTTTTAAAAATACAACAAGTTTTATTATATAAGATTTCAAGGTCTAAAACAAGATATTTAAACAAATATCATAACAATTCCTAAAATAAATCCAATTAATGCACCAAGATTTACAATAGCATTTAGCTCTTTTTTCATTACTGATAATAGAAGTTCTTCTGCTTCAAGTACATCCATTTCATTAATTTTATCTTCTATAATCTTTGGAATATTAACAGCACCTAAGACATTAGAAAGCTTGTTTTGCACAAATGATGTATACACATTTACCACCAATGCAGGAATGTCTATTCCGCTCATATCAAGGTATTGTGTCAATTCGCCAGTTGGTTTTTGCACAAAGTTATCAACTTCTGAGACAACTTTCTCAGAAATAACCTGTCTACCGTTTTTAACTATGTAACTATCTATCATATCGCTTACAGGATCCATAAAACTATTTATCACATCATCTGTAAGCATCATAGCAAAAAGTCCACCTTCTAGTTTGGATTTTATAGCAGCAGATACCTGCTCTGCTACAGTTTTACCAACTTTCATATCTACGATTTTACCATAAAGCTTTTCGGTAATAGTATCTTTGACATTTTCAATATTTCTTTCTATATCAGTCTCTGATGTTATCTTAGACAACTTATCTTTAATAGGTTCGTCATCTTCCCTTACAATTTCAATATAGTTTGTAACTTCACTTGAAATCTTATCTTTAATTTCATCTGTCAACAAATTATTCGCAATGGTTTCTTCTGTTAAAAGCGTGTTTCCAACAGCTTCACCTACCGCCTTTGCTAATCTTGGTTTTTCCTTCGGAATCATACCTGGTGTAAAAGGTATCTTGAAATTTCCAATCTTCTTTTCATTTAAAGGCCTAAATAGCATTTTTACTGCAATAAAGTTGGTGCAGTAACCTATTACTGCACCAACAAGTGGCCCTATGATTATACTCCAATCAAAGTTCCCCATATTATTCTCTCCTTAAATTACTTATCTAAGTAAAAATAGTTATATCCATAAAATTTAATTTCTGATGGATCTACATGATATTTATAAGTTAACAGCTCTGAAACTGTTACAAGCTGATAACCTTCACTTTGTAGCCATGGTACTAACTCTTCTGTCGCCTTAGCTGAAGAATCATAAAGTGAATGCATCAATACAACTTTACCATCTAAATCTTTTACACTTTTAACTACCTTAACAACAGAATCTGCATTTCTTGACTGCCAATCTAAAGTATCAACTGACCATAAAATACCAGGCTTGTTAAAAATCTTAGTTGTCTTATCGTTTCCGTTACCATAAGGTGGTCTATAAACTGTAGGTTTATGTCCAACTCTCTTTTCTATCTCTTTATCTGTCTTATCTGTCTGTTCTTTGATTTTTTTATCTGACAATGTAAATAAATTTGGATGATCGTAGCTGTGAGAACCAATTTCACAACCCAATTTATCCATTCTCTTTAAAATCTTATCAGAACCTTCTACAAACTCTACATTTTTACCTAGTTCAAAGAATGTAGCTACGCAGTTATATTTTTCATAAACATCTAAAATTCTATCTGAAGTTCCTGATGCTGGACCATCATCATATGTAATTGCCACCATTGGCTTAGATGGATCTAATGCTCTTGGGTTTATCTTTTCTCTAAATACTCCCTTTACATCATCAGCATCTACATCAATTGTAACAATATTTGTTCCCTTTGTTACTGTATTAGCATCAAAATAGAAAATAGCTCCACTTTTAGTTAAAGCAAATTTATCAAAACTGCACTTTTCAGGATCAATCACATCTTTATAATCATCTTTTAAATCATCTTTGTAATTTTCATTTAAATACTTATCAAAGTACTTTGATAGCTTTTCTTTATAGCCTGATTCAAACGCCATAACAGGATATACATCTGTTCCCTTATCTAAACTGAAAGTAAATGTATTAACTACTGCATTTTTTTGAACAAATTTACCTCTAGTATTTTCTTCTCTCTCAACAGTTTTTAAGACTATAGATCCAGTATTCTTCTTACTCTTATATGAGTCATAAGTAGTTAACTGTGTAAATTTTAAATTATCTGCTTCATCCTCATGTAGACCAGTATAATCAGTCCCAAGTGCATCGATTTTATCTAAAATTTTATTATCCATAACCTTTAGGTCTAATTTGGGGTAATTAGCAGCTATAGAAACTGGTTTACCATAATTATATTTCTGTTGATCATCACCAATTTTATCACTATCTTGGTATTCCCTAAAGTACTTATCTGCATACTTTTCAAATGATTTTTCATCATCATATCCATCTCCAGATAGTACTTTAAAGGCTGTAATACCACCTACTACAACTAACACTATTAACACTGCTAAGAAAATAAAGCGTCCAAATCCCCTATTTCTTTTTCTTGAACCTCTATTCCTTTTTGCACTTTTATTTTTATTCATTTGTTGGCTTCTCATATCATCCATCCTTTTTTATATAGCATTATAGATAAAACTTATATCACATTTCTTCACAATTCTATCACAATTCTATATTCATGTAAACTTACAATAATGCCACTTTCATCATAATAGCACATTCGATTCTTTTTCTATGTAATTCACATGAAAAATCATACACACCATTTACACTGCCAGTTGTATGGTATGCATTAGCTGCACATCCACCACTACAGTATAACTTTGCAAAACAATCTTTACATTCCTTATGAGAGTAAACATTGCAGTTTTCAAATTCATCACATACCTTATCATTTACAATACCACCATCTAAAGTTCCCATAAGGTATTTTTCATCACCCACAAACTGATGACAAGGATATATCTCACCATTTGGTGTTATAGCCACATATTCTGTTCCTACACCGCATCCTGAAATACGTTTTGAGATACAAGGTCCTCCTGTTAAATCTATATTATAATGATAGAAATTAAATCCATTTCCTTCCTTATATCTCTTTATCATTTCCTTTGACAGCTTTTCATAGTTTTCCATAAGAACCGGTAAATCATCTTCAGATAATGCATATGGTGCATCAGCTGGTGCTACTACTGGCTCCATTGAAAGTTCTTTAAACCCTAAATCTGCCATATGAATCAAATCATCTGCAAAATTCAAGTTGTATTTCGTATAAGTTCCTCTCATATAGTAATCCTGCTGATTTCTAGAATCTGCTAACTTTTTAAATTTATCGATGATTAAATCATAAGTACCCTTACCATTTTTTGTTTTTCTCATGTTATCATTAGTAGCTTTTTGCCCATCTAAGCTTAATACAACATTACTCATTTCTTTTTTAGAAAATTCAATTACATCATCATCTATTAAAAGTCCATTTGTAGTTAATGTAAATCTAAAGTTTTTATCAAATTTCTTTTCAAGTTCTCTACCATATTCAACTAGTTGTTTACATACATCCCAATTTAATAACGGCTCACCACCAAAAAAATCAACCTCAAGATTTTTTCTACCTGGACTATTTTCAACTAAAAAGTCCATTGCTTTCTTACCGGTTTCAAGTGACATAAGTCCTTTTTCTCCTTGATATTCACCTTTACCTGCAAAACAATATCCACAGTCCATATTACAATCATGAGCTACATGAAGACAAATAGCCTTAAGTACTGACTGCTTTTTTTTCATCTTTGGCGCTAAGTCTTCAAAAATGTCTTCACTAAATAGTTTGCCTTCATCTATTAGTGTTTGAATATCATCTAAAGTTTCATCTACATCTTCCCTTGTGATATCTGGGTATTTCTTTTTCATTTCTTCATAGATGTTTTCCTCTTTTTCATCATATAGTTTAATTATATCATATGCAATCTCATCAACACTGTGTATAGAACCACTATTTGCATCAATCACAATATTATATCCATTATTTTTATACTGATGTATCATAATACTATCCTTCCTATATTAATATAAATTTATATGCACATAAAAATCGCTGTACTTATTTGTACAGCGATCTTTAACAACCTTATTTATTTCTGCACTGTTCGCACTGCTGATTTGCTACGCTGCATGAAGTTTTGCTTGCTGACTGACAAGAAGTCTGGCACTCTCCGCAACCACCAACATTAACAGAAGCTTTAAGATTTCTTGTTTCTAAAGTCTTAATTCTTTTCATAACGTCCTCCTTATTATCTTCGTCATATTATTTTAACAAAAACCACTACTGATGTAAAGACCCTTATGAAACTGTCTTAGAATTATTCATATTCTATCCATCTATTATATTATTCTTTTTTATATTATCTTTTATAATGCTATCTATTAGTTCAAATATTATTTCTGATCCTAATTTAGTTTTATTTTGTCTTTTATAAATTTGTGATTTTGATACCTTATGTTCTTTCCAATCTCCACCATCATTACTCGTATTTAATATTACCGGTTGAAGATTATCCATAGCATGAGCAAATTTAGATTCGGGAGTTTCATAAGCTTCAAATTCTTCAAACAAATCTATTAGCTCTTTTTTTTGATCCGATGGCAACATAGAAAAAATTCTATCTTTTGCTTTTTCTTCTCTTATTTTCTGTGTTTTTATTGCTTTTTCATCATAAGCATAAGTATCACCCGCATCAATTTCAACAATATCGTGAATAAGACACATTAGCATGACCTTAGCAATATTTATATTTTCATTTGAATACTCTTTCAATAAATAAGCCATTATAGCCATATGCCACGAATGTTCTGCATCATTTTCTCTTCGTCCTTTTCCTGATAGATGTGTCTGTCTAAAAATGTTTTTAACCTTATCTATTTCCAAAGAAAACTCTAACTGTTTATATAATCGTTTATCCACTTATAATTCCTCCTGTATAGCCCTGTACTGTTGCCATAAATATTCATTATAAGACAATACTATTACCTTACCCTTTTTCTCTAATAAGCACCTATTGCACTATCGATTTAGCAAACTCTTATTTATCCCTCATTTATCTTAATAAAAGGGATTATATATCTTTATAATTTGATTTTACCACAATTTATATAGTAAATCTGTCACTTTTCATAAAAAGGTTGCAATGATAAGCATTAGGTATTAAAATAAATACAGTAATTTAATAACTCTTACCCAAATTTAAAAGGGAGTAGCTGGCATATGTAAATACTGTAGTAATTGCGTCAATACGATTTTAAAAATCCGCGATTACTTTAAATAGCGAGACTTTTAAACACTCTTTTTGTGTTTGAAGTCTTTTTTTATTAGTATTCAATTAGGAGGTATATTTATGTTTTACAACAAAGAAGTAGACCAAGTTTTAAAGGAATTTAATTCCTCAACAGATGGTCTAAAAGAAGATCAAGTAGAACAAAACAGAGAAAAATATGGCACAAACAAACTTGAAGAAAAAAAGAAAAAAAGCATTGTGCAAATATTTGCTGAACAGTTCAAAGATTTACTAGTTATTATTCTTATTATCGCAGCTCTAATTTCGGTGGCTACTGGCAATATTGAAAGTACAATTGTAATCTTAGCGGTAATTATATTAAATGCAATATTAGGTACTGTTCAGTACGTAAAAGCCGAAAAATCTTTAGACAGCTTAAAAAGCTTGTCCTCTCCTACAGCAAAAGTAATAAGAGATGGACAACAACTTGAAGTGAAAGCTGAAGATGTTGTAGTCGGTGATATTATAAAACTTGAGGCTGGAGATATAGTTCCAAGTGATGGTAGACTTATCGAATCTTATTCGCTTAAGATAAATGAAAGTGCATTAACAGGTGAATCAGAAGCCGTTGAAAAAACAGCTGAAATTATTGACAAAGAAAAGGTTGCTTTAGGAGATCAAGAAAACATGGTTTTCTCTAGTTCCCTAGTTACTTATGGTAGAGGTCTTGCAGTAGTTACTAGTGTAGGTCATAATACTGAACTTGGTAAGATTGCGGATTTAATTTCAAATACTGCCGAACGTAAAACACCACTGCAGGTAAATATGGATAACTTCAGTAAAAAGTTATCTATAGGTATTATCTTAATTTGTATATTGGTATTTGGTTTAAGTATTTATCGTGGCGAAACAATGGTTGATGCATTGCTATTTGCTGTAGCATTGGCAGTTGCTGCCATTCCTGAGGCTTTATCATCAATTATCACTATTTCTCTTGCTATAGGTACATCACGAATGGCAAAAGAAAACGCCATAGTAAAGCAGTTAAAGGCGGTAGAAGGTTTAGGTTGTGTATCTATTATCTGTTCAGATAAAACAGGTACTCTAACTCAAAATAAGATGACTGTTGAAGACACTTATTGCTTCCCTACAAACAAAGATAGATTATTACTATCCTCCATCTTATGTAATGACACAGTTTTAGTTGACGGAGAAACTTTTGGTGATCCAACAGAAACTGCATTTGTAAATTACTATATGAAATTTAATGACGATTACTCTCTAGTAATGTCTGAAAAACCAAGAATTAGCGAATTGCCATTTGACTCTGATCGTAAGCTTATGAGCACTTTACATGATATTGATGGCGAAAGACTTATGTTTACTAAAGGTGCCCCTGATGTATTACTTGCTAGATGCACATACATTTTAGATGAAAATGGTGATCGTATCTTTATGACAGATGAAGAAAGAGAAAAAATAGCAAATCAGAATATGAAATATTCACAAAATGGTTTAAGAGTTCTTGCATTTGCTCAAAAACCTTCTGAAGGCAAAACAGAACTTACATTTGATGATGAAAACGATTTAACATTTATCGGACTTGAAGCAGAAATGGATCCACCAAGAGAAGAATCTGCTAAAGCGGTTGAAGACTGCATTAAAGCTGGCATCAAACCTATTATGATAACTGGTGATCATAAGATTACTGCATCAGCAATAGCTAAAAAAATCGGTATTCTAAAAGATGGAGATAAAGCCATTACAGGACCTGAGCTTGATGCTATGAGCGATGATGTTCTTATGGCTGAGCTTGAACATATCTCAGTTTATGCTAGAGTATCTCCAGATAATAAAATTCGTATTGTTAAAGCATGGCAAAAACTTGGTCATATCGTTGCAATGACTGGTGACGGTGTTAATGATGCCCCTGCATTGAAACAATCTGATATTGGTATTGCAATGGGTATCACCGGAACAGAAGTATCTAAAGATGCTGCTTCTATGATTTTAACTGATGATAACTTCGCTACAATTATTAAATCTGTACTAAATGGAAGAAATATTTACGCAAATATAAAAAATGCTATTAAGTTCCTATTATCAGGCAATGCCGCAGGTATTTTCTCTGTTTTATATGCTTCATTATTAGGACTACCTGCTCCTTTTGCAGCTGTACATCTACTATTTATTAACTTAGTAACTGACAGCTTACCAGCACTTGCTATAAGTATGGAACCAAGTAATCCTGAACTTATTAAAGATAAACCTCGTGGCAATAACGAAAGCATATTAACAAAATCATTTATCGGAGAAGTTGGATTCCAAGGTGTGTTAATCGCCATCGTAACAATGTTTGCATTTCATAAAGGTTTAGCTATAAACGCTGCTACAGGTATGACAATGGCATTTTCAACTCTATGTTTAGCAAGACTATGGCATGGATTTAATTCAAGAGGTAAGCAATCAATATTTAAGCTTGGTTTAACTACTAACGTATTTACTATAGGTGCTTTTGTAATCGGTGCTTTACTACTAATGTGTATCTTATTTGTACCATTTTTAGCTAATGCATTTGCAGTTGCTCCTCTTACAGGTGCTCAGGTTGGACTAATTTGGTTATTATCAATTGTTCCAACTGTTATAATTCAGATAAAGAAAATTATTTGTGACAATAAAGAAAAATAAGGAATTAACATATGATTCATAATGATCGTACTATTTTACATTGTGATATGAACAGTTTTTACGCATCAGTTGAATTATTAGACTATCCTGAATATAGAAATGTTCCCATGGCAGTTTGTGGTGACCCTACAAATCGTCATGGGATAATTCTCGCCAAAAACGAATTAGCAAAAAAGTATAATATAAAGACTGCTGAAACATTGTGGTCTGCACAAAAGAAATGTCCTACTTTAGTCTGCGTAAAACCACATCGAGCAAAGTATAAAAAGTACAGCAAGCTTATAAATGAAATCTATCTTCGGTATACAGATATGGTTGAACCATTTTCTATTGACGAATCTTGGCTTGATGTAACAGCAAGTCTGAAACTCTTTGGATCAGGTAAAGAAATTGCAGATCATATAAGAATGACCGTAAAAAATGAGCTTGGTCTTACACTGTCTGCTGGTGTATCTTTTAACAAAATTTTTGCTAAGATGGGTAGTGACTACAAAAAGCCTGATGCTACCACTGTTATATCTAGAGATAATTATAAAAAAATATTATGGCCTCTTGATATCGAATCTCTTTTTTTCGTTGGAAATGCCTCAGCTCAAAAACTAAAAAAAGCAGGTATATTTACTATAGGAAATCTAGCAAATAGTGATAAAAAATTCGTTACTTCACTTTTAGGTAAACAAGGTTCAATGATTCATGATTATGCCAATGGCCTTGAAAATGAACCTGTTAAGCTTTTTTCTGAAAAGGAAAAAATCAAGTCAGTAGGTAATGGTATCACATTCAAAAGAAATTTAAAAAATGAAAATGATATACACACTGCTATTGTTGGTTTAAGTGATAAGGTAGCAAGTAGACTTCGAAAATATCAAATGAAAGCTTACGGTATTAAAATTGACATCAAGGATCCTACTTTTAAGGTTATATCTAGACAAAAACAACTTATCTCTCCTACAAATACTTCTGAAGATATAGTATGCACTGCATTTGAACTTTTAAAAGCTAACTGGCTTTTAGGAGATCCTATTAGACTTCTTACTATTACAGCTATAAATCTTACTGATGAAAATGAAGATGAGCAACTAAATATGTTTGCTCAAAACGATATTAAAACTAAAGAACGATCCCAATCTATGGAACGTGCTATGGACATGATTAGAAATAAATATGGTGATAATGCTATCACTTTTGGAAGAATTATTAACAATGATATTGGTATTGACTTAGATATGCATATTGAAGAAGATTAAATAAGAGAGTACATATTGAGGTGACCCCAAAAAGTTAGACTTTATTAGCGAGACAGTTTTTAACTGCC
>CALCFD010000041.1 GCA_937900695.1 uncultured Eubacterium sp. | reverse complement strand
TTTTTTAAATTTAGGAGGTACAACATGGAAAGAGAAATGATTAATATTAATGCCAATCTCATCAAAGAGCCTGTATCAACAAGTTTCTTTAAAGATGCTAAGGAATCAAAAGTAGTAAATTTTACGCTTGCTAAAGGCTATGGTAAAGGAAAGGAATATATAAACTGTGCAGTTTATGGTGACAAAGTAGATGTTGCTAAAACCTTTGCTAAAGGTGATTTTGTACATGTTTATGGATATTTCAATCATCGAATGAAAGATGGAAAGACTTATAAGAACTTTATCGTTCAGTCGTTAAACAAAATTGAAAAGAAAGAAAATTAGGAGGATTAGAAAATGGAGTTTTTCGCACAAGCAGTTAATGTTTTAAAGATTTTAGTAATGGCAGTTGGTGCTGGTTTAGGAGCATGGGGAGTTATTAACCTTATGGAAGGTTATGGTAATGATAACCCAGGAGCAAAATCACAAGGTATTAAGCAGCTTATGGCTGGTGGAGGAATTGTTTTAATTGGAATGAAGTTAATTCCTTTACTTTCTAATGTTTTGAGTTAAGGAGATTTAGTATATGTTTGGTATTTTCGATAAAATTGAAGAGTTTTTTCAAGAACTCTTACTCGGAGGTATCCAAGCAAATCTTGAATCAATGTTTATCGACATAAATGATAAGGTTGGTGCAATCGCAACAGATATAGGTAAAACACCAATGGGCTGGAATTCAGATGTATTTGCATTCATTAAAAGTATTAATGATAATGTCATCATTCCAATTGCTGGTTTGATTATTACAGCAGTTTTATGTATTGAACTTATAAACATGGTCATGCAAAAGAACAATATGCATGATACAGATACTTTTGAGTTTTTCAAATATATCATAAAGATGTGGATAGCAGTTTGGTTAGTATCCAATGCCTTTACATTTTCAATGGCAGTCTTTGATGTTGCACAAAATCTAGTAAATCAAGCGGCAGGAGTAATCAATACTTCTGCCGTTATTTCTGGAGAAGAAATAGTCCAAATGGTGGAAGGTTTAAAAGATAAGGGACTAGGAGAACTAGTTATGATCTTATTTGAAACTTCTATTGTAAAGATTGCAATTCAAGCTATGTCGATTGTTATTATGCTTGTAGTGTATGGAAGAATGTTTGAGATTTATGTATACTGTTCCGTTTCAGCAATTCCTTTCGCAACTATGGGAAATAGAGAATGGGGACAGATTGGTACAAATTATATCAAAGGTTTATTTGCCATCGGATTACAAGGCTTGTTCTTGATTATATGCTTGGGTATATACGCAGTATTAGTAAAAACAATCAATATTACAGATATTCACGCAAGTACCTTTATGATATTAGGTTATGCATTATTGCTTGGCTTAATGATGTTAAAGAGTGGAACACTTGCTAAGAGTATATTAAATGCACATTAAGGAGGAACTTAAATGATTGACACAAGAAAAATGATTATTCCTATTTCGGTAGTGGCAAGTGCAGGTGTCATTATTTCATTCTTGAATAGGAATAAATTCTCTAAATTGAACGAAAGAATTGATGATACAAAAGAAGATGTTAAATCAGTATTACGATATCAAGAAGAACGCAATATGCAAATTCAATCAGAATTAGATGAATTGAAAGATGAGGTTTCATGTTGCTATGAACATTTTGAGGAATACAAAAAGATTGAAGATAATGGGAGGTAGATTATGAACGATGGTTATGTTCCAATTCCCAAAGATTTAAAAAAGGTAAAAACAAAGGTCGCATTTAATCTTACTAGAAGGCAGCTTATAGGATTTACACTTGCAGGATTTGTTGGAATACCAGTGTATTTATTTATGAGAAAGTTTATGCCTAATGATATCGCAATACTCTTTCTCATCATTTCAACACTTCCTATCTTCTTTGTGACTTTATTTGAAAAAGATGGACTTACCTTTGAAAAGTATTTTAAATACATATATTTGCACAAGTTTTATCAGCCACCAACAAGGGTGAGAAAGGAGGTTTACCTTGAACAGAAAAAGAGAAATGCAAAAGCAGAAGCTAGAAGAAAATCAAAAGATACTAAAGGAAAACAAAAAGCATTTAAAGAAGGAAAAGAAACTAAAGAATAATCATGGTTCACTATTAGATTTAATATTAAAAACAGAGCCTAAAAAATATACAGTTGAAGATACAATCCCCTATCTAAGAATGTTAAAAAGTGGTGTTTGTCAGCTAGATGAAAAGCACTTTAATAAATGTATCTTATTTCAAGATATTAATTATCAACTTGCAGTAAAAGAAGATAAAGATTTGATTTTCAATCAGTTTGCCAATTTTTTAAATTCATTTGATCCAAGCGTGGATGTAGAGTTTTCATACATTAATCAGCTGGGAAGAAATAGCGAACTAAAAGCAGCTATTCAAATTCCTGATAAAAATGATGGTTATGATGATATTCGTTTAGAGTTTCGTCAAATGCTTAAAAGTCAATTAGCTAAAGGAAATAATGGCTTGAAAAAATCAAAATATATTACTTTTGGTGTTGAAGCAGATAGCTTAGAACAAGCTATCGCAAAGCTAGAAAGACTAGAAATTGATATATTGTCCAATTTAAAAAGTATGGGTGTTAGAGCAGAAAGCTTAACTGGAGAAGAAAGATTAAAAATCTTACATGATGTGTTAAATCCAGATAAGCTTTTTTCTTTTACCTATAAAGACTTAAAACCAAGGGAAAGCACAAAATCATATATTGTTCCAGATAGTTTTAATTTTACACCTAGTAAGTATTTTAAGTTTGGTAAATACATTGGTGCAGTTAGCCATCTGCAAATACTTGCAAGTGAATTATCTGATCGAATGTTAGCTGAATTACTTGATATCGATGACAACATCAATATTTCATTTCATATCAAAGCAGTTGAGCAAATGGAAGCCATCAAGATGGTAAAAAGAAAGAACACTGATATTGATAAGATGAAGATTGAAGAAAATAAAAAGGCAATTCGCAGTGGCTATGATATGGATATACTTCCAAGTGATTTAGTGACTTATGGCGATAACATTAAAATGCTTTTAAAGGATCTACAAACAAGAGATGAGCGTATGTTTATCGTAACTATCGTGATTATGAATTTTGCAAGAACTGTGCAAAAGTTAGATACAACGATATCGCATATTTCATCAATAGCGAGTAAACATAATTGTAAGATAAAACGATTAGACCACGCACAAGAACAAGGACTTGTAAGCGTACTTCCATTAGGTATGAATAGAATTGAAATCGACAGAGGTTTAACTTCATCGTCTACAGCAGTTTTCTTACCATTTACAACAGAAGAATTATTTATCAATTCTTCAAACAGTCTATATTATGGTCTAAATGCATTAAGTCATAATTTAATTATGGCAGATAGAAAGAAACTAAAGAATCCTAATGGACTAATACTTGGAACACCGGGAAGTGGAAAATCTTTTAGTGCAAAAAGAGAAATCTCTAATGCTATTTTAGTAACAGATGATGATGTGATTGTCTGTGATCCTGAGGGCGAATATGGAAGTTTAGTTAAGCAGTTTAATGGTGAAGTCATCAAAGTAAGTGCTAAAAGTAAAGATTATCTTAATCCACTTGATATCAATATGAATTATGGTGATGGAGATGCACCATTAAAGGATAAAGCTAACTTTATTATGTCACTTCTTGAACTAGTCGTTGGTGGTAGTGGTCTGACTGCTGAAGAAAAGTCAGTTATAGATAGATGTTTACCACGCATTTATGAAAAGTACTTTGAAAATCCAGTTCCTGAGAATATGCCAATCTTACAAGATTTATTTGATATGCTAAGAAATCAAGAAGAAAAGGTTGGCAAGAAGCTTGCAACAGAGATGGAAATTTATGTATCAGGTAGTCTTAATGTCTTTAATCATCAATCCAATGTTGATTTAAATAAGCAGCTTTTATGTTTTGATATCAAAGAACTTGGCACTCAATTAAAAAAGATAGGTATGCTCGTTATTCAAGACCAAGTTTGGAATAAGGTATCACAAAATAGGAATAAAGGTAGAAGTACACGATATTACATTGATGAATTTCACTTGCTTTTAAAAGATGAACAGACTTCACAATACTCGGTGGAAATCTGGAAACGATTTAGAAAATGGGGCGGTATCCCTACTGGTATTACACAAAATGTTAAGGACTTACTCGCAAGCAAAGAAATTAAAAACATTTTTGATAATACTGACTTTGTTTTAATGCTAAATCAAGCTACAGGTGATAGAGAAGTTTTAGTAAAGGAACTTAAAATATCTCAAGATCAAGAAAAATTTATTACTAATTCAAAAGCTGGACAAGGACTTGTTTTCTTTGGTAATACCATTGTTCCATTTGTTGATAACTTCCCTAAAGATACAATTTTATATCAAAAGATGACAACTAAACCTGAAGAAATGAGGTAGTGTCCTATGGCATATAAAATAAAAAGAGAGGACGATTATCGAAATAAGAGAATAAGCAGTTCAAGTAGGTTTCAAGA
>CALCFD010000040.1 GCA_937900695.1 uncultured Eubacterium sp. | reverse complement strand
TGGGCGGTATCGCACAGACGGAAGCACAGAAATCTTCCGACCTCTTTATGAAGTGCCGTTACCTTGACGAGATTACCGGAGGGCGAGGAACCGTGTTCGCAACGGGTACACCTATCTCAAACAGTATGGTGGAACTCTATACGATACAGCGTTAAAAATATCAGGATGGGCACTAAATTCAGAATATTTTTGTACTATTTTACATTTGCTTAGAGAAGATGCAAGTTATAGAGTAGTTGTAGATGAATTAGTAGAAGTTCCTAAGCGCTCAGATACAAGGGATACTGAGGCAGTAAAGAGAATATGTACGGGATTTTTAAAACTTTTATTTCCAAATGTACGTTCGGTTGAAGATGTGAATATTGAAGAATTTGAGCATTATTGCTTAAGACCAGCTATAGATATGAGAGGGACTATAAAAAGACAGTTGGGAATTTTAGATTCTGAATTTAAAGGAAAAGATGTTCCTAATTTCAAGGTAAAGGATTTTTAATATGAGAGTAGATTGTATAATGTGTGGTAAAAAAAAGCTTGATAAAGATACAATAGGAATCAATAAAAAGATTTTAGGCATGGATATTATTAATTTTTACTGCATGGATTGTCTTGCAGATTATTTAGAGTGTACAGTTGAAGAGCTGCTAGAGAAAATTGAAGAGTTTAAAGAAGAAGGCTGTACACTTTTCATGTGAGGAAAAGAATGAAGAAATATATTTATGCAGATAATGCAGCAACAACACAACTTGATAGTGACGCATTTGAGGCAATGAAACCATATTTACTTGAAGAATATGGCAATGCATCACAACCATACTCTTTTGCAAGAATGGGTAAAAAAGCATTAAGGGAAGCCCGCAGTATTATTGCAAACTGTATTAATGCAAAACCTAGTGAAATTTATTTTACTTCAGGCGGTACAGAAAGTGATAACTGGGCTATTAAAGGATCTTCTTTATTAAATATTGATAAAGATATTGTTACATCCCAAATAGAACATCATGCTATTTTGAATAGTACTAAGTTTCTTGAAAAAATGGGAGCTAATGTGATCTATCTTAAACCTAATAGTGATGGAATTATAACAAAAGATGAATTAAAAAAGCATATAACGGATAAAACAGGATTGATATCTATTATGTATGGGAATAATGAAATAGGTACAATCCAACCTATAAAAGAGTTGGCGAAAATAGCTCAGGATTATAATGTTTTATTTCATACAGATGCGGTACAAGCAGTAGGACATGTTAATATAGATGTGGTAGAGTTGGGAATAGATATGTTATCTGCCTCTGCCCATAAATTTAATGGTCCTAAAGGTATAGGATTTTTATATCTAAGAGATGGAGTAAAAATTAATTCTTATATAGATGGAGGAGCTCAAGAAAATTTTTTGAGAGCTGGTACTGAAAACATTGCATCGATTGTAGGTATGGCACATGCTTTAAATAAAAATCATTCTTTATTAGAAGAAAATAAAAAATATATTAGTGATTTAGAAGATGAATTAATTAGTATTTTAAAAAATGCACAAATTGATTTTGTTAGAAATGGTGGAAAGAATACTTTACCTGGTGTAATTAGTTTATCATTTAAAAATCAAAACGGTGAAGCAATATTACATCGCTTAGATTTAAAGGGAATATCTGTTTCAACAGGATCAGCTTGTGATAGCGAAAATACAAGAATTTCACATGTGTTAGAATCTATTAGATTGGATCATCAGTATGCAAAAGGAACTATAAGAATTTCACTAGGCAAAGGAAATACACTCGAAGAAGTTAGAAGGATTGCTAATGAAATTATTAAAATAGTAAAGTGTTAAATGGTGTCAAGACGATATCAATAAGTACATGGCATGGCTTGAAGACAAACAAAAAGCATAGCAAACCAGGGCAGACATTCTCGCAGGATGTGCTGCTCTTTTTCTTTACACCATAGCCGCTATGATGTACAATAAAGGGTAAACTTAAGTTAAGGAAGAGATATTAAAACAGGAGGTAACATGACTGAACTATTAGCTCCAGCAGGAAATATGGAAGCGTTAAAAGCTGCAGTATCAAACGGATGCGATGCAGTTTATTTAGGCATGCAAAAATTTGGTGCACGTGCCTACTCAAACAACTTTGATATAGATTCACTTAAAGAAGCAGTAGCATATGCTCACTTAAGAGACGTAAAAATATATGTAACTATGAATACCATCGTTTTCGAAGACGAAATTTCCGATATGCAAAAGCAGCTTCACCAGCTAAACGAAATAGGAGTAGATGGCGTTATAGTTCAGGACCTGGCTGTTTTCGACTATATAGTGAGAAACTTTAAGGACATGGAAGCTCACTGCTCAACACAGATGGGTATTGATGATCTTGAAGGAACTCTTTTATTTAAAGACCTTGGTGCAAAGAGAGTTGTGCTTTCTCGTGAGGTGCCTATTGAAAAAGTAAAAGAAATTAAGAGGATCGCTAAGATACCTTTGGAAATATTTGTTCACGGGGCTCTTTGCGTTTCATACTCAGGAAACTGCCTTATGTCAGGTCTTATAGGCTACAGAAGCGGCAACAGAGGTAGATGCGTAGGTTCATGCCGAAAACCATACGAACTTATAAACACAAGCACAGGCTATTCCTTGGGAAATAGCTATATCTTGTCTACTAAGGATTTAAATACAATCGACCAGATAGACCAGCTAAGAGATATTGATTCTCTTAAAATCGAAGGTCGTATGAAAGAACCGGCATACGTGGCTAACGTAGTTTCTAAGTATCGCAAGGCTTTAGATGGAACTATTACAAATGACGATAAGTTTGAGCTTAAAAAGACATTTAATAGAACTTTTACTAAGGGATATTTATTTCATGAGGATAAAAAAGATATAACTAATATAGATAAGCCTAATAACTTTGGATATGAAATAGGTCAGGTGAGCGGTTTTCGCCATGGCATGTATGAAATTAGCCTTAAGAAGAGGATAAACCAAAACGATATTATACGTATTGACCATGATGGCGAAGATGTTAATCTTTCTGTAGTTAAGCTTTACGATAAAGAAGGCAAGCTTATAAATAAGGCGGATCATGTATGCTATATTAAGATAAAAGAAAAATTAGCTACAGGCGATGTGGTTTACAAGACTAAGGACTACCTATTTTACAAAGATCTTGAAGATGATTTAGAAAAAGAGTTTAAGCGCTTTAGGATTGATTTTAAGGTTTATGCTTATCCAGGGGCCAAGCTAGTTATAGATGCTGAGGCTATGGGATTTAATTACCTATACGAAAGCGAAGAAATATTAGAGGAAGCTTTAAATAATCCGACGACCTATGAGCAGGTAAAAAAGCAGCTTTCAAAGCTAAATGATACAGTATTTAAAGCAGGCGAAATAGAGTTTGAAGAATACGGGGCATTTATACCAGTTAAGCTTTTAAATCAGGCTAGAAGACAAATCGTAAATAAGCTATATGACTGTAAAATAGCAAACAAAGGCAAGGATACAAAGATAAGCCCTGAAAAAGAGAAGATGACATTCCCGCGTAAAAAGCCATACCTAACTGCTACTGTTACTAATAAAGCCCAATATGATGCATGTAAAAATGCAGGGATTGATCAGGTGTATTTTGATAATATCGTTAGACGAAATCAGGTAAAATACGATGATAAAAAAGGTCAGCTGTTAATTGGCGGCTACGGTGGGATTTATTACTACAAGGATAAAAATCCATTTGTCACTGACTACTCATTAAATGTGGTAAATGCGGCAAGTTGTTACGAGCTGCATAAGTTAGGGGCTGAGAGGATTACCATTTCTTACGAGCTTAATAAAAAGCAAATAGGCGATATGATAGATGCTTACTACCGTGCCAACGATGGCTACCCGGCTCTTGAGATGATCGTATACGGCAGAGCGCCGCTTATGTTTACTAAGTATTGCCCGCTTAAAAAGCTTGGTCAGTGTGGCAAGTGTAAGGAAAACAGTTACGAAATTAAGGATGAATACGGCTCTTTTCCGATTATCTCCCATGAGGATTGCACTACGACTATCTTAAATGGCAAGATTTTAAATCTGCTTGACGAAATGCCAACAATTGATGGCATCGAGGCCTTTAGACTTAACTTTACTACTGAGTCTAAAAGTCAGGTGGAACATATTATTGCTCTTGCACAAGGAAAGCTCGAAGGTAAAATAAAGAATTCTGTCTTTAACCAAAAGACAGATACTAGAGGGCATTTTAATAAGGAAATTATCTAATTTTGTGAGGAATATATTATGATAAATGAAGAAAAAATGATAAGTGTCGAAGGGCTTAGCTACGGCGTGCCCACCAAGGAGCTTTATGAGGACATTTCTTTTTCTATTGAAATAGGGACTCACTGCGCTCTTATAGGCAGCAACGGCACGGGCAAATCCACTCTTGTGGACATGATTATTGATACAGATGAATATTTGTTTGACGGCAAGATTGTAAAGGATCCTAGCTGTCGCATCGGTTATGCTAATCAGTTTAGCGTTCGCGATAAGCTTCAGGATATTACGGTTTTCGAGTTTTTAAGCGAGAAGTTTTTAAAGGTTGCGGGCGACTTAGCTGCTGCTTGTGAGGAGATGGCAACTAGCGATGATATAGAGGCGGCTTTTGAAAAGTACCAAAAGATCCTAGATCTTAACGATGCCATGGATGGCGACAACTACGAGAGCAACATTAAAAAGCAGCTAAATCTCGCAGGAATGGCTTCTCTTGCTTCCACTCCTTTGTCTCAGATCAGTGGCGGTGAGTACAAGCTTTTGCAGATTATGCGTGAGATGCTTCTTGCTCCAAACTTACTTATTTTAGACGAACCTGATGTATTTTTGGATTTTGGCAACTTAAACAGTTTATGCCAGCTAATTAACGGATACAAGGGTACTCTTCTTGTGGTCACTCATAACAGGTATCTGTTAAATCACTGTTTCAACAAGATCCTTCATCTTGAGAATGGTGATTTGCAGGAGTTTGACGGTTCTTATACTGAGTATCGTTGTTCTATCCTCAGGGAGAAGCTTGTTCTTAAAGCTCAAAATCTTGAAGAGCAAGAGGAGATTGCTCGCACACAGAGAATGGTTGACATTTACCGTAAGAAGGCGACACTTCTTGTTAATCCTACTTTTGGCAGAGCTGTTAATGCTAAGCAGACTCAGCTTGATAGACTTCGTGCTCGCCAGATTAAGGCGCCATTTATTGAGGTGCGCGAGCCTGAAATCTTGTTGCCGGAAGTCGATTTTGGCTCTCTTTGCGGCGAGCCTGGTGCTGAGGCTTTTGACATGCCAGCCGATCTTGGCTGCATATCTAGCCAGCCGAAGGTAATTTTAAACATCGATAACTACCAGGTGGATTTTGACAAAGATCTGCTGCAAAATGTCTCTTTTGATATTAAGCAAGGCGAAAAGGTTGCTATTGTTGGGGCCAATGGCACTGGCAAAACGACTCTTATGCGTGATATTTTGCAAAACAGCAATCCTGCAATTACCATCGACAGCGATACGCCTTACGCATTTTTATCGCAGCTTCAAGGTGAAAATATCGACGAGGACAAAACTGTTTACCAGGTAATGCAAGATCACGGCTTTGGCGACAGACCATCTATCAAAGCCTACTTGTCTAAGTTCTGCTTAGAACCAGATCTTATTGATCACAGAGTTAAAGATTTATCAGGGGGCGAGCAAAATCTTCTTCAGATTGCTCTAATCACCAATTCTGATGCTGAGTTTTTAATTTTAGATGAGCCTACTAGCCACCTAGACCTTTACGCCCAGATTGCCCTTGAGAATGCCATCGCTGATTATAAGGGGACTGTTCTTATGGTCAGTCATGATTTTTATCTAGTAGCTAACTGCGCCGACTACGTTTTATTAGTTGAAGACAACACAATAAGACGTATCCGAAGCCGTAAGTTTAGAAAAATGGTATACGACAAATACTTCGATTCAAGCTATCTTGAAAAGGACAAAAAGAAACAAGAATTAGAGGCTGCAATTACGGTTGCTTTCACTAAAAATGACTTAGAAACAGTTGACAAGCTTTGCGATGAGCTTGAAGCTTTAAGTTTATAATACATAAAACTATCCAAACGTTTACTAACAAACCACGAAAATGTTAGTAAACGTTTTTTATTGGCGTTGAACTTGAATCGACTGAATCTTGAAGCCATTTTTAGTTAATTAAAGCTTGGTAATGATCCTTTTTGACCGGATTAGTTTAAATTTGCAAGACGTACGTACTGGACTGACTGGTTGCGCATGGTGTGTCTGAAGCGTCGGCGAGTGTCTGTGGCGCGGTGCGGTCGGTGCGGCCGGTGGAGGGTACGAACATGCCCCAAATACAGGTCAAGTCCTAAAGGTGGTGTAAATTCCCTGTCATATAATTTAGTCATCCTTT
>CALCFD010000039.1 GCA_937900695.1 uncultured Eubacterium sp. | reverse complement strand
CTTATTGAAATTCCAATCTTTATTAAACAGAGATAATAAGCCGTACCATATTATTCCATTTCAAAATGGATATATATGCGAAGAATGCATTAGACAACTTAAACATCACTGCTATATCAAAAAAATAGACAATGACATGCGTTAAGAGTCATACATTTTCATTATATGAGGTTTTGATCAAGGAAGATGCGCCGCTTCTTTCTAAGTGAAGTCTTTATAAAAAGGCTTCACTTATTTTTTTCTTTTTTTATTAATTTTTTCTTTATTAATCCTTTTTCTAGTTTTAGGTTTCATAACAGAAAATCCGAATCTACCAAAACCTTCCTTTGCTATTTTAAAATACTCTCCATGATTATAGCAAACAAGACCAACTTCATCTAAACAAATTCTACCATTTTCATCAATAAATTTTTCATCTACATTTATATTTACTATTTCTGCCATAAACATGTGATGACTTGGTAATTCTTCAATTTTTTTAACCTTGCACTCAATACTAACAGGAGCTTCCTTTATTTGAGGGCATTTAACAATCTCGCAAGCCTCTCTAGTTAAATTCATTTCTTTCCACTTATCAATATTTGAACCTGACTTCACTCCACAATAGTCAGCTGCAAAAGCCAATTTCCTATCAACTAAATTTATCACAAATTCCATATTTTCCTTAATCATATGATAAGAATATCTCTCAGGCTTTACAGAAATATATGTCATTGGAGGATTAGTATTTATTATACCTGTCCAAGCAATTGTAATAATATTGTTTTCGCTATTTATATCTCCAACAGATGCCATTATTACAGGTAATGGACTTAACATAGCACCCGGTTTAAATGATTTTTTGCTCATGTTCTAACCTCAATCTATCTAATACTTTGCAATACTCATAAGGTGGCTTAACTTCAAACTCCATATACTGACCTGTCCTTGGATGAACAAATCCTAACAAATATGCATGAAGCATCTGTCCTTTAACACCATACTTATTTTTTTCTGGCCCATATACATCATCACCTAATAACGGATGCTTTATGTATGCCATATGCACTCTTATCTGATGAGTTCTTCCAGTTTCAAGTTTACATTCTACTAAAGTAAACTTTCCAAAACGTTCCATAACATTATAATGGGTTACTGCACCTTTACCACCATCATATACAACCGCTTGTCTAAGCCTATTTTTAGGATCACGTCCAATAGGTGCATCTATAGTTCCATCCTCATTGTTAAAATTATTATATACTACAGCCATATATTTTCTATTTATAGAATGCTCCTTAAGCTGAATGGCTAGACTATTATGAGCCATATCATTTTTCGCTACCATTATAAGGCCACTAGTATCCTTATCTATTCTATGAACGATGCCTGGTCTAATTTCACCATTAATTGATGATAATCTATCTCCACAATGATACATAATCGCATTGACCATGGTACCGGTATAATTACCAACAGCAGGATGCACTACCATTCCCTTAGGTTTATTAATAACTAAAACATCTTCATCCTCATAAATGATATCAAGAGGAATATTTTCTGCTTCAATTCTTACTATCTCAGGCTCAGGAATGTCAATTCGCACTTTATCGCCTTTTGACACTTTATACTTCTTCGTTTCGCAAAGCTTTTCATTTATATATAAATTACCATTTTCTATTAATTTCTGAAAAAAACTCCTAGAGTTATTTCCATCTTTTTTAGCTAAAAGGCTATCTATTCTATCGCCTGATTCATTTTCATCTATTATAAATTCTATTGTTTCCATATTTATTCCTTTTTTTCAAAAAAGCATATCGTTATACAAAGTAATATACACCCTACTGTAGCACATATATCAGCAAAATTAAATATTGCAAACCATTTTAAATTCAAGTAATCCGTAACACTTCCCAAAATAAGTCTATCAAGTAAATTTGAAAATCCACCTGCAACTATCATAGCTATACTTACTTCTAGCAAGCAACCATATCTATCTTTAAAACGTTTTCTTACAAATAATAAAACAATTAAAAAAATTATAGGCAGTACGATTAAAAATATAGTATTACCTGCCATCATCCCAAATGCCATTCCTTTATTTTCGATATATGTAATCTTAAACAAATCTCCAAATACGTTAAAACCATCTCCAAGGGTCATAGTACTTCTAACTAGTATTTTAATTAATTGGTCTACTATTATTAAAGCTATTATAATTAAATAAAACATAAAAACTACGGGGCATCTCTGCCCCGCCTCCATTAACTATTCATATTTGATATTTATCATTGTTTTTTTATCGTCTAAATTACTTGTTTCAGCATCCTTCATAACAGTTTCTTCAACAGTTAAGTCCTTTTCTACTTTATTTTCAAATGGAGCTTCTACTGTTGTAGTTTCCTCTTTTTCCTTAAGCAAAGCAGCTAATCTATCGATATCTATACTGCTAGCAATATTTTCAAAGTCCTGTAAATATCTATCAAGCATAGACTTATATTCTCTTTTAAATGATTCAAAGCTCTTAGTCAATTCTGCACTTTCTATAGCAACCTGTTCTGCCTTCATTTTAGCGTCCTTGATAATTATTGTAGCATCCATTTCTGCATTTTGTACCAAAGCCTTTGCCCTCTTTTCTGAGCTTATTGCTAAATCATCCATAAGATTTTTTGCAGTCTCAAGGGTTTCCTTAACAGTAAGATCTGTTCCGCCAATTGAACTTTTATCTTTTTCTAAAGTTGCAATTTGAGCCTTTAGATTTAAATTTTCCTTCACAAGTTTTTCTAAATCTAAAGTAATAAGATCTAAAAACATATCAACTTCTTCTTCGTCATATCCTCTGAAACCTTTTGTAAATTCTTTATTTTGAATATCTGCCGGTGTAATCATAACTTACCTCCATGTATCATTATCCATACTTTCAAAATCAAAATCCTTATTGCTTTCATTTGAAGTAATATCTACGTTATCAGGAGCAAAAATAAAGATATTATTCGCCACCTTCTGCACATTGCCATTTAAAGCATATGTTGCTCCACTTAAAAAATCAAAGATTTTTCTAGCTGTTTCTGCATCATTTTTTTCTAAATTAATAATAACTGGTTTTTTTTCTTTCAATGAATCAACTAATTTGGGAGAGTCTTCAAAGTTAGCCGGCTCTATTACCATTAACTTCATCGCTGAACCTGCAACATGACCCATCTGAACTACATTGTTTTCTCTTGGCGCTGTTCTTGAGTATCTTGGTCTTTCGTAATGCTGTCTTTCTAAATTATTAGTAGCTTCAGCAACCTCCTCTTCAGTTATTTCATAATCATCATCTTCATCATATTCATCACCGATGCCAACTAAATCTTTAAATTTATCAAAAACTCCCATTTTATTTCCTCCTATAGTATATTAATAAACTCTGCTTCCAAAGATCGCGCTACCAACTCTTACAAGGTTTGCACCTTCTTGCATAGCTACAATATAATCATGAGACATACCCATTGACAAATATTTAAAATCTAATCTTTCATGATTAATCTTTCCAAATTCATCATACTGTTTTTTTACCTCTGCAAAATAGCCTCTTACATCTTCTGGATTTTCTGCAAATGGTGCTATACACATGAGACCTCTAATACGTATATTTTCACAGTTTTCCAATATATCCATAATCATATTTTTAGTTTCATCCGTGCTAATACCAAACTTGCTTTCTTCTTGAGCAGAATTTACCTGGATTAAAATATCCATAACTTTATCATGTTGCTTAGCTCTCTTATTTATTTCTTTTGCAAGTTTCATAGAATCAACAGAATGAATTAAGTCAACCTTATCAATTATATATTTGACCTTGTTAGTTTGCAAATGTCCAATCATATGCCATCTAACTGGTTTTACCTTATCATATTTATCCAGTATTTCCTGTACTTTATTTTCACCTATATCAGTAACACCTGCATCTATGGCTTCATTTATTTCCATAGCTGTATGTGTTTTAGTTACAGCACATAAAAGAACATCTTCTTTTAAATTATTTCTTATAATATCTAGGTTTTCTTTAATATTAGACACCCTATACACCTTCTTTCTCACTTATTATCTAGGGTTTTCTTATAATTTCATCAAATACCTTAACTGTATTTACAAGGTTTCCATTTTTATCATAAAAAGTTCCTTCACTCACTACATGCTGCTGGTCATTTGATCCTAATATATTTATCTGAACAAATTCTTTTTCCCCAGTTTTCGAAATAACATATACGCCATATTTCCCATTTTCATTGACGATGGCCTCATTTGGTATCAATATACCTTCCTGATTAGAAGCTCTAACAGTTATATCTACTTCTCTAAGCTGGGCAAATTTTTCATAATATCTATTTGAATGAAGCAAAAGTCTACACTTTTCTCCTGATGTTTTTATTTCTTTAACAGTAAAATCTATCTCTTGATCACCTATTTTAACAATTACATTTTTATTATCTTCAAATTTACTCATAGCCTCTGCTGGCATAAAACATACTATATACCAATGACTTTGATCCGAGATCTTATAAATAGGTTGATTTTCTCTAACTGAAGTTTCTTTTATATCTTTTACCTTTCTTAACTTTTCTTTTACAGTCTTTTCTGTCATCTTAGGAAAGTTCTTAAGAGTAAAATATCCTTCATTTCCATCTACGTATGTAGAAAAAACACCTTTTTTTACAGCTATATTTCCCTTAGCTGTAATCAATGATTTTCCAAGACTTTGGGTGATTTCATTACTATAGCTTTCATTTTCCTCACTATCATTAGAACTTTCAGTAAACTCTATAACTTTGCTTCCTACTTTTACCTGTTTATTTTCTTTTGCTAAATACTTTACAGTTCCATCAGCTTTGGCTGAATAAACAACTTCATCTCTTATGATATAGCCTTCAGCTTCTTCTTCAATGTTTAATTCTCCGTACTTAATCGTAGTTGTAGGTGTTACCTTGCTTATAATATTTGGTGCTATTTCTGTTATGCCAAATAATACAAAAAAAGCTACGATTAAAATTATAACTTGTCTTTTATTTAATTTAGGCATAAAACAATTCTCCATTTTCATTTTACACTATATCACGTACTTTTTCCAATATTTTTTTCTCTTCTCTAGTCAACTGATGGTCTTTATTGCAATATATTTCAAATAAGTCTGGACGATGATTTTTAGTTATTTCTAAAGCCTTCTCATACTGCCATAAGTGAATGTTTTTATGGTGTCCACTTAAAAGCACCTCAGGAACAACCATTCCCTCAAATTCTCTTGGCTTAGTATACTGTGGATGCTCTAAAAGCCCAGAGTAAATAGACTCCTCATACGCTGAATCAAAATCTCCTAAAACTCCTGGTATCATTCTTGCCACAGCATCGATTAACACTATAGCCGCAGGCTCTCCACCAGTTAAAATATAATCACCTATAGAAACTTCTTCTATATCCCAATAATCTAAAACTCTTTGATCTATACCTTCATAATGACCACATAAAATAACTAAATCATTTTCCTTTGATAGTTCTTCAATTTTCTGCTGATTTAATACCTTTCCTTTAGGTGACATATAAATAATTTTTTTATTTTCTGCATTTACATGTTTTAAGGCTCCGAAAATCGGTTCTGCTTGCATAAGCATACCAACTCCACCTCCAAATGGATACTCATCAACTTTTTTATGCTTGTTTTTTGAAAAGTCTCTTATATTAGTTAAATCTATATTTAAAATGCCTTTTTCCTCTGCTCTACCTAAAATGCTACTTTTTACAGCTGTAAACATTTCAGGGAACAATGTAAGTACATTAATCTTCATAAAGTCCCTCTATTACCTTTACAGTTATTGTTCTAGTATTCATATCAATATCTAGTATAAACTCATCTACTCCAGGAATTAAAATATCAGGTTTTCCTGGTCTATTTACCTCATATAGTCTCTGTGGCGTATTAGTATTTATATCTCTTAGTTTTCCAAGTTTTTCTCCTGTATCAGATACTACATCCATCCCTATCATATCTTTTACATAGTAAACACCTTCTGGAAGTTCGTCTAAATCCTCTTCTGCCATTAAGACCATCTGCTCTTTAATAGCTTCGGCAGCATTTCTATCATCTATTCCTGCTACCTTAAGTATTATCATATGATCCTTATATCTCACATTTTCAATTTCATATCTTGTATTTTTATCTTTGCTACCGATAAAAACTTTTTCTAATTTTTCGTATCTATCTCTATCATCAGAATAATTATATATTTTAAGTTCGCCTCTTAGGCCAACGACATTTACTACCTTACCAATAATTATTTTTTCCATATCAAAACTCCATTAATAACATAGAAGCACATATACTCCATAGAATATATGTGCTCTTTACAACAAAATTATTGAACTATTTCAACTACTACTTTCTTGTTTGACTTTGTAGCTGCCGCCTTTACAACCGTACGCAGCGCTTTGGCAATTCTGCCGTGTTTACCTATCACTTTGCCCATGTCTTCTGGCGCAACTTTAAGCTTGACAATAGTAGTTTGCCTTTCAGCTGACGATGATACCATTACTTCATCAGGATTGTCAACTAGAGATTTGGCAATTACTTCAACCAATTCTACCATTAGTCTCACCGCTTTCTTTCTTATTTAATGATGCCTGCCTTCTTGAAAAGAGCTTTTACTGTGTCTGTAGGCTGTGCTCCAGTATTAATCCATTTTTCAGCTTTTTCTTCATCAATCTTAATTACTGGTGGTTCTACTAGTGGGTTATAATATCCTAATTCCTCGATGAATCTACCATCTCTTGGTGATCTTGAATCTGCTACAACAACTCTATAAAAAGGTTTCTTGTTTGCTCCCATTCTCTTTAATCTAATCTTTACCATGTTTAATTCCTCCTATAATCCTTTTCTTTTTTACTAAATAATTACTATCTGAACATCTTTGGCAATTTAGAATTTGGCTTCGTAAATTTCTTCATCATCTTACGGCTTTCTTCATAACGCTTTACCAAATTATTTATCTTACTTACGGGCTGTCCACATCCCGCAGCAATTCTCTTTCTTCTGCTAGCATTTAAAATCTTAGGGTTATTTCTCTCTTCTTTAGTCATTGAACAGATAATCGCTTCCATCTGTGCAAATTCCTTTTCACCTTTCTCAATATCTACGTCTTTCATAGCCGCAGTATTGATGCCAGGTAGCATACCCATGATTTTTCCTAAGCCACCCATTTTTTTAATCTGGCCCATCTGCTCAAGAAAATCTTCTAAAGTAAACTGATTCTTCTTAAGCTTCTTTTCTAGCTTTTCGGCTTGCTCATCATCATATGCCGCTTCTGCAGCATCGATTAGTGACAATATATCGCCCATGCCTAGTATTCTACTAGCCATTCTTTCAGGATGGAACTGCTCAAGAGCATCCATTTTTTCACCCATCCCGATAAACTTAACTGGCTTGCCTGTTACTTTTTTTGCTGATAGCGCAGCACCGCCTCTTGAATCACCATCCATTTTTGTCATGATGATACCATCAATGCCTAGTTTTTCATTAAAACCTTTTGCTGCATTTACCGCATCTTGACCTGTTAAAGCGTCTACTACCAATAAAATTTCATGTGGTTTTACTGTATGCTTAATTCTAACAAGCTCTTCCATTAAGTCTTCATCTATCTGAAGTCTACCTGCCGTATCGACAATTAGAACATCATAACCTTTTAACTCAGCTTCCTGCATCGCATTTAATGCAATCTTTTCAGGTTCTTTACAATCTCTATCTACGTATACAGGAGTGTTTACAGATTTACCAACTACCTCTAACTGATCAATAGCTGCTGGTCTATAAATATCACACGCACATAGCATAGGCTTTTTACCATTTTTCTTTAGCCATGATGCTAATTTACCACATGTAGTTGTTTTACCAGTACCTTGTAATCCAACCATTAGTAAAACCGTAAAGCCTCTAGGTGAATATGTAAGCTTACTATTTGCACCGCCCATCAATTCTGTCAATTCCTGATTAACTATTTTGATAACCTGCTGTGCTGGAGTAAGACTTGCCATAACCTCAGCTCCAAGAGATTTTTCTTTGACTGATGCTACAAACTCTTTAACTACCTTAAAGTTTACATCAGCTTCAAGTAAGGCTAACTTTACTTCTCTCATAGCTTTATCTATGTCTGCTTCGCTAAGTGAACCCTTACCTTTTAAACTTGAAAAGACATTTTGCAGTTTTTCTGATAATCCTTCAAATGCCATTTTCTTTCCTCCACACAATAATTAGTATTCTAAGCTGTCAATTATTGTTTTTATTTCTAAAAGTTTATTTTTAATTTCTAAATCATCTTCTGATTTATCAACTAGTTCTTCTATATGTCTATCTATAGTTTCAACTGCTATTCTTGTATTTTCAAATCTCTCTACAAGCTTAAGCTTATTTTCATATTCATACAAAGACTTCTCAGCGCTTTTAAGTGAGTCATGAACTCCTTGCCTACTTATATTAAACTCCTGTGCAATCTCAGATAATGAGTAATTTTCCTCGTAATAAAGATTCATAACTTCTTGCTGTCTTTTAGTAAGTAGTTGTCCATAAAAGTCATATAAAAGATTTAACTTTGTTATTTCATCGAACATATTTAACTCTCTTAATTTAATATGTCAAGTAATATAACTTGCCACCTTGAATAATTTAACATAGACATATGCCTTTGTCAAGTAAATATACTTGAAAGATATCTTTTTTTCTTATATCCTTTTTTCTTATATATTTTTTCATTATAAAAATTTATAAATTTTAAAAAATAGCTGCTACAAATACTCGTAACAGCTATTTTAAGTTCACTAATCTTCAATAAGAGTTGCTTTACTAAGCTTTTGTTTCTATTTCTTCGATAAGCTTTTCTTTAAATTCTTCAGCGCCCATTTCGCCAATTTCACCCTTAATATTGTGTCTTAATGTTAGAGTATTTGCTTCAGCTTCTCTTTCACCTATAACACCAATATAAGTAACTCTTTCATTTCTAGCTTCTCTTAGCTTATAACCTATCTTTTCATTTCTATCATCAACTTCAACCCTAATACCTGCAGCTTCTAATTTCTTAGCAACTTCATGAGCATATGGTGCAAATTTTTCCGCAACAGTAAGTAACTTAACCTGAACTGGAGCTAACCACAATGGGAATTTTCCAGCATAATGTTCTGTTAGTATACCTATAAATCTTTCAATTGAACCAAAGATTACTCTATGAATCATAACAGGTCTGTGTTTTTCACCATCAGCACCTACATACTCAATATCAAATCTTTCAGGCATCATGTAATCTAACTGAATTGTTCCACACTGCCATGTTCTGCCAAGTGAATCTTCTAAGTGGAAGTCTAATTTAGGACCATAGAAAGCACCATCTCCCTCATTTACAATATATTCTAATCCCTTTTCTTCCATAGCTTCACGTAAAGCATCAGTAGCCTTATCCCATAATTCTAAAGTACCAATATACTTATCTTCAGGTCTAGTTGAAAGTTCAATATGATATTTAAATCCAAATAGACTGTAAATATAGTCTATAAAGTCGATTACTCCTTTAATTTCATCCTTAACCTGTTCTGGAAGCATAAAGATATGAGCATCATCCTGAGTAAATGTTCTTACTCTCATTAAACCGTGAAGAGCACCAGATAACTCATGTCTATGAACTTGACCTAATTCTCCCATACGAATAGGAAAATCTCTGTAGCTGTGCATCTTTCTCTTGTATACAAGCATTGAACCTGGGCAATTCATAGGCTTAATAGCATAATCTTCATCATCGATTTTTGTGAAGTACATATTATCTTTATAGTTGTCCCAGTGTCCTGAAGTATGCCACAATTCTTCATTTAAAATTAATGGAGTCTTTATTTCTTCATAGCCTCTCTTTTTATGTTCTTCTCTCCAGAACTGTTCTAGTTCATTTCTTATAATCATTCCCTTAGGTAAGAAGAATGGGAATCCAGGACCTTCTTCATAAATGGCGAATAAATCCATTTCCTTTCCTATCTTTCTGTGATCTCTTTTTTTAGCTTCTTCAATCTTAGCTAAGTATTCATCTAGTTCCTGCTGGCTAGGAAATGAAGTTCCATAAATTCTCTGTAGCATCTTATTATCAGAATCACCTCTCCAATAAGCACCTGCTACACTTGTTAGCTTAACTGCCTTAATTACACTTGTCTTTTCAACATGAGGTCCTGCACAAAGATCTACAAAATCTCCCTGCTTATAGAAAGAAATTACTTCTCCTTCTGGAAGATCTTCAATTAGTTCAACCTTGTAATCTTCATTTCTTTCTTCCATGAATTTAATAGCTTCTTCTCTTGGAAGTTCAAATCTTTCTAAAGGAAGACCAGCCTTCATAATCTTCTTCATTTCTTTTTCGATTTTCTTTAAATCATCATCGGTAAATTTATGTTCTAAATCTATATCATAATAAAAGCCATTATCAATTGCCGGTCCAATTGCAAGCTTTGCTTCAGGCCAAATATTTTTAACAGCCTGTGCTAAAATATGAGAAGTAGTATGTCTATACGCATTTCTCAGTTCTTCATTTTCAAAATCAAATTTTTCCTTAGCCATTTTACTTTTCCTCCATTGCATAATAAATTAACTTATCTATCAACTCATCATATTCCACTCCCATAGCATTCCATAGCTGTGGATACATGCTAATATTGGTGAAGCCTGGAAGTGTATTAATTTCATTAAACACTATTTGTCCATCATCTGTATAAAAGAAATCAACTCTTGATAATCCTCTGCAATTAAATGCTTTATAAATATCAACTGCAAAATTTCTAATTTTTTCTTCGGTAATATCATCTAAATCATCTACAATTTTCGTTCGCGAATCCTCGCTTAGATATTTAGCTTCGTAATCATACATTTCATTTGCTGATAATATTTCTCCTATCTTTGTAGCATGAGGATCCCTATTACCTATTACTGCAACTTCAATTTCTCTTCCAACGATAGCCTCTTCAATTAAAATTCTATGATCCACCAACGCAGCATCCTTAATACCATCAAATAATTCTCTTTCATTATGAGCTTTTGTGATACCAACAGATGAACCGCTATTTGAAGGCTTTACAAATAATGGATAGCTGTTATTAAAATACTTTTTAATATTTTCTAATTCTCCTATAGGATTAGAAGAAAACTCAAATCTATCTGTCGCATAGTACTTTGCCTGCTTTACACCTGTTTGATCTGCAATTAACTTTGCTGTAACTTTATCCATTCCTGTAGATGATGCAAGTACTCCAGGACCCACATAAGCAATATCTGCCATTTCCCATAAGCCTTGCATAGCACCATCCTCTGCATTTTTGCCATGCATTACAGGAAATACACAATCCAAAATATATTCTTTGCCATCTATAGTATATATTCCTTTATGTTCACCTGCAAACCTTACCATAGCCTCTACATTATTTGGATTTTTTTCCCAGCTTCCATCACTTATCGCCTTTGCATCTGCATCAGTAAGGAACCATCTACCTTCCTTTGTTATTCCTACCTTTATAATTTCATATTTTTCTTTATTAATATATTTTAATATAGAGGCAGTACTCAATAATGACACTTCATGTTCATTAGAAATGCCTCCAAAGAGTAACAACAATCTTATTTTTTTCATTTCTTTCCACCTTTGGCACTTAATTCTTTATAAGCTTCTATTGCCTCATCAATATCTGTATCTAAAACTAGCTGTCCTTGCTTTAATAAAATACCTCTCTTACAAAATTCTCTTGCAGTACTTACAGAGTGAGTTACAAATAACAATGTAACATCATCTCTAGACATAATTTCATTTACCTTTTTAACACATTTTTTTCTGAAGGCTACATCTCCTACACTTAATGCTTCATCAATAATTAAAATTTCTGGTTTAATATTAACATTAACCGCAAATCCAAGTCTAGCCTTCATACCTGAAGAATAAGTTCTAACTGGTTGATCTATATATTCTTCAAGTTCAGCAAAATCTTCTATATCTTTCTCAACTGCTTTTATTTCCTCATCTTTTAATCCCATAAGTTGGCCCTTTAAATAAATATTTTCACGACCTGTAAGCTCTGGATCAAATCCTGATGTAAGTTCTAAAAGAGCGCTAACTCTACCCTTTACTACAACCTCTCCACTTGTAGGATAAGTTACCCCTGTAATCATCTTTAAAATCGTAGATTTACCGGCACCATTTCTTCCAAACAAAGCAATAGCCTCACCTCTATGAATTTTAAAAGATAAATTATTTATAGCCTTCTTTTCTTTATATGGAATATTCTTAAAAAAAGCAGATAATAGTCTCTTTTTATCACTGGAATATAGCTTATACATTTTAGTAACAGATTTAAATTCTATAACTACATCATTTTTCATATTTTTTAATTTCTCCTATAAAACATCCGGCATTTCTTTTTTCATCTTTTTATATGTTCTAACAGCAAGTACCCAAACAATAATAAGCTCTATTAAAAATACACCTAAAACCTTTGGATCTTCAAAGAACCACTGATGATGAACAAATGATTTTCTATATCCTTCTACAATAAAAGTAACAGGATTTATCATTAATAATCTATGAGCCCAAACATTATGTATACTTGATACATCAAACATTATACCAGATAGCCAAAATAAAGCCATCGTAAAAGATTTCACTAAGTTAGCAAAGTCCTTACTCATAGCACCTAATACAGATGAGAATAGACACCAGCCGGTCATAAGCAAGAACATCATTAGCATATAAAATGGTATCTGTAAATAGTAGATTGAAACTCCATAGCCCGCAATGATATAAATAACCATTACTACTAAAAGCAAGATACAATGTGTTACTAAATGAGATAAACTAAAAAACGTTGGTATCGTAGATGTTGGAAATTTCATCTTCGTTATTAGGAACTTATACCTTCTCATGGCATTTGGGCCACCTGACCACATTTCACTGATATAAAACCATGAAATGATACCAGCAACTAACCATAAGAAAAAAGGAAAGCCAGCAATACCAGCTCTTGATCTTAAACCAAATGAAAATGCAAACCAATAAATAAAAATTGTAACCGTAGGTTTAATTATAGCCCATGCCCATCCTAAAGCTGCACCACTATAAGTTTTTCGTAAATCAGATTTTGCTAATTTAAAAATCTGATGTCTCCACTCAATATGTTCCTTAATTATATTTTTAATTTCCATGTAAACTCCTTTAATATCTATACTTCTAATCTACTATTAAAAGCCTTTACAGTTTCTGTGACATTTTCAGCCTTAAATACAGCTGATCCAGCCACAGCAATATCGACACCCGCATCGATTACTGTAGATATATTTTCTAAATTAATACCACCATCTATTTCTATTTCAAACGTTAAATTTAATTCTTTTCTTATTTTATCTAACTGTTTTACCTTTTCTAAAGCACCAGAAATAAATTTCTGACCACCAAATCCTGGATTTACTGACATCACTAAAACCATATCAACATCTTCTAAAATGCATTCTAATACTGATGCTGGTGTTGCAGGATTAATTGCTACTCCAGCTTTAACCCCAAAACTTTTAATATACTCAACTGTCCTATGCAAATGTGTACAACTTTCATAATGAACAGTAATAAATTCAGTATTATCAGTAACAAATTCTCCAATATACTTATCAGCATCTTCAATCATAAGATGCACATCAAAAGGCATCTTTGTTTTGCCCAAAAGGCTCTTCATTACTACTGCACCATAACTTATATTAGGCACAAAATGCCCATCCATAACATCTACGTGGATAATATGTGCACCTGCGTTTTCAATATTCTTAACATCTTCACCTAATTTTGAAAAATCTGCCGATAAAATAGATGGTGCTAATCTTTTCATTTTACTTCTCCTATAATTAATACTTTTTTTTATTTCTTATCTCTTCAATTTGCTCTTTATATGAATTGTATCTTGAAGGATTTATTTCTCCATTTTCTAAAGCTTCTCTAACCTTACATTCGGGTTCTTTTAAGTGCATGCAATCATCATATCTGCACTTGCCCTTATACTTTACTATCTCAGGATAATAAAGCTGAAGTTCCACTTCATCTGCCTGCAATATATCAAATGAAGTAAACCCCGGAGTATCATAAATCATGCCTCCAAAATCCATATCAAAAATTTCTACATGTCTTGTTGTGTGCTTGCCGCGTTTGGTTTTATTACTAATAGCGCCAGTTTCTAAATTGAATCCTGGCTGAAGGGCATTTATAAGAGTTGATTTACCAACTCCTGATGGACCTGCAAATGCAGTTTTTTTATCCTTTAATAAGTCTTTAAGTTCGTCTAACCCTTCTTTAGAAACACCACTTGTGAACACCATTTTATATATATTACCATAAATATCTTTTAGACTTTCAATATCCTTTTCCTTTGCATTATCTACCTTGTTAATGCAAAGAAGTATATCAGTATTGCTCTTTTCAGCCATTACTAAAAATCTATCTATGATAAACATATTTGGCTTAGGTTTTGTTGCAGATACGACTATTACTAGTAAATCAACATTAGCTATCGGCGGTCTTATAAAGATATTTTTACGTGGATAAATTTCTTCTACAATTCCATCCTTATCCTCTAAAATCTCATATCGAACCTTATCGCCAACGCAAGGCGTGATTCCTTCATTTTTAAAGGAACCTCTCGCCCTACACTGAGTTACATTGCCATAATCATCTTTAACGTAATAAAAACCTCCGATGCCCTTAACTATAAGTCCATCCATCAGCCAACATCTCCTGAAGCAAAATCAACACTACGTCTCATGATTTCTCTATTATTGTCAAAGATTATGATAATAGTTCCCTTTCCAGTACCCTGAACCTTGACATCCTTACCACCATCTGACTTTTTGCATGTATACTGCTCGTTTCTAGTTCCATTTTCATCCTGCACAGTAACTGTCATTTTAAACACTTCATTATCTGCATCCTGGAATGGCACATAGATTTCTATATATGATGTTTTTCCTTTACTTACTCTAATATTTATCTTTTCACCCTTTTCAAGCTTAGTACCTGCATTGTATTCCTGCCACATTACTTCGCCTTCCTTATAAGAACTACTTACACCTTCTGTAACTTTGCCAACTTTAAATCCTGCATTTTCAATAGCTTTTCTTGCTGCAGATTCTGACATACCTAGTACATTTGGAACTTCAATCTTTTCCTTACCTGTACCATTACTGATTACTATATTAATAGTTTCACCTTGTTTAACTTCATGTCCAGCCTTAGGATCCTGATCTATTACAGTCCCTTTTTCTTTATCACTATCTTTTTCAGTTACATTACCTACTTTATAGCCATACTCTTCTATCATCTTCTTAGCTTCATCTTCTTTTTTACCAACTAAATTAGGAACTACTCCTTTATCCTCACCTTTGGAAACATTTACAGTTACAACATCTCCCTTAGCAACCATTTCGCCTTCTTCAGGATCTTGACTCGAAATTTTATCTCGTTCATATTCTGTAGAAAATTCGTATTCTCCAATTTCTACCTTTATCTCTAAAGCATCAGCTTTTTGTTCAGCTTCTTCTATAGTTAAACCTCTAAAATCTGGAACTTCAATGTCCTTTTTATCAAATACTCCAAGTGCAAATGCTACACCCAAAATAGCTGCTATAGCTAAAACTACGCCACCAATGATAAAGAATTTTTTCTTATTTCCTTTATTACTTGATTTCTTTTTCTTTTTCTTCTTTTTAGGTTTTCTTTCATAATCATCAAAATCATCATCTAGATAATCTTTTTCATATTCTTCAGGTTCAGTGTTTGAAGCAAATACTGAATCTCCTACTACCCTATTTACTGTTTCAATCGATTCAAGTGCACTAATCATTTCATCTGCTGATGCAAATCTCTTGCTTGGTTGTTTTTCAGTGGCTTTCATAACAATACTTTCCAAACTTGGTGGTATATTATGATTAAACACTGAAGGCGGTGTAATTGCTTCATTAATCTGCATTAGAGCAATTGTAACAGGATTATCTCCATCAAATGGTACCTTTCCTGTTAGCATTTCAAACAAAACTATACCTAATGAATAAATATCAGATTTTTCATCTACATAACCACCTCGAGCCTGCTCAGGTGAAAAATAGTGAACTGATCCCATAATATTATCTTTTGATGTATCCACAATTGTAGTATTTGTTACAGCTTTAGCTATACCAAAATCTGTAATTTTAGCTATACCATCTTCTGTCATTAAGATATTATGAGGCTTAACATCCCTATGAACAATCCCCTTTTTATGAGCTGCAGATAAGCCAGAAGCTATCTGCTTGGTAATACTTATCGCTCTACGATAATCCATAGGACCTTCTTTTTCAATCATTTCACTTAGAGTCATGCCAGAAACTAGTTCCATAACTATATAATTAATATTTCCTTCTTGTCCAACATCATAAACACTAACAATATTAGGATGTGAAAGGCTTGCCGCTGCATGAGACTCTCTTCTAAAATTCTCCACGAATTTAGCATCTTGTGTAAATTCTGGTTTAAGTATTTTAATAGCTACATAACGCTTTAAAACACGACACTTAGCTTTGTAAACTATTGCCATGCCTCCATCGCCTATTTTTTCAATAAGCTCATATCTTCCCGCTAGAACATTTTTTTCACTCATTCTAACATCCTCCTTCAACCTTTAAGCAAACAGCAGTTACATTATCTCTACTTCCATGCTTATTTGCCCTATTTATTAATATCTCAGCTAAATGAAGCATATTTGATTCATAGTAATCAATAGCTTCGCTTATCTCTTCTTCATTAAGTTCATTATATAATCCATCTGTGCACAGTAAAACTATGTCTCCCTCTAAAAGCTCTGTCTGATAAAAATCAGCTTTTACCTCCTCTTCAGCTCCTAAAGCCTTAGTAATCATATTGCTGTTTTCATGATTTATAGCTTCCTTATATGTCAGTAGCCCTTCTCTTAATAATTCATTTACATAACTATGGTCTTCTGTAATTTGGCACAGTTTTTTATTTCTATAAATATACGCCCTACTATCACCAGCATTAGCAAAATATCCTTTATTTTCATTGATATAACATAAAACTAAAGTTGTTGCCATTCCTCTATGCTCTGGATGGTTTATAGCATATTTTCTAATTTCTTTATTTGCTAACTCTATGTAATTGTTTAAATAACCACATATTTCATCGTCTGTAGTAGCCTTATCTAACGGTTTATTTTTTACCTGCTCAGCAATTATTGTAACAGCCATACTACTAGCTTTCTCACCGGCATTATTCCCCCCTACTCCGTCTGCTACCATATAAACATGCTCTTTTGGCATAACAAAACACGAGTCTTCATTATTTTTTCTTTTAGAACCTCTGTCACTCTTAAAGCCCACACAAATCATACTCATTATGCCTCTCTTTTCATAATACTAATATAAAATCCATCCGTTCTATTTACATTTGGCAGTAATTGTGTTGATTTTTCAAGCGTAAATTCAGGATGTTTACGAATAAAATCACTTACCACTCTTTCATTTTCATAAGGGTTAATTGTACATGTACTATAAAGTAATGTACCTCCTTTTTTTAAATACTTAGATGAAGCTTCTAAAATTGCTAGCTGCTTTATAGGTAGCATAGCCATCTCGTCGTTATTCTTTTTATATTTAATCTCAGGTTTTCTCCTAACTACACCTAACCCTGAACATGGTGCATCTACAATTACTCTATCTGCTTTTTCAACAAAGTCCTCTCTTACCTTTGATGCATCCCAGGTAAAAGTCTCAACATTAGATAAACCTAATCGTTCAGCTTCTTTTTGGACATTGGCAATTTTTCTACCATATATATCCTGAGCTATAACTTTCCCCTTATTATGCATTTTTTCTGCAGTTGCTAAGCTCTTACCACCTGGTGCTGCACAAACATCAATTATTAAATCTGTAGGTTCAGGTTGCAAAAACTCTGTCACAAGCTGAGAAGCCTCATCTTGTACTGAAAACTCTCCATTTTTATACATATCTGTATCAAGTAACCCTTCTCCTCTTACATGGAGAGCCGTCTTAGATACATCTCCTTCTTTGACTTCAAATCCAAGATTTACAAGTTTTTGACCCACATCATTTTTTAAAGCTTTTACTCTGTTTACTCTTATAGTAATAGGTGGTGTTTCGTTACCAGCCTTTAGTAATTCTTCAACAAAATTACCGTCATAAACCTCAAGCCATAACTTAACTATCCATTCCTCATAAGAATATCGAACAGATAGATATTTTGAAAGTTCTCTATCTTTATTAGGTAAAATAATATTATGCCTATCTCTAATATATGATCTTAAAACTCCATTTATAAATTTTTCTCTACCACGAGCAAACTTCTTAGCCATCTGTACACTTTCATCTACAGCAGCATATTCTGGCACAGAGCTCATCTTTGCAATTTGATAAATTCCCATTCTTAAAATTATAAGATCTGGTGTTCTTACATTTTTAATCTTACCTGTTATAAGTTTAGAAATAGTATAATCTAAAAGCTTCTTATTTTCTAAAACACCGTATACTAATTCACGCACAAAAGCAGGAGAGTCAGGTTTTTCTCTCCTTATATAATTGTTTAACGCTATATTTGAATACTGCTTTTTAGTTTCAATAGCCATCAAAACATTATATGCAGTTTTTCTATTTTTATCCATTTACTCTTTACCTCAGTATACTATTTTATCCTAAAATAGTTTTAATTTCAATGTTATTGCCCTTTATATAGTCTTGCACGTACATTTTTTTCTTTCCTGGCACCTGTATTAGTTTAGCTAATAAAACGCCATCTCCTGTTGAAATTTCAATTCCTTTCTTAGAAACATTAATAACTGTTCCTGGCTCATCAGAATTCTTTTTATCAATAACATCAGCTTCCCATATCTTAAAAATTTCATCATTTAAATAGGTATATGCACCAGGCCAAGGACTTAGCCCTCTAATGGCACATTCTATTGACTTAGCCGATTTGCTGAAATCTATTAAGCCGTCCTTTTTACTTAGCATAGGTGCATGGCATGATAAGCTGTCATCTTGTTTTTCTGCCTTTATATTTCCTTTTTCAAAGTCATCTAGCTTAGATACCAATAGCTGTGCTCCTAGCTGTGATAATTCATCATGAAGCTCTCCGCTAGTTTTCTTTTCAATTGGAGTATAAGCTTTGGCAATCATATCTCCTGTATCAATACCTTCTGCCATATACATCAAAGTAACTCCTGTTTGTTCATCACCTGATATAATTGACCATTGAATCGGTGCCGCACCTCTCCATCTTGGAAGAATTGAACCGTGGATATTGACACAGCCATACTTTGGTAAATCTAAAATTTCCTTAGGAATAACTCTTCCATATGCAGCAACTACTATCAAATCTGGATCATATTTTTTTAAAATATTGAAAAAATCCTCATTACCTTTTACTTTAAGTGGCTGTAGCACTTCTAGCCCTAACTCCAAAGCTTTAGCCTTAACTGCAGTAGGTTTTAATTTTTTACCTCTATCTCTAGCCGCATCAGGCTGACTAACTACATAACCTACCTCATGGCCTGCCTTAACAATAGCTTCTAATGCAGGCACTGCAAAATCCGGAGTTCCCATATATATAATTTTCATTACTCAACACCTTCTTCTGCTACTGCTTCTCTAATATTTGTAGCCTTATCAACGTATAAAATACCTTCAAGGTGATCAGTCTCATGAGAAACAACAATAGCTTCAAAATCAATAAATTCTTCGATTATCTCTTCGCCTTGTCTGTTTAAATATTTAACCTTAACTCTTGTAGGTCTTACAACATCTCCCATAAGTCCAGGTACACTTAGGCAACCTTCACAAGAAATTTGTTCACCCTCAGATTCTAAAATTTCAGGATTAATCATTTCAATATATCTATCTTCAGATGGCTCAATTATACAAATTCTTCTAGCTACACCAACCTGAGGTGCTGCAATACCTACTCCCATATCAACATGCATCGTTTCTCTCATGTCGTCTAATAATGTTAAAATCCTATCGTTAATTTCAGTAACTTCTCTGCATTTTTTAGCAAGAATTGCATCGCCTTTTTTTACTACATTTCTTAATGCCATTTTTAATTCCTCCATGTACTATATGGGTTTATATCAATAATTGAACTACATTTGTTTTTTTCAATTCTAAGTTTTTCCTTAGTTTTTTCTACCATACCCATAAATAGTTTCTTTTTATTTTCATCAAATTTTATTAAATAAGCTATCCTATTATCTTTATCTTTAAATGAGGATTTTTCTCCGATAAATGCAGCATTTCCAAATAACTGCCTAATATTTTGTCTCCAAAGATAACTAGTTTTCCTAACGTCACTTACACTTTTTCCCATAATTGTTACTTGAGCTAAAGTTCCAAAAGGCGGATAACCCTTTATTTCTCTAAGTCTTATTTCGCGCTTATAAAATTCCTCATTGTCCTGCTTTGCACCGGCAACAATTGAAAACTCATCAGGAAGATAGCTTTGAACTACTACCATTCCGCGATAATCACCTCTGCCAGTCCTGCCTGCTGCCTGAGTTATAAGCTGAAATGTCCTTTCGGCTGACCTATAATCAGCCACATTTAACATGCTATCTGCAGCAATAATCCCTACAAGGCCTACATTTTTATAATCTATGCCCTTACCGATAATTTGAGTTCCAACTAAAATATCGATTTTGCCTTTGCCAAATTTAGATAAAATCCTGTTTATTTCACCCTTTTTCTTACTTGTATCAAAATCCACCTTAGCCACTTTTGCCTCAGGAAAAAACTTCTCTACTTCCTCTAAAACTTTTTGCGTGCCTGCACCAAAATGCTTAATATATGAACTTTGACAATTAGGACAACTTTTAGGGACTGCCTCCTTTTTGCCACAATAATGGCAAACTAATTTATCCATATCCTTGTGATAAGTCATGGCTATACCGCATTTATCACACTTGACCACATAACCACAGTTTCTGCAAGAGACAAACGTAGAATATCCCCTTTTATTTATCATAAGAATTATTTGGCTCTTTACTACCAAGGATTTTTTAATTTCATCATATAGCTTTTTACTAAAAATCGATCTATTACCATCTTTTAGTTCAGCTCTCATATCAACTATATGAACCTCTGGAAGCATCATGTTATTATATCTATTTTTTAATTGTAATTTTTCATAAATGCCCTTTTGAGCTCTGTAATTACTAACAACCGAAGGAGTTGCACTGCCTAAAATAACCGACCCTTCATAAGCGCTAGCCCTTTTAACAGCAACTTCGCAAGTTTCATATTTAGGAGTCATATCAGATTTGTAAGTAGCCTCATGCTCCTCGTCTAAAATCACCACACCTATATTTTCTAGGGGTGCAAATACTGCAGATCTAGCTCCTATTATTATACGAGAATGGCCTTTTCGTATTTTTTGCCACTGGTCGTATCTTTCGCTAGGCGACATTTTGCTGTGCATTATAGCTACTTTATTTTTTCCAAATCTAGCTATAAATCTATCAGTAATCTGTTTAGCAAGAGAAACTTCAGGAACTAACATAATAGCATTTTTACCTTTTTCAAGGGATGCTTTAACAGCTCTCATATAAACTTCTGTTTTACCGCTACCTGTTACTCCATCTAGTAAAAATATTTTCTTTTTACCATTTTCTATGGCATCTTGAATTTTATTTACCGCAACTTGCTGCTCCTCAGTTAAATTATCTATATCGTAGACTTCGCCTTCAAATTCATCAACAACTTCTGTTACTTCTCGGCGAACTGGTTTTTTACCAGAGGGTAAAAATAGTTTTACACAATCGATATATCTGCAAAAATATCTTTTTTTCATCCATATGCAAGTTTCAATTTGCTCCTTAGTTAGATATATATCTTCATCAATTGATTCAACATATTTTAACCCTGGTACGTCTTTTTCTAACTTATCTAAAACTTGAAATACATATGCCTCTTTAATTTTATTGCTGCGATTAAATGGTACGTATACCTTATCTCCTACATTTACTTGATCAAAGTCACATCCATAAGTAAAAAATGTATCAGTACTATCGCTTTTATTGTCAATTACAAGATTTACGTATTTCATAACCTCTACCTTTTATAGTAAGAAAATATCGTTTTCACTGCATTCTTTAATCATATCTTCAGGCCATACTGAAACTTGTACTTCTCCAATATGTGCTTTTCTTAAGAAATACATACATAGACGGCTCTGTCCAATACCTCCACCTATAGTGTATGGAAGTTCTCCATTTAATACTGCCTTATGAAATTCAAGTTCTGCGCGCTTTTCTTCACCAGCAATCTTAAGCTGTTTTGCCATAGCTTCTTCATCAACTCTAATACCCATTGATGAAATTTCGTATGCATCCTCTAAAATATCATTCCACAAAATGATATCTCCGTTTAATTCCCAATCATCATAGTCTGGAGCTCTTCCATCATGCGGCTTACCTGATTTTTGATCACCACCGATTTTAGCAATAAATACAGCTCTTTCTCTCTTAGTAATTTCGCGTTCTCTTTCTTCTGAAGTTAAATCAGGATACATGTCTTCTAATTCTTGTCCAGTGATGTAGAAGATTTCATTTGGAAGTTCTGTTCTTAATTCAGGATAATGTCTGTTTACAAAGTCTCCTAAATTTTTAACTGCCATATAAATGCGGTTTACAACTTCTTTTAAATATTCTTCTGTACGATCTTCTTTTTTAATTACCTTTTCCCAGTCCCACTGGTCTACATAAATAGAATGAGTATTATCTAATTCTTCATCTCTTCTTATAGCATCCATGTCAGTATATATGCCGTGACCTGGCTTGATATTATATTTACCAAGTGCCATTCTTTTCCATTTTGCTAAAGACTGTACAATTTGCACTGGAGCTTCTTGCATATCTTTAACTGTAAAATCTACAGTTCTTTCTACACCATTTAGATTATCATTTAAACCACTCTCTGGAGTTACAAATAGCGGAGCTGATACTCTTCTAAGACTTAAACCATACGCTAATTCTTGCTGGAAAAAATCTTTGATTTTTTTTATAGCTCTCTGACTTTCCATGTAATCAATAACTGGAGTATAATCCTTTGGTATAAATAATTTTGACATTTCTTTTTATCCTCTCTTCCTGTAATTAAACTATTTTTCCCAAACAGAAAATTGACAACCACAATAATTCTGTCTATATAAATTCATTTTCTTTGATAACTCTATGCTTCTTTTAAATCCATCTTTCTTTTTGAAATTACCATCTAAATATAAAACATTATATTTTGCACTTAAACGCTTTCCTATTTTGCTTATGACATCATAATTTTTATGAGGACTTACAGTTAAAGTTGTTGTAAATAAATCAAACTTATACATATTGGCCATAAGTGCAGTTTCTTCTAATCTCAAATCAAAACATATGCTACATCTTTGACCTCCTTCTGGATCTTTTTCATGGCCTTGCACCATATTAAGATATCTTTCAGGATCGTATTTGCCTTCCATGTATTTTACACTTTCACTATACTTAGTACTTTTATTAAATGCATCAATAACATTTATCTGCGCTTGTCTTCTTTTTTTATATTCCTCTATATCTGTAATATTGGGGTTATAAAAAAACACCGTAATGTTATAATCGTCAATAAGTCTTTCAATAACAGCGGTGCTGCAAGGACCACAACAGCTATGCAATAACAAGTTTGGTTTATCCTTTTGTTTTTCTATAATGTTAATATTTCTTTCGCAAAAGTTATCTTTTTCAATATTTAAACAGCTTTCGCTTCCATTTAAGTTTTCTTTTTTTATATTGGTCATAAAATACAACTCCTCATTTAAAATGTGTATTTATTAACTGTTTTATTATATCATATATGCACAATATTTCATATTATTATATTCTCATTATGACAAATCTTTTATAGGAGATTTACTTTAATATACTTAAAAAAAGCTAGGTATGAATTCTAAGTTCATACCTAGCTAACTATTAAGTTATATGTTCTTTATAAATTCTTCTCTTTCGATAATGCTCATAGCATCGTATACATCTGACATAACTCCCTTACCTTCTACATTGCCAACTAAAATTTCATAAAATATACAATTAGCAGCTTGTACATAAGCTGCCAAAGGTGATATGAGCAGCACACCTAATAACAATGAAATCCACTGTAGCGACGTTACACCTGACATTCCCGTATCTATAAATGTGGCCAATTCATTTATATACAAATAATCTGCTAATTTAAATGCATCTGTTATAGGAAGTGAAGTAAACTTAATCACAAATAAAATAACAACACTTATCAATAATCCCCATCCGATAAGTGATAGGTTAAGTATAATATATATAGTCCTAAAACTTTAAAAAACTTCCTAAAGCCTTCAAATACAGTCAATACCGATTGTCTTTTTCCGCGCCTAGTTTCTAAAAAATAAAGAGCTATACCAAGATTTATAGGACCACTTACAATGTGTATTAAAATGCTATCTAAGCCAAAATAGTATGCTTTTATATCTACTAGGCTTTGTATGACAGATGGAATAACAACTGTAAAAATATTAGCTATAACCATTGCGCCAATTGCAAGTAACCACTTACCTTTTAGATCATCTCTAGCCTTTGCTTTCAATGAAGAGCTCTTTTCTAAAATAATATAATTCATCTTTCTTTCCCTCAAGCATTTTAAAAATAACTTAAACTAATATAAGCATATTTCTATTTTCAATTCAACACTTTTAAAAAATCTTTAGAATTCTTTAGATTTACAAATTACTTGTAGTATAATATGTTTATAAAATATTAATTCAATTGGGAGAAATTACATGGAGAGAATATATACTATTAACAATTACTTAAAAAATGTATTTGGCACTAAAGTTGTCAAACTATCTATCGACGGGGGTTTTACTTGTCCTAACAGAGATGGATCTAAAGGAACAGGTGGTTGCATCTTTTGCTCTTCTGAAGGTTCTGGCGAGCTTGCAAGTGATATCGATAAACAGATATCTCTTTTATCAAAGAAATGGCCCAATGTAGACAAATATTTGGCATATTTTCAAAGTCACACAAATACCTATGCTCCTGTAGATGAGCTTAGAAAGAAGTATTATGAAGCTCTAAAAAATCCTAAAATTTCTGGCATTGTTATTGCCACAAGACCTGACTGTCTAAATGATGATGTGTTAGAGCTTCTTGATGAAATTAATAAAGCTCATTTTATGTGGGTTGAAATGGGCCTTCAAACTATTCATGAAAAGACAGCTGATTTTATCAATAGATGTTATTCATTAGAAGAATATGACAAGGCAGTAGCTAACTTAAACAAACTAAATATAAAGTATGTAACACATTTAATTTTAGGATTGCCTGGTGAAACAAGAGAAATGATGAAAGAATCCGTTAAATACGTATGTAAAAATAATTTATTTGGCATCAAACTTCATATGTTAAATATAGTTAAGGGTTCAAGACTCGCAAATGATTATCCAGATTATTCTTTTTTCAAAGATACAGACGACTATGTGAATTTTATTTGTGATCTTTTAGAAATTATCCCCAATAATATAACTATTCATCGAATGACTGGTGATGTACCAAGAGAGCTTTTGCTTGCCCCACCATGGAGCTTCAAGAAAAGAACTATTTTAAACGGTATTACAAAGGAATTAAAAAGACGAAATACATTTCAGGGCTATAGCCTTTAGTAAGCATAAAAAAAAATGACTAGTCACGCAAATTTTGCTGGCTAGTCATTTATTATTATTTTTCTTATTTGTCTTGCTTAAAAAAAAGACTTCTCAATTAGAGAAGTCTATGGTGCCCAGACTCGGAATCGAACCAAGGACACGGGGATTTTCAGTCCCCTGCTCTACCTACTGAGCTATCTGGGCATACTTTATTTAATTAAGTTGGTGGGCCATCAGGGACTTGAACCCCGGACCTGCCGGTTATGAGCCGGACGCTCTGACCAACTGAGCTAATGGCCCAATATATAAAAATGGTCGGGGTGGCAGGATTTGAACCCGCGGCCCACTGGTCCCAAACCAGTTGCGCTACCAAACTGCGCTACACCCCGATATTAAATTATAAATGGCGGAGAGGGTGGGATTCGAACCCACGGTCCCTTTCGGAATCACTGGTTT